>CAYGGY010000041.1:0-43809 GCA_964349405.1 uncultured Ohtaekwangia sp. | reverse complement strand
TAGTAATTCTTCAATTGTATAAACTAGATAAAGATAAAAAATAAAGCCCTCCGAAAAACCGGAAGGCTTCAACAAATAACGACAACAATATTTAGTGCTTTACAGAAAAGGTAAGCACAGGACGTTTTGCATGACCTACCACATCTTCAGCGATACTTCCTGCCATGACATGCGCAAAACCCGTGCGTCCGTGAGTTGCCATGGCAATTAAATCTGCATCAATAGTTTCCGCAAAGTAGATAATGCCTTCCTCTTCTGTGATATCATTAAATATATTAATAGTGTAATTTTTAAGACCAAGCTTCTTAGCAAATTTCTCCATATACTCTCTCACCACATAATCACGCTGAAAATCTCCAGGCGTATTGACTCTCACTAAATGAATGGTGGAGTCATATAGTTGTTGAGTTCTTTTTAAGATTTTTGTGAATACCTCCTCATCCTTATGCATAGCCGTGGCATAAACAATATTCTTAAAATCAACCTTTGCCGGTTTTTTGTGAACACTGAGTACCGGGCATTTTGCGTGGCGTACTACCCGCTCGGTATTCGAACCAATAAGCATCTCTTCTAGCTTAGAGCGGCCACGAGTACCCATCACCACTAAATCCACCTTATGTTCAACAATGATGGTGCGCATACCGTGAAATGCATTACCTAAACGCAATTCACCATTAACCTTTACTGAAGCAAACCGAGGATCCATGACAACCTTTTCAAGTTGGGCCTTCGCTTTCTCTAATAATTTCAGGGTAAATAATCGATCACTCCAATCTTCGTTAGTTTGCCATTCACCTGTAATATTATAAGAATCCGGTGTCGCTTCTTCAACTACATGAAGTAAGGTTATTTCAGAACCCGATTTTTTAGCTATCTCCGTTGCTACCTCGAGTGCCGTTATGGAAGTTTTTGAAAAGTCAGTTGGGACTAATATTTTTTTCATTTTATTAACAATTTATTGGTAAAATAGTACGTTTAAAAATACGCAATTCAATCTTTAATTTAAAATCTAACTTAAGGACAAATAACTTCTTCTGTCGTGGTTTTTCCAAATAAATGGTGATGCTCATTCATGGATTGATTGATCATCACGCGTGCTAATAACCAGGCTCCAATCAAAATAAATACAACCGAAGTAATTCTCTGGTAATTAGCTTTAATTTTTCCAAAGCCGATGTTCAGCAACCAGGTGAAGCCAATCATGACCGGCCAGGTGCCTGCTCCAAATAATATCATAAACCAGAAACCTTCAGTCAAGGATGGCATTATAAAACAATAAGTCATAGCAAGATAGGTAAGCCCACAGGGAAGCAAGCCATTAAGCATACCCATAATGAAAACGGCAAGGTTGTTTTTCTTTTTCAACCAAAAATTAAATAGGTTTTTCAAACGAGCTGTAAAACCATTTAAAGCAGCGGTTATAAAGGGAATGCGCACACCACTGATGGCACCAATGCCCATAAGCAAAAATAACGCACCAATAATAAATGAAATAACTCCCTGGTAGGGTGTGATCATAAACAAACTACCAAAACTAGCTGCGATTGCTCCTAAAATTCCATAGGTAAATATGCGGCCTGAGTTATATATAATCTTGTTTAGCAGAAATGGTTTCTGAGAAGTAATGGCCATTGCTAAGGGGCTGCACATACCAGCACAATGCAAGCTGCCTGCAAATCCCATTACCAATGCCGTCCACCACATATTATAAAACCATTACTTTTTCATAATAATAATCTTTGCCTTCCATAGTCCAGATAAGGCTTACGCGATAAAGTCCCTTTTGCCAAATTTTTAGTGGAAACAATTGACTATCCCCTTCCATCGCATTTAGTTCAAATCGCTGATCGAGACGATCATCCGATGGACGCATGACATGCAATTCGCCCTTTTCCAAGCTTGAAGAAAATGGAAACAATAATTTAACCGCGTTATTCTCAAACGATAGTTGAGGCTTATCTTCAAGTAGATTGGCATTAACCTGTTGGATTATTTTATCCTGATGTTTTAGTTCTTGCTGATAATAGTCTTTGGAGACCAGGTTGATATCCTCCCGCACACAAATTACTACCAGTGAACCGATGAATAATCCAAAAAACACAAATGCTGCTACCACCCATTTCATATTGTTGATAATTAAAATCAATAACTTATTTCAATACTGTCTTCTTACTCTTAATAATTGGCCCGACAAATTTAGCTTTTGCGGTTTCCACCTTTTTTCCGTTCTCATAAATTCCTAATTCAATCACCGTCTTCATGGAGGTAATGGCTTCTTCCGGTAGTTTCACCATAATCATTCCTTTCAGTATTCCTTCCTTGGGCACCACAATAACAGGATCTCCAATTTTCATAAAGGTTGCTTGCTGTGGCGACTCGATTTTTACTTCCAGATTAATATCTTCAAACGTTTTATTTACAAATTCAATACTATATAGATTGGTGATCTGACCATCGTCTGTTTTTGTATAGAGCGTGCCCGGCACTTTCAACACCGTAGTCTCGATATCGGCACGGGTAGAAATAAAGTAAGTGAGCAAACTTATCAAAGCAATGAGTATTACTGAATAACCAGCAATACGTGGGGTAAATAATTTCTGAACGCCCTCTTGTATTGCATTGTATGATGAGTAGCGGATCAGTCCTTTTGGCTTGTGGATTTTAGTCATTACCTCATCGCACACATCGATACAAGCGGTGCAATTTACACACTCCAGTTGAGTACCGTTACGTATATCGATGCCCGTGGGGCATACATGCACGCACAATTTACAATCTATACAATCACCTTGTTTATCGGTGATGGATGTCTCATGCTTTTTCAATTTACCACGAGGCTCACCGCGAAGCCAATCGTAGGCAACTACAATGGAATCTTTCACCAACAACACTCCTTGCAGGCGACCATATGGACACACGGCAACACAGGCCTGTTCTCTAAAGTAGGCGAACACTCCGTAGAATATTCCCGTGAATACGACCAGTCCTATAAAACCTGCCATGTGCTCTGCCGGTGATTGCGACACAATCACCTTTACTTCTTCTATGCCTATCAGGTAAGCCATCGTTACGTGAGCAATCAGAATGGAAAGAGAAATGAAGATAATCTGCTTAGTCACTTTTCTGCGAATCTTCTTTGCATCCCAGGGACCACTGTTGACTCTGCGCTGCTCATTTGCATCACCTTCAATCCAATATTCTATTTTACGAAATACCATTTCCATAAAAAGTGTTTGCGGGCATGCCCAGCCACACCAAATGCGACCAAAGGCGACCGTAAACAAAATCACAAACACAAATAACGTAACAAGGGTAAGTGCCAGAAGAAAAAAGTCCTGAGGCCAAAAAACCTGACCAAATAAAATAAACCTTCGCTCAAAAATATTGAAGAGCATGAACGGCCTGCCATTAAAGCTTAGAAACGGACCCGCGAAAAAAATGGTAAGTAAAATCGTAGTAACTACAATGCGCCAATTGTGTAATCGCCCTGAAGGTCTTTTGGGCATAATCCACACACGTTTTCCCTTTTCGTCCACTGTGGCGAGTGTATCTCTAAATTCCTCCTCGAACTCGTAAAAATTTGCCTGCCCCGCTTCTTTCATTTTCTTATATCAATCGATCGTATTATTCTCCTTATAGTAAAAGAGCATCCTCACGTTTACAACACATTGAGGATGCTCATAATTCATTTAATGAAAACTAAGTTACAAACTTGTCTGTACCTTTACGGTATCGGCTTTTACTTCTTCAGCGGGCTTATATATCTCACCTTCTGGTTTTTTAGGGTTTTCAGGATTCGTGCCTTTCAAGGTTAGAATATAACTGGCTACATTCTGCATTTTCTCAGGACTTATAAACCCTTCCCAGGCGATCATATTTGTGCCCTGTACGCCATGACGCACAACAGTAAATATGTTTTTGATGTCGCCACCATGTTTCCAGTATTCATCAGCTAAATTAGGACCTATATCACCACCACCATCTTTGCGATGACACGATGCGCAGTTATTTAAAAATGTCTGTTTTCCATCGGCAATTGCCAGTGCATCAGTGGCTACCGTCACATTCGTTTCATCAATGGATGCCACAGGGTTTAAAGCTTGTAATTTTCTGGCTTGCTCTTGTGCTATGGCTACTTCATTTTCATATTCTTGAGCAGCTAAGGGGAGTGTGTCGGTAACATGATAAAAAACCATATACACCACAGCAAATACAATACATAAATAAAAGAGCCACTTCCACCAGGGTGGCAAATGATTATCTAGTTCACGAATACCATCGTAACTGTGATCAAGCATGATATCGGCTTCTTTTTCCAGCGGCACAAAATCGTTCGACTCACTCCACAACTTCGACCAGAATGAAGGTTCTTCTTTATATACAATGCCTGACTGCTTTGCTTTTTCCTGGGCAGCTTGCCGGGTCATTATTTTAATTACCTGCAGCATATAAACGGCTACCAATAATACCAGCAGAATCACTATAAAAAGAAACCCAACAGCGACATAAAAGGTAAACATAGGATCATCCCAGATGGAAGCGGTCGCAGCTTCGGCAGCGGCCTGGGCATAGCTGGCAGAAGTAAGGCCAAACAGTGCAATAAAAAATGAAATCAATTTTTTCATTAGGTTATAGATTTAGGAGTTCTACATCATTCGATTTTTCTGTTCCGTCATGCAACGGTTTCTCACTCATCTCATTGATGAATTTCTTATCTGTAGTAAATACTACCCAAAGCAGTACGATAAAAAAAGTAAAGAAGATAAGCAATGAGATGATTGGCCAAACGGCTACGCGCTCAATATTTGGGAGGATGTCTTTGTACATATCGTTATTGATTTGCGTTGGCGGTTTTCTCGGCTTTAATATCCACACCCAATCGCTGCAGATAAGCAATCAGGGCTACGATCTCAGCTTCTTTGGTGGTTTCATAACCTTCCAGTTGTAGCCCTTCTGCGATACGTTGTGCTTGTTTGTCAAGGTCATCATTGGCGATATCTTCATAGCCATCTGCATAAGGCACTCCCACCGTGCGAAGTGCGTTGATTTTAGCAGCTGTAGAACTCTTATCAATCTCCTGCTCATACAACCAGGGATAGGCTGGCATAATAGAACCCGTACTTACTTCCTGTGGTGTAAGCATATGCCGATAATGCCAGCTATCCGCATACTTACCACCGGTACGTTGCAAATCCGGACCTGTTCGCTTCGATCCCCACAGGAATGGATGATCGTAAACAAATTCACCTGCCTTCGAATATTCTCCCCCTTTCGGATCATAACGCTGCACTTCCGAACGGAACGGACGAATCATTTGTGAGTGACAATTCACGCAACCTTCACGGATATAAATATCACGTCCGTGTATTTCAAGCGGAGTATAGGGCTTCACACTGGCTATGGTAGGTACGTTTGATTTGATCAAGAACGTAGGAACCATTTCAATAATACCACCGATAAGGATAGCGACTACTGCCAGTACAGTGAAGAGAATTGGCTTACTTTCCAAAGCGCGGTGCCAATGGCCTCCACTATGGTTTGTTTTAACCAACGGAGAGACTTCCGCTTCTTCGTTTGCAATAAACTTACCTGATGCGGCAGTCTTAAGAAGATTATACGTCATAATAAAGACACCCACCAAATACAACGTTCCTCCTACGGCTCTCAACATGTGCATAGGTAAAATTTGTGTGGTGGTTTCCAGAAAGTTTTGGTACTTGAGAAATCCATCTGCTGCAAACTCTTTCCACATCAGGCTTTGTACCACACCCGAGATATACATAGGCAGTGCATAGAAAACGATACCCAATGTGCCAATCCAAAAGTGAAGGTTGGCAAGCTTGGATGAATATAACTTGGTTTCCCACATGCGTGGAACCAACCAGTACAACATTCCAAAAATCAAGAAGCCATTCCAGCCTAAACCACCTACATGCACGTGCGCCACAATCCAATCGGTATAGTGAGCAATGGCATTTACATTTTTCAAGGAAAGCAGGGGGCCTTCCAGTGTGGCCATACCATAGGCCGTAACAGCCACCACCATAAATTTCAGTACGGCATCTTCACGCACCCGATCCCACGCGCCACGCAAGGTGAATAGACCATTCAGCATACCTCCCCAGGAAGGGGCAATCAACATGATGGAAAATACAACTCCTAACGACTGTGCCCAATCAGGCAAAGAAGTATAAAGTAAATGGTGAGGGCCAGCCCAGATATAAATAAAAATCAACGACCAGAAGTGAATTATTGACAAGCGATAGGAATAGACAGGGCGATTAGCTGCTTTGGGCAGATAGTAGTACATAATTCCCAGGAATGGCGTAGTTAGAAAGAATGCCACTGCATTGTGACCATACCACCATTGCACTAAGGCATCCTGCACACCGGCATACCATGAGTAGCTTTTGAAAAGGCCAACTGGCATCGCAACGGAGTTTACGATATGAAGCACCGCAACAGTAACAAACGTGGCAATATAAAACCAGATAGCCACATACATATGTTCTTCTCTTCTCCTGATAATCGTACCAATCATATTGATACCAAACACTACCCACACTAAGGCGATGGCAATATCAATAGGCCACTCAAGTTCAGCATATTCTTTTCCGGAAGTGATACCCAGTGGTAATGAAATGGCTGCCGCTAAAATAATTAGCTGCCAACCCCAAAAATGAACCCAACTTAGGGTATCATTGAAAAGGCGCGTCTTTAATAGACGCTGCATACTATAATATACCCCCGCAAACATGGCATTGCCAACAAAGGCAAAAACTACCGCGTTGGTGTGCAGCGGACGAATGCGCCCGAAGGAAACATATTGCAGATCAAAATTAAATAGTGGGTAAAAAAGCTGGATAGCGGCTAGCAATCCTACCGTCATACCTACAATTCCGAAGATAACGGAAGCAATAATGAACGCTTTGACAATCTTATTGTCATAATGGATTTTCTCAAGTTGCATGATTCAGGCGTTGGTTTTAAAGTTTACTGCCATAAAATTAAGATTTAGCTTAAAAAGACCTACATGATTGACATTATAGTAAAACATGATTTTTGTCATAATATAAATCAGGTATCTTTAAATGCATAAGGTAAGTATATGAATTCACAAAGTTTTTTCACTGATTGGGATATGAAATTTTTAAAGGAAGACATACGCTGGGGCATCATTGGCTGTGGCGATGTGTGCGAAGTAAAAAGTGGACCAGCCTTTTCAAAAGTTGAAAATTCATCGCTCATCGCTGTGATGAGGCGTGATGAAGCAAAGGCCAGGGATTATGCCTACCGACATCAAGTATCAAGGTTTTATACTGACGCACAACAGTTGATTGACGACCCTGAAATTAATGCCATCTATATCGCTACCCCACCATCTTCTCATGAGGAATTTGCCCTCAAGGCAATGGAAGCAGGCAAACCTGTTTATATTGAAAAGCCACTGGCCATGAACGCAGCGTCATGCCAACGCATGCTTGACGCATCCTTACGTCTTCAGATTCCAGCCTCAGGTGCCTATTATAGACGTGCTTTGCCTTTATTCAAAAAAGTAAAATCCTTGCTGGAAGAACAAACGATTGGAAAGATCAAATCTGTGATTATAAGCATGTTGCAATCGCCAACAAAAAACATAATCACTCAAACCGATGACAACTGGCGTGTGAACCCCGCCATATCCGGTGGTGGATTATTTCATGACCTGGCCCCGCATCAGCTTGATTTGATGTACTGGTTTTTTGGCAAACCAACCGAAGTAACTGGCCGATCCATTAATCAGGATAAAAAATATGAAGCCCCTGACCTGACAACACTGGAGGCAATTTTTAAAGATGATATTTTTTTAACGGGCTTATGGGCGTTTAATATTCACGAAAGTGCCGTGGACGATACTTGTAAAATTATTGGAGAACATGGAATGCTAAAATTCCCATTCTTTAGTCATGCCATTTTGGAAATGACTTCTTCTACCGGTAGTGAGGTTTTTAAGTTTGTCAATCCGCCAAACATTCAACAACCCATGATTGATGAAGTGGTAAGGTATTTTAGGGGCGAAGGAAAAAATCCGTGTTCATTAGAAGATGCGCTGGTTTCTATGAAAATGATTGACAGCACCTTGGGATACCCAAACCAGGCTTGATGGTGTGGCCTTTTATAAAGACACGCCACGTTTCCAGGGAATAAAATCATCTTGCTGCAAACGCACTGCGTTGGATATCTTATCACCGCTTGCTACCTGCAAGGCATATTCCATCAGTTCGATTGCTTTGGATTCAATCGTATCTTCTCCGGATATAATAGTGCCCGTATCGATATCAATGATGTCATGCATTCGCTTACTTAGTATTGAGTTGCTGGATACCTTGATGGTCGGAGCAATCGGATTGCCGGTGGGCGTTCCCAACCCCGTTGTAAATAAAATAAGTGTGCACCCAGAACCAACCAAAGCCGTGGTTGACTCCACATCATTGCCTGGCGTGCACAGTAAATTAAGTCCTGGTTTTGTTATTGGCTCAGTATAATCAAGCACATCAACAACAGGCGATGCGCCACCTTTCTTCGCTGCCCCGGCTGATTTCATCGCATCCGTGATCAAGCCATCTTTTATGTTGCCAGGCGATGGGTTCATATCGAAACCGGAACCCACTTTTACTGCACTTTCCTGATAACGTTTCATCAGGTGCAGGAATTTCTCCGCTACCGGTTTAGAGACGGAGCGATCAACAAGATTTTGCTCTACTCCATTTAATTCAGGAAACTCAGAAAGAACGGGCGAACCATTTAACACAGTAAGCATATCACTAAAATAACCTAACACGGGGTTTGCTGAAATACCAGAAAAACCATCTGATCCACCACACTCCAAACCAACAATTAATTTGCTTATTGGTGCAGGGGCACGTTTGCATTCATTTGCCTGAGCAAGTCCTGCAAACGTTTTGCGCACGGCATCAGCAATAAACTCTGGCTCAGATTTACTTTCCTGTTGCCCAAGTATATAAAGTGGTTTATCAAATGAAGGATTTATTTTTTTTAGTGCTTCTTCAAAAACCTTTACCTGTGCATTTTGACATCCAAGGCTCAATACAGTGGCACCGGCTACATTCGCATTGTTTACATAGCCAGCAAGTAATGCGCAAAGCGCATCGCTATCCTGACGTGTACCTCCACAGCCACCTTCGTGTTTCAAAAACTTAATACCATCCACATTTTTAAAAACACGCTGCGAAGCAACATCCGTCTCTTTGATGATAATATCTTCTGTTATGAGGGAATTAACATCAGCGCCACTACGATAACGTTGCACTAACTTGTCGACATCTAACCCAATACTGGTGGGTCTGTGATATCCCAACTTCTCTACTAAAAGTTCGCGAAGCATTTCGATGTTTCTGTTTTCGCAAAAAACCAGTGGGATGACTACCCAATAGTTAGCCACACCCACTTTACCATCGGTGCGATGGAAACCATTAAAAGTCCTGTCAACAAACCGACTGACATCAGGTGCCTTCCATTGATAATTAGATTTACCAATCTGTGCTGAGCTCGCTGCATGCTTAACATTAAAGGTAGTAATAATCTCTCCCCGCTGAATTGATTGGACAGCACGGCCTACCAACACTCCATACATCACCACTTCATCACCAGGCTTCAATTGGGTTGAGGCAAACTTATGTTTTGCTGGTGTAGGTAATAGGGCTGTAAACGATTCCCCATCAAGTGAAACGTGTTCTCCGGCAACGAGGTCCTGTAACGCTACGATCAAATTATCATCAGGATGTACTTTCAATACTTTTTGCATAGAGATGCTACGGCTGGTTTACGGCACAATATAATTTAAACTAATAACAATCCGATTCAGCATACCTTTTGCTGATCATTATTTTTAGATGCTCCTTTCAGGCTTCAGAAAACTATCCAGAACTCTTTTTATTACAATTTTACTTTAGTCATCTTAGGGGCAAGAATATGCAAAACTAACCAAGCCAACAGATAGGCTGCCCCACAAATCAGAAACATAATAAAGTAGGCTTTTTCTATTTGGCCAATTTCTCTGTAGTGAACAAAAAGATTCTTCTGAACAGCCCAGGAAAGTACGATGCCGCCCATTCCTCCTGCCATACCACCAATTCCAGTGACAGAGGCTGTCGCTTTTTTAGGAAACATATCCGAAACGGTAGTAAAGATGTTAGCACTCCATGCCTGATGTGCTGCAGCCGCTATACCGATCACCAAAACTGCTAACCACATGTTTACCTCACCGGCATATTGAGCAAACACTACAGGCAAAACACATAGGGCAAAGATGAACATGGCCGTTTTCCTTGCTTTAAACGCTGGCATATTTTTGTTTATGAAAAACATAGGAAGATAACCACCACCTACGCTGCCAACTGTTGAGATCAGATATACCACTGCCACCGGAATTGCTATTCCCGTTAATCCTAAATGATATTCGCTTTGTAAGAAATCTGGCAACCAAAACAAATAAAACCACCAGATAGGATCGGTCATGAATTTACCCAACGCAAAAGCCCATGTTTGTCGATAACCTAAAAGCTTAACCCAAGGCACTTTTTCATCTTTTGAGGCTCTTTCTATTTCCTCATCTTCGATGTCGGAGTGAATGTAATCAAACTCTTCCTTGCTTAATTTTTTAGAATCACTGGGTGTCGTATAGTACATCTGCCATAGAACCAGCCAGACAAAACCAATGGCTCCTGTTATGATAAATGCCCATTTCCACCCCCAGGCTACCGCAATGAACGGCACTGAAAGTGGTGCCACAATAGCACCAATATTGGTCCCCGAATTAAAAATCCCAGTAGCCAGGGCTCTTTCTTTTTTAGGAAACCACTCAGCGGTAGTTTTAATAGCAGCAGGAAAATTCCCTGCTTCGGATACCCCTAACGCTGATCTGGCTATAATAAAACCCAACGTTGAATTGGCAAAGCCATGAGCCATGGCAGCAAGACTCCAAAAGCCTGTGGCCGCAGCATACCCTTTCTTGGTTCCCAGCATATCGATGAATCTGCCGGCTATTATCATTCCAAAAGAGTATGCCAATTTAAAGGCGATCTCTATGTTGGCATAATCCCCGTCATCCCAATGGAGGTCTTCCGAAAGAACGGATTTTAATAAACTAATAACTTGCCGATCGAGATAATTGACCGTGGTGGCAAAAAACACCAGTGCACAAATGGTCCATCGGTAGTTCTTGACTATTTGAGAAGGTTGATTGCTTGTCAGGTCGTTCATGTCAGTGGGTTGAATTTATTGATTCTTATTCTTCAAAAACCTAAATATGATTTTGCATTATAATACGATATGCCCTCTACCATTTTTCCTATGAGGGGCATTTCATCTGGCAGTTCGCCACGCTCAATGTCATTACCTATTACATTGCATAGTATACGTCTGAAATATTCATGCCTTGGAAAGGAAAGAAAACTTCTTGAATCGGTGACCATGCCTATAAAGCGCGACAGCAATCCCATATTCGATAAGGTATTTAGCTGTTTTTCCATTCCATCTTTCTGATCCAAAAACCACCAGCCACTCCCCCATTGTATCTTACCAGCGCTGGACCCATCGTTGAAATTCCCAATCATGGTGGCGAATAATTCATTGTCAGACGGATTTAAATTATAGATAATGGTTTTTGTAAGTTGATTGTCATTATCTAACCGATCGAAGAATTTTGCCATCGAACTTGCCTGCGGAAAATCGCCCATGGAATCGAAGCCTGTATCGGCACCAAGGGTTCGCTTCATACGCGAATTATTATTACGCAAAGCACCCAAATGAAATTGTTGTACCCAACCTTTAGCGTGATACAACCGACTCAAGTGAATTAAAATAAATGAACGTAGACCATTTATCTCTTCTTTTGTTAACGTATTCCCTTTCAACGCTTTTGCGAATATTGCAGCGGCTTCACTTTGTGTGAGTTCTCCATAAGGAAGAAACTCTAATCCATGATCACAAGCACGACATCCATGATCATGGAAGAAGTTAATCCTTCGTTCCAACGCATCCAATAAATTAGTCAGCGAGCTTATCTCTATTTTTGATACCTCCGATAATTTACCAAGGTATTTGATATACGCTTCCGGATCTTCAAACGCATAGGATTTGTCTGGTCTAAAGGCGGGAAGCATTTTAAGCGTATTTGATTTAGCCATTGCTACATGATGTGCGAGATCATCAGTCGGATCGTCCGTGGTGCAGAGCACTTCTGCCTTCATCTTCTTCAATAAAGACTGCACACGAAATTCATCTGTTTGCAGTAGCGCTGAACACTCTTCGTATATACCTTTGGCTGTATCGGCATTTAATAATCTTGTAATTCCAAAATAACGTTTAAGTTCAAGGTGTGTCCAATGATAGAGTGGGTTTCGCATGGTATATGGTACCGTTTCGGCCCACTTTAAAAATTTCTCCTCAGGACTGGCGTTGCCGGTACAATATTTTTCATCGATACCATTAATTCTCATCGCCCGCCATTTATAATGATCTCCTTCTAACCAAATTTCAGTGAGGTTGGTAAACTGCCTGTTCTCGGCAATATCTTTTGGAGACAAGTGATTGTGGTAGTCTATGATAGGAAGCGGTGCTGAATGATTATGATAAAGCTGGCTAGCCGCATCGTTTTGTAAAAGAAAATCATTGCCAAGAAATTTCGTATTAGCCATAAAGTATTTCTAACGTTTTATAAATCTGAATTTCTGTTAACCGATTTGTTTAATGGATACTTCAAACTCCACAAAATGCATTAAACCCTCCATCTACCGGCACCACCACGCCTGTTACAAACTTGGAAGCATCAGAGCATAGCCACAACAGGGTACCTACCAATTCATCGGCTTCACCAAATCGCCCAAAGGGAGTTTGATTAATAACTGCATTTCCACGAGCCGTGAGTGTTCCATCAGCATTGGTTAATAGGGCACGATTCTGCTCCGTTATAAAGAAGCCTGGTGCAATCGCGTTTACGCGAATACCTTGTCCTACTTTTTTGGCCAGTTCAACTGCCAGCCATTGAGTGAAGTTATCGATCGCAGCTTTAGCGGCAGAATATCCAACCACCCTGGTGATTGGCCTGAAAGCAGCCATCGATGAAATATTGATGATGATTCCTTTTTTGTTAGCCGCCATCACCTCTCCAAATATTTGAGAAGGTAAAACAGTGCCTAACAGATTCAAGTCAACAACCTGTTGAAATGCTTTCGTATCCAGGTCGAAAAAAGTTTTGTCTGGTGAAATGGTAGCACCGGGCATGTTGCCTCCTGCTCCATTTATCAAAATATCGATGGTGCCTGGCCCTGATAGAATCTGATCTTTTACTCTTTGCAGGTCTTCCCTATTGAGCACATCCGCCTGAAAGAATTTTGCTTTACCTCCGGCTTGCTGTATTTCACCTATTACTTTTTCGCCTGCTTCGGCTCTGCGACCAACTATAATCACCTGCGCTCCTGCTTCGGCCATTCCTTTGGCCATTACAGAACCTAATACTCCGGTTCCACCCGTGATAACAACTGTTTTATTTTCTACTGAGAAAAGTTGCTTTGTTGATTGTGTCATCGAATCTTTTACTTGTTAAATTCTGAAAATTGTTGATTCATTTCTTCATCACTCAAAAACTTTCCAGAATTTAAAAGTATCCGGTGTTTGAAAACCATCGATTCGCCTGGATTCAACGTATTGGTGAATTCCTCATCTGTTGGGAAATATGATTTTGACGAAAGGTTATTTACAGCAAATAAGCCGTAGCCACGTGCATGCCAATGAGCCGGATAACCGATATTCTTTTTGTTATCTACCATAGCTACTGTGATCGGTTCATTCCCCTTGGTGGCAGAAAGAGAAACCCAGTCGGCCCGCTTACCCCACACACTTCCTTTCTCATCGCCTTTACTATTCTTGTAAACACCGTTTACTCCTTCATTATTAAGAGCAGCCACGGTAGTAGGTTTTCCGGTTGCATCGGTAAATACCTCTGGCTTTGTAGATGGCTCTTCAAAGGCACGATCAAGACGAAGGCCCATCATGCCTTCTTTTGTTTCTTTGAAAACCACTTTCTCTTTTTTGGCCGTAAGTTTAGTAGTGCGATCAATGGATCTGAGGTTATCAGTGCCGGAAAAAACAAAGGTTGATTCTTCCACAAGCAATACAGTTCCTTTGCTATCTATCCAATTCGTTTGAACCACTAAGGTTCCTTTATTTTTTCCACCTTCAGCCTTGATCACTTTTTGATGACGTATGCTTCCATACTTATGTTTTTCATTCGCTGGAATTGCATAGGAGTTATTCCAGAAATCAAGTCCATTCACATCACCATAGTTAAACCATAAGCCAACATGATGAGGGTGATCAACACGCTCACCCGGACGGGGATCTCTTGGAAATCCGCGGGTGATCACTGTTTCTTTTGAAGTATAGATCGGATACAATACGGGTTTGTCCAGATCTTCCGGATAGATGTAGGACGTAAATAATTTCCCATCGATGACTACCTCCACCTTTTTACCCTTTTCATCAGCAATAAATTTCACGGGTTTCATTTGTGCATAGCCTGCTTGTATTAGCAATAAAAACAGGGACAATGTGATTGTCCCTGTTTTCGTGATTTTATTCAATCGATTCATCCGCACGATATAATCAGTATTTAAAAACTTTTCCACCCGCCATAACTTCCTGTGTTTTTTCATCAAAGGTGGCTTTCATTCCGGTTTGAACCGCAGCATTTACCATGATGCAGGCAATTGCATGTGAGTAGCCAGCTTCAACAGGTGCGTTTGGTTCTTTTCTGTCACGAACACTTTCCATCCAGTTGCGCATATGACCCGATGTGAGTGGATCGTTTCCTGTGTTTGCCGAAGCGATTACTTTTTCATCTACCACATTCAAATCCTTCTCTGGCAGCAAGTTTGCACTCATGCCCATCGCTTTAGCAAAATTTTCGCGTAAGCCACCGGTTGGAGATACTTTGTTGGTGTTCAGATTCATTTCACCCCCATTGGAATAATAAATTTCAGCTGGTTTTTCATCACCATTATGCATGCGCGATGCAAAGCTAACCTGGAAGCCATTGGTTGGATCATTGGATGGTCCATAATCAAATACGGCTGTAATGGTATCCCAGTTCTTGCGCCCATCTTTCCAAACATAAATGCCTCCGTTGGCAACAACGCTTCTTGGATTTTTCAATCCGCTGAACCAATGTACGGTATCGATCTGGTGGCTCATCCACTGGCCGGCTAATCCGGAAGAATATGGCCAGAACAAACGGAACTCCAGATATTTGCGTGGATCCCATGCTGTCTTTGGGCGATTCAACTGAAAACGAGTCCAATCAGTATCACTTTCTCTGATTTCCTCCACCAATGTTTTTCTTCTCCAGCGCCCCGGTTGATTTACATTCCATGAAAGTTCAACCATGGTAATTGGACCAAACTGACCCGACTTTACAAAGTTTGCCGCTTCATGATAATTTCTACCGCTTCTGCGTTGCGATCCAATTTGCACAATCTTCTTGGATTCACGTACCGCCTTTAAGGCAGCCCGTGCATCTTCCATGGTTTCTGCAAAAGGTTTTTCTGTGTAGGTATCACAACCCGCTTTTACTGCCTCCACCGTATGAAGGGCATGCTGAAAATCTGCCGTGCTAATAATAACAGCATCCACTTCTTTGGCGCTGTATAGCGCTTCATTGTTTACAAATGTTTTAACATCATGACCCAATTTTTCTTTGAGTATAGCTTGCCCCTCTTCCCTTCTTCTTTTCCAGATATCAGAAACAGCTACAATATCAAAGTTCATTTCTTTGTTATGATTGGTAAAAGCTGGCAACAAAGAGGAACGGAAGCGGTCAGAAAAACCAACTACCCCCACACGAACCCGGTCGTTTGCCCCAATAATATTAGCATAACTTTTCGGACTGAATGCCAATGCACCCAGGTATGTTCCGGCAGTAGCCATCGCTGTCTTTTTAATAAATTCCCTTCTCGATTTTTTCATGTCTAGGTAAAGGTTAAGTTTTATTTTAATTCTTTAATTTTTATACTTCTGAATGAAACATTATTTCCATGATCTTGTAGTAGGATTCTTCCTTTCTCAGCCATACCAAAGTTTTCATACTTGGCATATTTGCTACGCGCCACCAACGCATTATAAATAGGTGAGCCTCTTTTGTATTCCACCACTTTATAACCATTGAGCCAATGCTCTACACGGTTATCCGGATAAACAATAACCCGGCCATAATTCCACTCACCAATTTTATGTTGACCCCGTCTTTCTTTGACAGAAGGAATAAGATCATATAAGGAGGCCTGGGTGCGGTTGCCAACAACGCCTTGTTTGGCATCAGGGTGCATGGCATCATCCAAAATCTGGTACTCCAATCCAATAGCCGATCCTTTATTGCCTTCGCTTTCGGTAACAAAATATTTTAGGCCACTGTTGGCTCCTTCGGTTAGTTTAAATTCAAATTGCAAATCGAATGCACCGAACTCTTTCTCCGTAACAATGTCACCTCCATTTTCTGATTCAGCTCCGGTTGATTTCATTACACTGATCGTCCCGTCTTTAATTTCCCATCCTTTTTCAGGGAACTTTTCTCTGTAGGCACCGCGCCATCCGGCAGCTGATTTACCATCCCACAATAATGAATAGCCTAAACTCTTTTCTTTTTCAGATAAATCATTAGGAATGAAATTCATCACAAAAACATTATCAGGAGGAGAAGGCTTTAGATTTTTTGTTTGTATACGAATATTGCGCCACTTGATTTGCTTACCTGGCACATCATTTTTGCCAATTGCATGGACCTGTAGCGCAATAAATCCGCTTGAAGTAACATCATCCACTACATGAGCTGCTGGAATACCATTTACAAAAGTGCGTATACTGGTGCCGATACATTCAAGTCTTATTTTATTCCACTCATCTTTTTTGAAGGCTGACTTTGCCGATGGATTATACTCCATTGTATAGAGCCAGTCCCTGCGGGCTTCATCATAAATACCACCTGTCCAGGCTCTATCCGATGGATCTACTTCAAACTGATAGCCATGAACGCGACCGTTCATGTAATCGGCTTTACTCAAACTTCGAAATTGGATACCTGAATTCATACCCTGTGGCACTTTATATTCAAGTTCCAGAATAAAATCACCGTAATCTTTCTCCGTGGCCATAAAGGAGTTGGGTTCATTAGCTACGGTGGTCCCCACAATTTCGCCATTTTGGATTTCATATTTGGCTTTGCCATTTAATTGTTTCCAGCCTTTGAAATCTTTACCGTTGAAGAGGTTTTCCCAATCACTTTTACTTTGTGCCTTTGCATTGCCCAATGCACCTAAAAGAATGACGATTATAAAAAGTTGTTTATTCATAAAGTTAATTTACATGCTGCTATAGTGCTATGACGATAAAATTGCCGTTTATCCTTACAAATTTTAACTTTTTATTTTCTCTTAAAAGATGTTTTATTTATCCGGTATATTTAATTCCAGAACATCACCGTCCAATGGCTGCCTGTAAGGGCAAGAGGAAAAGTTTTCGTCTTTAAAGTACCTGTTATGGGTATTTAAATTATTGATATAGTATAATCCAACCAGTATGCAACCAGAAAACAAGACAAGCAGAAGGGTTTTTGTGAAAAATGTAGCACTGCTCACAAGTGCTTGCCTGGCACCCGGCTTTGCGTTTACGGCCGTTAAAAAACCAACCTTGAAACTGGGTTTGGTAACCTACCAGTGGGGCAAAGATTGGGACGTGCCAACGCTGATCAAGAATTGTTCAGCAGCAAAAATATATGGTGTTGAATTGCGCACCGAGCATGCGCATGGTGTTGATCCAACTATTTCAACAGAAAGGCGCAGGGAGGTTAAGAAAATGTTTGCCGACAGCCCGGTGAAGATTGTTGGCATGGGTACCAATGAGCAATATGATTTTGTTGATCAGGAACAACTCAAAAAATCCATCGAGAAAACCAAAGAGTGGATTAAGCTTTCGAAGGATGTTGGTGGAACAGGCGTAAAAGTAAAACCCAATGCCTTTCACAAAGAGGTGCCACATGAAAAAACCATTGAGCAAATTGGAAAGGCGCTAAACGAAGTAGGCAAGTTTGCGGCCGACTATGGTCAGAAAATCAGGCTTGAAGTACACGGCAATGAAACACAGGAACTGCCCAACATCAAAGCCATTATGGATGTCGCCAATCATCCCAATGTTTATACGTGCTGGAATTGTAATGACGAAGATTTGCTGGGCGGAGGCCTTGAATACAATTTCAATCTGGTTAAAAATAGGCAAGGTGATACGGTTCATGTACGTGAACTTAATATCGGCACCTATCCATATCAGCAACTGATGAACTTGTTCGTAAAAATGGAATATAACGGTTGGATTCTTTTGGAATGCCGCACCGATCCTGCCGATAAAGTAAAGGCTCTGATCGAACAACATGATGTATTCGACACGATGATTAAACAAGCCAAGAAAGAAAAAAAATAAATAAATTAAACACACTAAATCTCCGCATGATGAAAAAAACGAATCAACTTAATCGAAGAGATTTTATTATAAAAAGCACTGGCGCTGCTGTGGTTCTGGGGTTCCCATCCATCATACCTTCCAGTGCCTTTGGTGCTAATGACAAGGTACAGGTAGCCGTACTCGGTGTTAATGGTCGAGGTACTGATCACATAAAAGGTTTTCAGAGACAAGAAAACGCTCAGGTAGTGACACTTTGTGATCCTGATAAAGTTATTCTACAAACCCGCGCTGATGAATTTGAAAAACAGTATGGTAGAAAAGTAAAAATGGAACAAGACCTGCGCAAAGTGTTTGATGACAAAAGCATTGATGCGGTAAGCATTGCTACACCCAACCATTGGCACACACTGGCCGCTATCTGGGCAATGCAGGCAGGCAAAGATGTGTATGTAGAAAAGCCCGGCACGCACAACCTCTATGAAGGTAAAAAATTAATCGAAGCTGCTAAAAAGTACAAACGCGTTGTGCAGCATGGTGTACAGCTTCGAAGTTCGGTGGCTATCCAGGAGGCAATCAAACATCTGCGTGAGGGATTAATCGGAAATGTGTATATGGCTCGTGGTCTTGTCTTCAAATGGAGGCCAGACATAGGTGATAAAAAGACCGAACCCATTCCAGAAGGGTTAAATTATGATATTTGGACAGGACCAGCAGAGATGAGGCCATTCTCCCGCAACTATGTTCACTACAACTGGCATTGGTCGTGGAATTATGGCAATGGCGATGTGGGCAACCAGGGCATTCATGAAACTGACTTGTGCATGTGGGGTTTGAATGTTGGGCTCCCTGAGAAAATCACCAGTATGGGTGGAAAGTTTTTGTGGGATGATTATAAAGAAACGCCTGAAGTGCTTTCCTCCGTTTATCATTATCCCAAAGAAAAGAAAATCATTCAGTTTGAAGTGAGACCGTGGATGACCAATACAGAAGATGGTGTTGGCATTGGAAATATTTTTTATGGCAGTGAAGGATACATGGTCATCAACGGATATGATAAGTATGAAACCTTCCTTGGCAGAGAGAAAAAGCCGGGCCCATCAAGAAAAGAAGGTGGCGATCACTACAAAAATTTTATTGAAGCCGTGATTGCGAAAAATCCAGCTTTATGTAATGCCCCGGTAGAAACAGCACACTTATCATCGGGCTTGGCACACCTTGGCAATATTGCTTACCAAACCGGACGGGCATTGACGTTCGATCCTAAAACCGAAATGTTTGTTGGTGATAACGAAGCCAATGCGCTGCTTGGCAGAAAATACAGAGCACCATATGTAGTGCCTGAAAAAGTTTAAATGGCCTCAAGGCATGAGCTGTGAGTTTCAGGTTACCCCCTTGGAACTCACAGCCCTAAGCTGCCGCTGGTCAGGCGACCCGGTAGAACAGTTCTTTATACCGTTTCCAACTTAATACCCATCACCAAAATATCATCTGTTTGATGACCTGAGCCTTTCCATTCTTCAATGGTCTTATTCAATATTTCTTGTTGCCTTTCCATAGGAAGTTGATGAATTTCAAGAAGTAGTCGATTAAATTTTTTCGACATAAATTTTGTGTTGTCTTTTCCTCCAAACTGATCGCGGTAGCCATCCGAAAACAAATAAACCATGGTGGGTTTATCAATGGCAATTTCATGTTTCTTAAAGACCAAATGCGGTTTGCTTTTACTTCCGCCAATGGGATGTATATCACCTTTTACTTGTTGAAGTTCATGGTTTTGTATATACACTAACGGATTTTTTGCGCCCGAAAACTCTAATATCTTTCTGTCTTTTCTATAAATGCACAAGGCCACATCCATGCCATCATCGTTTCCGGTTTCTTCCTGTCGCAGGGCAGTTCTGATTTCAGTATGCAAGGCATTTAATATCTGATCTGTCTCCATGATACCTTGACTTATAATGCCATTCAAGGATTTCATCCCGACCATAGACATGAAAGCTCCGGGCACACCATGCCCGGTACAATCAACCGCTGCGAAGGCAAGTTCCTTACCGGCTTGTCTATTATTTATTTCTGAAAACCAATAAAAATCTCCGCTTACCGTGTCGCGTGGTTTAAAAAGGACAAACGAATCAGACACGAGTTCCAATTGTCTCTCATTTTTAGGAAGCATCGCCTCCTGAATCCGTTTTGCATAATTGATGCTGTTTCGGATATTTTGATTTTGCTGATTGATTTTTTTATTGGTCTCCAATTTCTTTCTGTAATCAACAATAACTACAGACACCAACCCTCCCGCCAGCAGGATGCCAATAATAATGGAGTTTCTCCATAGCTGTTCGTTCCTGATATGTGCATCCTGCTCTTTGATTTTTAGTTGCGACAACTCTTTGTCTTTATTCAAGAGATCAATTTGCATTTGTTTTTCCAGGTTGACCTGTTCAATCTGATGCAAGGAATCCTCAACCCGCGCCAACATTTGTGTTTGGCTTTCAAGTTTTGTTTCAGAAATCGCTATTTCCGATTCGACCCGGTCAACCTGTTTCCGAAGTTCATTGAGTTGCTTAATGGCCAGGGCTTCATTTTGATGGCTGCGTACAATTACATTATACTGGTTTAAATAGGTATTGGCTTTTGAAGAATTACCCAGCTTATTATAATATTCTGCCAACAGACTGTAACAAGATAGCTGCAGACTTTCATTTTTAAGATCAACACTTAATAGCAATGCCGTTTCAATAGGCTCGATGGATTTTTTAAAATGCCCGGATAAAGCATTGGTTTTGCCGGTGTTGACTAATGCCTCCGCTTCAAAAAGTTTGTTATTAAGTTGGCGGGCCACTTTCACACCTTTTTCAAAAGCAACAAGGGCATCATTTAACTTTTTTTGCTCAACGGATATTATGCCTATGCCCTGATAGGCAAGATATACTGCGTTGTTATTGCCGAGTCGTTTATTACTTTGCAGGTTTTTCTCCAGGTTTACTATCGCCTTACTATATTCCTTTACGTCCGTATATAAATTTGCCAACTCATAAGAGTATTGCGATACCTTGTTATCGTCTTTCTGTTTAGTGGCATTATTTAATAATTGTTCTAAATCTTTAATTTTTGCTAAAACCTGACATTGGCTTGCGATGGGGTTTATTGAAAAAAGGGTAATAGCTAAAAGTGTGAAATAGATTTTAATGTGATTTATCATTGGTTAACCTGCATTTTAACGCGCTGAAACGCAAAGCAAATACGATAATGCCTTTTCATTAAAATCAGGAATTGTAATAAAAACCTTACACAGTTTGGATTACTGATAATATTGTAGTCTCATTCCGGGGCAGATATTGCCTACCCTTGTTCAAAGTGAAAAGATCACCAGAAGAAGAAAGAAATTATGATTGGCGACTTTGAATGACCGATGATAAATTATTACACTACGAGATGTTGCCAGATTATATCATAGACATCCGTTGCCAATAACGCTTTCTTGGCAAGCTCTTGCTCGTTAATCACCACGGGATGAAAAGATGATGGCGTATTGATTCCTCCGTGCGAGCCTTTTATCAACGTAGCATCCAGGGGTATTACATCCATCACATAGCGAAGTGCTGCTTTTTTTCGCAGGAGTTTATAACCAGCACGCAGTTTGGAAGTCATAAACATCTCGACCGGATCATACCCGGGCTTCTTGTGAATATCCACCACCCTAGCATAGTCGGGGGCTTTGCTGTCATCCATCCAGAAATAATAACAAAACCAACTTCGATGATCGGCCATGACAACAAGATCCCCCGCTCGTTCATGATCAATATTATATTGCCGTTGTTCTGTGCGATCGAGCACTAACTCAACGCCTGGAATTTTTTCAACTACACTTCGCACCTTCCGGGCAACTGCCAGATCGTTGAGGTAAATATGAGCCACCTGATGATCAGCCACGGCAAAGGCAGTCGATGCTCCGGCATCCAACAGTTCCAAACCTCGTTCCACTCGTATATTAAGAAATCCATTTTCGCGCAGTGCACGATTAATGTAAATCGGTTGATCAACATTGTTGATGCCATACTCTGACAGTAAAATAATACGTGCCCCCGTTTTTGTGTAATGAGAAACCAACTGTTCAACTATGCCATCTATTTCTTTTAGCTCCCTGGAAATCTTACTAAAATCCTGACCAAATTTCTGAAGGCAATAATCCAGATGAGGAAGATAAATTAACGTTAAGGTTGGATTGTATTTTTTATCGGTAAACACCGAAGCATCGGCAATCCATTGTGTTGATTTGATGTTGGCTCCGGGACCCCAGAATTGAAATAACGGAAATATCCCCAGCTCTTTTTGTAATTCATCGCGGAGTTCTGCAGGATGTGAATAACAATCGGGCATTTTTCTTCCATCGGCCAGATAGTTAGGTCGAGGTGTGACGGAGTAATCTACCGTGGAATACATATTGTACCACCAGAACATTTTGGAGCAGGTAAATTTTGGGTCGATGTGTTTTGCTTTATCCCAAATCTTTTCACCGCAAACGAGTTTATTAGACTGTTTCCAGAATTTGATCTCACTTTCATTACGGTCATACCAACCATTTCCAACAATACCATGTTCGCTGGGCCATTTGCCGGTAACGTAGGTGGACTGCACCGATGTTGTAACTGCTGGCAACATGGGTGTGATGGTATTGATAAATCTATTTTGAATGTATTGTCTTAAAAAAGGTGTGTGCTCCCCAATTAGCCCTGTTGACAATCCCACAATATCAATGACAACCGTTTTTTGCATGATGATTTATTTCTATTTCATACTTTTCAAAAAGTTCATTACCCATTCCATTTCCCGAACAATAGATTCAGAAATGGGAGCCTTCATGGCATCGGGCAATACTTCCCAGGTGTAGGTTTCCACTTCAAGTTGATTAGTAAATGGTTGCTTGCATTGAATAGCTAATACTTTTTGAATGTCTTCTTGTGTGGATTTCAGTAATCCATAATCCTCAATGAATAAGGGAACATGAAAATGTGAACGCCATTCTTTTGTTGATGGGTTAGTGGCATCGTTTAGCGCTTCCGGTAAATCGGGGTATTGTTTAAATGAACCATCTTCCATACGGGCCACCACCTGATGCAGGTAGGTGGATTCATTAAATTGCCGGAATGCCTTTATAACTAATTCGCGATCGGTTGGGTTATCGGGCATGATGGCTTTTAGTGCTGCACTGATTTGGATTTTTCCAACTCTTATTTTCTTCTCGCGAAGCTTTTCGATTACTGCACCATGGTCTTCATAGCCTACCGCAAAGTGACATACATCATAACACAATTGCAGGTGTTCTTTAATCGCCAGTTCTGATTGATCGGGTGTATAACTAAATTGCTTTTGCAGATATGTTTTGCCCATCGGCAATAAGTAGCGTTCATACCAGTCAAAAAATTCAGGACCATTACCCAGCAAACCATCGGGTTCTGGTTCGATATCAAGGTGAAGCCGTTTGCCGGTTTTATTTTTGATTTGAATAAGATGTTCTATAACCAGAAGGATATTATGTGTTGTCTTTTCAAAGATTGCTTGTTGCTGGTAGGCACGATGCCAATACTTGTATGACAATGGCGAAGTAGAAATTCCTCCTTCCATTTTCTCAGGTACTAACTCCGCCAGAATGTTAAATAAGCGAATGGTGTATGAAACCCTTTCAGGGGTAGTCCAGTCAGGAGCATGCACCTGGTCTTTCACTTTGGTATGATGAAATCCACCATATGGAAATCCATTCATGGTGAAGACATAGCAGTTTTCTTTCTTCAGCCAGTCTTTAAAAATGTCAAGCGTTTCTTTTTCCTGAAGGAGAAGGCTGGCCTGATGCGATAATCTCAGTCCAATGCCGAATGCCTGATCGTTGCAAATCTTTTTTTTGATGCCAGGTATATTCTGTTTCAAAGCAGCAAAATGATTGTTCCAACTTTCTCCTGCGTGTATGTTGGTGCAATAGGTAAGGAGGTATCCGTGGGAGGTATTCATAATTTACGATTTAAGAATTCTGATTATAGATTTTTCGATTTGATGGCAATCTAAAATTCTATTTGTTCTTCAACCACTCGCTGGCCTGCTTTATCAACGCGCCATCCATTTCATGCACTTCTTCACCCTTGCCAATGCCATTGAGCAGGGTGATGGTAAGTTTTCCTCCAAGGTGTTCGCGAAATTCTTCGAGTCCCTGAAGCAACGGACTTTTATCATCAACAATTTCCAATAACGGATGGGTGATGCCCAGCCCCAGTGTTTTATTCAGATTAATAATTTGATCTAATGCTTCTCTACTTAATCGCCCGCTCAGATGGGAGTACACACTATCAAGTGCAATACCAATGGCAACCGCCTCACCATGACGGATATTGAAGTTCGTAAGTTGTTCCAGTTTATGTGCACTCCAATGGCCAAAGTCCAAGGGGCGTGATGAGCCCATTTCAAATGGGTCTCCTCCACGGATATGTTGCATGTGAAGATCTGCGCACCGTTTGATGAGGTATTGCATAGCCGGCATATCACGCTTTGCAAGCAAGGTTGCATTCTCAATTAACCATTGAAAAAACGGAGCATCTTTTATCAACGCAACTTTAATAGCTTCGGATATTCCCGAGCGCCAATCCACTTCTTCCAACGTAGTGAGAAAATGAAAATCGTTGAACACAGCTACGGGCGGAGCAAATGTTCCGAGGAAATTTTTCTTGGTGAAATAGTTGATACCATTTTTCACGCCTACACCCGAATCATTTTGAGAAAGTACGGTAGTAGGAATTCGAATGTGCCTGATGCCACGGTGCGACACAGCGGCAGCATAGCCTGCTAGATCGAGCACGGAGCCACCTCCAATGGCAGCGAGGTATGAATGCCTGTCAATCTTATGAGTATTGATGGCGGCAACAATATTGCGGAATAATTGTTCATCGTTCTTGGCAATCTCCCCACCGGGAACCACTAACATTTCTTCAATCAGATGAAGCGATGGAAATTGTTTGAAATAGGTTTTGATCTGGTTGATCAGATCAGAATGATGGGCCACCACCTGCTCGTCCAACACAAAAAAAATCTTTGGCGGAGTATCTGATTTCTTTTCAATCCTTAGAAATTCCGAGAGTATCGAATTCTCCGGACTAAATAAGTGAGTAGTAAAGAATACTTTGTAATCAAACCGAACACTAAATGATTGCTGTAAAAAATCCATAAATAACCTTTCCGGATAAATTTCGAATAGCATCAAAATTAAGAGTATTAGCGAGGGACTCCCCCACCGCCCGTGTATATTTTTATGTTGGTCAAGTCAATGCGAAAAGTTTGGCCAGCAGAAGTGATACCGGTTACTTAATCCATTCCGAAAAAAGATTATCTGGTTTTTCTGATGATCCGCCATGCAGAATACTTAATTGATTATTAGCACTCCTGTTTTGATAGGAGTTTTTAACAAAGGTCATCTCATCGCGGATCATATCCGGGCTGGCTGGATTTCCCATACTGTCAGTGATACCGGCCAACAATAATTTTCCGGGTGCCAGGCTTGCCAATAAATCGGGAAGATCATAAACTCTAAGTGAACCTGCTACTGCTCCGTAAATGAAACCTGAATTATAAAAACGGTTCATCACCACCGATTGATAGGAAGCATACGCCTCTATTAAGGCGACTCTTTGTATTGTAGGTTCAAAGGCAGCAGCATGTATCAATACAGGAGCCATTTCTCCCCGGGCAACTCCATATAATTCACCCATTCCATCTTTTTTCTTTAGCATCCGGAGAAGGCGACTAACATCTCCCACCTGAACGCCCACCAGGCTTCTTCCAATCAGCAATGCGCTATACCAAATGTTATGCGACTTGCCATTAATAAAAGCATCGCCCTGATAATCGCCCAGGCCCATTTCGCCAACACCGATTAAATCGGGAGCCAATACAGTAAACCCATTTTTTACGAACCATTCCATCTCTCCTCCCGGAGAAGCTTCAGCGGCTTTGCCTGATGGATGTAAATAAACGATGGCTTTGTTGTTGGGCTTGTCCGGTATCATTAACAAATAAGGAATAACATAATCGCCCTCACCCTTCATAAAATATTTTTCGATAGAATATCCGTCCCGCTTAACACGTCCGGTAAATACAGGAGTCTCATCAACTGTTGGCTCACGATAACCTGAAAGTTTTTTTGCAGCCTCTAAAACGTTGGAGAGATGTTTGAAAAGATCGTTTCTTGAAGTAGCCAGGTTGTTTAACAGTTTCTGCGATTCCATCCGGTTCAAACTAAAAACCGTTTCCCCGCCAAGGGCTGTAGATACTTGTCCTGTTTTCGTTACCCGGATTTCTTCTTCAGTTAACACAACCACTTCTTCATCGTTGGAGTTACCCGGACTATTTAAATGCTTTTGAAAAAAAGAATACATGGCTTCCCGGTTCTTCCTGGTTGACTCGTGGGGTGCATCATCTTCCACCATGCTAAAATTATTTCCCATGTCATACGCCTTATAGATGACCGACACTTCGTTTGCTGTTTCCCTCGCTCCCTGTATGCTGAAGATGTCGCGGGTAGTGGTAATCATTAAAGTAGGCTTTGGCGCCCGGATGGTTAAGAAGTCAGCTTGATCGAGACCGCTGGATATTCCCTGAAAAAAATTTTGCTCAGCATCCTGTGGCCCGATGGATTGCAACAGCCTGGTGAAATTAGTGATGTAACATTCGGGAGCAGACGCTTTGATGCGATCATCCATTGCCGCGATATACGCAGTTTGTGTTCCTCCACCCGATCGACCTGTTATCCCTATCCTCGAAGCATCTACTTCTTTGCGGGTCAGGAGATAATCCAATGCCCGGATGCCATCCCAGATCATATACCGCGCTTGTGAACTTCCGGAAATAAAAGCCTGCGCACCCGGATAAGAATGTTCGATGGTTGGCCCACCTACGTTAGATTTATTAGTTGATGGATCAAAATATTCAAGACGCTCACCTTGCCCTACTGGATCAAAAGCAAAAACGACAAACCCTTTTTTCACCAGATTCAATATAACATGTTGATAGACCTTGCTTCGGTAGCCTTCCTCGGCATGACCGCTGCAATACAAAATGGCAGGTGCCTTATTCTTTCCTTTGATTGATTTGGGAATGAACAAAGAGGATGTTACATATAACCCCGGCTGTGACTCATAAACAATATGCTCTACTTTATAATCACCTTTGTCAATAGTACGTATGATCTTTGCATTTAACGGTGTCTTTTCAGGAAAAGGCCCAACCACTTCCATCATGGTTTCCTTAATCCACTCCTGCCTTTTCTTCCAGTCGGCCAGCGATTGTATGTTGGAAATGGTTTGAGTGCGTTGTTCCAGTAAGTTATATGCTTCCGCTGAAAGATGTTGATAGAAGGCGTTGGAAGCATCTTTGTAATGAAGCCAGTTTCCCTGTATTACATCCAGTTCATGTTGAGCCTTTGCCTGGAATTGTGCGAATAACAAAAAGCATAACAAGACAAAACTTGTATGTACCAGTGAAGGAATAAAACGGGGCATAATTGCTTTTTTAATAATATCACAAGATAGATAAAATCGTTAAACACTATGATGTTTCATAGATACTGGAGTGAGCCACTCTGGCGTAACCAAAAATTTGTGGCTCGTAACCGTTGTGCTTCAAAATAAATATAGCATGTCACAGTTATGTTTCCTCTCTCCATTTTGTGTTCATCAAAAGGGAAGCAAGGAAGCCAAAAATAAAATTACTGATCCCAACCTCAAACAAATGACCCATTCGTACAAAGAAAGGCATAAACTCATTTACGTTCATTAGAGGAGCGATGCCTCCAATAAACGATAACATCAACCCGGTCAGCAAAGCGGTCTTGATTTTAGGCAAGTTGGTAGTTTGTGTAATCAATAAAGCTGTTCCGGTAAAAACAAATCCACGAAGGCATAATTGTACTTTTAAAACTAAGATGCCATCCGGGATTTTGCCTTCATAAAAATCCATGAGTTGAGGAAAAACCGTAACGAGAGTGAATCCGGCCAATACATATAAAAAAGTATAGAGGACATCGGCTGTTATAATCCTCCAGGCCCACTGAAAAATACTCCTGAATTTAAAAGCCGGACGAGGTTGGCGGGACTGTGATGCATCATTAAAAAAATAAAACAGCGAAAAAGAAACAAGCAAACCAAATCCCAGGTTAATAAACAAAAGTCTAATAGTTCCTGATAAATCTGTGACTCCAAATAAATAAGCCTCCAAAAGATTGTTCATACTACCAAAAACATAGGCGATAACAAAGAGTGCCAGAAACCTTGTCCAACCTTTTAAATAGGAATTCAGCAGGAATACTGTCAGTAGTCCAACAATGAAAAAATTAGAAATATAATTAAGCAAAGATCCCTCGATGGTAAAATTTCCATAAAGAGCCAGGTGATAAAGGGTAAGCGCCAGGGCAATCAAAGCCGGTAAAGCAAACTGTTTGATTTTCATAAAGTAGTATTATCTAAATCCTTTATAGTTCTCTTAACCCAATTTAACTGAAGTTGAGTAGTGGATATTCCCAATTGAAAAGCCTGCTTCCCTTGTTTTGTCATACTATCCGATTCCTTCTTTAGAAAAGAGTTTAATTTTTCTAAATAGCTTTCCAGTTCTACGGAAAGTTTAACTAAGACTTTATTTTTTTGTGATTTACTGATAAGCTTTTCTGAAAAAACATACTTCAACAATTGCACTTCCATTTTTTTAGAAACATCCACCGGCTTTAATGGTTGCAATACCCATTTCTTTAGCTCTTCCCTTCCTGATGTTGAGATTGAAATAATTTTCTTAGAACCATTTTTCGTTTGGCTGATATGTCCTGTTTTGATAAGCTTTTTTAATGCCGGGTAAATAGACCCGGGACTGTCGCTAAAGATGCCCATAGCTGAACTTTCAAATATTTTCCGGACTTGATAACCAGAAAGGGGTTTTTCTAAGAGTAATCCAAGAATGGCAAAGTTTAAGTCAGTTAGATTTGATTTCATAACTCAATTTTAGTACTAATCGTACTATTTTCCAAATACACAAAAATCAAACTGATTAACTAATAAATAAGTATTTTGTTAATTCCTTACAAGGTAGATACAGTGTTTGCAAACACTTAGACGATCAAAAAGGATGGGAATTTCAGAAGGATTAAGACAACATTATGACTAAGTCACGGCAAACAATCTGGCAAGCAGAATCGATACCGGTAACAACAGTATAATCACCAGTGCCAGGTACAAGGCTCCAAAACTAGCCGCCCAACTGGCATTCATCACAATCAAAGCAATAACACCGGCCTTCACCGCTTTCCCAATATTTTTTCCAATCGGCTCCCGATAAGCACGAAGTAACGGAGTGTAAATAAAGAAGCCAAGTATAAAAAGGAAGAGCAGAGCATACATGCTGTTTTCATTGACCATTGAAACATAAACAATTGAGGCAATCACGATCAGATAAAGAAAAGCAGCAAAGAGAATCGTGTGGCTTTTGCCACCATGAACTTCTCCACGACTAATCATCGTTATCGCGGCAATGTAAATAATTGGAACCACCGCGAAATATCCATACTGATCCATAACTTCAGGCACCAGGCTCATCCCCAACAAAAGATTTAATCCACGGCAGATGCCCATGTTAATCGGTCCAATAATGCGTTGATGTTTGCCCCATTTATCATAGACCAACGCTGCGATTGCAATAGTAACAGCAATAATTCCAGAAGGGTAAACAGAAAGTCTAAATGCGGCAACTATCCCAATGATCAATAAAGTTGTTCCAAACAAAGCTCCCTCTTTTTCGGAGATCAATCCACTGGGTATCGGGCGTTCCGGGCGTTCGACACGATCTAATGCCGCGTCAAAAACATCATTGAAAACAACCCCCCCTCCGTACAATCCAATAGTAGCCACTGTCAATAAAAGAACAGAGTAAAGTTCATCTAATCCGCCTACATATCCGGCAATAGCCGCACCGGCCAGGATATCAGAAATGGCTGTAACAATATTGGCGGGTCGTGTGAGCCTGAGAAATCCGATCAGTTTTTTCACCTTAGCGGATGATCAAAGAATCTTTGTTGATGCGTGGAGCCTGACCACCTCGTAAGATCGTGTTGCCCTGAAATTTCAGACTTTGATCAATCTGTTGAACAGCAGCAAAATCTGCTTCATGAAGTTGTCCACTTTGCCCAAAGGCTGTGATGGCATTTTGGTAGGTGACAAGTCGGATGGCTTCGTCTGAGATACCACTTTGTTTCATGAGCACAGCCGTTTTAGGAACAGCTAATGGATCGCTTATTCCCCAGTCGGCAGCGGAGTTAATCATGATGCGTTCAGGTCCATATTTCTTTACCACTTCCACCATACGTTCATTCCCCATTTTGGTAAATGGATAGATGGAGAAGGCAGCCCAAAATCCACGGTCAAGAACTTCCGCTACGGTTTCTTCATTATTGTGATCAACAATAACAAAACCCGGATCGAGACCACAGTCAATGGCAATGTCCATACTGCGTTGAGTGCCTCGCTTTTTATCGCGATGAGGGGTGTGTATCTGCACAGGAAGGGAAGCTTCTTTTGCCAGCAGCAACTGAAGCCGATAGTACTTTTCTTCCGCAGCAGTTTGATCATCGAACCCGATTTCACCTACACCCACCACACCTTCTTTGTAAATAAAGAGAGGAAGTATTTCCATCACTTGTTCTGCGAGGGCTTCGTTGTTGGCTTCACGCGAATTGAGACCGATGGTGCAATAATGCTTGATGCCGAATTGAGAAGACCGGAAGCGTTCCCATCCAATCAAACTGCTATAATAATCCTGAAATGTAGCCAGGCCAGTCCGTGGTTGACCGAGCCAGAAAGCCGGTTCGATAAGACCAACAACACCAGCATCGGCCATAGCCTGATAGTCATCGGTGGTGCGCGATGTCATGTGTACATGTGGATCAAAGAATTTCATGCCTTTGATGGCTTCCAAATACAGTGGCACTTCCACACGAGGCTCAAGGTCTTTTTCAGTCAGGTCTTTACTGCAGCACATAATTTTTTGTTTTAAAATTCTATCAAATTACCGGTAGGCAAATATGAACGATTCTCACGGATTCTTTTCCAGTTTTTTTCCGAGCAACTCCCAGGTCATTCCACTTTTAAGTATGGCCTGGAGTTCTGTGTTATTCTTTAGCAGATCAAGTGCAGGAGGATAGGTGCTCTGTGCACAAGCCAAGGCTGCGGCTTCACGTTCTGTTGTTTGTTCTGAAGTGGCGATGCGCATAATATCCGGAAAGATTTTTTCATTAATAAATTTTCCTACACACCGCCAATGCAAGGGATAGATGGAACGATGTGCAGCCCACCGCTCATGAGCAAAGTCCGACAAGGTATTAGCCAGGTTCTGATTTGCACGTTCATCCAGATTCACGATTTGATTAAATGGTTTTTCGGTGAAAATGGCCTTTAGCACCAACTGGTTCCAGGCGGCTTCATCCAAATTTTCGGAAGGATAAGGGTTATTACACATGATGGCTTCGAGCACATCGGCAATATTGTTTCGGATGCCCTCCGCACAGCGCCCACGCCATAATTCAGGATATGCCAGCACCGGTAAGGCAGAATACAAGGCCACCAGTTCACTCATTTCTGCTGTGGGGAAGATGCTTTCGATTGTACGGAAATAGTTATTCTTATCAGCAGTATCAAGGTGCAATAAAAACCACACGCGGCACAAACGATCAATAGCCCAATGCTGAACCGTGAAGTGAGGACGGATACGCTGAATTTCTTTTATTTCTTCTTCGGTGATGACAACAGGTTGCTTTCCCGTCTTTCGAGTGGTGGCGGCAAAGGCAACCATTAAATTCTGAACATTCTCATTCTTGCTAATCAGCAATGCTTTATCTTCCAGCCAACGCCATGACTCTGCCGATACCTGACGGACAATGCATTCAGCTAATCTTTTTTTAAGAGCATTCACGTTATAGGAGAAACCAACATTTTGCATTTTATCTTCCATTGCTTGCATGTTACAAATCTAACAAAAGGGGTACTCTTAAATACATGATAAAAATCATAGAACCATGTTTATCAAACAAAGTGAACCATGTTTTACGTTTTGTCCTGTTATAATAATAGTATCCCTTCCCAAACAGACCGAATGACCGGTATACCTTCCTTTAAATTTTTCACTCTGACTTGAAGTACGCGTTCACCAGGGTAAAGTACCTGTTTTGACTCATCTTCTTTTGCCGATTGATGAAGATCATTTATAATTTGCTCTACAGCCTGCGCAATGGTTGCATGGTTGTTAAGTTTCGAAATATCAATAGCAATAAAAACCTGCGATAAGGCATACTCTGTTTTCTTTTGTGAAATTTCATTCACAGCAAGGCCACCTGAAAGTATGCTTGCGAGGATATCCAACAACAATGAAAGGCCTGAACCTTTCCAATATCCAATGGGGAGTGTGCGTTGAGATTTTAAAATTTCAGAAGGATCGGTGGTAAGTTCTCCCGCTGTGTTATAACCACCGGGAACAGGAAGCATTTCTCCTGTCAATACATTTTTCTCCATAGCGCCATATGAATATTGAGACATCGCAGCATCCAGCACAATCGCTTCCGAGTTATAAGGAACGGCAATAATAAATGGATTATTTCCCAGCTTTGATTCTGTTGAACCCCATGCGGGCATATTGGCGATGGTGTTAGTCCATCCGATAAAAACAAAACCAGCTTTGGCTGCATGCCAGCCATAGGTGCCGCCACGCATCCAATGGTTTGTATTGGCAAGAGCCACACATCCAATACCGTTTGTTTTTGAAATTTCCATGGCGCGTTCCGTACACACGAGGGCGTTGGTGATTCCTGGTCCCAAGTTCCCATCCCATTGTTCGATGCATCCAAAACGGCTTTTCATTTCAGGAACATTATGGATATTGACATACCCATCCTTTATATAATTGACAAAACGAGGAAAACGATTTACCCCGTGAGTATAAACACCATCCATACTGTTTTGTGTAAATACATCAGCACAGGTTTTTGCCTGTTGATCACCGAACCCCAACCGAATGAGTGTATCATAAAACACCGACTGCATTTCATCGGCTGGTATACGGATAAACATAGATGAAGTATTTGTATCAGTTGGGTTCATAGATTTTTCAGAATAGTTTTTCACAAGATCATTCCGTTGCCAAATGTAAAGCATTTTGTTAATTGACGAACTAACGAAATGGATTTATACATTTTCATGTGATCATAAAAATGCTGTGTTCAATCAATTATTACCCAGCAAGAATCTAAATCTTTCTTTCGCTAATCGTGCAGATTCACCATTCATATACTTTTATAATAATTAATTGATTAGGGTCTTCAAATTTCCGTATTTGATTTCTTAAAACCTTATAACCAACCGAAAATGAAACGCAGTGAATTCTTAACCAGCGCAGGCTTACTGAGTAGTCTACCCTTAATGAGTTTTTCTTCACCCTTCCAATCTGATGCGAAAGGAAAAAACCAGTTTCTGGAACTGATCCATTACAAGCTACACCCGGGAGCCAAACAAAATGCGGTGGCTGATTTTTATAAAAATGTGGCCATTCCTGCCCTCAATAAAATCGGGATAACAAAGGTGGGTGTGTTTTCTGTAGTTTATGGCCCCAACAGTCCCTCCTTATATGTACTGGTGCCACACACATCACTCGAAGCCGTTTATACTGACAATGAAAAACTTCTTCAAGATAAAAGCTATTTAGAAGCAGGAAAAAACTTTTTGGAAGCATCCAACAACGACTCGGCTTTTGTGCGCATGGAGAAAACGATCATGCGGGCTTTTAATGAATTACCAACTGTAGAGGCTCCCACCAATATGATGCAGAATCCAAACCGGATTTATGAAATCCGGATTTATGAAAGTTCAAGTGCCATCGTGGCAAAAAAGAAAATACACATGTTTAATGAAGGTGGCGAAATTGGAATCTTCAAAAAAACCGGCTTACGTCCTGTGTTCTTTGGCGAAACCATTGCCGGTCAGCAGATGCCAAACTTACAATACATGCTGGTGTTTGATAACATGGAAGCCCGTGATAAAAACTGGGATGTTTTCAGAAACGATCCCGATTGGACGAAACTCAAGAACAACACCTATTATGCTGACACGGTATCGTGCATTACAGATATCATTTTAAAGCCGTTGGCCTTCTCTCAAATTTAAATTTGTGTTTCTATTGGATAGGGTGTTATCACCATTATCAGACAGAACAATACTTCGAGCTATTTCAACTGATGGGTTGGTGTAATGTTATGTGACATTACTGACCCGTTCTATTTTGATGAACGAGTAAATTGTACTATTCCTGAAGAATCAATAATTATGGTTGCTTCAAATTTTACGGACAAATCATCAGTTGAAGTTTTTCCCTCTTAATCGATTGGATCGCTTCAAACCAGCCAGCCTACTAGGCGGGGCAGGCTTTTCAGCATTCTACTACACATCGATATCTGCACACAGAGGACTTGTTCCTCTTAAATAATCAACCTATATTCCATCAGGAATATAAACTCATGAAACTGGGCGCACACCATCGTTTATGTCAAGAAACCCCAAGCAGTTATGTATAATGAGCGTTAGTACGCGTTAACTAAAAGCTCTCGAATGCATTACTTCATCGCGAATAATTATCCATCAGAACAAGAGGATTAACGGTTTTATGTGATACCTAAAACAAAAATAGTTAAATCAATGATCAGCCATTATTTCAAACTAGCCAAACGAGACTTGTTTAAAAATAAGTACTACACCTTTATTAATGTCTTCGGTCTGGTGTTTGGAATGCTATCTGCTTTGATCATTGCCAAATACATCGGTGGCTCATTACAATTTGACAGCTTTCATACGAAGAAAGACAATATTTATTCCATAACGCAAGAAGAATCCATCAATGGTAATCTTCATAAAAATAGCCAAGCAACCTATTGGGGAGTTGGAGAATTAATCAAACAATACCCGGAAGTAATTAATCTAACACGATACAGTTACCATGGTGGTTCTTTAATTATAGCGGAAGGCGAAACAGGTAATAGGGTATCCTTTTTAGAAAACAAAATAGCTTCTGTGGACTCAAGCTTCCTGAACATCTTTACCTTCCCATTACTCTATGGAAATCCAAGAACAGCTTTATCAAGACCTAACTCCATCGTTATAACAAACACTGCTTCCCAACGTTACTTTGGAAATTTAAATCCTCTTGGAAAAACGCTTACGATTAGAGTTCCGTGGGGGGCAGAAACCGTGTACGAAGTAACCGGTGTTATAGAAAATGTTCCCCAACGATCACAGTTTAGGTTTGATTTTTTAACTGCTTATGCCCAATTCAATCCAAATGAGTTATGGTATGTTCCTGACTGTTCAACTTACCTATTACTGAAAGATAATGTTGATACCCAAGAATTAGTAAAGAAATTAGGAAGTGCTTTGTATCAAGTGCCCCAATTGAAGTCAACCAATAGAAAAGTGAATGTATCACTTAAATCATTTGCCAATATTCAATTATCGAGCACAGAATACCTGCTGCTAGCCATAGGTATTTTTATTATCCTTATTTCCTGGGTGAACTATATAAATCAGGTCATCGCACAGTCCTACTGGAGAATGAAAGAAATTGGGATACTCAGAGTGATGGGTGCTACCCGAACAAATTTGAAAACACAATTTATCATTGAATCAAGCCTCATCTGTTTTACCTCGTTGATCTTAATCATTGCTATTTATCTAACTATTGAGCCCGCAGTACAATCGTTTACTAATGGGCATTTACTGCCTTTGGTTGGAGATTCCTCGTTTATTAATTTTATTTTCCTGTCCATTTTCATCATAGGTATAACCCTAGCGGCTGCCATACCAACCGTAATTCTATTCACACCCAATTTCGGAACAACGTTACAAAATGCCTATAGTAGTAAGATTGGACACGTTGGCCTGAAACAAGTGCTTGTGATCGTTCAATTTTCTATTTCAACGATATTGATGATTAGTGTCTTTGTGATTTCAAATCAATTGGAATATATGAACAGCAAAGACAAAGGAATTAATATGGAAAATGTACTTGTTATTCAGGCTCCCATAGTAAAAGATACTGCCTGGAATGTAAAGAGAAAGACCGTGGAGATGTTTAAAGAAAAATTTGCGGAACTTCCATGTGTGATACAGGTAACATCGTCAACCACCGTGCCGAGTGAGGAGTATAGACAAGAAACCTACCTGAGTCTTCAGGACAATAGTAATAAATCAATGGTACATCAAAATGGGGTAGATGAACATTTCTTTGACTTGTACGATGTTAAATTTATTGCCGGACACAATTTTATTCCTGACGCCCGATGGAAAAACAAGAGCAATATTATTTTAAACGAATCGGCAGCAAGAGCTTTAGGCATTATTGATTTTGATAAAATGATCAATACTAAAATTATAGATCATGAATCGAATGAGGTTTACGATCTTATTGGAATTGTGAAGGACTATCACCAGACCTCATTGAAATACAAAATGAGACCTATTGCTTTTAAATTCAACATACTCAGAGGGCATTTCTCCTTGAAAATTAACAGGGAAGCGGTAAATAATGATATTGACCTTGAAAATAAATTGAACACCATAAAACAAATATGGGAGCAAACCTATCAGGATGCTTCCTTCGACTACTTTTTTCTGGATGAGAAATTCACAACTCAGGACAAGGAAGATCAGTACTTTGGAGAATTGTTTAATTACTTCACGGTCCTTTCCATAATTATTTCATGTTTAGGATTGTTTGGGTTGTCACTTTTAATTTCCACTAAAAGACAGAGAGAAATTGGAGTAAGAAAAGTGTTCGGTGCAACCTCTCTTGATATTTTGGCTATCTTCTTAAAGGGTTATGTTGGATCACTGACCATAGCCATAGTTATTGGTTCTCCCTTAGCTTATCTACTGATGAGTATGTGGCTAAAAAACTACGCCTATAAAATTGAAATTGGATGGGGGCTTGTGTCTTTCGCCTGGCTGGGCGTGATATTGATTTTCCTATTCACAGTTTCCTATCATACAATTAAATCAGCTATCGCAAACCCCGTGACAATTTTGAGGGATTAGTATTTTGAAATCATACTGATCTGGCCGGTAGGTGTTGAGCGCACAATCTTTATTTCTTCATGATCAAACTGTTCAGATGCCTAGGTAAATAATAAACATCCACGTAAAACAACACATTAGCTTTCACGAATCGACTCAGACTTCCGAATTCAAAATAATTGATTTAACCGTGTAAGGATCAACATGGCGCTTGAAAAACCCACATCAGTATCAATGCCGCGCTTGGCTACGCATAACCAGAGCACGTGGTAAACAGATGAGTAGGAAATAAATGATTATGGCACCGAGCACCCTAACAACTTAGCTCTGATTTGAGAAAAGGCTTATGTTCCAAACCAACCCCGCTTTAAGGTGGAATAAGCTTTGCCGCTAACTATTGCGCAGCAATGTTTGCACACAGTACAAAAGAAATATTGAGTTTAAACTACAATTTTATCACTAGTGGTCTTGCCTTTGAAGCGAATAATTAAAAACACTACACCTAAAACAAAAAGTGGTAGTAATGGATCGAGTAAAGTGCCTCGTGCCCCTACGATCAGATTTAATACCGCAATTATGATACCCCCAACTGCCCATGCTATCGTAGTAGGAATTGACCAGGTAAGGAGCTGCTGTTTGACATCAACCACACCCATCATTCTGCTCACGATCCAGAAGAGACTGTCATTAAAATAGCTAAAGAAAAAAGAACCCACTACAGTCGATTGGGCAGCAATCAGCATGTTTAAGTCTGGGAATTGCGAGAGTATAGGAGCCGTAATGGAAGCGGATGTTATGCATGCTACGGTGGCCGAGCCTTGCACAAAGCGTATCACGGTCGAAACTATAAACGGAAGCATAATGGGTGAGATGGGCGAGGTTACAATAAGATTGGCAATTTGAGAGCCTGTGCCGCTATCGCGTACCACCGCCCCCAACGCACCACCCGCCCCGGTAACCAATAAAATTATCCCAGCCGATTGCAATCCTTCTTCAAGCCGGACAGAAGTACTATGCCGATCTAAATTTTTTACCAATGTGTAGGTAGCCACTAACGTGCCGATGGATAACGCAATGATGGGTGACCCTACGAAATTAAATAATTGAAAAATAACTGTCCCCATTTCAGATGATGGCGCGGGCATAATATTGGTTAATGCCTTAAGAAAAATAAGGAAGATGGGGATGACAATAGGAAACAGGGAGATACTAAATCCCGGTAGATTTTTTTGAAGATTATTTACATCCGTAGCGGCTTCCTGTTTTGAGTTATTCTCTGTGTAGGAGAAATTTTTTTCCAGCCATTTTGCATACCAAACGAAACTAGCCATGCAGGGTATTCCCAGTAATATTCCAAAAATCATCATCGCTCCGATATCCACGCCATAAAGTTGCGCGGCACCCAACGGACCAGGTGTAGGAGGTACAAGTGTGTGTGACACGATTAACCCCCCAGCCAACGCAACCCCCAGCGTAATCACATTGCGTTGGCCTTTCGCTGCCATCGCTTTTGATATGGGATACAAAATAACAAACGCTGAGTCAGCAAAAATGGGAATACTAACAATGAAACCGGTGAGCGATAGAGCCCACTCCTCTTTTCTTTTGCCCAGCCATTGAATAAATGTAAAAGCAATTTTTTCAGCCGCACCAGACACTTCCAGGATACGGCCCAGCATCACCCCCAGCCCGATAACAATACCAATATTTCCCAAGGTTGAACCAAAGCCATTCGTGATGGCTTTTAAGGTTTCATCTGTGGTCATTCCTCCGGAAATACCGGTGATGCATGCGGCAATCAGCATCGCGATGATGGGATGCACTTTCGTTCGTACCGACAAAAATATAAGCACGAACACAGCAACCAACAAACCGATAATGGGAGTAGTAAGGCTATTCATTACGCTTGTTTTCTTTCTTCAAGATACTGCCGGATAAAGTCTTCAAAATTCTGATCAGCTTTAAAGCCTAATTCCAAAGCGCGCGTGTTGTTAATAGCAGAAGGCCACGTGCTCACAATATTATGAATGGATTCGTCATTTCTAAACTTCACGTTGGCCAGCGTTTGTTCATCCGTTAATTTTCGTAATGATTCAAGCATCTCTTTCACCGTAACGGTAATCCCGGGAAGGTTAATTGTGCGCCAGCCACCCAATTTACTTTGCTTCAGCGTGGCTGCATGCATCAGGTTTTCAATGACTGTTTTTGGGCTAGCTAGAAAAAGTGAAAGCGCGGGTGATACCGGACAAATAGCTTCTTCCCCATTCAACGGTTCGCGTATAATGCTGCTCACAAAAGAGGAGGCCGCCTGATTAGGCTTGCCCGGCCTCACACAAATGGTAGGCAGCCTAAGCGCCCGTCCATCTACGTAGCCTTTTCTGGAATAATCATTCACTAATAATTCTCCAACTGCCTTTTGAATTCCATAGGAAGAACCCGGTGTGACAACCGTAAAATCATTAACCAGCGCTGGCAGTTTTCCACCATAGACAGCCACTGAACTTGAAAATATAAACCGTATGCCTGGCTTAGCCGATCGGCAAGCTTCCAGCAGTCGCCTGGTTACATCCATGTTGATTCTCCAGCCTAAATCAAAATCCCTTTCCGCATGACTGCTTACAATGGCAGCAAGATGAAAGACTAATTCTGTGCGAGCGGTAACAAGCGATTCAACGGCTCCTTCTTCCGCCAAATCCAGTTGAACACATTTGACTCTGCCATCGCCCGGATTGGCAGGTATGTTGAGATCCGTTAAAACCAGTTCTGTAAAATGAATGTCGCTTGTGAGAAGTGCGTTCGCCAGTCGTTGTCCTAAAAAACCACCGGCCCCGGTAATGATTATTTGCATGTATCTGGTTAAATAAAATTCAAATTGTTCTTAGTCTCTGATGTTTGTTCATTTAAAATTTTTAATCTTTCAGTGAATTACCAAACATTGAATAACTTTCCTTAGCAGGATAATGACATAAGGTAAAAAAAGCGTTTGAAACAGATAATATAGATGTACGAGTTATTGAAAAAACTACCTCCGGAATATTCAGAAGATCTTCTACCCGTGATCCGCACTGAATTTGAACGGGCCGAAAAAACGTTGGTCATTTTTGATGACGATCCTACAGGCACGCAAACCAGTTATGATGTAACGGTACTCACTCGCTGGGAAGTACCGCTGTTAGTACAAGCGTTAAAGAAACATCCATCCGTTTTATTTATTCTTACCAATTCAAGGAGCCTTTCAAAACAAAAAGCCATTGACCTTACACTTGAAATCGGGAACAATCTAAAACAAGCTGTGAAGGAAAGTGGAAGACAGGTAATACCTATCAGCAGAAGTGATTCCACTTTGCGCGGACATTTTCCTTATGAAGTTAACGCCATCGCTCAATCGATGGGATTGAAAGATGCCGTGTGGATTTTACTTCCAGCATTCATTGAAGGCGGAAGAATAACCATAAACGATGTACATTATCTTCGCGAACAAGACAAACTTATTCCTGTAGCCGAAACACCTTTCGCTGCAGACAAATCATTTGGATATAAAAACTCAGATCTGAAATTATGGGTACAGGAAAAATCAAATGGTGAAATAAAAAGTGAAGAGGTGGTTTCACTTTCGTTGGAACTTATTCGTACTGGCGGCCCTCATGCAGTGCGTGATCTTTTAACAAAATGCCAATCTGGCAACGTCTGCATCATTAATGCCCTTTCTTATAAAGATATTGAAGTTGTCGCACGCGGGCTTCAACTTGCCGAACTGGAGGGGAAGAAATTTTTGTTCAGAACTTCAGCCACGTTTATACCCATTCGGGCGGGAATGACTTCCGGAAAAATTTATCAACCCATTAAAGACAAAAATTGGTCGCAACATGGTTCGCTGGTGGTGGTTGGTTCCTATGTGCCCAAGTCAACAAGCCAGTTGGAATATTTACTTTCTCAAAACACCCATCAACCGATTGAAATTGATGTAAACAAACTTTTACAGATTAATGAAAAAGAATTGGCTGATTATGCTATTCACATCATCCATCAGATTAACGAGTTGTTGTTAGGCAAGAAAGATGTTGTACTCTTTACCAGCCGAACGTTAGAAATCGGTTTCGATGCAGAGAGCAGCCTGATCATCAATAACCAGGTAGCTTCATTTCTGGTTAGCATTATATCTGAAATTACTGTAAGACCATCGTATATCATTGCAAAAGGAGGCATTACCTCCAGCGATATCGTTTCCCATGCGCTTCATTCCCAATCTGCGCAGGTATTAGGTCAAGCGTTACCTGGCATACCGGTGTGGCAATTGGATGAACAAAGTAAATTTCCCGGCTTAACCTATGTAGTGTTTCCAGGAAATGTAGGAGATGTCAAAGCACTTTCAGACCTTTACCGGATATTTACGTAATCAACTAAACACAACCTTATGTCACTTGTAGTAAGTTATGCCGGAGCGAAAAAAATTTTTACTCATGCATTGAACAATCAGTATGCATTACCGGCAATAAACGTAACAGGCACCAATACCATTAATGCTTCGCTCGAAACAGCCAGTGAAGTTAAATCTCCTGTCATCATTCAGTTTTCAAATAGCGGTTCAGCGTTTTTTGTGGGAAAATCCATTGGAAACAAAGAGCAACAGGCTTCCATTGCAGGTGCTGCAGCGGCTGCCAAATATGTACATGATGCCTCTGAACTTTATGGAATTCCGGTTTTATTAAATACCGATCACGCGGCCAAAAAATTAATTCCCTGGGTGGATGGTATGCTTAAACATGGCGAGGAATTTTACAAAGTGCACGGCAAGCCTTTATTCACCTCACACATGCTCGATCTTTCTGAAGAGCCCTTAAAAGAAAATATTGAAATCAGTAAACGCTACCTCGAAAAACTTTCGAAGCTGGATATGTACCTGGAAATTGAACTAGGCGTAACCGGTGGGGAAGAAGATGGTGTGGATAACACCGGAGTGGAAAGTTCCAAACTTTATACTCAACCGGAAGAAGTTGCTTATGCGTACGAAGAGTTGAAGAAGGTGAGCGAAAATTTTGTCATCGCGGCATCCTTTGGTAATGTACACGGGGTATACAAACCAGGTAATGTAAAACTAGAGCCAAAGATTCTTAAAAACTCACAAGACTATATTCAGAAAAAATACAACACGGATACCAACCCGGTTCGCTTTGTATTCCATGGTGGATCTGGCTCGGCTGCTTCAGAAATTCAGGAAGCCATTTCTTATGGTGTGGTGAAGATGAACATCGATACCGATACCCAGTGGGCATGCTGGGAAGGTATCTTAAAATACTATCAAAAGAATCAAGAATTTCTTCAGAGTCAATTGGGTAACCCGCAAGGTGCTGATGCTCCTAATAAAAAGTATTATGATCCCCGCGTATGGCTGCGCGAAACCGAAGTTTCTATGAAGAGCCGATTGATCAAAGCTTATGAAGAACTGAATGCAAAAGGCAGAGCCTGATTTCAGCTTTAGTTTTGTTGAGGTCGTAAGACCTGACAACACGTTGAAGCGTTGAATCCTCTTGAAAGAGTTTAAAAGCTAAAAGCATAGAACTGAAAGTTGAAAGTTTTAATTAAACTTTCAACTTTTTCATTTTTAGGTACTTCCTATTAGTTTATCCTTCCGAATTCAATACCCAGAATCAATGACACCATTAGTTCATTCATCACAATATCAATTCTTACACAGGATCCTATACCTAACGATGTATTGAAATAATTTAATTTTATTGTCCTTGATCGACTTATTTGGTATTTCACCGAAATAACTGCTTGTGCATAATGGTTCTATACTTAATTTAATATACCCAAAATACAAAACATCAATTTTATTATGAAAGAACATTGAACTAACAATACATTAATAACCTAAAATTCGTAGTCTATGTCATGGCCTATTCATCCATTCCCGATGTTCGATTTTATTTTTTTAAAAGAATTAAATTGAACTCATATCATGGGAAAAATACAAGCTCCAAAAATTAACCTCGAGAAGTTAAACACAGCGGCAACCATCTTACATAGTTTAGCCCACCCAACCCGGCTGGAAATAGTAAATATATTGGAAGACGGGCAATCCAAAACCGTTGGAGATATTCTTGCAAAAGTAAAAATAGATCCAACCCTACTTACTCATCATCTGACCAAGATGAAAAATTCAGGAGTCCTTGAG
>CAYGGY010000040.1:0-44850 GCA_964349405.1 uncultured Ohtaekwangia sp. | reverse complement strand
ATTTTGCCTACATGTTTTTGGATCGGATGGTGCGTCATATACACCGCTATGATCAAAGCTCCTATAGCAGGGGCAGACCGTAAAAAGCCTAAGCCCACAGCGCCAACATGAAGTATTTCATCTGCAAAGATGGGGAGTAGCGCCACGGCACCACCAAAAAGAACAGCAAATAAATCGAGACTGATGGCGCTGAGAATAATTTGGTTTTTGAAAACGAATTTTATTCCCGCTTTAATCTTTTCATAGATGCCTTGTTCTTCGCTTATGGGAGGCAGTGGTCGGTTAGGTATAATAGAGTAGCAGACCATAGCTGAAATGACAAGAACAACATCAGCAGCGTAAGCAGCGGTGATGCCAAAAAAACCGTATATCAATCCGCCAATCATGGGTCCCCCTACGGCTGCGGTTTCCCATGTAGTGCTGTTCCACGTTATTGCATTTTGATAAAGTGACCGATCTACTAATTGGGGCATGAATGAGAAATTGGCAGGGGATAGAAAGCCGCGCGCAAGGCCCGTTGCGAAAATAATTGAATAAATAGGAAGGGTGCCATTGCTCAACACAAAGGCGCCTAAATCAGTTGTAAAGTAAAAGAGTGATGCAGAGCAAATGACTAGAATGAATACACAGAAGAGAATGATTTTTTTTCGCTCAACAATATCAGCCAGGTGTCCTGCATACAATGAAACCGTAATAGCAGGTATTGCTTCCGCTAGACCAATTAATCCAAGTGAGAGAGGGTCTTTAGTGATTTCATAAATCTGCCAACCAACTACCACGCCTTGTATTTGGATGGCCAACGTTATAAATAGTCGCGAAAGAATGAATAATCGAAAGTCGCGAACCAGCAAGGCTGCGTAGGGATTTGGTTTTAGCTCATTCATCAGAGAGGAAAGTTACTGTAGAAGCGTGTTGATTGCTTCTGTCGCTATAGCTGTTCTGGTTGAGCGGTCTCCACGAATCTCAACAAAAGGAACACCGGTTTTTATTATTTCATTTTTATAGATTGACCACAATTCTGCTCTTTTATCCGGATGTTCACGCTGCGGATCTTCTTCCCAGGGTAAATCAATGTTACAAAGAAGGTAAAGATCATACGTACGGGATTTCATTTTGTTAATTATATCCGGATCACAATTTCCATACTTGAATTCACTCCATATTTTGATGGTGAGTAAGTTGGTATCGCAAATCATCACACGATTGCACTCATTCATCCATTCGTCTTCCATGCGTAGTTGACCATGCGCAATTTCTGTAAGATCAACTTGTTGATAGGATTGGTTTAGTTTATCCAGGTAAGCGCGCGCATATTCCTGAACCCAACTTGTTTTATAATATTCTGCCAAGTATTGCGATAGGTCTGATTTGCCGGTGCACTCAGGACCAGTGACACATACTTTCTTTATGGTAGTAGTAGTTTGTTTGGTTACAAACATGATTTGCTTTTTCAGCAAATTAACTATTTAACAAATAGGGAACTTAAATTCATCCATAGAAGAACACTGAAACGTTTTGAATGGTGATTAATCCTGCTGGAAGTTGAGATTTCTTACACCCGCTGCCCAATACATGGTTGCTTTCATTTTTTCGTATTCTGCTTTTAATTTCAATAATTTGGATTGTGATTGAATCAGTTTTTCCTGTTGGATATTGATTTTGAATAGATCACTCTCTCCATTCTCCAGATTAAGGATTTCGGCAGTTAATAGTCGATCATAGTTATCAGCCACGGAAGACTGCTGACTTAAAATACGATTGGTATTGACAAGCTGATTAAACGTAGCGTTTATCTGGTTTATGATTTCACGCTCTGTTTGTCTGCGTTCATACTCAGTGCCTTGAATTTTAATTTTGGTTTGTGCCAGCTTTGCCCTTTCTTTTCTGATCAGGATGGGCATTGCAAAGTCGAGACCAAATTTGTAGTTGTTTATAAAAGTAAATGATTGAAACTCTCCACCCGGATTGAGTGGCTGATTAAGAAAATTATAATTCAGGTCAAGTTTTGGCTTTAGATATTCGGCTGCCAGTTTCCGATCTACCTCCAGCTGGCTCAATTTCACTGATAGTTTTAATAAGTCTGGATGATTTTGTTTTGCCTGAAAAGTTAGGGTTTCCAAGGTGGCAGTGGAAAGAATTTCGCCATCGCTTTGAACCAACACAGGCACTACATTTTTAGAGAGTTGTAGCGGGTTATCTTGTTCATCCCACAGATAGTTAGAAATCCTTATGCCGGAGTTGATAAAATCAAGATAGGCCTCTTGTCTCTCCACCAGGCGTTGCTGTAAAATGATTTTTGCTTGTACAGTATCAATGACACTGGCTTCACCATATTGTGCGTTTAATTTTACACGTCTGAAAATTTCTTCAGCGATCATTGAATTACGATCGAGCAGGCGATAGTTATAAAATGAAAAATACCAATGCCAGTAGTCTTTGGCGGCTTCCAATAAAATTTTATTAATCAGTTTGAGTTGCTCAGCTTCAGCCATTTTTGTGAAAAGCTTTGCTTGTTGAATAGCGGCTCTGCGGTCATCGGTAAATAACCCGCGACCAATGGGTAATGAGACCCCCGTAAAAAGTTGCTTGTTGTTGTCGGCATTGGGCAACGAACTTTCTGAATCAAGAAAGGCACCTCTATTGCTTTCAATGCCAATTTTGGGGTCGATTGGAAACCACGTGGGTACTGTAAATGAAGCCACCCATTTATGGTAGTATGTCTTGTCATCATACTCTTTCATGTTTATCCTTGTTTCCAGTTTGGGATCAAATGCGCCACGGGCAAGGCGCACTTCCTGCTTAGCCATGTCGGGCAATAAATTTGTCTGCTTCACGATCGGATGATTTTCTAACATGGCAGCATATAAATGCTCGAGGCTGAATACAGTAATCGTATCGGGCAAGATAAAGAGCGAATCAAATGCTTTTTGAGCATGCAATTTGAAAGCAGGGATACTTAGCAAGAGAATAACAACCAGCTTTTTCATTCTCTTTATTATTGAATTTTTTTGGATGTTTTTTCACTCCTATCTTTTTTAGCGGACTCATCGACAGGCTCTTCATACAAGCTTGGAGGAAACCCGTTTAGTTGTCTCCAGATTTCATACCATACCGGTACGCTATCGAGCATTACCCAGCCTTGCGTACCGGAGCCATTCCGTATTTGCTTCGGCCACTTTTCATCACTTTTGTCTGGTATAACTAAAATTCGAAACTCACCGGGCTTTGAATTAACAAAGTCAATCACTTCAACGGTTCCGCCAAATGATCCGACTGACACACTGGGCCAGCCGCTGAATTGCAATGCGGGGAATCCATCAAATTCAATACGCACATTACGACCTTTGCTGATCAAGGGCACATCCATAGCTTTCACATACATCTCTACCGCTACATCATCTGATTGAGGCATAATGGTGCATACCGGATCTCCTTCTTTAATGGTTTCTCCAATGCCAGCTTGTGTCGCTTTTATTACGATGCCATTTTGTGGTGCAAGAATAAAATATTGTTGGCTGCGAATTTCCATGTTAGTGAGTTCGTTATGCAGCTTGGCAATATCAGCCTGTGTTTCGAATTGCTCAGCCAGTGTGTTATTTAAATCCGATTCAGCTTTGTTGATTTTGTCGAGATATTCTGCTTGTGCTCGATCAATTTCAATTTCAGCATTCACAAAGTCAGCTTCAGCACCTTGATATTTATACTCGATGTCTTGAAATTTGGTGAGCGGAATGTTTCCTGCCTCGAAAAGTTTTTTGTTGCGCTCATATTGATTTTTTGCATTCTCAAATCGAACCCGTTCAGCTTCCAGTTTTGCTTTGGTTTGTTCTAACTTGTTTTGCATTCCATTTTGTAGCGCATTGATTTGTCTTTTCAACGCCTGTGCTTTCAAATCTTTTGATTGCAAACTATTTTCTTTTGACCGGATCACTTCACGTAAGCGCGCCAACATTTGCGGATCGAAATATTTCTCTTTCACTTCACTGATGATGGCAATCGTATCACCTTTTGATATGAATTGACCTTCCTGTACTTTCCAGTTTTGAATTCTACCGGCAATCACTGTCTCAATAGTTTGTGGGCGGTTGCCAGGGGACAAGGCAGTTACTTTTCCTTTCCCTCGAATGTTTTGCTGCCAGGGTAAGAACAGTACAATAAAAAATAAAACTCCCAACCCAATTAGCCAACGCGCCAAAATTTTACCAGCCATGGGTGTATCCAACGAACGCAAGGAGTACAGCCTGTCTTGCGGCATCATTTTTTCTACTGAATTGGATGAAATCTTAAGCATGGTTATTAGTAAATGAGGTCGTTGAACAATTGAGATTTCGTAAGTTCTTCCATCGTTCCTTCTATTCGTATCTGTCCGTCTTGCATCATGATTATTCGATCACAGGCGCTCATGATCATTGGGTCTTTTGAAACCACAATCACCGTAGCAGGTCGCTGCGATTTTGTTACGCAGGCAAGCAATTCCATTTTGTCTGACTTGGAAAGGGTAGTGAAGAAATCATTGAGCACAATTAATTTTGGTTTCTTGGCCAGGCAGCGAGCCAGGATAAGTTTGTGAATCATCGTTTTCGATAAGCCTTTTCCTCCACTGATGAGCGGTGTTTCTAGTCCTTTGGGTAGTGCATTGATCGTATCGCTAATCCCCACCAGGTTCAATGCCTCAATAGCATCATGAACGGTAGTGGCGGTTTTCCCAAGAGTAATGTTTTCCAGAATAGTGCCATCGAACAAATCTTCCTGAGAAATATTTTTTGCTACTTGATCACGCAAGTGCGTAAGATCCAGATCACGAAGTGAATATTCGTTGATGGTTGCTACTCCTTCGTAATCGGTAAACATGCCTGTTAAAACATTCATCAGTGTGGTTTTTCCTGAGTTACCTTGTCCTGTAATACAAATGACTTCACCTGCCTTTATATCGAGGTCGATCCCTTTCAGGGCATAATATCCAGAGGAAGCATATTTATATTTCAGATCTTTAGTTCGCACACTAAAGCCTGTTTTGCTGGTTGCGGGAAAATCAAAACCACCAACGCGCTCGATAGGTAAATCTGTAACGTGTGCCACTTTGTCTACTGCAGTGAGCAAGTCATACACGACATCCATATACATGATAATCTTCTCAACCGCATTAAGAATTAAAATAATTACGATTTCAGAAGCAACGAATTGGCCTAAGGTAATTTGTCGGTCTACCACTAGCAGAGTGCCCATGATCAACAACCCACCAGTGATCATAGCTTTGAACAACACAATAAACGAGAACTGGGTAAGTAATACACGGAAGTGTATTTTCCTGTTTTTCAGGTAGTTATTTACATTATAGTCTGTCTTTCGAATGGGTAAATCTGTGCTGCCGGCCAATTTAAACGAGTGAATGGCGCGCGCTAATTCTTCCAGCCAATGAGCTACTTTATATTTATATTTTGATTCATCGATAGAGGATTTTAATCCACGCGGTCCGGTTGTGTAGAATATCAGGAACAACACTCCGACCAGGAAAATACCAAAGAAGACAAAGAATGGATGATACAAGGAGATGAGGAGTAGCCCAAAAAATATTTGAATTGTGGCTGAGGATAAATCGATGAGAAGTTTTGGTAATCCTTTTTGGATTGTCATAACATCAAAAAACCGATTCACTAATTCGGGCGCATAATTCTTTTGAATAGATTCTACCCGTATGCGTGGTATGCGAAAGGCAAATTCTAATGATGCTTTAGTGAAAATCCTCCGTTGTAAAAACTCAACGAGACTGATTTGAACAATTTGCAAAGCGCCACTTAGAAGAACGCCTATAATTACTAACGAGATGAGTATATATACAGAGCTAAAAAAAACACCACCGGAAATAAGTTCCACGGTTGTTTGAATACCTAACGGCACAACTAGTCCAATCAATCCAATTATGATTGCATAAAATAGTATATAAAAAATTTCTTTTCTTTCTGTGCCTAATAACTTTAATAATCTTTTTATAGGACTGGGATTTTCACCCTCGTGACCTTCCAAACTAACAGGGCTTTCATAGGCAAACACGGCAAAGAACTCTATCTCACCTATATTGTTTTTAAGAAAGGGTATAGCCGATAAGGAGGAAACTTGATCCGTTGTAGTCGTATCAATACTAAATTTTGTTACTGAGATTCTTTTCTTTTTACTGGATAATAGTACGGGCCTGATTCCATCGTCCCGGATAAATGCTAGCACAGGTGTTTTTTGGTTTGAGAAAAAATCCTGGAAGGAAGATTCATCCAGATGATACTCCATAAACAATACCCGTATCTTATTACCCGCCTCCACCAGATCGCGCTTGAATTCGATAAGGTCATTTTCAGAATAGGTGCGCTGATTTGACTCTACATGATGAATGTCATCTGTTGAGAATTCATGCTTCATTAAAAAAGCAACATCGCGAAGACATCGTACGATTTGATCGTTATTAAGCATGAGTAGCGTTTTTATAGAATGGATTTGAACAAGATGTTTTCTAAGAAAAACTCTAATTCAATTTGTGAGTTTTTGTTTTTATTGATATTAGTAAGCGAGGGCAAGTGTTCGGCAAAGAAGACTTGTTGCTTGGCCGTTAATAAAAGTGTACTTATTAACGAATTGGGATGAGGGTAGTTAGGATTCACCTCTATCACCCAACCTGCTAATTTTTTACATAGCGATTTAAACCCTCCAAAGAGCCCCTCTTTATTATCACTATCCACCCATTTGGTTAGAAATGTTTTGTCAAGTTCGGCAACGACTATCCGGTAAAGGGCTTCTTCATTGATAAATTCAAAAGTAGGATCGTATTTTTTTTCTTCCGCGATTATTTTCAAGCACGCTTGAAGCTTTTCTTTTGGGGAAGTAATGCCACTGGTGAATAAATCGATGCGATACTCCATCCAACTCCAATACCATGCAATAAGATAGAGTAGGAGGCGATGTTTGTTTTCAAAGTATCGATAGATAGAAGCTTCTGTTGAATTGATTTCTTCTGCCAGTTTTTTAAAGGTGAACTGTTCAAATCCAAGGCGATCAATCATATCAGTGCTCACACGAATAATATTTTGCCCCAAAAGTGTATGCTGGGGATCACGTAAGTAAAGGTGCTCATTTAGCTTAAAAAGAAGTGTCGGCATAACAAAAGAAATAATAGTAATGCTATCATAACTGATAGTAATGCAAATTTGTTACATTATATGGTAAGAAAAGTGGATTATTTTCTTAAACCATTGGTTTTTAAGCTGAAATCAAGCTTTTTAATATAAAATTTAATTTTAAGTAGGGCGGGAGAAAGAATAAAATCCTTGGATTTTATGCTGACCGATTTATTCCGATCAACAAATGACTAATTAAACTTAGTCGCCTGATTAATAAGATAAAATTAATGCATGAGCAGAATTCTTTGCTTGAAAGGTCAACCCCGATTTAGAGTTTATTAAAATCAACAATAAATGAGCCTGAATACTTTTTTTTCACATCGTTGTGAAAACTTTCGGCTTTTGGACGAGTAGAAAACGGTCCGATGATGAGACTATAAAATTTTACGCCATTCAAAATCTTTACCTGAACGGTTATTTTCTTTTTATAAGAGCCTTTAAGGTTTTCTGATAGACGTAAGAGGTTTACCAATTCCTGATAAGTACCGATTTGAACCCCAAAACCCTTCGGTTTAAAGGTTGAAATTTCGAAATCGTAGTACTCATTTTCGTCTACAGAAACGTTATCAATAGTTATCGGCTGTGATTTTGCTTTACCATCACCAGCATCAAGCACCTCCAGTTTAACATCTGCTATTCCAAGGTTAATAAATCCAAGTTTTTCAGCAGCGGATCGGGAAAGGTCAATGATTCTTCCATCTACATATGGGCCCCGGTCGTTAATTTCTACATCAACTGTACTATTGTTTGCCAGATTAGTTACGCGAACCATAGTTCCAAAGGGCAATGTTTTGTGGGCTGCAGTGAGTTTGTTGTGTTTATACTTCTCACCACTGGCGGTGGGGTGGCCTTCAAATTTATCGGCATAAAATGACGCTTTGCCCGTTTGGCTTTGTCCTAAAGACATGAGGACAGGTGCAGCAAGGAAAAAAATCAGGATATAAAACTTATTCATACGACAAATTTATAAGGCTTTACCGTAAAATGAAGCATTTGTTAAATTCACTGCCTGGGTGCATCATAATCCTTATTGACCTTTCATTGGTTACTACAACAATTAGATTAACTTTGCCCGGCAAATAATGAATCCTAATACTTATTTGCCATGGCTCACGATCCTTCCAAGTTTTTATTTGAAGCACTTACCTATGATGATGTGCTTCTTGTTCCCGCTTATAGCGATGTCTTACCTCGCGATACCAGCACCATAAGTTCTCTAACAAAAAAAATCAAACTCAATATTCCCCTTATTTCCGCGGCTATGGATACCGTAACAGAAGCGGACTTAGCAATTGGTATGGCCCTGGAGGGCGGTCTTGGCTTTATTCATAAGAATATGACCATTCTGCAACAGGCCGAGCAGGTGCGCAGGGTGAAGCGCTCACAAAGCGGAATGATTCTGGACCCGGTGACTCTACCGATAAATTCGGTGGTGCGGGATGCAGAGAAAATTATGCGGGAATTTAAAATCGGTGGTATTCCGATTATAGATGAAAATGGCAAATTGCTCGGCATTATTACGAATCGTGACCTTCGTTTTCAAAAAGATATGTCTATGCCTATCGAGCAGATCATGACAAAAGTAAATCTGATCACGGCTCCTGAGGGAATTACCTTGGAGAAGGCAGAAGTGCTGCTGCAAAAATATAAGATCGAGAAGTTACCTATTGTTAATAAGAAAGGAAAGCTTACTGGATTAGTTACTTATAAAGACATTCTGAAAAAGAAGAATAAACCCAGTGCTTGTCAGGATGAATACGGACGTTTACGCGTAGGGGCTGCAGTAGGTGTGACGGCCGATGTTTTGGAAAGAATTGAAGCCCTAAGAAATTCTGGTGTAGATGTAATTAGTATTGATACTGCACATGGTCATTCAAAAGGCGTCATTGATGCTACCAAGCGAGTTAAAAAGAAGTATCCGGACCTTCAGTTAATTGTTGGCAATATAGCCACCGGAGAAGCAGCAAAGGCATTGGCGCAGGCGGGAGCCGACACCGTAAAAGTAGGCGTAGGACCAGGAAGCATTTGTACCACTCGCATTGTTGCCGGCATAGGACTACCTCAGTTATCGGCAGTTTATGAATCGGCAAAAGCATTGAAAGGATCGGATGTTAAAGTTATTGCCGATGGAGGAATTCGTTTTTCTGGTGACATCGTGAAAGCATTGGCTGCGGGTGCCGACACCGTGATGATCGGTTCTTTACTGGCCGGCACTGAGGAGGCTCCAGGCGAAATGATCATTTATGAAGGAAGAAAATTCAAATCGTATCGCGGCATGGGCTCACTCGAAGCCATGGACGATGGATCGAAGGATAGGTATTTTCAGGATGCGGAAGATGATATCAAGAAATTAGTACCTGAAGGAATCTCGGGTCGAGTAGCTTTCAAAGGATCAGTGGCTGAAGTTTTATATCAGTTAGTGGGTGGTTTAAAGGCTGGTATGGGATACTGTGGAGCTAAAAACATTGAAAAATTAAAATCCGCAAAGTTCGTTAAAATAACGGCTGCCGGAGTTCATGAAAGCCATCCGCATGATGTAACCATTATGCGCGAAGCACCAAATTATAGTCGCAAATAAAGCTCCCAGACCACCTTGCTGTGGTTTGTTGTGTATTAACTATAATTGTGTAAAGCAATTTTGGTTATAGAGGGTTTAAATTAACAGTCGACTTTGTTCAAAGGGAAAGCCATTATACGTTTTACTTTTCTAGGCTCCGTTATCGCCTGGTTGATACTACTATTTTCAGATCTTACTATTTTATATAGCGATTTGAAAGGGTTGCCTTCTGGTGTTCCTTTGTGGCTGCCGAGGCTCATGCTCGATCTTTTTGTTGTTTGCCTTTTCTATTACTACAAATACAAAATAGAGCGAGATGAAACCCTGAATTTTCCAGACCTGCTGTGGAAGGTGTTTGCCACGGGCTTAATTGCTACCGTTGCATCGTTGGTATTGAGATTAGTAGAAACATTGTTAGGTACGACCGTGCTGGTTTCTAACATTCTATTTACGGATTTCATCTACCAGATTAACCTGGCTTTATTTCTCAGCTTCTTACTTGCTGCGTACACGGCCTGGAAGCGATTAATTCTTTATCAAAAATCAAAATGGCTGATTCGCACCTGGACAGTTTTTGAATTTGTTTTGTTTTTCATTCTTATCTACGACAGTGTTCAATTCAGTTTGACCGAAACCCTATCCACACTTATGCTAGTGGTGATAGGCTTGTTGGTGTTGGTTTTATCTGCGAATATGAGGTGGGTAGCCTATTTGAACTTTAAACAGAAGTGGACCTGTCTTTTACTTTTGCTTCTCTCATTTTTCTATTTTGGCTACTTTGTTTACACGGTAATCAGACTCTCGGAATTGATCAGCAGCCAATCACCTTCGTTTTTTGATTTCAATAGTCACGTATTCAACATGGCCTTGCTGAGTTTTGTACTGGTATATAGCATATTCTCATTTTTAGTTATTTTATTCAATCTTCCGACATCATCAGTATTTGAACAAAAACTGGAAGAGGTTATTAACTTCCAGCGTATCAGCCAGTCTATTCAAACAGAACAAAATGAAGAAAGTGTCTATAATATTCTTCTCGAAAGCTCGGTAAGTTCGGTGTTTGCTGATGCCGCATGGCTCGAAATGGAAAGTGCCAGCAATGGTCAAAAATTGTACACTTTTAAAATCACGGAGCGTGAATCAAAAGATATACGCGATCATTTAAAATCGCATAATGTAAAAGGAGCATTGGAGCAGAGCAGTGATCGCACCCGCAATCTTTCACGGCACCTTTCATCATTAAAAGGTTCAAGATTCCGTTCACTTCTTGCCTTCCCGATCATAGTAAAGAACCAAACGATTGGAACCTTAGCCCTGCTGAAAGAATTACCCGATGGGTTCAATAAGGAGATGACGCGTATTATTTCTGCCTTTGCCAATCAAGCGGGCATCTCGATTGAAAACTTTCGCCTTATGGAGGAGGCTTTCCAGAATGAGCGTTATAAAGAAGAGCTCAAGATTGCCAAAGCTGTTCAGAAAAGTTTGCTTCCCAACAAACTTGAAAGCGACTCTGATTTTGATATCTCCTCGTTTGCTGAATCTGCTGATGAAGTGGGTGGCGATTATTATGACACCCTTCGCATCAATGACCATGAGATTGCGCTGATCATCGCTGACGTTTCAGGTAAGGGAACCACCGCAGCGTTTCACATGTCGCAGATGAAAGGAATTTTTCACAGTCTCGCTCAACAAGAATTAGATCCAAAGCAATTTATGGAGCGCGCAAACCGTGCGTTGGTTTTCTGCCTTGGGCGTGGCTCTTTTATTTCAGCGTCCTTCTTTGTAATTAATACGAGTTTAAAATTGATTCGCTACTCACGGGCAGGTCATTGCCCGGTTTTATATCACAAGGCTACAGACTTAACGACAGAATATCTGAAGGATAAAGGAACAGCATTGGGAATGGTGCGAACGAACGATTATAGCAGGTTGGTGGAAACCCGTGAGATCTACTATTCGCAGGGCGATGTGATGGTCTTGTATACCGATGGTATTACCGAAGCGAAGAATCAACGAGGAGACGAATTTGGATACGACCGATTGGCGGAAGCTCTTCGCGAAGTGGTAAATCAGAGTGCTCCTGAAATAGAGAAACATATCACCCAAAAACTATATGAGTTTACTGGCACAAAGGAGATTAATGATGACTATACGTCCATGACAATAAAGTTTAGATAAGGGTGTCCGAACATAAAAATAAATAAACCGTTTAACTTAAATATCCATGGTTCATATTAAACGAATTCAGGAAGAAGGAGCAGACATAATAACCGTGATTGGGGAGATTGATGCAAGTTCTTCTATCGAGCTTGATTTGGCAATAGCCAAAAGTGTTGGCGAAGGATTCCGAAAAATTCTGGTTGATTGTACGTCTTTGGAATATATATCGTCAGCCGGCTTAGGGGTTTTCATGTCATACATTGAAGAGTTAAAAGATAAAAACATACCCTTGGTATTGTTTGGAATGAAAGAGAAAGTATCCAACACCTTCAGCATATTGGGATTGGCCGATCTACTGAATATAAAACATAGCAAAGAAGAAGCTAAGTCACTGGCAAATGAGTTATCAGTTTAACATAGGCTGTAGTTTAAACAACCTTAAGGGCATCCGGGAGTTTGTGCGTCATTCGCTCAAACACGAAAATGTTCCTGAGGTTGATTTGAGTGCCATTGTGCTTGCTTTGGACGAGATGTGTTCAAACCTGATGATTCATGCTCATCATTGTAACCCTGATCACCTTCTTGAATTGCATATCGATGTTCCATCAAGGGGCAAGTTAATTTTTGAAATTATTGATGATGGTTCGGTCTTTAATATTAATGAATTTCATGAGCCAGAACTAGATAACCTCATTCAAGAAAAAAGGAAAGGTGGACTTGGTATTCGGTTGGTGAAAGCGATAATGGATAATGTTGAGTATGAGCGCAGAGATGATAAAAATGTTTGTCGTCTTACCAAGGAAATTAAAATGTAACTAATTCGAAGCTTCCTTTTGGAGGCAGCATTATTTAGTTCCACAAAGTAAAAATCTTAATTTTGCAACCCATTAAGTAATTGTAAGTCTGAATTATGCGGATAATAGTTTCTGTTTTCATTATTTTTTTAGCGTTTGCAACCTCAGCACAGGAAAGCACCAAAAAAAAGAATTTAACCCTGTTTACAGTTGGCAACAACGAAGTTTCTACAGATGAATTTTTACATCTTTATCGCAAGAACTCATTCAATAAAAAGGAAGCTTCAACTGAGCAAAACGTAAACGAATATCTTGATTTGCTGGTCAATTTTAAATTGAAAATAGCCGAAGCTCAGTCTCGTGGATTGGACACCACACAGAAGTTTAATAAGGAATTTAAAACCTATCGCGAAGAATTAAAACGACCCTATCGGGCCGAGCCAGACGCGTTGGATAAACTTACCAAAGACACCTATCAGAGGCTGACAGAAGAAGTAAAAGCATCTCATATTTTAATTACCTTAAAACCGGATGCATCCCCGGCTGATACACTTGCTGCTTATGAAAAAATATCGCAAGCCCGCAATCGGGTATTGCACGGAGAAAGTTTTGAAAAGGTAGCCGGTGAGGTTTCGGAAGATCCTTCTGCTAAATATAATTTTGGTAACCTTGGCTACTTCACTGCTATGCAAATGGTGTATCCATTTGAAAACGCTGCCTATCATGCAAAAATTGAAGAAATATCTCCCATAGTAAGAACTCAGTTTGGGTATCATATTATCAAAGTATATGATCGACAGCCAGCTCGTGGCGAAGTAGAAGTATCTCATATACTGTTGCGGTCATCTTCACCCAATGACAGTAAGGCGAAAGGAAAAATATTTGAAATATACGATCAACTTAAGGCAGGGCGAAACTGGGATGAAGTGTGTAAAGAATATTCAGAGGACGCAGCCACGAAAGATAATGGAGGAAGACTACGTGCTTTCGGAACAGGCGCACTTGCCTCGGTGCCTGAGTTTGAGGCAACCGCTTTTGCTATGAAGCAATCGGGGGAAATATCAGATCCATTTCAGTCCAATATAGGATGGCATATCATTCGATTGGAGAAAAAAATTCCATTGTTGCCATTTTCTGAAATGGAACCAGCACTGAAGCGCAAGTTAAGTCGTGATGAGCGATTGCAAATTTCAAAGCTAGTGTTAAGTGAAAAGCGTAAAAAAGAATATGGATTTGCCGAAGATAATACAGTAAAGGATAAAGTTCTCGATCAGGCAGACTCTAGTTTAATAAAAGGTAAATGGCGTTTCATCGGAAAAGAAGAACTGAAGTCACAGAAGTTATTCTCGATACAAAGCAAACCAATTTCGGTTAATGAGTTCATTCAATACATTCAGGCAAATCAAACATCGGTAGGTGTTGCGCCATCAGCATATATGAAGCAACTTTATGATGGTTTTGCGGAAGACAAAATATTGGACGCTGAGGAAAATATACTTCAACGAGAGCATCCTGAATTTAAAAATCTACTCACTGAATACCGTGAAGGTATTTTGCTTTTTGACATCATGGAAAAGGAGGTATGGATTAAGGCTTCTGTAGATACAGCAGGCCAGAGAAAGTATTACAATGAAAAGATGTCCCAATACCAGGCCGGTGACCGTCTTGAAGCACGTATTTTCAACGCATCAGAGAAATCCATTATTGAAGGAGTAATGGCCAAAGTAAAAAAAGGCGATTCACTCAATAATGAAGATTTAAAAAAATTCAAATCCATTCAGCCATCCAGGTTATATGAAAGAAAAGACAGTAAGGTGATTGACCGGATCAGTTGGTCCTCTGGGTTGCATGAGGTTGAAGTGGATGGGCAATTTTATCTCGTGGAAGTTACGCGCCTGGTGCCACCCGGGATGAAAAGTTTTGAAGAGGCACGTTCCAATGTGATTTCAGATTATCAGGATTACCTCGAAAAACAATGGCTAGCTGAATTGAGAAAAAAATTCCAGGTGAAAATGAATAATAAAGGGAAGAAATTTGTGTTAGCTGAATTGACCAAAAAGAATTAATCCATTGATTGATCAAGGTTTTAAAATAGTTGTAACCATGAATAACTCATCATTTGTTTTGTTGAGGAGAGGGATTTCGTCATTTCTGTTTTTGGCCATGATCATGCTGCTAGTGTCCTGTGATTTTATCAAAATCAAGAAGGAGGCTGTAACAGGCGAACCAACACGCAAACCCGTTGCACGTGTAGGCAACTCGTATTTATTTCAGGATGAATTAATAGGAATAGCTCCTTCAGGTGTTATTGCGGAAGATAGTGTAGCCCGTGTTACGGCCTATGTGAATAGCTGGATTCGTAAACAGTTGGTGATTAACGAAGCAATGAAAAATATAGACATCAATGAATTTGAAGTAGAGCGAAAGGTGTTAGATTATCGGTACAGTTTGATTGGCTATGAATATCAGAATTATTACATCAAACAAAACTTGAATGATAGTGTTTCCGATCAGGAGATTGAAGCATACTATAAAGAGCGACATGATAATTTTATATTAAAACAAAATATTATTCTAGGCACATACATTAAAGTGCCCAAAAATGCTCCACGAACCAAACAGATTAAGGAACTGATGTTATCAAAGAAAGGAACTGATCAAAATGATCTAAGGTCATATTGCATTAGTTTTTCAGCTGCTTATCATTTGGGAGATTCTTCCTGGATTGAATTTGATAAGCTGGTGGTTAATTCTCCTTTGTCGGAAATACCCAATAAAGTTCAATTTCTGAGAAGTTATAATTATTACGAAACCACCGATAATGATTTCATGTATTTCCTTAAAATTGATGCATATAAAATTTCAGACAACGTGTCACCGCTTGAATTCGTAAAACAAGACATTAAAAACATTATTTTAAATAAAAGAAAAGTTGAACTTGCGAGAAAATTGGAAGATGATGTATATGAAAATGCTGCAAAACGTAAAGATTTTGAGGTTTTTAGCAACTAGCTTGTTTATAGCTCTTAGCCTCTTTTCTGGTGTCACCTGGGCACAGGATACGGGTTTTGTAGTGGATAAGATTATAGGGAAGGTTGATAACTATATTGTACTAAAGTCGGAATTGGAGATGGCCTATCAGTCGTATCTGGCGGAGGGAAACCCCGCTTCGGAGGATGCGCGTTGTGAACTTTTCAACAGGCTAATTCTGAATAAATTAATGGTGGCCAAAGCAGAGATCGACTCAGTGATTGTAACCGATATTGAAGTAGATGCAAATACAGATCAGCGGATGCAAATGATTCTGCAAAGTTCTGGTAATTCCCCTGAGCAGTTGGAACGTGCCTACGGAAAATCATTGGAACAGATAAAACTGGAATTGAGAGATCAGATTCGAGAACAGTTGCTTTCGAATGCGATGACCAAGCGCATTACGGATAAATTAACCGTAACTCCGGCAGAGATCCGAAGGTTTTATAATAAAATCCCACCAGATAGTTTGCCATTCTATTCATCAGATGTTGAGGTGGCTCAAATTGTACGCGTAGCAAAAGTGAGCAACTCTCAAAAGGAAGAAGCTAAAGCAAGGCTTAACGAACTACGCGAACGAATTTTGAATGGCGAAAATTTTAATGAATTAGCGATGAAAAACTCCGAAGATCCAAGTGCTCAACACAATGGGGGTGAGATGGGTTATGTAGGCCGTGGTGCCATGGTGCCACAGTTTGAAGCGATGGCATTTAAATTAAAGATCGGTGAGATATCACAGCCGTTTGAATCTCCCTTTGGATTTCATATCCTTCAGTTGATCGACCGTAGAGGTAATGAATACAATTCTCGTCATATATTAATTTCAGCGGTACCTTCTGCATTAGATATTGCGAATGCAGAGAAATACCTGGATAGCCTTAGAACGATGATTTTAAGGGACAGCATCAAATTTGAAAAAGCAGCAAAGGAATATTCTGATGATCAGGCGACTAAAGGTGGAGGCGGTTTTTTTACGGATGAAGACGGAGGAAACAAAATTTCGATGCGGGATATTGACCCGGTTGTTTATTTGAATATAGACACCATGAAAGTTGGGAATATTTCAAAACCACTTGTATACCGCACTGATGATGGTAAAGATGCTGTGCGTATTCTTTATTTTAAAAAGAAATTACTCCCGCACCAAGCCAATTTAAAGGATGACTGGAGCCGTATACAGTCCGCGGCACTTGCCGAGAAAAAGGATAAAGCGCTAGACAAATGGTTTAAAAAGGCGCGTCAGGATGTTTTCATTAATTTTGATCCAGCCTTTAATGGTTGTAAAATCTTAGAGTAGTGCCGTTGGTGTAGTTCTTTTTTCCAAGTAAACAGAAACTCCTACCTTTTAACAAACAAAGATTTAAGTATGGCGCACGTGTATTCCAATGATGTAGAAGCGGCCGATGCACTCAAGCAATCCTTTGAAAAACTAAGGAAGGAAATTGCAAAAGTGGTAGTTGGGCAAGAGGAAGTGGTTAAGTTGGTACTAACTGCAATTTTCTGCCAGGGTCACTCTCTACTAGTGGGTGTGCCGGGTCTTGCAAAAACTTTATTGGTTCAAACCATATCCAAGTCATTGGATTTGCAATTTAAACGAATACAATTTACGCCTGACCTTATGCCTTCCGACATCGTTGGGGCAGAAACGATGGACAAGGAGAGGAACTTTCATTTTGTGAAGGGGCCCATCTTCGCCAATATTGTGTTAGCAGATGAAATCAACCGAACACCACCCAAGACACAAGCAGCATTACTGGAGTCCATGCAAGAATATTTCGTAACCATTGCTGGTATACGATATGATTTACCTCGTCCTTTTTTTGTGTTGGCAACACAAAACCCGATTGAACAGGAAGGAACGTATCCACTGCCGGAAGCGCAACTCGATCGATTCATGTTTAATATCTTGTTGGATTACCCTTCGTATCAACAAGAAGTTGACATCGTTAAGAACACCACCGCTGACGAGTTGCCGGATGTTGCAAAAATTTTAACGGGCGAAGAAATATCATACTTTCAGCATTTAGTAAGAAGGGTGCCCGTGGCAGATAATGTAGTAGAGTATGCAGTGAAGTTAAGCCAGGCAACTCGCCCCGGACCGCAAGGTTCAGCCGTGGCCAATGAATATCTGGAGTGGGGTGCCGGGCCCCGTGCTTCTCAATATTTGGTGTTGGGTGCAAAGTGCAATGCGATTGTAAACGGTAAATACTCACCCGATATTGAAGACGTGCAAGCGGTAGCACGACCCGTATTAAGACATAGAATTGTTAGAAATTTCAAAGCCGAGGCCGAAGGAATGACCGTTGATAAACTGATCGACAAACTTTTTTAGTAACCAATTAGATTAGCCTATCTCTAGTCGAAAGCCGACTCCGTGATAATTTACAATTTGTACTTTGGGATCATCCTTCAGATATTTTCTGAGTTTGGATATAAATACATCCATAGACCTTCCCAAAAAATAATCGTCATCTCCCCATATGGATTTTAAGATTTCTTCTCTCTTTAAAATGCGATTCTTGTTTTCGCAAAGCAACCGTAATACTTCTGCTTCTTTATGAGTAAGAATTTTAGATTCATTGGCGCGTTGAAGTGTTAGGTTTGTGAAGTTAAAATGAAATGAACCAATGGTATAAATTTCTTCAAGGCCATTGATTTTATTGGTTCTACGTAGGAACACATCAATGCGCAATAGCAATTCCTCCATACTGAAAGGCTTGATAATGTAATCATCACCGCCACTTTCAAATCCGGCAATCTTATCTTCAAGCATGGATTTTGCAGTTACAAACAAAATAGGCACTTGCTTATTTTTTTCGCGAATTGATTTCGCCAAACTAAAGCCATCCTGCTTGGGCATCATCACATCCAATATGCAAAGATCAAAGGGTGCATTCTGAAAAGTATTGAATCCATCAGCGCCATTATCGCATAATGTAACGTCAAATCCTTTTATAGTAAGATTGTCTTTAATCACAAAACCGAGGTTGGGGTCATCTTCAACCAAAAGAATTTTAGCGCTCATGAAGCTAAAGGTAATTGAATAATGAATTGGCTACCTCGTTCAGGTTCACTGCTGATAGTAATTTTACCATTATGCGCCTCCACGATTCGTTTTACATAACTAAGCCCCAGGCCAAATCCCTTTACATCATGTAGGTTACCTGTGGGGACCCTATAAAATCGATTAAATATTTTTTTTAGATTATCAGGATGAATTCCAATTCCATTATCCCGGATTTTCATTTTAAGCATTTTATTGATTGTACTGGTTGAAATGAGAATATCAGGATCCCTTTTATTGTATTTAATGGCGTTGTCCAATAGATTGTAAATGAGATTCACCATATGCAGCTTGTCAACGGTGACGTTTGAAGCAGTTGCCTCGAGTTTTAATTTGATGGAAACGTTAGCCGTTTGAAAGGTTTTATTATTGACAGCCTCATGAATCAAATCATGAAAATCGAGCACTTCTTTTTTTAATCCAATATCCTCTTTCTCAAGACGAGCCATTTGAAGAACGCGCTCTACTTGTTGTTTTAGTCGGTGATTTTCGTTTTCAATAATCGTAGCATAATTAAGCAAGCGTTCTGGAAATTGTATGATACCCGGATCTTTTAACACTTGTGTAGAGATTGCAATGGTCGATATCGGAGTTTTAAACTCGTGGGTCATATTGTTAATGAAATCCTTCTGAATTTCTGACAGCCTTCTTTGCTTGAGGATAACGAGCAAGGTGTACACAAAAAAGAATATGACGATAAGGAGTACAATCGATGAAAATCCCCAGATTCCCATTTGACTTAAGAGGTTTGCCTCTACCCCAGAAAATATGATCCCAAAATAATATCCGTCATTAGTCCATGTTGGCAATTCACCAATGAGAGATCGATTACTTATTTGTTGAGGTGAAAGGTAATTCCCTCCAGCCATACACTTCTCCATGCAATCATAAATTCCATATTCAAAGTTGGCTGTGATGTGGCGCTTTTCAAATTCAGTGACTAATAAAAATTCCAGCAGGTTGCTATCAATGGGGCCATTTACCAATACCACAAAATAGTTGGTAGAAAGCTGCTTTACCGGGTTATTAGCAGCAGAAGGAGTTTTGCTTATCTCAATAATTTTGTTTGCTACATTGGTCAAGGAAGCTGTTACATCGTGATTAAATTGATTTTCTTTAAGATCAAAAGCTTTTCGAACCCAATAGATTTGAGTGGTAGTAATACCGGCAATACTGATGGCCGCTAAAATGATTACAATTCTAAGTGTAAGCCTGCTCACCTTGTAAAGTTAGGTAGTATTTAAGGCTGTATTTAATGGATTAACAAGTCCTTAACATTTATTTGGTATTCGTTAACAGGTGGTGTGGTTTTTGATTACGAAGTTTGTACGGTTCAATAGAACGAATTAAGTTTAACCCTAAATTGATAGATAAAATGAAAAAATTGTTTGTTATCGCGTTTTTAGTAGCTCTTGTGGGCACATCGTATGCTCAGCAAGTTCCGGCAAAATCAGCATTCGCTGCCTTTACCTGGGAATCTTCCTCACATGATTTTGGGAAAATAAAGCAGGGAGCGCCAGTTACCCACGAATTTAAATTTACCAATACCGGAAAAACTCCTCTTATTATCACCAACGTGCAGGCATCTTGCGGATGTACTACACCAAGTTGGACTAAAGAAGAAGTATTGCCCGGTGGAAGTGGTTTCATTAAAGCCACCTACAATGCCGCAGCCGTTGGTGCATTTAACAAGACCGTGACGGTTACGGCAAATATTGAAAGTGGTTTTGTACAGTTGACCATTAAAGGTGAAGTTCAGACAGCCGCTTCATTGCCTCAACAATAATCATGTGAAATCTAATTAAAAAGGAAAAGTCAGGTGTTGAGCCTGACTTTTCCTTTTTAGTTTAACGCTGAATGAAGCGAGGGTATACTTATTCACGTTTCTTTAAATTTCTGGTGGTGACTACGATCACACCATCCTTGCCGGCATCACCATATTCACGGGTATGTTCTTTGTCTTTCCATACGGTAATGGACTCAATATTATCTGGATCCAACCCTTCAATGCTTTTTACTTCTGCACCATCTACCAGATAAAGGGGAGTCGTTTTATTTGTTGTTTTCGTAGTGATAAGAACAACACCAAATTTGCCTTCGTCTCCATATTTGTTTATCGCTTCCTGACCCTTTAGGACAGAAATGCTTTCTATATCATTGGAAGAGAGGTTTAAAATTTCTTCAATGCTTTTCTGATTCACTTTAATCTCATGGACAACTTCTTTTTTTGTGCCATTCACAATATATAGAGGGCTTTCATGCTCCTTCCAGTTACCAACAACTTCTTTAGATGGGGAGAGGGGTTCCATTTTCTCTTCTTGTGCCCTTAAGGAAAATGAAATTACCATTAGAAATAATACAAATATTATTTTCATAGGTTTTAAATTTAAAAGTAAGCTAATCAAAATATACCATTATCCAGTTGTAATTGAATCTTCTAAAACAGAAAATGGACAACAGTGCTGTGTATTAATTTGGTTAGCCGATTGCTTCAGGAAATATTTAAGCATAACCGACTCTTCGTTTTTAAGTTTCTTCGGATCTGCATCAAAGGCAACTTCCTTTTCTACAAAAGTGGTCTCCGTAAAGGGTGTTTTTTGTTTGACCAGCACATTTCGTAATCCAATTGCCATTTTCTTTTTTACACTGATCGTGTTAGATACTCCAAAGAGAACCTCTGGGTTTGTTTCATTACCAACGTTAAAAATGTGATTTTCCTTTTCATCAAAAACCTGATTCTCGCAATGGATGTAAAGTATACTGTCTCGTAGTTCAATTAAATTACTACGGTATGGATGACCCTCCGTTAAAGTTTGTACATAAATATTGCTACGGTCGTCAACACCAATTATAAAAGGTGCTTTAATAAGATTTCTGCTATTATCTGATTTCTGATAATATAAATAGTAACTACCCAGGTAATAATTCTTAATTAAATCTTGCTGGCCCCCTTTGCGTGATGCTTTTGTTATGGTGCTTTTCAAAACAGAATTCGGTGATAAATTTTTCCACTCATCCCAATCCATTGCTTCAACATTAAGGTAGGATAACAGAACATTCAGTTTTGTTTCTTTGGCTTTGCCTTTGTTCCAATAACTGTATAAGGTTTTACCGCTGATCCAATTGAATGGTCTTTTCTGGTTACTTAGGAATTGAGAAATTTCCTCTTCACCTAAGAGTTGATGTTCAGGGATTAGATGGATGAGTTGATCTTTTCCAATAATCAGTTTTTCTGCCACCAACAAAGGTTGTGCTATAGCCTGTTGGGTTACTTTGCGATTAATTCTTCTGGCCAGAAATTCAAAAACAGTACGATTAAATTTCTTCCAGTCTGATCCAAGCCCATTGGCTAGTAACTGATCGTTTAGTTCGGGGTTGGCTTCAATAGCTTCTTTAATTTTTGGAGGGATCATTAATGTAATGATTAGGAGATACCAAGTTTGAAATACTTAAGTCGAAGACGTGAACGTGCAATCAGGATATGTAAACATATTCAAAATTTGACAAAGATTTGACGGTCAAATAATTATTTTCCAATTCGTCATACTTAACTAGCGGAACATCAATGTTATAATCTAATTAAAATAATCTTTTGACCGTTTTTTGGGCTGATTTGACTTTTCTACAATTGCGATGATATATACCAATCGAATATTTAAACCCACAACTGAATGAGAAAATTTTACACACTATTCTTCTCCCTGGTTATAATGGTCTCTGCCTTTGCACAAGATTCCAAAGTGACCGTTACGGGAAAAGTAATTGATCCGACCGATGGCAATCCTTTGCCAGGAGTTAGCGTTGTTGAAAAAGGCACCACGAATGGTGTTTCTACGGATGCTTCAGGCGCATATACGGTAAAAGTCAACCCAAATGCGATCCTGATTTTTTCATTTGTAGGATATCAAACACAGGAAGTTGGAATAGGCAACCGTACAACCATTGATGTTTCTATGGTGGAAGATGCCACTCAACTAGAGGATGTGGTTGTTATTGGTTATGGAACATTGCAGAAAAAAGATATTACAGGTTCCATTGCTTCTATTAGCAATAAGGATTTTAAAGATCAGCCTACTACCAACCTGGCAGGAAACCTTCAAGGTAAACTGGCTGGGGTTAACATTACTTCGGCTTCGGGTACACCAGGCGCAGGGTTATTGGTAAGTGTCCGTGGCGCGAGCAACCCACTTTATGTAGTCGATGGCGTGCCTATGCTAAGCGAAAGCAATTCTTCGCAGGCTACTTCATTTGATACCGAAGGCAACGTAGTAGGTAATGGTCAAAACATCAGTTCCATTGCAGACATCAATCCAAATGATATTGAATCTGTAGAGGTTCTTAAGGATGCTTCTGCAGCTGCCATTTATGGAGCAAGAGCTGCCAATGGGGTTATCTTAATTACTACCAAACGTGGTAAATCCGGAAAGACCAAATTTAATTTTAATCACTACACCGGAGTGCAACAGCCAGCACGGAAAATTCAATTTTTGGATTCGAAACAATTTGTTGATTTAACAGAAGAAGCCAGAGCCAACGACCTCGCATTGTATAATGCAGATAACACAATCTTTGGTGTGGATTTCGACCCGACTGTATTAACCGACCCACTCAACTATTCTACGGATGGAACTAATACGGTGTGGCTCGATGAAGTATTAAAAAATGCACCCATTCGTAACTATGAACTTTCATCTACGGGTGGAAATGATAAGACAAAGTTTTATGTAGGAGGAACGTATTTTGATCAGGATGGTATCGTGATTAATTCAGGATATAAACGCTTTAGCACACGCGTGAATCTTGATCATCAGGCAACCGATAAATTGTCTTTTGGTGTGAACTTCAGTGCTTCCCGCTCCAATAACCGCAGAAGTTTTAATGATAATACCTATACAGGTATCATCACCAACGCACTTGGTGCTTCGCCACTCATGCCAGTATATGATGCCAATGGAAATTATTCAAACTTTGAAAGCTACCAGGTAAACTGGCTTTCGGATAATCCGGTTCTTTCTGCGAATGAAATCAATGCGTATACCAATAGCAACCGTTTAATAGGATCTGTTTTTGCGGAATATAAATTCAGCCATGCCATAAAATTCAGAACGAGCTGGTCCACGGATTTCAGTAACGTAATCGATGATCAGTTTTTCTCACCCATTACAGCCGATGCAGAAGCAGTAAGTGGGAAAGTTTATAAATCAAATTTTGAACAGCTAACCTGGCTAAACGAAAACATCTTCACATTCAACAAGTCGATTGGCCAGAGTAATTTCAATGCAATAGCTGGATTTACCATGCAGGAAACTTCCTCTAATTTTTCTTCCAGTCGTGGTCAGGGATTTCCTATCGGAAGCGGATTGAAAAACATTTCCAGTGCTGCCGTTATCACTTCGGCCATGGGCACAGGCACTTCCTTCGGATTAGTCTCTTACCTCGGTCGTGTTAATTATGATTACAATGGAAAATATCTGTTGGCCGCTACGGTAAGGGTGGATGGTTCATCACGTTTTTCTAAAAGCGATCGTTATGGTCTCTTCCCATCAGTTTCTGCAGGATGGAGAATTTCTCAGGAAGATTTCTTTGGTGAGGGAGGAACATTCACCGACTTAAAACTCAGAGCCAGTTATGGTGTAACAGGCGACCAGGAGATTGGTAATTTTCAAAATGTTTCCTTCTGGCAACCGGCACGTTATGTTGGTCAATCAGGATTAAGACCACGCAACCTAGCCGATCCATCACTGACATGGCAAAGCAACAAATCTTTTAACATAGGTTCCGACTGGGAATTACTCGGTGGCCGGGTAAGTGGTACCGTTGATTATTTCAAGTCGAATAAAACAAATTTGTTGAGCAACGATATCATTCCAGGCACAACGGGTTTTGCCACCATTACACGTAACCGTGGTGAAATTGAAAACAGAGGTTGGGAATTTACAGTGAGTGCCATACCTGTTTCAACAAGTAAAATTCGCTGGAGCACAAGTTTTAATATTTCCTTTATTAAAAACGAAATCAAGCAGATTACCAACGATGGATTGTTGGTAAGCGCATACTCAGATATCACACCAACTCACGTGTTGAAAGTAGGTCAACCGGTAGGAACTTTCTGGGCGGTAAAATACCTGGGTGTTGATCCACAAACAGGAGATGCTTTATACCAAAATGCAAATGGTAATGAAGTAACGGCCGGTGAAGTCACCAATGATGACGCACAAATTGCTGGTAAAGCCATTCCTGATTTCTTTGGTGGCTGGAATAATACCTTGAAGGTAGGAAATTTTGATGCGCTGGTAGCACTTCAATATAGCAAGGGAAATAGTATCTATAATCTGATAAAAGCTACCTACCTCAATATGGGTTGGGCCAACGATGGTGGTGTTGATCAGGTGTATGCCAACAACTCTGTAGAAGTTAACAAACGCTGGAAAAAACCGGGGGATATTACGGATGTGCCGCGTGCAAGTTTTGTCAATCCAAACTTTGTTCAGAATTCTACACAGTATATAGAAGATGGTTCATTCCTTAGAATCAGAACAGTTTCAATAGGATATAACCTCAAACCTAAAAACACCAAATTGTTCGATAATATCAGAATATATGCTCAAGTGCAAAACCTGCATGTATTCACGAAATACACCGGCTTCGATCCGGAAGTGAGTTCAACCGGAGGCAGCAATATGCAAACAGCTGGTGTGGACTATGGTGCCTATCCGCAGCCCAGAACCTGGACTTTTGGTTTTAACCTTGGCTTCTAAACGAGATTACAATTATGAAAAAAATATATTCAATACTATTCCTGGCTTTTCTGATTTCCTCGTGCAATGTGCTCGATCAAATGTCGCCAAACGATGTGGCCGAAAATAATGTATTCACCAGCAAGGCAGGTGCAGAGTCTGCCTTGATAGGTCTTTATAATTCCATGCAGTCGCGTGATTATTATGGAGGATTTTATCCGATGATTGCTGATTTGTATAGTGACGTTGGTGTAAACGGAGGGTTTGATAACGTAGCCATGGATGAAATTAACCTTTTAGAAGTAACACCATCCAATCTTATTGTAGAGAACACCTGGCTTTCTGTTTATTATACCATTGCTGTAGCCAATGCGATCATTGAGAATATTCCCAAAATCAAGGATGTGAATTTTACACAAAGCGAAAAGGATCATATAAAAGGCCAGGCGTTAGCGATTCGTGGGTTAGCACACTTTGATTTATTGAGAATGTTTGGTGAGCATTGGAACCAGTCTTCAGCGTTTGGAATTCCTGTTGTTACCAGTGTGCAAAAAGTGAACGACATAGTAAAGCGCAGCAATGTATCGGATACATACAAAGCGATTATTAAAGACCTTGTAGATGCGTCTGCATTGATTAGCGTGGATGATCGTAGTCAGGCATTCATTAACCCAATTGCCGTACAAGCTCTCTTAGCGCGTGTTTATTTATACAAGAACGATAAAGCAAACGCAATCACTGCGGCAACAAATGTTATTGATGACGGTGCCTTTACTATGTTAGACGTAAACTCTTTTGAGTCAATCTATTCAGGCAGATTTAGTGTTGAGTCGCTCTTTGAATTGTCTTTTAATGTGCAGAACAGAAGTTCCTTTAATTCACTTACTTATAGTCGTGGCGATGCGCTGAGAACAGAAGTGTTTTTTTTATTGGAGTCGGGTATGGATCAATTCTTTATTGACCGTCCAGGTGATAAGCGTGCTGTCTTAGTTGATTTTGTAAATAATGATGCGAGCATTTCACCGGATGGAAGATCTCAGAAATACCGCGGTGAAGACAACCGTGATAATCCAGCCTATATCGTTCGCATGGCCGAAGTTTATTTGATTCGCGCTGAAGCGAACGGACTCACACAGGCGGGAATAGATGATCTTAATATGGTGCGAACCAACCGTGGCTTACCAGCAGTTGACATTGCCGATTTTGCTACAAATGCAGATTTCCTTAATATAATTTTGGATGAACGCAAAGCAGAGCTGAACTTCGAAGGTCACCGTATGTTTGACCTGGCGCGCACAGGAAAAATAAACGCAGTGTTAGGGATTGATGATTTCAGATCAATCTTCCCGGTTCCATTCCGTGAAACCATAGCAACAAAAGGCGCTATCGTACAAAACCCGCAATATTAGGAGTAATTAAATCAGGTATTGCAGTGAATAGTTTTCAGGTTGTAACTTAAATTAGTTTACTGCAATACCATTATGTCCCTGTACGAACTCAACTTAGCATAATAACTCTACAGACAAGAAACCATATTAGATTGGTTTATAATTTATCATAAAAAAAGCAAAGCGACAGGAATTTAATAATGTAAAGGAACTGTATGAGCAGTATCTTACAGATAGTCGAAATCCCGAATAACTAACAACGCATAAAAGAGTAATGAAAAAATCAGAAAAGCTTGTAGCCCGCAGAAATGCTATCGTTCCAGAGGGCATGGGTATGTTTAGTCCTGCCACAATTGTGTCAGGCAAAGGGGCTCTTATAAAAGATGCTGACGGGAAAGAATACATCGATTTTGCTGGGGGTATTGGTGTACTCAATGCAGGCCATTGCCCGAAACCAGTAGTGGATGCCATTGTAAAACAAGCGAGACAATTAGTCCACGCCTGTTTTCCTGTGGCGATTTATGAGCCATATGTTGAATTGTGCGAACAATTGGCCAAGCTACTTCCGCATGGAAAATCTACTAAAGTTATGTTGACGAGCACGGGCGCGGAGGCGGTCGAAAATGCTATAAAAATAGCACGGCAAGCAACTGGTAAACAAGGTGTGATTTGTTTTACCGGAGGTTTTCATGGACGTACGTTGATGGGGATGACACTTACTTCCAAAACAGGTTATAAAATCGGGTGCGGTCCTTTTGCTCCTGAAGTGTATCGCTTTCCATTCCCCGATTACTATAAACGTAATGATGGACTAACGATGGAAGAATTTGTAACGCGTGAACTGAGCGCCTTTGAAAATTATCTCCACAACATGGTGGACACTTCCAATGTGGCCGCAGTCATCATGGAACTCGTGCAAGGTGAGGGTGGATTTGTGGTGGCTCCAAAAGAATATGTGCAAGGATTGTACAAACTCTGCAAAGCTAAGGGCATTCTTTTTATTGCAGACGAAGTGCAAACTGGTTTTGGCCGCACAGGAAAATGGTCAGCCTATGAGCATTATGATATTGTACCCGATATTTCCACCTGGGCAAAATCAATGGGAAGCGGAATGCCCATTGGCGCTGTGATTGGTCGTGCAGAAGTGATGGATAAAACAACAAAGGGAACATTAGGAGGTACGTATCCTGGAAATCCCGTTGCTTGTGCCGCATCATTAGCCACCATTGAATACATGAAAAAAACAGACATCAATTCAAAAGGTGAGAAGGTAGGTAAAGTGGTAATGAATTTCTTTAAGGAGCTTCAACGTGAATGCTCAGCGATCGGTGAAGTGCGTGGCCTTGGTGCCATGGTCGCATTTGAATTGGTGAAGGATAACAACCCGAATAAACCAGATGCTGATTTATGTAAGGCGTTGATAAACGCATGTGCCGCCAAGGGATTGTTGATTATCAGTGCCGGTACTTCGGGCAACGTTGTTCGTGTCTTAAGCCCATTAATAATATCTCAACCATTATTAATGCAAGGGTTGAATATACTGCGTGCTGAATTATTAAAGCTGACAGAAAATGGCGTAACAAAGCCAAAGAAGAGAAAGCGTAAATAACAGGTTATGGCATGAAACGGCAAAGACATATAACGTTCATCCATACGCATGTTACTATCATGGGCCAACCTAGATGCCCGCATAAAACAAATATTGACAAATGAAACCAGGTGAAGACATAGTATATTATAAAGATGTGGGCGAAGGAATTGTCATCATGACAACTCAGGCCGACCATGCTGCACAACTGGAGGAATTGCAAAAGTTAGTATTTCCGACTCTCGCAAGAGAATCGCTTATGCGTAAAGAACACTACCTGAATCATATTAAAATATTTCCAGAAGGTCAGTTTGTGGCTGTCAAGGATGGGCAAGTTATTGGAATGACAACCAGCATTCGTTATCACCTTCATTTAAATGAACGACATACGTTCACGGATGTGTTCGACAAAGGTTTTCTGAATACTCATGAATCTGAGGGCGAATGGTTATATGGTATGGACATTGGAACGCATCCGGATTTTAGAGGCAAAGGAATAGCCCGTCATCTCTACGATGCTCGTCAGGAAACCGTATACAAACTTAATTTGAAAGGTCAATACACATACGGGATGATGAGTGGATATGGTGCTGCTAAAAAACAAATGAGTGCAGAGCAGTATTATAAACTTCTTCTGGAAAATAACGTCAAAGACCCAACCGTTTCGAGACAAATAAAGAACAAGTTCAAACCTTATGGGCTTATACCAGGTTATGTAGACGATCCGGTTTGTGATGGATATTGTGTATTGTTGATTCGCATCAATGAGGAATATCCGGGGGCAATAGAATTTAGTTAAAAATATTTTAAAGAGAAGAACGCAAGAGGATGGCAAAAGGCAATCAATATTAAGATGAATAAATACTGGATGAGTCCTCTTCCTTAGTATGAGTCAACACCAACCTAAATAAATGATACGAATTTTATACCTAGAAAGTAGATTAAGAACTAAAGATTAATACGTAATAGAATGAACACTGCACATCAAGAACAAAAGACAATTAGCCTTAAGACAACAATCCCCGGCCCTAACAGCAAAGTGATGCTGGAGCGAAGAGCGGGGGCAACTCCTGCAGGACTTGCTAAATCAACCGAGGTAGTGGTGGCCGATGCCAAAGGCGCGGTAATTCATGATGTAGATGGAAATACATTGTTGGATTTCGCGGGAGCTATCGGTGTGATGAACATCGGGCATTGTGCCCCTAACGTAGTTAAAGCTATTCAGGAACAAGCAGAAAAATATATTCACACGTGTGCCCTGGTTACTACCTTCGAACCCATGGTTGAACTTTGTGAATTGTTGAACAAAGTCACGCCTGGAAATTTTCCCAAGAAAACATTGCTGGCTAATTCAGGAAGCGAAGCCGTGGAAAATGCTGTGAATATCTCCCGATATTACACAAAGCGCAAAGGTGTGATTTGTTTTGAAGGCGGTTATCACGGACGAACTTTGCTCACGCTGAGTTTAACATCCAAGCATGGGTTGTTTAAAAAAGGCTTTGGTCCTTTTGGAGGCGATATCTACCGCCTGCCCGCACCCAATGTGTATCGCAAGCCAGACCAGATGACCGAGGAAGAGTACATTGAATTCTCTATTAAAAATCTACGCAATGCATTGATCAGTCAGGTTGATGTATCTGATTTGGCAGCTATTTTAATTGAACCGGTTCAGGGAGAAGGTGGGTTTATACCTATGCCAAAAGCATTTTTGCAAGAGATTAGAAACATCTGCAATGAATCAGGAGCCGTGATGATTTGCGATGAAATACAAAGTGGATTTGGTAGAACGGGAAAATTATTTGCCTTAGATCATTATAACATAGCTCCCGATATTATTACAACAGCAAAATCATTGGGTGCCGGGTTACCCATTTCAGCAACGGTAGGAAAAGCCGACATCATGGATGTTGTTCATCTGGGTGGTATAGGAGGAACGTATGGAGGATCTCCAATTACATGCGCTGCTGCTATTGAAGTAATAAAGGAAATGTCGAAGCCAGAATTTATGAAACAGGCTGAACATGTAGGTAAAATTATGGAGGACAGATTAGCGGCATGGAAAGAAAAATATTCTATCGTTGGCGATGTTCGGGGATTGGGAGCCATGCGGTTGGTGGAGTTTGTGAAAGATAGAAAAGCAAAGACTCCTGATATGGATATTACACTTAAAATTGTAAAAGATGCCGTAGCCAATGGTATAATACTAATACGTGCAGGACTTTATAGTAATTGCATCCGGTTATTGCCTCCTTTGGTTATTACCGATGAACAATTACACGAAGGCCTGGATGTATTGGAGGCAGCCATAGCACGCGCTAATCAACAATAGGAGGTAAAATGGAATTAACGTAGCCAGTATAGGTGTTTTCACAGAACACTATGAAGGTTAGCAAAAATGTTTTTGGCCGATGTCTTCACAGGCCGAATATTAAAATTGAAGTTTTCAGTCAGTATGGATACCGACTGAAAATAGTAATGGAAGTAACCCCTTAGTAAGTTGAACTCGACACTTTATCACAACGCAATAATTCTTACCCAACACGTAGGACAGCCACTTGCCTCGGCTATGTTGATAGAGGGCAACAAAATTATTTCTGTTGGCGAATATGAAGAAGTTGCCAAACACACGAACGATGAAACTCACCTTGTTGATCTATATGGTAAGACTGTATTGCCAGGATTTAATGATGCTCACATTCATGTATGGAAAGTAGGGCAACTGGAATCATTTATCATCGACTTGCGTGGAGTCAAAAACATAGTCGAACTCCAAAAAAAGGTAAGGGCATCAGCGGAAAAACTTCCTGCCGGCACGTGGATCGTGGGGAGAGGATTTAATGAGCAGGTGCTCGAAGATAATCGTATGCCAGTGAAGGAGGATCTCGATAGCATTAGCGAGGATCATCCTATTTACCTGATCAGGACCTGTGCTCATATTGCCGTTGTGAATAGTTTTGCCTTGCAGAAAGCAGAAATCGATGCTTCTTCGATGGCTCCCATCGGAGGGGTTGTGGGTAAAACTGAAAGCGGTGAACTTACCGGGATATTTTATGAAACCGCCATCGGTCTGATATCAAAACATATCCCACCACCAACCCATGAAGATTATCGGCAAATGATTTTGCTTGGCGCAAAGAAGTTGTTATCAAATGGAATCACCAGCGCCACTGATCCTGCCGTGCATCCGGAACTATTGCAAGCCTATCACGACCTTAACGCAACGAGTGAATCATTGATTCGCCTTAACCTCATGCCAATTTTGTTACCCGATGGTGGAGAAAAACCTTTTCCGATGCCTGAAAAATATGATGCTGGTTTCCTCTCCGTGAATACCGTAAAGTTTTTTTCAGATGGTGGGTTGAGTGGAAAGACTGCTTCGTTGAAACGCCCATATCGAAACACAACAGACAATGGTGTACTGCGATTAACCCACGATCACTTTCTTTCACTCGCGAAAGAAGCGCAGCATAAAGGGTTTCGTATAGGCACGCATGCCATAGGCGATCAAGCCATCGATTTGGTAATTGATATTTATAAAGAACTGTATTATGAGTTTGGAGATACACGCAATCGCATAGAACATTTTGGATTGCCATCCGACAAAAATATGCGTGATGTGGCCGAGTATGGTTTTATACCTGTGCCTCAACCCATTTTCATTGACGAACTGGGTGAGAATTTTATTAATGCCCTTGACAAATCATATTTAAAATTATGTTATCCAGTGCGCTCATTGTTAGATAAAGGAATTCCAGTTGCTTTTTCAACCGATGCACCTGTTGTTAAAAATGTGAATCCCTGGAGCGGTATTAAAGCATCTATTACACGTCAAACCAATAAAGGAAATATAATCTCACCGGATGAATCGATTACCATTGAAGAAGCGATATACGCCTATACGATGGGAAGTGCCTATGCAGAAGGTAAAGAAAAAATTAAAGGATCTATTGAGCCTGGCAAACTTGCCGACTTTATTGTAGTAGATAAAAATCCATTACAAATTTCAACCGATGAATTGGATTCAATTAATATAGAAGCCACCTATGTGGATGGCAAGTGTTTATACTACAGATTAAAATCAGTTTTTTAATTCTTCAACTAACGTTCCATAACATGTCAACTTATAAGCAATACATCAACGGAGAGTGGTCCGAATCGTCAAATAAAAAAACATGGGACGTGATCAATCCCGCTTCGGAAGAGGTAATCGTTACGGTTCCTTTCGGTAACGATGTTGATTGCCGTGCAGCCATAGATGCAGCCAAAGAAGGCTATAAAATTTGGTCACGAACCAATGCCTTTGATCGTGCCGTAATTTTGAAAAAAGCATCGGCATTGATGCACGAACGATTAAATGAGTTTGCGAAAACGACCGTGATGGAAAGCGGCAAACCATTAGCCGAAGCCATTGGCGAGTGGCGCGTGTCGGCAAACTTTTTTGAGTGGTATGCCGAAGAAGGCAAACGTCATGGAGGAAGGGTTGTTACCGCTAATCGTAACAACAAGCGCATGAGTGTGATCTATCAACCCATTGGTGTTGTAGGCGCAATCACTGCCTGGAATTTTCCTGCCTACAATCCTGCCCGATGCTGGTCGGCTGCACTGGGAGCAGGCTGTAGCGTGGTGGCGAAAGCTTCAGAATACACTCCGCTCACGGCCATGAATATAATACAATGTCTGCACGATGCAGGGCTTCCGAAAGGAGTGATGAATTTAATTAATGGCCAGGCAGACTTGATAGGGAAGGAAATGTTGGAGAACCCTGCTGTAAGAAAAATAAGTTTTACAGGAAGCACGCGCGTTGGAAAAATATTAATGGATGGTGCTTCAAAAACCAACACACGCTTAGCACTCGAATTGGGAGGTAATGCTCCGGTACTCGTTTTCCCGGATGTTGATGTTAAAAAAGTTGCTGAGGAATCAGTGTCGGCAAAACTTCGAAATGCTGGCCAGGTTTGTATTTCACCGCAGCGTTATCTTGTGCACGATGCAGTGGCCGATGAATTTATAAAGCATGCCGCTAATCGTATGAAGAATATTAAAGTAGGTGTTGGTCTTGAGCAAGGGGTAGATATGGGGCCGATGATTAATATGAATCAACGGATGAATCTGGAAAAACTTTTAGAAGATGCCAAAGCCAAAGGGGCCGATGTTGTGGTAGGTGGTTCGCGTGGAGATTTTGGAAAAGGATATTTTCATCAGCCTACGTTAGTTCAAAATACACCGGTAGATAGCCCTTTGTTTAAGAATGAAATTTTTGGACCTGTCATGCCGGTTACACGATTTAAGACAACCGAGGAAGCGTTGTATTTGGCTAACGCTACTGAATATGGATTGGCCTCTTACGTTTGGACAAATGATTTAAAAACTTCTATTCATGTTTCAGAACAACTGGAGTTTGGTTTGGTAGGAATAAATGAATGGTATCCACAGGCATTTGAAGCACCTTTTGGTGGATGGAAACAAAGCGGCTTAGGTTACGAGTGTGGCGAAGATGGACTGGTGGAATACATGGAGAAAAAATTGATTAGTATTGGATGTTAATTAGTTGAGTTCGGAATTCTCCAAGGTTTTTAAACCCTTGGAGGATATGCTTCACGCTCGACCGTAAATCGTAAATTAAAATGACTGACTACGGCCTGCTTACTTTATTGCCTGTATTCGTAGTTATTGTTTTGGCAATACTTACCCGATCATCCTTTGAACCACTCATCGTTGGCATTCTTACAGCCTGTGTGATTGCTTATCGGGGAGATTTTCTGAATAAGTTTATTGAGCATCTGACCACCGCCCTTACAGATAAAAACAGCGGATGGGTAATTCTGGTTTGCATGTTATATGGCTCCTTGATTACCATGATGATTCGTGGAGGAGGCACAGCGGGGTTTAGTAATTTTTTATTACGCTATGTACACAACCGCAGATCTGCCTTAGTGGCCTCGTGGATGTTGGGAATTCTGATTTTTGTGGATGACTATCTGCATTCACTCGCAGTGGGTGCTGCCATGAAGAAGATTACAGACAAATTCAATATCTCGCGTGAGTTGCTGGCCTACACGGTGCATGCAACTTCTGCCCCGCTTTGCATTTTGTTGCCTATTTCTACCTGGTCAATATTCATCAGTGGCATCATCGAAAAAGAGGGCATCGTGCCTAAAGGGCAGGGAATGATTGGATACATGCACGCGATTCCCTATATGGCGTTTGGGTTTGTAGGCATTACGTTGGTTTTATTGGTTGCGCTTGGTTGGTTTCCGATTATAGGAAAAATGAAACAAGCAGAACAGCGGGCATCAACCGGAGAGACCATTCCACCAGACCCGGGAAGTTCTATCATTACTCAGGAGGAAGCGACACCTGCAAAATCCAAATTAGGTTATTTTGTTTTTCCGATGGTCGTGCTCATTGCTACTACTGTTTACTTTGATTTTGATGCGTTGAAAGGTGCGCTCATCACTAACTTTTTTGTGTTTGTTTATTTGTTTTTAGATAAAGCATTATCGTTGCGTCAACTTTCAGAAGCAGTGCTACAAGGGTTCAACACTATTCTTTTCCCAATCATTCTGGTGATCCTCGCCTTTGCCTTAAAGCTGGTAAATGATGATTTGCATCTGGTGCAATATGTAATTACACATGTGGAGCCGTATATGAATCGCGAGTTTTTTCCTGCCATTGCATTTTTAACCTTGGCAACCATTGCATTTTTAACAGGCTCTTCGTGGGACTTATATGTAATCGCCATTCCCCTCATGGTGCCGCTGGCACAAGCACTTCATTCAAATGTATGGGTCGCTATTAGTGTAGTGGTATGTGCCGGAGCATTTGGCTCGAACACGGGTTTTTTTAGTGACTCAACTATTTTGTCGGCATCATCATCAAATGTGCCTACCATGCAACACGCGCTCACACAATTGCCGTATGCGCTCATTGCTTTAATGATCTCAACCGTAATTTATGTGGCGATAGGTTTTGCTGTGTGATGAATTTTCATTTTATCACTTGATCATCTTGATACACCACCTTCCCATCAAAAATAGTTAGTACTACTTTTGTTTCGTGCGTTTTCATTGGATCAATAGTGAAAAGGTCTTGCGAAAAAACAATGACATCGGCCAGATAGCCGGGAGCAATTTTTCCTTTGGTTGTTTCTTCAAAGGATGAATATGCCCCTCGATAGGTATAGGCGTACATCGCATCTTGAATTGAGATTTTTTGTTCCGGCACCCAACCATCAGGAGGAAGACCTTGTGTATTTCGTCTTGTTACAGCCGTATGCAAACCACGTATAGGGTTTAGGCTAACACATGCAGGCCAGTCGCTACTGAAGACAAGCAAGGCATTATTTTTCAAAAAGGATGCCCAGGCAAAAGCATTGGGTAACCTTTTTTCTCCCACCGCTTTTGCCCAAACAGAAATAGTACCAGGCTCTGCGTGAATGGGTTCCATGGAAGGGAGTACACCCAATTTATTAAAGCGAGGAATATCTTCAGATGAAACCATTTCTATATGCTCAACCCGGTGACGCAGAGAGTTTGTTCCATTGACTTGCATGGCATTTTCATAGGCATTGAGTGTTTCGCGAACAGCTAAATCTCCAATGGCATGAGTATAAATTTGAAAGCCAAGCTTATCAAATGTGGTCACTAATTCGCGATAGCGTTCAAGAGGCATGCTTAAACTTCCTTTCATATCAGCGGCATCGCTGTAAGAATCAATCATGCCACCGGTGTGTGATTCAATCACGCCATCAAGCATAAATTTTATTGCATTGGCTTTTATATATTGATTGGGAGGTATGCTGTCTTTGATTTTTTTATAGACATCAATTTTTTCTTGCGAAGTATTTTCATCCACTGAAAAGGCAGAGGATGAACGCAAGGTCAGCTCCTTGTTTTTGTACAGTTCGGCAAACAAATAAAATTCTTCGGGCGAACCGCTTGCGTTTTGAATGCTGGTAATACCCAATGAAGCTGCTAGCTTCATTCCTTTACGAAGCGCGTCTAATTTTTCTTCGCGTGTTAACGGAGTCACCAGGTTGCCTACAATAAATTGGGCTTCTTCGGTCAACGCTCCGGTAGGATTTCCCTGGCCATCACGAATAACTTCACCATAACCAGAAAATTTAAAGTTGCGATCAATTCCAGCGAGCTCAAGAGCTTTGCTGTTGACCAAGGCGCTATGACCATCGTAGGCGCGTATATAAACAGGGCGGTCTGAAACAATGGAATCTAAAAAGTCTTTGGTGGGCATACCTCCAGGAAACATGGTGTATTGCCATCCCCTTCCATTGATCCATGTTCGCGATGGATTGTTTTTGGCGAAACTTTTTATGCTATCGATAACCTCGGCAAGACTTTTTGCCTCTGAAATCTGGACCTCTGATAACCCGATCGATCCGTTAAGAAAATGAATGTGCGCATCATTAAAACCCGGGGTCACTAATTTTCCTTCAGCGTCAATAGTTTGTGTGTTTTCTCCAGCCAGCTTTTGAATGACGTTCGTAGTGCCTACCTGTATAATTTTATTTGCTTTAATAGCAATTGCTTCAGCGAATGAGGTGGAATCAGAAATCCAGACACGGCCATTGACAATGATTATATCGGCTGCTTCTTGCTTTGTGCAGCTGTAGAAAAGAAGGATTGTAAGTAAGAGAAATAGATAAGATGATTTTTTTATTAGGATCATTTTTTTCACAAGGTTTGTGGTAACAAAAATCGATTTACCTGATAAAGGAATTTATGTTTGGTTTTTTTATTCTGATTGATATTGATCGATGATGTGCTGGCTGATTACCTTATAGATTTCTGCCTCGGAAGGAGACTCTCCTAAAAAGGCTAGGTGTTTATCCAGAATTTCTAAATCACCTCTTTTTGCCGGACCGGTTTGAGCTTGTTCGGACCCTAGGTGCATACTTTTATTAATGGTTTCTGTAATCAGGGGTTTGAGCCAATCGAAGTCCATGCTGTTTTGCTGCATAATATTTTTAGCGATGGTGATCATGTGGTTCGAAAAGTTGGAGGCAAACACGGCAGCAACATGAAGTGCTTTACGTTCCTCCGATCCGATTTTTCTTACTTCATTACTGATGCTTTTAGCCATCTGCATCAGTAGATGTTCGGTATCCTTTGTATAGCTTTCTATAAAAAAAGGAATGTCTTTAAAGTCTACTTTTTTACCCTTTGTGAAAGTTTGCAAAGGATAAAAAACGCCCAGGTTAGTAGTGGCTGCATATTGAAGTTCAGAGAGTGGCTGACTGCCGGAAGTATGCACCAGAATAGCATCCTCCGGAAGGATTATTTCCCGGGCTACATCACTAATGGCGTCATCACTCACCGCGATAATGAATACTTTTGAATCACTCGTTGAAAAATCGAGCGAAGCTTTTACTTCTGCCTGATAAAGCCTTTCCGTGAGCGCTTCAGCGTGTTTCGGATTTTGACTATATACTTCCCTTACCACATATCCTGTGTTGTCCAAAGCAGGAGCAAGATGCCAGGCCAGATTGCCCGAACCGATAAATGAAACTAAAATAGGAGTTGCCATGCGATTAAAATTAATTAATTAACGGAACAATATCAGATGTAAATGCAAAAACACATTTTGGCTTTCTGGATATAAACAGGCAGAATACTTCGGCCGATCAAGCACAAAATTAATTTATTCGAGGGATCGTATATTAATTCACGGAAGGACAATCATCCCCTTCACGTTTGGGAAGGGATTATCGTGGCAGCCTTCGCGATGACAGCGTAATAAAGATCGGTTTTATTTCAACTTTCTTTGGTGAGTCATCTACTGGTAAAAGGCTAAACAGTTACCTTATAGATCTCTGCCAGCTTTTCTACTGCGAAATCAATTTCTTCTGGCTTAGTGAATTTACTGAATGAAAAACGAACGGCACCACGTTTTGAGTTGGGATAGAGAGTGCTTAGCACATGTGATCCGGTAGAAGCTCCACTGGCACATGCGCTTCCACCCGAGGCGGAAATACCGTGTAAGTCGAGATTGAAAAGTAGCATTTCATTTTCTTCCGATTCTGGTAAGCTAACATTCAACACAGTGTATAGACTCCTTTCAAGGTTCGCAGAGTCACCATGAAAATCAACTTCTGGTAAAACAGATTTTAATTTTTCAATCATTCTTGTTTTCAGTCTTTCGATGTAATCCTTATGCGCGTCCATTTCACGATAACAAATCTCTAATGCTTTAGATAAACCAATGATACCATAAACATTTTCGGTGCCACCGCGCATGTTACGTTCCTGAGCACCGCCATGCATGAAGGCATGTATTTTCTTGTCTTTGTTGATATACATAAAGCCAACACCCTTTGGGCCATGAAACTTATGGGCGGCAGCAGCCATGCCATGCACTTTTAATTTTTTCATATCATGACGATAGTGCCCGATAGCTTGTACGGTGTCGGAATGAAAATAGGCCTGGTGAGTATGACAAAGATTTCCTACAGCTTCGATGTCAAGCAAATTTCCTATTTCATTGTTGGCATGCATAAGGGCCACAAGTGCCGAGGGAAACGCTTTGAGTAATTCTTCCAGGTGGTGCATGTCAACATGACCTTTTTCATTCAGCCTTACATAATGTAACTGAATAATATTTTGTCTTACCAGATGATCCAGCGTATGCGTTACCGCATGATGTTCAATGGGCGAAGAGATGACATGTTTGAGTTGGTATGTTTCTACCGCGCTTCGGATGATGCTATTGTCTGCTTCGGTGCCTCCCGAGGTAAAAATAATCTCACCAGGTGTGCAGTTAAGTAATTCCGCTACTTTCTTGCGTGCCGATTCAATTGCTGAGCGCACTTTTCTGCCATGCGCATGGGTAGATGATGGATTGCCAAAATCTTCCATCATAAAAGGTTTCATTGCCTCAAACACTTCAGGGTCGAGAGGAGTAGTAGCTGCGTTGTCGAGGTAGATTTTCATATTCTGGAAAGTTGGTCCACGGTCCTCCGTTGACCATGGACGGTGGACGGTGGACTGCGGACTTAATTATTTAATAATCTCTTTTATATCGTTAATGATTCGTAGAGCAAGTTCATCGGCCTTCTTTTCATTTCGTGATTCGGCATAAATGCGAATGATCGGCTCCGTGTTACTCTTGCGCAAATGCACCCATTCCTTTTCCTTTTCAAAATCAATCTTCACCCCATCAATGGTGTTGATGTTTTCATGAGCGTATTTTGCTTTTACTTTTTCAAGCACTTCATCCACATTTATTTTTGGAGTCAGTTCAATTTTATTTTTTGAAATGAAATAAGCCGGATACGATTTCCTCAGCTCTGATGCTTTCATGTTTGATTTTGCCAGGTGAGTAAGAAACAACGCAATACCCATCAGCGCATCACGGCCATAATGAAAGTCAGGCATAATGATGCCGCCATTTCCTTCACCTCCAATTACCGCCTTGGTGTCCTTCATTTTGGTAACCACATTTACTTCACCAACGGCAGCAGCCTGATAATTGCCGCCACGCGTTTCAGTTACATCGCGCAATGCACGGGTGGATGATAAGTTAGAAACGGTGTTACCTTTCTTTTTACTGAGAATGTAATCGGCAACGGCCACCAGCGTATATTCTTCACCAAACGGTTTTCCGTCTTCTTGTATTAAAGCGAGTCTGTCTACATCCGGATCAACCACAATGCCCAAATGACATTTTTCTTTCTTAACAGTCTTGCTGATTACTTTAAGATGTTCAGGTAATGGTTCAGGGTTATGAGGAAATTTTCCATTAGGCACACAATAGAGTTCTACTACTTTCTTAACGCCCAGTGCTTTTAATAGAGTAGGCACGGCAATGCCACCGGTTGAATTCACGGCATCAACGGCAATTTTGAATTTCGCATTTTGAATGGCCTTTTTATCAACCAGCTTATGTTTTAAAATCAGGTCGATGTGTTTTTGAATGTACGAGTCGTTGCGTGTATATTTTCCTAATAGCTCAACAGGTGCGAAATCAAAACTATCGTGTTCAGCAATTTTCAATAGCTCAGCGCCATCCGCAGCTGAAAGAAATTCACCTTTCTCATTTAATAATTTGAGCGCATTCCACTGCACCGGGTTATGACTCGCAGTAAGGATAATGCCGCCCCCTGCTTTTTCACGAGGCACCGCTATTTCTACCGTAGGTGTTGTGGATAATCCCAAGTCGATGACATCCAAGCCAAGGCCTTGCAATGTGGAGGCAACTAATTGGCTAATCATTTCACCGGAAGGCCGTGCATCGCGGCCTATTACTACCTTTTTTCCTTTGCGGGATTTAATCCAGGTGCCAAAGGCTGCAGCAAACTTTACAGCATCAACGGGAGTAAGGGCATCACCGGGCGCACCACCAATGGTGCCGCGTATGCCAGAAATTGATTTTATTAGAGTCACAATAATAAATTAAAATGTGACCGTAAAGCTAAGAAAATAAGGGCTTAGAATCAGCCAAGAGCGGATTGCTCAAAACTGCACGAAGTATACCAGTTTATTTCTTGACGATCTCAGTAAACTCAACAAGGTCTGCCTTTTCAGGATCACCACAAGCCTCGCCTTCACCTATCGTTTTGCCACAAAAGCCACAGGTAATTCCTTCTTTTGCCAAAAATGGACTTTGCGTTGCACACGTGCCACGAAATTCGCCACTTTTTACAAAGAGCAGTCTTACCGACATCAATAAGAAAAACAAACCAAAGATTCCGAGAGTGAGAAGAAATACGGCCATGTAGAATTACAATTTTGAGTTACGAATTACGATTTTATGATGCAATATTACAACAGAAACAGCTAGCCTTAAGTTTGAATCCGATGATAAAAAAATCACTTTCTGCACCTGACCTGAATCGCGAAGCGAAACTACGGGCTTTTGACCGCCTGCTTACCGTCATGGACGAATTAAGGGAAAACTGCCCCTGGGATAAGAAACAAACGCTTGAAACGCTTCGGCATCTCACCATTGAGGAAACCTATGAACTTTCAGATGCCATTCTGGAAGGGGATCTGGTTGAAGTGAAAAAAGAGTTGGGCGACCTGATGTTGCACCTGGCTTTTTATTCTCGCATCGCCTCTGAATCAAAAGCGTTTGACATGGCCGATGTGCTTAATTCAATATGTGATAAACTGATCGAGCGGCATCCACATGTCTATGGAGATGTTATTGCCAACGATGAAAAAACGGTGAAGGAAAACTGGGAGAAGATTAAATTAAGAACCGGAAACAAATCAGTGCTGGAAGGCGTGCCTAAAACGTTGCCGGCCTTGGTGAAAGCGATTCGCATTCAGGATAAAGCACGGGGCGTTGGTTTTGATTGGGAAAGAAAAGAACAAGTATGGCAAAAGGTGGAAGAGGAAATGCAGGAGTTTAAAAATGAATTTAATGCTGAAGCGAATGAAGCCATTAATCAGGAAAAAGCGATGGCTGAGTTTGGTGATTTACTTTTCTCACTGGTGAATTATGCACGCTTCATCAACATCGACCCGGAAGAAGCGTTGGAACGAACAAACAAAAAATTTATTAAGCGATTTCAATACCTCGAAAAAGAATCGGCCAAAGACGGAAAAAAAATGGGCGAAATGACGCTGGCGGAAATGGATGAGTATTGGAATAAAGCCAAGGGATTGTAGGTATAGTTATAAGCTGTAAGCTTTGAGTTGTGAGAATTGGCTCGAAGCTCAAAGCTTATATCTTGCAGCTTGATCAATTATCCCAATCAAACTCTTCGGTAGATAACTCTAATTCTTTTTTCTTTTTAATCCCTTTTTGTTTGAATGCGTCTTTCAACTCCTGCACTTCTTTCTTGAGGTCGCTCACAATTTTTTTCTTCACCGCATCTTTATCCAGGCCCACTTCATAGTTATCAGTAGTGCCGGTGATTTTCAAAAAAATCTTTGGATTTCCGGATCCATCATCTTCTATCGCGCCAAAGGCTTCATCCTGATCGATCTTCTTTTTGCTTCTTAGCGGAACAACCACCCGATAGTCGATGTGCTGATCAAAGGTGTGAGTGCCGCTAATCCGTATGTCGGAGGCATTACTCTTAATATCCATTTGCGGTATGTAAATGGTTTTATTTTCTATGTGGATTTCGTTTTTCAGATCCGCAAAGCGGAGTTTGTTCAGACTTTCATCATCGATATATTTATTGAGTTTTTTTAACGGTTCGAAGTTATTGAGCTCTCCGTTTTTAATGGTGGCGCTGATGTCTGCGACTAAAGTGGGAGGGATTAGATTCAGCTTTTCATTCAGCACCATTTCCAATTCCACATCAGCATACGCCTGGCCTTTAAGATGTTTGTCCTGAATGAAATCCTGATAGAAGTTTTCAAACACGTAAAATAGGCTGTCCACATACAGGCCATTGAGTTTAAAAGAACTCACCACATCAATGGCCTTAGGGTTTTTGGCGTCTACAATTCCATTTAGCGTGAGCGAGCCACCCATGGCCTTCATCGAAATATTGCGTGACACCGCCACCTGATTTTTTACAAGCAGGTCGCCTTTAATTTGAGAAGGCTTAAACCGCTTGTACTTCATTTCGTTCACGTCACAATTAAAATTCAGTTGCACATCGGGTGAAATATTGAAGCGATAATTTTCAGATTGTTCTACCCCAAAAGCAATGCTGAACAGTTGATCCAAATCTAAAAAATCAGATTTCAAATCAGTCTCTATGCCTATTGGTTGATTTTCGAAAAGCAGAAAAGTAATGATGTTTTTGAAAAATCCGTTGAGATGAAAGTCACTATTCTCAAAATATCCGGTCACATTACTTAATGCCAAATCATGGTTATTAAACTGGAGTGTTCCGTTGATATCTTTAAACTTAATCTGTTGCTTGCCATATGCAAAATTTAGATTACTCATCACGATAGCCCCGTTTGTCTTTACGCGTTGTACGGTTGCTTTCTTGTTGAGCATGGAAGTTTGTCCTTCGAAGGAAATGTCAGCAGAGAGAAATCCTTCTAACCCGGTCACATCGGCAATCGGATAAAAATTAAAGATAGAAGCCGCATCCAAATCGCCTTTAAAATCAAACGTCACAAAGGGATCTTTAAACTTACGTATAGAAAGATTGGCGTTAAATACATGATCGTTGAGTTCACCATTCACATCGCTGAGAAATAATTCCGCATTGGAAAAGTCAGAGATGGAAGAACTGGCAAAGGACCCTTTAAGGTTGGCGTGTTTGATTTGCGTTTTATAATCCGGATGATAGAGTGTGGTATTGGCACAACCAAAAGCAATGGAAATAAACGGACTTTTTTGTTCGCTGATTTCACCTTTGAGTGAAAGATTGAAAAACACATCACCATCGCTGCGATATTGCTTAAGTTTTTCGGTGGTCTCTTCAGGCATCAGCGACAGCAAGGTTTGAATGTCGGTGTCTTTTCCCTCTGCCTTTAGATCGACCAGGTTTTTTTCTTTAAAGTGATAATTACCGCTGATGGTGAATTCAGAGTCATTTACTTTTAGTGATGATGGTTTAATGAGCACCGATTTATTATCGTCATCATAATCCAGTTTCGTGTCGATGAAAAAACTTTTGTTGGTAAGAAAAACGGAGTTGTTAATCCCTATTTGTTGGGTCACGGCATCGCCCACGGCTTCGATCTGATAGAGGTCGCCAGTGATTAAAATGGAAGCAATTAGATTTTCGCTGCTAATTATATGGTGTTGATTAGCTTGTCGGTCGTCATAATTGACGAGGGTTTTTGAGAGTTGCACCTGTCGCAAATCAAATTGAACCTTTCCTCTACCAGTGCCTTTTGTCTCTTTTATAATGGTGAAATTATTTTTCCCAGCCGCATTGATCTTCAGGTTCGTTTCGCTACCGGAGACGGATAGGCCACGGATGGAATAATTGCCTTTCCATACTTCAATCGGGTTGAGATTGAAAGAAATTTGTTCTGCGGTTAGCAACGGGTAGTTGCCAGGGTGGCTGTCTTCGATATACACATCCGTGAATACAATAGCCAGGTTGGGGAAATCATCAAAGACAGAAATATCAATTCTCCCGATTTTGACGGGTGTATTGAGGCTTTTGTTGGCCTCATTCACAAATTGATGGATAATGCGGTCTTTAAATAAAAATACCGATACCAATAAACTGGCGATGATGACCAGTAAGGCTATCAATAGATAAAAAAGTACCTTCTTAAGCTGCTTCAAGTTGAAAAAATGGTGTTACAAAAATACATACAACTATTAAACCAAATAAGAGTTTGACTATTTTAACCTAGATAAGGTTTTTTTATATGAATCTTTAAAATTTAGTTTTTGCACAATTCCAATTCTCTTATACCTTTGCAGTCCTAAAACGAAAAGGGAGCTTAGCTCAGCTGGTTCAGAGCATCTGCCTTAC
>CAYGGY010000039.1:0-46020 GCA_964349405.1 uncultured Ohtaekwangia sp. | reverse complement strand
TAAGAATGTCACTATTCCGATTTTAAAAAGAGTTTTGAATAAAGAATGTTAAATTTTAAATGAATCTATGTTTAAAAAAATATTAATAGCGAACCGTGGAGAAATTGCCTTGCGAGTCATTCGCACGTGCAAAGAAATGGATATCAAAACGGTGGCTGTTTATTCTACAGCAGACCGCGAAAGCCTTCACGTTCGTTTCGCTGATGAAGCCGTTTGTATTGGAGGTCCACCCAGCAAAGATTCTTACCTCAACATCCCACGTATTATTTCAGCTGCAGAAATCACCAATGCGGATGCAATTCATCCCGGTTATGGATTCCTTTCCGAAAATGCTGAGTTCTCTGCTGTGTGCCATGAATACGGAATCAAGTTTATCGGACCTACACCTGAAATGATCAGGTCGATGGGTGACAAGGCCACTGCCAAAGACACCATGAAAAAGGCAGGTGTACCTTGCATACCTGGCTCCGATGGATTGCTTGATTCTATGGAACAAGGCATGAAGATCGCTAAGAAAATTAAATATCCTGTTATTGTGAAAGCAACGGCCGGTGGTGGTGGAAAAGGTATGCGCATCATCAATGACGAATCTGAGTTTAAGAAAGCATGGGATGACGCAAAACGTGAAGCAGGAGCCTCATTCGGAAATGACGGACTCTACCTTGAAAAATTTGTAGAAGAACCACGCCATATTGAAATACAAGTGGTGGGCGATCAATACGGAAAAGTCTGCCACCTTTCTGAGCGTGACTGTTCTATTCAAAGAAGACATCAAAAATTAGTTGAAGAAACTCCTTCGCCTGTTGTTAGTCAGGAATTACGCGACCGCATGGGTGAAGCGGCCATTAAAGGAGCCAAAGCAATCAACTATGAAGGTGCCGGAACCATTGAATTTTTAGTTGATAAACATGGCGACTTCTACTTCATGGAAATGAATACACGTATTCAGGTGGAGCACCCTATTACAGAAGAAGTAACGAATTATGATCTGATCAAAGAACAAATAAAAGTAGCAGCAGGGGTGCCTATATCAGGTACGAACTACTACCCTAATTTGTTTGCCATGGAGTGCCGTATCAATGCCGAAGATCCAGCCAATGGATTTCGTCCATCGCCAGGTAAAATCATCAACCTTCATAAGCCCGGAGGACATGGTGTGCGCGTGGACAGTCATGTATATGCAGGCTATACCATCCCACCCAATTATGATTCTATGATCGGCAAGCTAATCGTAACTGGTCAGTCAAGAGAAGAAGTGATTACCCGGATGAAGCGTGCCCTTAGTGAATTTGTTATTGAGGGTGTTAAAACCACCATTCCGTTCCACCTAAAACTGATGGACAATCCAATCTTTAGATCAGGAAAGTTTACGACAAAGTTTCTTGAAACCTCTTTTGATTTTTCGGATTTGAAATAACAAGAATATAAAAGCATTAAAAAAGGCTTCCTCTCTGGAAGCCTTTTTTAATGTATTGACTGTATTGACATGCAACAAAATCTATTTCTTATCCTTACCAGGTTCTTCTTTTTTAGTTTCCAACGGTAGTTCATTATTTATGTTGGCTTCCTCAGCCATTTTTTGCAACTCAGCCCCCGTTTTTCCTCTTAAGTATTCAGGTAATTCCATGCCGGCCATTTTAAAAATTTCCTGTAAGGGAGGAACTGATTTATAAAGACCTGAAATAAAATTAGCCGTAGAAGTCTTACCGTCTGCAGTGCCTGAACCTCCATCCCACACGGTCAACTTATCAATCTTAATATTCTTAATTGCTTCCGTTTGCAAGCGCACCAGCTCAGGGAGTTTATCAACAATCAGTAAAAGCACTGCATCTCTGGAATTATTGCCTGCCGCTTTTACAATTTGCTCAAGCCCCTGAGCTTGTTTTGTTAATACTTCCAGTAAACCTTGTGCCTCTGCTTGTCTTTTGAAAAGGATGGCATCAGCTTCTCCTTTTGCCCTTCTTCGAATCATTTCAGCTTCGGCTTCAGCGGTAATTTCTACTTTCAGTTTGTTGATCTCTGCTGGCACAACAATATTGGCATTTTGGGTAGACCTATCTCGTTCTGCCCGCGCATTCTCGGCTTCCTGTTCAGCCGCATAAGCTTCTTCCAATGCTTTGGCGCTTTGCACCTTCTCAGCGGCAGTTGCCAGTTTCAAGGCTTCTGCCTCCCGCTGTCTTCTGGAGGCATCTGAATTTGCCACCTTAATCTTTGCCAGGTTTTCTCCTTCTACCGCTTTCGCCTGTGCATCGGCCACTCTTACTCGTTGATCTTGCACAGCCTCTGCTTCTCCGATAGATCCATCACGATTCTTCTCTGCTACCATTTTTTTAGCATCGTTGATTGCCTTGGCTGCTGCTTCCTTACCAAGTGCTTCTATGTACCCTGATTCATCTTTAATATCAGTAACGTTAACGTTAATCAATTTAAGTCCAATCTTTTTTAATTCTGCTTCTACATTGGAGGCAACGTTGGCCAGAAACTTATCCCGGTTGCTGTTTATTTCTTCTATATCCATCATGGCAACCACCAACCTCAGCTGACCGAATATGATGTCTTTAGCTAAATCATGAATACTTTCTTTGCTTTGGCCCAATAGTCGTTCGGCTGCATTTTCCATTACCCCTGCTTCCGTAGAAATACCAACGGTAAATCGTGATGGAACATCCACCCGAATATTCTGCCGGCTTAATGCACTTGTCAGGTTTACTTCAATTGAATTTGGTGTAAGATCCAAAAAGGCATAATCTTGAAACACCGGCCAAATAAATGCCGCACCTCCGTGGATACATCGGGCAGAACCTCCACCTACCTTACCATATACAACTAACACGCGATCAGAAGGACAACGTTTATACCTCCTTAACACAGTAGTAATTATGACAAAGACGAACATGCCAACAATGGCGAGAATGGGTAGTGTGTACATAGTTGTGTTGATTATTTTATCGTTACAAGAAGAATATTATCATTAACAATCTGAATTACCTTTGCGAGTTGTCCGGTTTGTAAAGCAACCTCATCATCCGTCATTGCCTCAAGTGTGCGTAATGAGCCCGTTACCTTAATCTGAATTTTACCAAGACCACTTCGCTTTGATGGAATAGTCAGATAAACTTCTCCAAACTGGCCAATTGCATCTTGAATTTTCATGGTACCATCTTCACCACTCTTCATCATCAAATAAAATAACCCTGCCATCAAGCCCATCATCAAGATACCAGCTACAGTCGAGATCAATATGGTTACTCCTGTGGAAAATCCTGCATCGGTGCATGCAATACCTGTCCAGGAAAAAATGGTAAAAAACCCAACCAGGTTTTTGAGTGTAAGGAATTGAAATGAGATTCCATGATCTGACTCAACTTCCGCATCGGGCAAATCATCAGGAGAATCAGCACCAAAAAAAGATAACACCAATTGAAGAAAGAAAAATAATGTAAAAGGAACGGCAATGCACCAATAGATTTTGAGAACACCACTTAATCCTTCCCACCAGACACCAAAAGCTTCCATAAACAATTTTGAATATAAGGTAAGTCAGAAATTCATTAATTGCAAAAACCAAAAAGTGACCTTGCAAAAAGAAAAAGCCACGCATCTTACGTGGCTTTTAATAACATATGATCTAAACTTATATTATACGTACTGATTCAGCATTACCGGCATCACTAACATTAATATATCCTCTCCCTTTTCTTTTTCCGCAGGAACAATTACGCCTGCTTTATTAGATGCTGACATATTTAATTTAATCTGATCGGTATCTAAGTTGGTCAGCATTTCAATTAAAAATTTAGCGTTAAATCCAATTTCAATATCATCACCTTCATGATCGCACGACAGACGTTCATTTGCTTCATTTGAAAAATCAAGGTCTTCCGCTGAAACCTGTAATTCACTTCCCGTAATCTTTAAACGAACCTGATGAGTTGTTTTATTCGCATAAATAGAGATACGCTTCAATGATCCTAACAAATCCGTGCGACTGATCGTCATCTTAATCGGGTTTGTTGAAGGGATTACATTTTCATAATCAGGGAAACGCTCGTCAATCAATCGGCAGATCATGCGAATGTTTCCAAATTTGAAAAACGCGTTTGACATGTTAAAGTCAATGCTTACGTCTGTGTTTTCCGTTGGAAGCGTTGCCTTCAAAAGATTCAATGCTTTGCGCGGAATAATTATTGAATTACCATTATCCGATTTGATATCGGTTCTTCTGTAGCGCACTAAACGATGTCCATCGGTAGCTACGAAGGTGGTATTTTTCTCTCCCAGGTTAACATAAACACCCGTCATGGCTGGTCTTAACTCATCGTTGCTGGTGGCGAAGATGGTGTTGTTGACTGCTCTTGCCAGAACCTCTGAAGAAATTGACGCTGAGAAATCATTTGATACCGCAGGCACTTTGGGAAAATCAGTAGCATTTTCACCTGCCAATTTATAACGGCCATTATCCGAACTTATCTCGATACTGTAGGTAGATTCATCTACGGAAAACGTAACTGGCTGATCGGGCAGGTTCTTTAACGTATCTAAAAGAATTCTAGCTGGCACCGCAATACTTCCTTTCTCTTTAGATTCAACCGTTATTTCGGTGATCATAGAAGTCTGAAGATCAGACCCGGTAACCGTAAGGCTGTTTTTATCTATTTCAAATAGAAAATTTTCAAGAATGGGCACCACGGGATTAGTGGTAATTACTCCATTGATATTAGAAAGTTGCTTCAGCAAATAGCTTGAGTTAACGATAAACTTCATTGCAAATCAGTGGTTTGTGGTTGTATAAGGCGGTAAAGTTAGAAAGAAAAACCAATCTGAAAAATGGTGTTTATAAAGGCATTTTATCTCGTAAAATGACTTTTTTTGCGGTCAAGCCGGATGAAATCCTCCCTACCTATCAGCACTGCCTGGCCATCACCAAGTTTTCCTAAAATAGCCATATCTTGTTTTATAGGGGCATATATTGCAAGACTGTATGTGCGATTGGCTATATCATTCACTTCTATAGAATAATAAGGTGTGGTTTCCATGAGGCTGTCATACACAGCAGACTCACCGGCAGGTAAATAACGGATTGCCTGTACTAATGACACGGCATCGAGGTAATCATTTAATTTGGTAGTATCGGCTGCAGGGTTACCCTCCAAACCAAAAAACTTGTCTTGAAACGAGATAGCAAAACTTTCCTTGTCATTTCCCGCTATGGAAGCTGTAAGCCGTTTAAAGTTTTGCCACTTGAAATTAAAAATCCGCTTATCGCGCCAGTCGTAGGAAGCCAATTCGAAGATGGCCGCCACATATACGCGATATCCTGGAATAGTCATCAAATAAGGTGATAAATCACCAGCCAGCTCGTAGTAAGTTTCAGTTTTGCGATCATTGCCCGCTACCCAAAAATTCTTCATTAAAGTATCATCCTCATAGAGTTTTACCTCCACTCCTGTTTTCATTATCTGTTGACGAATCGAGTCACGTAGCCGTTGTGCAACCGGCCTTCTGGGCTCGGCTTGAAGCAGGGTTGCGAAAAAGACCTCAATGAGTTGCTTGTCCGCTTCAAAGGAATTATTAACCATCCACTTCGCACCGTCAAAATGAAGTTCAATTTGCTCATTGGCCCTTTTTAAAATTACACGATCTATCTTCGTTTGATCAGCAACCTTAAACAGATTTTTGTCTATAGAAATCTTGTTGTTTGAACTACCAAAAAGAATAATCAAAACCAGCAAAGCGGTCATGGCTACCAGCGAAATCAATAAAAAGATGTTATTCCTTTTCGGCATGACTTAGAACTTCGAGTATTTTAGTTTCCTCCAATATGATCTTGAAAATCCAAAAGCAACCACCAATAACAAGGGCACCAATAAATTTATCACCTGCCAAAATAGGCGTTCTTGTTTAATCTTCTCCTTGTCAAGAGGGCGAATCTTGATTTCCTTATTACGCGCTTTAATCAAACCATCTTCTTCCAGCAGGTAGGCTATTGAATTCAATAATAAATCCTGATTGGCAAATGTATATTGAGTGATAGGATCAAAACCCAATGGCTGTATCTCCCCGTTACGCGTATTCACGTCATTACGAATAATATCACCATCTGCAATTATAATTAATTTTGTTACGGCACTCTCGGTGAGAGAATGCTTAGCATCAGCTCCGTCAGGGGCAAATCGATTTTTATAAAGCGAAGTAAATTTACCCTCTAACAAATACCCAACGGGTATTCTGGATTCATTAAATTCACCTGCTTGAAGTTGATTGCGAAGATCATTGACTCCTACTTTTACAGGTGCCACTGCTTTTCTGGAATAGGTAGATGAAAACAGTAATGGAGTCTTTTTAACTCCAGCTGCTTTAATCGTATCCATGCTACTCGTGAACTTTAGTAATGAGGCGTCTAAATTTCGGGTAATCGGATGATCCGCATATTGATTGATCAACGGAAAGAAGGGCCATTCCATCTGCATGATCTGTGGCTTCCCTTCATTGCTCACCACAATCGGATAACGACCCGATACTCGATCCTGAATGAGATCTTGATTGATCCGCACTCCGTACTTGAATAATTGGTCATCAAGATTTAAATCATACGGGAACGCAAAATAATTATCCGATGATGCGCTATCCATCACCGCATCAAGTCGGTCCAGTAGAAACAACAGACAACCACCCTTCATCAAATATTGATCAAGATTATATTTGTCGAGATTTGAAAATGATTGTGTCGGCTTGGCAAGAATCAATGCATCATATCCAGAAAGATTTTCTTTTGCCTGCAGCGACACTTCATTTAAATCGTATTGTTCACTCAAAGAATTTTCAAAACTAGCTATAGCGAGTCCGGATAATTCTCCATGACCGGTAACAAAACCAATTTTCTTTCTATCAAGATTTGTCAACTTATGAATGGCATTGGCAAGTTCATACTCCACTCCCTCGATAGCTTGATTAAGTACTTGTTGTGAGCCCTGCATGGCATTGCCCTTCAAGAGCATGACACCTGTTTCCATGCCACCATAAGAGATAACGGCTCCCGGAAAAACCAATTTCTCTACGCGCTGCCCATCTTTATTTTCGATTACATTACGCGGAGCTATTCCTTTTGAATTGAGTTCAGCGATAAACTCATTGCGTGCCTTCTCACCCATGGCCAGGTTTGGATCGGTAAACGTATACTGAATACGGTCGTGCGAATAAATCCTAAACTCCTCGAGTGTTTCACGAATCGATTTTTTGAATCTCTCAAAGCCAGGATTTAGTTCTCCTTCTAAATAGACTTCCACATAGACGACATCATCCAGATTTTTTAGTAAGCCCTTTGTTTGTTGTTTTATGGTATAGCGCTTTTCTTCTGTTAAATCGATTCTTGCAAAATACCAGGAACCCAAAATATTCAATAGTAAGACAAATAACAGTGCATTTGCCAATAGCAATAGGTCACCAACTTTTTTACTTTGTTTCCAACTTACTCCTACCATTGTCTGCTACTAATTACCGTTTTGGTGCCCAACAAGATCAACCCTGCTACACTCACAAAATAAATAACACTGCGGCTGTCGATAACCCCGCGACTCAATGACTCATAGTGATACAGGATTCCAAATTGTTTAATTAATAAGGCAGAATCCCCTCCAAGAGAAGATAAAGAATCGAAGCCTGTGTAAAAGATAAACGAAAGAAACGCTGCCAATATAAAAGATACAATCTGATTGGTTGTAAGTGATGATGCAAACAATCCTATGGCACAAAACACGATGGATAGAAACATCAAACCCACATAGGATCCGGAAACTCCCGCGGAGTCAACATTACCAATGGGATTACCTAATTGATAAATTGAATAGTAATAAATTAAAGAGGGTGCAAGGGCAAACATCACCAGGGCAAAAGCGGCCAGAAATTTTCCTAAGACAATATTCCAATCGCTCAATGGTTTTGTCAAAAGCAATTCCATCGTGCCCATCTTTTTTTCTTCCGCAAAACTCTTCATGGTGATGGCGGGCACTAAAAAAATAAATACGTAGGGTCCCATCGAAAAGAGCGTGTCCATGTCGGCATATCCATATTCCAGTACGGAGGTATCGGTGAATACCCACATCATTAAACCAATGCTTGTTAAAAAAACACCAATTACCACATAGGCTATCAACGAATTCAAAAAGTTATTCAACTCCTTTTTAAAAACCTGTATCATGCCTGCGGATGATTAACGGTTAATTCTCTGAATATATCTTCCAACGAATTCTCTTGCTGTCGTAGTCCAAGAAGAGATAACGAGTGATCAGCGGCAAAACGAAAAACCTCGGCCCTCAAATCAACGCCTTCTTGCGACTCCAGGCGAAAGGAGGATGCGTTTATCCGTTCAAGTTTGTTAAGACCGGGTATTAATTGCAGAACTTCCTCATTAACATCACCAGAAAACTCTACAATGATTACCGAAGATTTAACCTGACTTCTCATCAAATTATTGACTGAATCATTGGCAACAATTTCTCCAAGGTTAATGACAATAACGCGGTCGCATAATGCCTGAACTTCTTGTAGAATGTGCGTGGAGAAGATGACCGTTTTGTTCGTACTGATATCCTTTATCAATTTTCGGATTTCCAAGATCTGGTTGGGATCCAATCCCGATGTCGGTTCATCCAAAATCAATACAGATGGATCATGGATTAATGCTTGTGCTATTCCTACCCGTTGCCGATATCCCTTTGATAATTCCTCAATCTTTTTGTTCTGCTCGCGAGTAAGCCCACAAAGTTCAATTATTTCCGAAATTCTATTTTTTAGATTTTTTGATGTTACATCATATATCCTTCCTGCAAAATGGAGATATTCATGCACATACATATCCAGATACAAAGGATTATGTTCCGGAAGGTAGCCTGTAATTTTTCTCACCTGCAAAGAGTGATCTTGTACATCCAATCCATCTACGACTACCGTGCCTGCACTGGGCGGCAAATAGCCGGTAGCAATTTTCATAGTGGTGGATTTGCCGGCACCATTAGGTCCCAGAAAGCCAACGATTTCCCCTTTGTTTATTTCAAAGGAAATATCATTTACAGCCTTCTGCTGCCCGTAATATTTAGTAAGATGTGAGACTTGTAATGACATTTTTTAGCGCTGCAAAAGTAAATTTAAAAGTTGACAGTGCATACAGCTTAGATTTAACAAATAATTGGCAAAATGATTGGTTTACCTATTTGATCTTTATTCCATTAATTGCCGTTACTGGTAAGTCTGAATTTTGGAAATTTGTGCCACATTAAACTTAACGAAGCATGCGTTTATCAATTGTATTACTTTTCTGGATCTTTGCTTTTAGCGCCCAGGCGCAATCCGGATACAAGATTGATTTTAAAGTAAAAGGATGGAAGGATACCACCGTCTATTTAGGTCATTATCGTAGCGAACAAACCTTAATTAAAGACACAACAAGAGCCAACAACACGGGTTCATTTTCTTTTGATGGCAATAATAACCTTGCACAAGGTGTTTATTTTCTGGTATTGAAAACGCCAACAGGCCTCGCAAAAACTTTCGACTTTGTAATCGGAAAAGACCAGTTTTTTTCGATGGAAACCTCATCATCTGATTATAATAAAAACATGGTGGTAAAGGGTGATGATGACAATCGGCTATTTTTTGAGCGCATGCTCTTCGAAATGGAGCGAAGTATGGAAGTCGAACCATTCGTAAAAATCCTACGTGATAGTTCATTAACCGAAGATCAGAAAAAACCAGCCCGTGATTCCTTCGCAAAAGTCAATGATAAAGTAATTGCATACCAAAAGCAATTGGTTGAAAAAAATCCACAAACGCTAACAGCCAGGCTATTAAAAGCGAATCAACCCATCGATATACCTGCTCCGCCCAAAAAAGCTGACGGCTCCATCGACTCAACATTTCAACTGCGCTACTACCGCGAGCACTTCTTCGACAATTTTGATTTGGCTGATGATGCCTTGCTGCGTATGCCTCGTCCGCTCTATGAGGAAAAAATTAAAGAGTATTTAAATAAACTTTACGCTCCTATCCCTGATACCATTATGGCGGCCATTGATAGAATGGTAGCGAAAGCAAAACGAAACCCGGAGACCTATAAATACCTGGTTTGGAACTGCGTTTACACCTATCAAAACCCTGAGATCATGGGATTGGATGCGGTGTATGTATCACTCTATGACAAATATTTTGCTTCTGGCGAAATGAATTACTGGATTACCGATGCCGTGAAGAAAAACCTGAAAGACTATGCCGAAAAGCTAAGAAGCAGTTTGGTAGGAAAAACCGGTGCCAACCTGATCATGCAAGACCAAAATTTAAAGTCCCGGTCAATGTATGATATCAAGAATAAGTATACCATATTATTCATCTTTGATCCGGATTGTAGTCACTGTAAGGAAGAAACGCCAAAACTGGTAGATTTTTACACTAAGAGTAAGACAAAATTTGACTTTGAGGTTTTTGCCGTATCGGCTGACACCTCTATGGCGAAAATGAAAAACTTTATCAAAGATTTTAAAACGCCCTGGATAACGGTAAATGGGCCCCGCACCTACTTACCAAAACATTATTCAGAATTTTATCATTCAGAAACCACACCGGCTTTATATATCCTTGACAGTAAACACAAAATCGTAGCCAAGAAATTGCCGGTAACACAACTAGAGGATTTTTTCATCAAACATGAGAAATTCCTACAGGTCAATAAATCAAAGAAACCTTCGGGTACATAAAGCTATTGCAAAGGGGAGAACCAAAAACGAACTGAAAATAATGATCAACTATTTTTATTTCATAAGGTTTGGTAATAACACTGGTTTATCAGATCAATCTTTGGCTCATTAATTGCCATTGCAGGTATGTCTGAATTTTAGAAATTTGCATCACATTAAACTTAACGAAGCATGCGTTTATCAATTGTATTACTTTTCTGGATCTTTGCTTATAGCGCACAAGCGCAATCGGGATACAAGATTGATTTTAAAGTAAAAGGATGGAAGGATACCACTGTCTATTTGGGGCACTACTATGGTGAGCAAACCTATGTGAAAGATACCGCCCAGGCCAATACACAAGGTGTTTTTACCTTCGACAACGCCAAAACTCTTCCACAAGGTGTTTATTTCTTAGTCCTTAATAAAAGTAAAATCTTTGATTTTGTGGTGGGTAGCGATCAACAGTTTGCCTTAGAAACCTCCAGCGAAGATTATATTAAAAACATGGTTGTGAAGGGTGATGATGATAATCGTCTTTTCTTTGAAAACATGCGCTTCAACATGGATCGAAATGTGGAGGCTGAGCCATACATTAAAATTTTACGAGACAGCTCACTCACCGAAGATCAGAAAAAACCAGCACGCGATGACTTTGCTAAGGTTAACGAAAAAGTAGTTGCTTATCAAAAACAATTGGTTGAAAAAAATCCACAAGCACTAACTGCCAGGCTATTAAGAGCGAATCAACCCATCGATATACCTGCTCCACCCAAAAAAGCTGACGGCTCCATCGACTCAACATTTCAACTGCGCTACTACCGTGAGCACTTCTTCGACAATTTTGATTTGGCTGATGATGCCTTGCTGCGTATGCCTCGTCCGCTCTATGAGGAAAAAATTAAAGAGTATTTAAATAAACTTTACGCTCCTATCCCTGATACCATTATGGCGGCCATTGATAGAATGGTAGCGAAAGCAAAACGAAACCCGGAGACCTATAAATACCTGGTTTGGAACTGCGTTTACACCTATCAAAACCCTGAGATCATGGGATTGGATGCGGTGTATGTATCACTCTATGACAAATATTTTGCTTCTGGCGAAATGAATTACTGGATTACCGATGCCGTGAAGAAAAACCTGAAAGACTATGCCGAAAAGCTAAGAAGCAGTTTGGTAGGAAAAACCGGTGCCAACCTGATCATGCAAGACCAAAATTTAAAGTCCCGGTCAATGTATGATATCAAGAATAAGTATACCATATTATTCATCTTTGATCCGGATTGTAGTCACTGTAAGGAAGAAACGCCAAAACTGGTAGATTTTTACACTAAGAGTAAGACAAAATTTGACTTTGAGGTTTTTGCCGTATCGGCTGACACCTCTATGGCGAAAATGAAAAACTTTATCAAAGATTTTAAAACGCCCTGGATAACGGTAAATGGGCCCCGCACCTACTTACCAAAACATTATTCAGAATTTTATCATTCAGAAACCACACCGGCTTTATATATCCTTGACAGTAAACACAAAATAATAGCCAAGAAATTGCCGGTAACGCAATTGGAGGACTTCTTTGTTAAACATGAAAAATTTCTACAGGTCAATAAATCAAAGAAACCTTCGGGCACATAAAGCCTAAAACAATCATTTGATCATTATTTTTATGTTAGCGGGAAATTAAATTGCCTTTTGTGCAACTATTTACCTATTGATGAGTATCTAATAGAGTAAATAATAATACCATGGCACTATTAGAGGCAATTTTTGGAAAGAAAAAGAAAGCGTTTAAAGCTTCATGTAATATAACTAAAGAGCCACTTGAAAAAGGTTTTGGCTATTTGCTCACCACGGCTCAGGTTATTACTTCCAAAAAATACTGGGATATGGTGATGACCGAGCCAGAAACAATGTCTTATACCCTATCCCATTTCAAAAATCAAAATAGCGGTACTCAAATGCGGGCCATGATCTTTGAAAAATATGCCACCATATCAAAGCCCTGGATCGTTTCCGATTCAGTTATCAATTATTTCGATGTAGACAAAACAGAAGCCAGGGACCATGCCAAAAAGTGGTGGGAAACAGAGGGCAACTTCACTCCTGCCAATGTAGGCCCAGCCGAACAAACATTGAGTGAAAACACATTCTCTCATTCAAAAGACTACGCAATACGGGAAGCGGGAAGCAAGAAAATAAAGGGCTAATTTTTACGATCAATGGTAAATCGTACCAGATCGGTAAGCGAAGTTTTATACGTTGAGTCGGGCAATTCTTCCAGAATAGATATTGCTTTTTCGTAATATAGTTGCATTACCCCCTTGGCATATTCGATTCCACCCGATTTTTTTACATACTCTATTACTTCTTTAACCTTACCAGAGTCATCGCTATTATTTCTAATAATTCTGATTATTCTTCGCTTCTCAAGCCATGATGATTTTGATAGCGCGTGTATCAAGGGAAGTGTCATCTTTTTCTCCTTGATATCTATGCCTAATGGCTTGCCAATCTCATCATCACCATAATCAAAAAGATCATCTTTAATTTGAAAGGCCATACCCACATGCTGACCAAACTCTTTCATTTTGGAAACAAGCCCCTCCGATGCACCCGATGAACTGGCCCCTACCGCACAACAAGAAGCAATCAAGGAAGCCGTTTTCTGGCGAATGATTTCGTAATAAATTTCTTCCTTGATATCTAATTGCCTGGCTTTCTCCATTTGTAACAGCTCGCCCTCACTCATTTCTGTAACGGCATTATTCACAATGCTGAGCAAACTATAGTCATTGTTTGATAATGACAATGCCAAACCGCGCGATAAAAGAAAATCGCCCACCAACACGGCTATCTTATTTTTCCAAAGCGCATTCACCGAAAAAAAACCTCTGCGATAATTTGAATCATCTACCACATCATCATGTACGAGTGTGGCCGTGTGAAGTAGTTCAATTAAGGATGCTCCACGAAAGGTTGACTCGTTGATTGCTCCACAGGCACCTGCACTTAAAAAAACAAACAAAGGACGGATTTGCTTCCCCTTCCTTTTTACGATATAGGTCATGATCTTATCCAACAGCAACACACGGGTTTTCATGGAAGACCTGAACTTTTGCTCAAATTCTTCCATCTCCTTTGCTACCGGAGCCTTGATGTTATCTAATTGCCTGGACATGAACTGCAATAATAAGCAATGATGGCAATTAGTAAGTATGAAGATGCGCTTTACAACTAAGATTTTTATAAAAAAATTAACTACCCACTATCAACTCTTAAGTTATTAGTATTTTCGGGAATATGAACGCCTTCGACAAATACTGGGAACAGATAGTCTTCGCCTTGGTGGTGTTGATCATATCATTTGTGGTATCACGCATTCTCCGATACCTGATAGGAAGATTCATCAGGGGCGCAGCCAAGAAGTTGAACGTAGACCCAACGCGCTATAATTTTTTTAAGAATGCAGTCGACTTCATCATTTTTCTTATAGCCTCCATCATAATCTTTCGATCCATCCCAACGTTTCGCACGGTAGGCACTACCCTGCTTACTGGTGCCGGGGTGTTGGCAGCCATTGTTGGCTTTGCCTCGCAAACAGCCTTTTCCAATATTATTAGTGGATTTTTCCTGGTGATTTTCAAACCTTTTAGCGTAGGGGATCGGGTAAAAGTTGGGCTCCTGTATGCTGGAGATGTTGAAGATATAACCTTGCGACATACGGTTATTAAAGATTTCGAAAACAGACGCGTGGTAATACCCAATAGTATTATCAGCAATGAAACCATTATAAATTCTACATTGACAGACGAGAAAACGTGCATGTTCATAGAGATTCCGGTTTCCTTTACATCCAATCTTAATCAAGCAATATCAATTATACAGGATGAAGCCACCCGACATCCTCTATGTATTGACAACCGAAGTACGGAAGAATTGACAAAGGGCGATCACCCGGTAATGGTTAGAGTACTTTCTTTTGGTGATTTTGGTATTCTGCTAAGAGCTTATGTTTGGGCAACTTCACCCAACAATGGCTTTGACCTGAAATGTGACCTGAATAAATCAATTATGGAAAGGTTTGAAAATGATGGGATCGCATTTGGTTATCCTGTTCGTATATTGATGAATCGATAGCTATTTGAAAATAACTTGAGCCTTATGAGGATTCTCACCCATGAGAAAACAAATTGATAAGGTTACATCAGAACATGATATAAATATTTATAAGATGAAATTCAATAGAGGAAGGCGTAAGGCAGCCCTTCACAAGGTAACGGAACATCTTACCAGCGAGTTTAGAACCAAACAGGAAACAACCAGTACCGAGAAGGTTATTGTAGAATTAATATCCTACAATGAGGAATCTGTTCTAATGGAGGACAATAAGCCAATAGAAAACTTATTGTCGATGTGTGATCGCAATCACAAAAATTGGATTAATGTAGATGGACTTTCCAATCGGGATCTGATAGAACAAATTGCGAAAAAATTTGATCTACATTATTTGCTCATCGAAGACATCTTGAATGTAGATCACCAACCAAAAACAGATGAACTTGACGATCACTTGTTTTTAACCATGAAGATGTTTTACCGATTTGATGAAGATAAAATAGATTATGAGCACATTAGTTTTGTGCTTGGCAAAAATTATCTCCTTTCATTTCAGGAAAAGGAAGGTGATATTTTCTCCAGCCTCCGAACCCGCATCAAACAAGACAATGGAATTATCCGCAAACGTGGTATTGATTATTTACTCTACCGGTTGGTAGACACCATCGTTGACAGCTATTATTCCGTGTTGGAAAAAATTGGAGAACAGGTTGAAACCATTGAAGAGAATATTTCTAAAAATCCTACGGTAAAAGATTTTCAACAAATTCAAAAAATCAGGAAAGAATTTATCTACCTGCGTAGGGTAGTATATCCATTACGGGAGGCAATCAATAAAATCGTTAAAAATGAAAGTGGTTTTATAGAAGAGAATAATGAGAAATACTTTGCCGATGTTTACGACCATGTGATTCACCTCATCGACTCGCTCGATACGTACAAAGACCTTACCTCAACCATGATGGATTTGTATATGAACACCATCAACTACAAGATGAATGAAGTGATGAAATTGCTTACCATAATCACCACTATTTTTATTCCCCTCTCATTCATTGCCGGTATTTACGGAATGAATTTTCAGAACATGCCAGAGCTTGGATGGGAGAACGGTTATTTTGGTGTACTGACGATAATGGGAGTACTATTTATTCTAATGATTGTCTATTTTAGATATAAGAAGTGGTTTTAACTTATTTGCTACTTTCCCTCAATCAAACGAACCTCCACCATCTCAGGTAAGGTTTGATTTACCTTATGGATTTTTATCTTGTAGTTGAATAAGTCAAACTCATCCCCTTCCTTTAAAGCAGGACGCTCGTAAGTAAGCAAGCCGGCAAGCGTTTCATATTCTTCAGCTTCCGGAAACGGCACTTCCAAAAGTTTGTTGATATCATGGAGCGAAGATTGAGCTGCAATTTGGTATATATGTTTCTCAAGAGGGATTACAATCTGCTGCTCATGATCGTGTTCATCCTGAATATCCCCCACCAGCTCTTCTAAAATATCTTCCAGCGTAACCAACCCGATGACTCCGCCAAACTCACTCACCACAAACGCCATCTGCGTTTTTCTGCGCTGGAACTCACGAAGTAATAAATCAATGGGCTTCGTTTCCGGTATAAAGTGAGCCGCTCTCATTATTTCGCGTAACGATTTTTCTGTATTATTAATATGAGTAGACACAATGTCCTTAGAGTGAACTACGCCAACTATTTCATCTTTTGAATTTTCATAGATGGGATAGCGTGAATATCCCTCGCGCAAAACGATGTTCAAGGCCTCCACGATTGACGTTTCAGCTTTAATCATACTCATCTTCATGCGCGGAATCATCACCTGCCGAGCAATGCGATTGTCAAAATCAAAAACATTTTGAATTAATTCTCGCTCTGAAGTTTCAATAGCTCCCCCCTCTTCACTTTCGGCAATGATCAATTTGAGTTCCTCTTCCGAGTGGATATCCGTTTCACTCATTGGTTTGATTCCAAATATTTTGAGAATCATGTTGGCAAGGCCATTCAACAACCAAATAAAAGGACGGAAAACAAAATAAAATGCGCGCAAAGGAAGGGAAACTCGTAGCGTGGTAGAGGCTGGATAACGAATAGCTATTGATTTTGGGGCTAATTCGCCAAAAACAATATGAAGCACCGTGAGCATGGCAAAGGCAACAGGCAGTGCAACACTATGCGCTACCGCTTCGCTCATTTCAATACCCAACGAACTTATCAGGTTGAGAATGATCTTTGACATTACATCTTCTCCTATCCATCCTAACCCCAAACTAGCGAGGGTGATACCCAATTGAGTAGCCGCCAAAAAGCCATCCAGATTATTAACGATTTTTTTGGCTGCCTCTTTGGCGAGATTGCCTTTTTCGAGTGCAATTTGAGAAGATCTTACCTTAACAATTGCAAACTCAGCCGCTACAAAGAATCCGTTTAAGAAGACGAGGAAGAAGGTTATGAATAAATCAAATGACATATTAGTGTAAACCACAAATTTAATAAGATTTAGGGGTTAAAATGTCTTATTTTTTTAGATGTACCTTTTGAGCTGATAAAGAAAAGATTCTATCTTTCAGTCACCCAAAACCAAATTATCATGTTATTAGCCATCTCTTTGTTGCTTGTAGGATTCGCCATCCTCATAAAAGGCGCGGATTTTTTAGTGGGGGGTGCCTCTTCCATGGCAAAAAAATATAACATTTCGAACATAGCCATTGGGCTTACAGTGGTTTCTTTTGGCACGTCTGCACCTGAACTTTTGGTAAGTATTACCTCTTCGTTAAAGGGCTATAACTCAGCTGCTTTCGGAAACGTGATTGGAAGTAATAATTTTAATTTGTTGTTTATTTTAGGTATTGCGGGAATTATCTACCCATTAGTAGTGCTCAGAAATACAGTTAAATATGAAGTTCCTTTATCTTTATTAGCTGCCCTTGTTCTTTATTTGTTGGTAAATGATATAACCCTTTGGGGAGCCGAATCAAACGAATTAAGTAGGTTAGATTCATTTATTCTTCTTGGCTTCTTCGGCATTTTTATGCTTTACATATATCGCACCATGAGTAATGCTACCGATCTGGACCAGGGAGATTCTATTAAACTTTACTCAACCCCCATATCTATTGGTCTTGCTGTTTTAGGCCTGGCGATGCTCGTGGGTGGTGGAACGTTAGTAGTAGATAATGCAATTGTTATTGCTAGAAAATATGGGCTTAGCGACAAATTGATTGGACTTACCATTTTAGCTGTTGGCACTTCGTTGCCCGAACTTGCCACTTCTGCCGTAGCAGCCTATAAAAAGAATACGGACATTGCCATTGGAAACGTGATAGGCTCCAATATTTTTAACATCTTCTTTATTTTAGGAATCACCGGTGTCATTCACCCACTCTCATTTGATGTTGCTATGAATTTTGACATCTATGTGCTGGCTGTATCCACCATAGTGTTGATGATTTTCATGTTTACCTTAAATACACGCAAATTAGATCGCTGGGAAGCTTTCCTTATGCTAATCAGTTATATAGCCTATACCATATTCCTGGCAGGCCCAGAATTGGGATTGATCTAACAGGGTTTATTTAGTGACTAAAAGCGCTATAGTTCATGAAAAATAGTCTGATCTGGAGCCGAATTCTTGCATTTTCTGTGGTTGTTATCATTTTAGCAGGTTCATCCGTGCCCGGTAAAAATATTCCGGATGTGTTTTCTTTAACTCCCGACAAACTCATCCATTGTATAGAATATGCTGTATTAGGATTCTTTTTATTCAGATGGTTGCAATTGGAATACCTTACATCTTCCATATCCAAGATTGGTTTAATAACTATTCTGTTGGGATCAATAATGGGTATCGTGGATGAGAATTACCAACGATTAACTCCAGGGCGGTCCCCGGATTTCTGGGACTGGGTATTGGATACAGTAGGCGTACTCTTGGCTGTTGCCATGATGAGCTACTTAGTCAGTCGAAATAAAAAGAAAGGCTCATAAAAAAAGGCTCCAGCATAGGAGCCTTTTTCTTATTATTTGATTTGAATCAAATCTTCTTCTCTAATTCAGCGATTTTTGCTTCCGCCTCTTGCTTACCGAGCGATAGTGCTTTCTTGTATAACTCAATTGCTTCCGTCAATGTCTCTTTTTTCTTCTTTGGAGCCAATTTAGTCCGGTTCGCAGCTTCTTCCACCGCTTGTGCACGAGCAAAATAAGAATCTGCCTCGCTTACTTTACTAGCAATAAATAGTTCTTGAATTTTTGCTTCAATCAAAGCCAACTCCTGTTGTTTGGCAATAATCTGTGCCTCTTTATCATTCAATTCAGCCTCTTGCAAACCTACCGTAGTAATCAGGTTTTGATTTTCATTACGCAATTGATCTACATGTTCATTTAGCTCTGCAATCTCCTTATTACGAGCCTCCAGATCTGCTTTTAATTTTTTAATGGTTGATGAAAGTGCGTTGTTGTTGCTCTTTGATTTCTTAAGAGACGTTTCAAGGTCTTCAATCTTACTTTGTGTGCTTTTTACGTAATTATTGATGTCCTTCATACGAGTGGTGTAATTTTCATAGGTAGTTCCTTCCACCATGTTTACACGAAGCAATTGCCGGTTTGCATCAATAGAATCCATCAACACACTTACCTCCTGTAAGGTTGTAGCAAATTGTTGACTGGTTTGTAATTCTACTTTTAACGAATCTACTTGAGATTTTAGTTTTTCAGCTTCATTGCCACAACTCATCATGGTGGTGCCAATAGCTACTATAAAAAGAATGTTTTTTACCATACAGATGTTAGTTTTAAGTGCATCAAAATTACACGTTTAAATCATATGCAAATGGAAGTACAAAATATTTTTTCAAACACAAAGAAATGTTTCGCCAAGGCGTAAATTGCACCAAATCTAAAGCATGAATTCTCTTTAAATGCCCAAATTAATTACCACGCGTACGCGTATCGCAGACTTGGGCAAACCCCGAATCATTGTAATTGGTGGTGGATTTGGCGGTTTGGAAGTGATCAAAGGCCTGAATGGACTTCATGCACAGGTAGTGCTTTTTGATAAGTACAATCATCATACATTTCAGCCTCTATTATACCAGGTGGCCACTTCTGGCCTAGAAACAAACTCCATCGTTGCTCCATTCCGTAAACTCTTTGGAAATCAATCCGATTTTTATTTCCGCCTGGGCGAAGTAAAGAATATCAAACCGGATGAAAATTATATCGAAACTTCCATCGGTGGAGTGAAGTACGATTATCTCGTAATCGCCAGCGGTGCTACTACCAACTTTTATGGTATGACCGAAGTGGAAAAGCACTCCTCATCAATGAAAACTATTGTTGATGCGACCAAACTTCGTAATAAAATAATAAGACAGCTTGAGTATGCTCTGCTGACCGGTGATGAAGAGGTGATGAACAGTTTAATGGACTTTGTGATTGTAGGGGGAGGTCCAACAGGGGTTGAACTAGCTGGCGCATTAACAGAGTTAAAGAAAAACGTATTCCCGAAAGATTACAAGGAACTGGATATGCGCCAAATGGATATTCATTTGGTAGAAGCTTCTCCCCGATTGCTCAATGGAATGTCGGAACAGGCTGGTAAAAAGGCCCTTGAGTTCTTAACGGATATGGGTGTAAAAGTACACCTCAGCACTGCAGTAAAATCCTACGATGGTTATGAAATATTACTAAGCACCGGAGAGAAATTAATATCACGATCACTCATTTGGGCAGCGGGAATTAAAGGCAATCCGATAGCCGGACTAAATCCTGAAATAGTAACAAAAGGCAACCGAATTGAAGTTGATCAGTTCAATAAAGTGAAGGGCTATGAAAATATATTTGCCATCGGTGATGTTGCCGTGATGGAAGGAGATGAAAAGTTTCCAAAAGGACATCCGCAAATGGCACCACCCGCACAACAACAAGGAAAATTGGTTGCCAAAAACATCAAAAACCAGATTAACAAAAAACCACTTACCCCTTTTCGCTATTTCGATAAAGGATCAATGGCTACCATTGGTCGTAATAAAGCCGTGGTGGATATGAAGGGAATTCGCTTTCAGGGAATTTTTGCATGGTATGTATGGATGTTTGTTCACTTAATGTCTATTGTTGGCTTTAGAAATAAAGTGTTTACTTTTTTTAGTTGGATGTGGAATTATTTCTCATATGATCGAAGCAACCGCCTGATTATAGGTCGCAATGAAGAAAAAATAATACAGGAAGAAGTTAAACCATAACATCCCGAATATGGATCCTAAAGATTCGCGTCTTCATAAAATATCTGCAGCCGGTGTGTTGGTTGCAATGGGTATCATTTATGGAGACATTGGTACTTCACCAATATATACGCTTCGATTTATTGTTGGAGCCCATAAAATCACAGAGGATCTTATCCTGGGAGGACTGTCTTGTGTTTTCTGGACACTCACGCTTATCACAACAATTAAATATGTTTACCTCGCACTCAGTGCCGATAACAAAGGTGAAGGAGGGATTTTTGCTCTCTATGCATTAGTAAGACGATACAAAGCTGGATGGGTAATTTTCCCTGCCATTATCGGTTGTTGCACCTTGATTGCTGATGGATTTATCACCCCGGCAATCAGTGTTACTTCTGCCGTGGAAGGAATACGCTCCTTAAATGAGAATATCAGCCAGCAAACAATTATTTCAATTGTGATAGCTATTCTGTTAGCCTTATTTGTTTTTCAACAATTTGGAAGTAGCGTAGTGGGCAAGACTTTCGGGCCAGTCATGTTCGTTTGGTTTGTGTTCATCGGAACCATCGGGGCCATCCATCTTGCAGGTAATCTTTCCATACTCAAGGCTATTAACCCAATGTATGCAGCCAATCTTTTGTATGTATACCCTGGTGGTTTTTGGATTTTAGGTGCTGTCTTTCTCTGTACTACCGGAGCTGAGGCATTGTATTCCGATTTGGGTCATTGTGGAAAGTCTAACATCCGCATGGGTTGGGGCTTTGTAAAAGTTTGTTTGCTGCTGAGTTACTTCGGCCAAGGTGCCTGGTTACTTGAACATGAAGGGAATACACTGGAAGGATTAGGAGGTGTCATTCCTTTCTTTGAAATCATGCCTCAGTCGTTACTCATTTTTGGGGTAATCATTGCCACCATGGCCACCATTATTGCCAGTCAGGCGTTGATTTCCGGAACGTTCACGTTGGTGAATGAGGCTATGAAATTAAAGTTATGGCCGAGCACACGCGTGCGCTATCCAAGCCAGATAATGGGGCAAATTTATTTACCCACCATCAACTGGGTACTCATGTTTGGAAGCATTATCGTTGTTCTCTATTTCAAAGAATCGGATGCTATGCAGGCTGCATATGGTCTAGCCATTACATTCAACATGCTGATGACAACAGCATTATTAGTCTATTATTTCACCACTTCAAAAAAATCAAGAGTACGTTCAAGTGTTTTGGCTCTTACGTTTTTTACTATCGAAGGTGCATTTCTGGTTTCAAACCTGAGCAAGTTCAGTCACGGAGGATGGTTTTCCTTCGTCATTGCAATTATCTTTTTTCTAATGATGTATATCCTTTACAAAGCACGCCACCTGCGCGACCGTCATACCGAGTTTGTAGATCTTAAACATTACGTACAACTCATTCAGGATTTACAGGCGGATAAATCCGTGCCCAAAGAAGCCACCAACCTGGTGTATATGGCGGTGGCCGATAGCAAACGCTATATTGATTCTAACATCATTTATTCCATTTTCAAAAAACGTCCCAAGCGTGCCGATGTGTATTGGTTTGTGCATGTCGATACGGTGGACAGTCCGTATACTTCAAAGTATTCCGTGGACACCATCATTCCACGAAAGTGTTTTTTTATTAGAATAAAGCTTGGCTTTAAAGCCGATCATCGTGTCAATCTCCTGCTTAATAAAATCCTGCACGACATGGCCGAAAGTGCTGAAATCGATCTGATCAGTCACTATGATTCACTGCAAAAACATAGCATGCCATCTGACTTTAAGTTCGTCATCTTGCATTCATTAGCTTCGGTAGATAGTGAAATTTCTAATTTCGATAACTTAATTATTCAAGGATATCGTTTCATTAAAAAACACAGCTTGTCTACGGAAGAAATGTATGGTCTCGAATTGGCCAACGTGGAAGTAGAACGCGTTCCGATTATGGTGGGGCCGCCCGCCAAGGTGCGTATCAAACGAGAGAAAGAGGAAAGTGAGCGCGAAAAGGAACTGCGCTATTTCAACAACGAGCGCTGATCGAATTCGGACGCATACGTTCATAAATGATCTTTCATGTTTTCATAAATCACTTATTTTGCCCTTAAAAGGTTGATTTCTGCTTGGCATTGAATTGGGATAAGGTTTTCCAAATTCGTAAATCATGCTACAGAATTATTTAAAAATTGCCATCAGAAGTCTTCTCAAAAACCCGGTGTATTCATTCATCAATATCACCGGGCTCTCGATTGGCATAGCGTGCTCTGTACTTATTCTGTTGTGGGTTGCTGATGAATATTCTTATGACCGTTTTCACAAAAATTACAACTCCATTTATAGCTTATACCAAAGTCAACAATGGGCACAAGGCATCGGCACCGCCAACTCCATGCCTTACCCAATGATGGAGACAATTAAAGACAAATCAAGCCAGATTAAACATGTCGTGATAACCAATTGGGGTGAAGGCAATATGCTTCAGGTTGGAGATAAGCGTCTCAATAAACTTGGATTGTGTGCCAGCGAGGACTTCTTTAAAATGTTCACCTTTGATATGGTAAAGGGTAATCCTAATACCGCGTTATCAGATCCATCCTCCATTGTTATTACCGAATCGACAGCAAAAGCTTTTTTTGATGACGAAGATCCGATCAATCAATTGATCAAAGTTGACAATGGGAAAACATTAAAAATAACCGGTGTGATCAAAGATGTTCCCAAGCAGTCCTTTTTCAATTTTGAATACGTATTACCCTTTGCATACTATGAAGCTACTCAGAGCTGGGTTCGTAATTCAAAGGATAATTGGAATAACAATGCTTTTCAAATCTTTGTACAACTTCAGCCAGACGTTAATGAAGCTGAGGTCAATAACAGCATTAAAGACATCATAAAAGATAATCATCCGAAGGCACCTACGGCAAAACTTTTCCTTCACCCCATGAGCAAATGGAGACTTTACTCCAACTTCGAAAACGGAATAAATTCCGGGGGTATGATTGAATACGTTCGATTGTTCATTGCCATTGCCATCTTTGTTTTAGTGATTGCCTGCATCAACTTTATGAACCTCGCTACTGCAAGAAGTGAAAGCAGAGCCCGTGAAGTAGGCATCCGTAAAAGTGTTGGATCACGAAGAAAAGAATTGATTTTTCAATTCCTAGGGGAGTCGATCATGATCACCTTCATTTCATCCCTGCTGGCCATTGTATTAGTTGAACTTCTTATGCCTGCTTACAATCTCATGGTGAATAAAAATATTTCCATTGACTACTCCAATCCATGGCTGTGGTCAATGGCGATTGGATGGGTGTTAGTGATTGGTATTTTCGCAGGAAGTTATCCGGCATTTTATCTTTCCGCTTTTCAACCGGTAAAAGTATTAAAGGGGAAAGTGAATATTGGTAAAGGAGCCACAACACCGCGCAAAGTGTTGGTGACACTTCAGTTTGGGTTCTCCATCTTTCTGATCATTGGCACTGTTGTAATCTATCAGCAAATCATGCATGTGAAAAATCGCGATATGGGTTATGATCGTGAAAACCTGATGCAAATCTGGTCCAATGGAGAACTGGAAACCAACTTCCAGACGATCAGAGAAGAACTGGTGCGCACAGGCGTTGTTAAATCAGTATGCAAGAGTAACAGCCCAATTACATCAATCTTCTCCAACAACGAAGTAAAATGGGAAGGTATGGCCACAGATCAACGAGTATCCTTCGCCACCATCGCTACTGAATATGATTATACTGAAACCATGGGCATAAAAATGATTGAAGGCCGTGATTTCTCAAGAGATTTCAAGAGCGATTCGATGGCTGTTATTGTGAACCAGGCTGCCGTAGACCTGATGGGAATGAAAAATCCAATTGGACAAAAAATAATTTACAATAACCAGAATCTTGAAATTATTGGCGTGATGCCCAATGTAGTGATGGACTCACCGTATCGACCCGTTGAAGCGATGACCTTAATCTTCAGTCCCACCTGGAGCAGCACCATTACATTGCGTTTAAATAAAACGGAAAGCCTTGGAGCGTCCATTGATATCGTTGAAGGTGTATTTAAAAAACTTAATCCAACGTATCCGTTTGAGTTTCGTTTTGCCGATACAGACTTTGAGAAAAAATTTTCGATCATAAATCTCATCAGTAAACTCGCTACCCTCTTTGCTTCACTCGCCATTATTATCACCTGTCTTGGACTGTTTGGTCTTGCCGCGTTTACAACAGAACAGCGCACAAAAGAAGTTGGCATCCGTAAAGTAATGGGTGCATCAGTTACTAGCCTCGTAATGTTAATTTCAAAAGATTTTTCACGATTGGTAATTTTTGGCTTTTTGTTTTCGGGACCTATTGCATGGTGGTTTTTAAATAATTTTCTGGAACGCTATCCGTATCGCATTTCCATTATGTGGTGGATATTGCCATTAGCTGGAGCAATCGCATTGATACTCGCATTGATCATTGTTAGTACGCAAGCATTACGGGCAGCACGGGCTAATCCTTCGCAATCGCTTCGCAGCGAATAAAATGAACTGATAAAGTCTTTATAATTATTTTATTCTTTACTACCATGCTCCAAAATATTCAACTTGCTTTTCGTCACTTGAGTCGACAAAAGTTAAACACGAGCCTACACATCATTGGACTTTCCATAGGGATGAGTGTATGTTTACTGATTGCGTTGTTTATACGCTATGAGTTAAGCTTTGATGCTTACCATGACAACGCAGACCGAACCTATCGGGTTATATCCAAGTGGACGCATGGCGAAAAACAGGATTATCACTTCTCTACACCTTTTCCGTTAGCCAATGCTATTCGTAATGAAGTAAGTGGTATTGAAAACGTAAGCTTCGCCCATCCGGTATATACCAAAGTAATAGAAATCAATCCGCAGAAGCGTTTCCTGGTAGATCATGTTTTAGCTGTTGAGCCATCATTTCCGGAGATATTTAAACTGCACGTGATCAAAGGCGATCTACGCAAGACGCTGCGTCAGCCGTATCAGGCAGTGCTTACCGAGTCAACGGCTCAGAATTTTTTTGGAAAAGAAGATCCTATTGGAAAAACATTCAGCTTCACTACAGATAAGGAGTTTGAATTCACGGTTGGTGCGATTGTTCAGGACATGCCACCCAATACTCATTTGCCGGCATCAATCTTTGTATCGTATTCATATTCAGAAAATTTTCTGCAACGAAACCTTGAAGGCTGGAGCTTTGTCTCCGGTACGGAAACCCTTATCGTGGTACCTGAGCACTTCGACCTTAATAACATCAAAGCTCAACTCACTGCCCTTGCAGAAAAATATATTAATAAAGATCAACGCGAGCCAAACTTCCGCAGTGATTTCGAATTACAACCACTTAACGATGTCCACTTCAATGAATCATACGGTGGCGGTGGTCGATGGATGCCTTCTGTGTCCCCAAGCTGGTTATGGTTTTTTGCTGCTATTGGATTAGCTGTTTTGACGCTGGCATGTATCAACTTCATCAATCTATCCACGGCTCAGGCCTTAACACGGGCAAAGGAAGTAGGCATTCGGAAATCCATTGGAGCCGGAAAATTTAACCTGATCATCCAATTTTTATCTGAGGCCTGGATACTCACCATTTTTTCTGGGATTATCGCAATTGCTCTAGCTCAATTATTGCTGCCTGAAATCAATACCCTGCTGGACAAGAAGATCTCGTTTGACTTAACGCAATCACCTCAATTGCTTTTCGCTATTTTGATCAGTTTTGTCGTTATTGGTCTAATGGCAGGCATTTATCCAGCGTGGGTAATTTCCAGATTTAATCCGACCAATACCATGAAAATTGGTACGATGTCAACGGGTGACAACGGTACGAATTGGTTACGCAAAGGATTAGTGGTTGTTCAGTTCACCATTTCCGTTGGCTTGCTGATGGTGGTGCTCCTGATCGCACGCCAGGTAGATTTTCTGCGCAGTAAAAATCTTGGGTTTACTAAAGACAATATTATCAATGTTGAAATTAAACCCAGGGCAAATAAAGAAACTATTTTCAGAAATGAACTCAATAAAATCGCACAGATTAAAGATGTTTCTTTTGCAACCGCGACACCGAGTAGTCAAGGTCATTGGGGAACCATCATGAATCGCACTAAGGGTGAAGATTCAGATCGAAAAGAGGTGACACTTATTTTTAGTGATGATCATTTCTGCAACCTATATGACTTGAAACTTTTAGCAGGTCGGCTTCTGGAGGCTTCAGATACCAATTACATCAAGAGATCTTTATCGGAAGAAAAACAAATTATGAAAGCAGTGGTCAATGAAAAGTTGATTCGTGAGTTAGGATTTAAATCGAATGAGGAAGCGCTTGGTGAGCATATCTGGATCGGCTCGAACAGCGGCAATGTTGAAATAGTAGGTGTCGTTACTGATTTCAATACAGGATCATTACATGAGTCCATCAAACCTGCGTTGATCACCTCCAGTCCAGCAGATTATGAGCAGGCTGGAATAAAAATCGAAGCCGGTAGCAATGTACCCGAAACTATAGCCGCTATTGAAACTGCCTGGAAAACTGCTTATCCGGAAGGGATTTTTACGTACAAATTTCTTGATGAACAGATAGACGCGTTTTATAAAGCAGAAGAAAGACTATTTTATCTCTTCGAAATTTTCTCCGGCTTAGCCATGTTCATCTCATGCCTGGGACTTTGGGGACTTGCCACTTTTGCTGCTCAATCGAGAACAAAAGAAATTGGAATTAGAAAAGTATTGGGTGCCTCCATCAATAATATTGTTGCATTAATATCAAGAGACTTTATTATCCTGGTCGTAACGGCATTATTCATCGCAACACCGCTTGCCTGGTATGGTATGAATCAATGGTTGCAAAACTATGCCTTCCACACGGAGATTACGTGGTGGATTTTTGGGGTGGCCGGTGGCGCTGCCATGACTATTGCACTTGCTACCGTGAGCGCACAAGTTGCAAAAGCAGCTATGAGCAATCCCGTGGAGAGCTTACGAAGCGAATAGGATCGTTAACTAAATTATCTGCCATGAATTGGGGTTTCTTTTCGGTGAGTTGTCTCTAAGCAAAAGAAAGATAATTATGAAAAAGACAATCTTAACAACGGTCATGCTGGCGATCGGCTTAGTAGCCCTTGCCCAGGAAGAAGTAATAAGAAACGTGCCTACTTTTGAGAAAGTCGCTGTTTCTCCTAAAATCAACCTGGTGTTGGTAAAGGGAGACAAAGGATCTGTGCGCATTGCGTATTCCAATATCTCGCCAGGCAAAATTAAAGTAGAGGTAGTGGACAACAAACTTCGGATTTACATTGAACAGGCTCGCTTTATTGACAAACGTGATCGTGCTGATTCGGATAATAGCAACGCACGGATAAGCATATATCATGATGTAACCGTTACCACATACGTCACCTATCGCACGATAAACGAACTGGAAATGCGCGGTGAAGAAGAATTGACTTGCAAAGTAAAATGGATGCTGATAAATTTAAGTTGAAGTTTTATGGAAAAGCAGAAGTAACCCTCGCCTCATTGATAGCACGCAAATTCAAAGCCTCCTTGTATGGCGTGAATACGATCAAAATAAAATCAGGAGAAAGTGCGCATCAGGTCTTCCGGTTGTTTGGTGAAAATAAAATTGACACACGGGGATTTGAAAGTATCACTGCCTCCGCCCGAATTAATGGAGAGGGGCGATTGCGCATGAAAGCCACTGATCAAGTGTGCATCAATGCCTTTGGCGAACCCGATATAGACATCAATGAGAGTCCACACATACGCAGAGGCATCATCATTGGAAGAACACCTATTGATTTACATGAATAGAGTGGTTCGTTGATACCAGACAGGATCAATGACCAGAACACGAAGAAATACGACTAGCAATATTGATAAATGAAAAGATGGTAACTTCACCGTTACCAGAACAACTAAATCTTTTAATGGGTAACGAAATTGAAAACCGATAGTCACATAAAGAATTGGTGCCAGGCAGGAATCCTTGCTCTAATTATTTCAGGCTCCATACTTCATTTTGTTTTTCCGTGGACAGGCGAATTAAAAATAATTGGAATTATTGCTCCTGTTAACGAAAGTGTGTGGGAACATTTAAAAATGGGATACTGGTCTCTTACTTTTTTTTCAATCTTCGAATACAAAAAAATAAAGAATCAGGTGAATAATTACTTCTTCGCCAAACTCATTGGCATACTTGCCTTAGAACTTACTATTATCATTGTCTTTTATAGTTATACTTTTATAACACGCAACAGCATTCTTTGGATTGATATCTCATCATACGTAGTGGGCTCAATCATGTGCCAGGTCGTAGTCTATCAACTCCAAAAGCAAAAACCGGTATCTGTTTTTATTAATAGACTGGCCCTTACAGGGTTTATTTGCCTGGGCATATTACTTGGAGTAACCACCTTTTATACACCACCTTACCCATTGTTTCAAGATTCAAGAAATGACACGTACGGAATAAATAAAGATCACTTACCATCGCTTTAGCCCAGTGGTCAGAATCTATATTAAAATGATCCCAGTATTATACTATATTGGAAATTCTATTTTAATCTGAACAACTTGATCGAACCTATAATACAGGCAACCCAACATTTGGATTCAATCGCCATACGGGCAGGAAGCCTTTCTTATCCTTACCGGGATTTAGTCAATGCCGCACAAAATCTTTCCCATATTTTATTGGATGATGAACCCGACCTTGCTGAGACACGCGTTGCGTTTATGGTAACTCCCGGCTTTGATTACGTGGCCACGTTGTGGGGCATCTGGCAAGCCGGTGGAATAGCTGTGCCCCTTTGTCTTACTCATCCCCTGCCATCCCTACGCTACACCATCGAAGACTCGGAAAGTACAATTCTAATTTTTTCACCTGAATTTGAATCAATACTAACACCCCTGATACAAGAAAAATCGCTGCGCGCGTTAAAGTTAAATTCTTTAACGCCTAACACTTCAAAAAACAAACTCCCGGAAATCTCAACAGCAAGACGAGCACTCATTCTCTACACCAGTGGTACCACCAATCTGCCAAAAGGTGTTGTTACTACACACCAAAACATACGCTCTCAAATTGTCACGCTGATCCATGCATGGAAATGGAGTAACCGCGATCACACGCTGTGTATTTTGCCTCTTCATCATGTGCATGGCCTTATTAATGTGGTGAGTTGTTCGTTATGGGCCGGTGCCACCTGCGAGTTTCTTCCTGAATTCGATGCTGCCAACGTTTTTGAGATTTTTCTAACGAAACGTGTTAATGTGTTTATGGCTGTGCCAACCATTTATTTTAAATTAATCACCTATTGGGAAAATCTATCTCCCATTGAACAAGAAAAAATATCGCATGCGCTTGCTGCGTTCCGATTGATGGTAAGTGGATCCGCTGCGTTGCCTGCTACTGTAATGGAAAAATGGAAAGCCATAAGCAGTCATACTCTGCTGGAACGGTATGGCATGACGGAGTTGGGTATGGCCATCAGTAATCCCTATGAAGGCGAACGCAAAACTGGTTTTGTTGGTCTTCCCTTGCCGGGAGTTTCTATACGATTGACCAACGAAATAAATGAAGAAGTGAAGGGTGAACCCGGAGAAATACAGGTGAAAGGTAAAAATGTTTTTCTTGAATATTGGAATAAACCTGAGGCCACTAAAAGTTCTTTCACGCCCAATGGTTGGTTTAAAACCGGTGACATCGCAATCGTAGAAAATGGATACTATCGCATTATGGGCCGCAACTCAGTAGATATAATCAAATCTGGTGGATATAAAATTTCCGCCCTGGAGATTGAAGAGACGTTGCGCACCCATCCTGCTGTGAAAGATTGTGCGGTGGTAGGAATTGAAGATGAAGAATGGGGGGAAGTGGTAGCGGCTGCTATCGTATCTTCGGGTGATCAACTTGATATCAATAAATTACGCGCCTGGTTAAAAGAACAACTGCCTCCCTACCGGGTGCCGCGTAAATTCCAGGTAGTGAAAGAACTGCCACGCAACGCGATGGGTAAGGTAACTAAGAACGAAGTAAAGAAAATGTTTTAATATGATTATCTACGGTGTAGCCTTGCTCGCAGCATGTTATTTAATCGGCCAAACAATTGGCGAATTGTTAGGCCAGTGGCTGAACATTAATTCGAATGTAGGTGGCGTTGGTTTCGCCATGCTCCTGCTCATTCTGGTAAACCAATGGATGCACAAACGCAAATGGCTAACACCAGAAATGGAGAACGGCATTTTATTTTGGAGTAACCTATACATTCCCGTTATCGTAGCAATGTCGGCCATTCAAGATGTAAAAGCTGCCACTTCCGGTGGCATGGTTGCCTTGCTGGCAGGCATTATTCCCACAGCATTATGCATTATGATGGTGCCGGTTTTAATGAGAATCGGCAATGGCAAAACCACGGAAAAACAGAACGATCTTACTGCTACGCTACCCGATTGAAGATGCAAACAATTCAGGAACTATTAGTGAAAAATGGATTCGTTGTGGCTATGCTTACAACAGGCTTAGTCATACTGACGTCATCGTGGATCTCGCAAACCTTCACCAACAAAAAAATTCCGGGAACGGCTATAGCTATTTTTGCCGGCCTGTTGCTCGCGTATGTGGGTGGCATTTTCACGGATGGCAAAAAAGGAATCGCAGACATCAGCATCTTTTCTGGTTTCGCATTATTGGGAGGATCTATGTTGCGTGACTTCACCATTGTGTCTACCGCCATGGGCGCACGATTTTCTGAAATAAAGAAAGCAGGAATTCCCGGTATGGTTTCATTACTGGTGGGTATTTCACTTTCATTTTTTAGTGGTGCCGCACTGGCAGCTTTTATGGGCTACAACGATGTGAAAAGTATGGCAACCATTGGAGCCGGTGCTTGCACGTTTATTGTTGGTCCGGTGACGGGTGCCGCTGTAGGTGCCAGTTCGGATGTGATTGCCATTAGCATTGCGGCTGGTGTAGCGAAATCCATACTAGTAACAATTGGAACAGGCCCTATCGCCAAAATCATTGGATTAAATAATCCGAAAGCGGCTATGATTTTCGGTGGACTTGCCGGCACCACCAGTGGTGTGGCAGCAGGGTTGGCAGCCACTGATCCCAAACTTGTTCCGTACGGAGCTATAACGGCCACCTTCTACACTGGTTTAGGTTGTTTGTTATGTCCCTCATTATTTTACATAGCACTACAATGGATTCTTGCTTTCACTACCTCGTAAAAAAATAAATACTAAAAGATAATTTTATTGTTGATTACTCCTATCGAGAAAAATCAAAAAAAAATGATTCAATCACGAACAACAACCTTTCTCCTGTTGAATGGGTGGACATTTTACAGTTCCATATGAACAAAAGACACAGCAATCACCAGCTATTGGCTTCAACAAGATTTTACAATTCTCACACTCATAGAAATATTGACACGCATTAGTTGGCATCTCTTCCTCTTTTTGGAAGCCACAATGCGGACAAGTAATTATTGATTTTGTTACGATCTCCATAATGATATAATTATAATTTTGTTCATAGGTTAATTTCTATTCTTTTATAATGGCCATTAGGAATAACCAGGCCTATGTTCATATTATTGGATCTGTTTTGCTGATGGGCCTTTCATGCCTTATTATAATCTGAGGTGCCTTTGTCCTCCACAAACCTTCTCGATATCGTCTCCATCATTTCAGCCTGTATGCGCTGCATTTCAAGCAAGCGTTTATTCTGATGAATGAGTAAGTGATCAATTTTTTTATGCAGCAACTGAATTTCTAACTCTGATTTCAAATTGATTTTATAATCATGCTCGCTACGAGTTCGATCCTTTGCCTCCACCCGGTTTTGGCTCATCATGATAATGGGTGCCTGAATAGCCGCTATACATGACAGCAGAAGATTAAGTAAGATAAACGGGTATGGATCAAACACCTTGTCGTGCAGCAGAAAAACATTCAGCACAATCCAACATGTCATGAAGAAGAAAAACACCATGATAAATTTCCAACTGCCGCCAAAGGTGGCTACCTTATCGGAAAGGCGATCTCCGAAAGTAAGTTGCTCGTCAATTGTGTCTTCAATTTTTTCACTGAGTATTTTACTTTGCGAAATACTATTAAGTACTTCTTTCTCCAGATCATCGAGCTCTCCCAGTTCGCTGGTAAGAATTTCGTTGAGGTAGTTTTTTTCTAAATTAATAAGTTGCCCATCTGAAATAATGCTATCGGTAGATGTGCCGGGGTAATTTCTAAAAACATATTGCTGAATCGTTTGATGCAGCGCAGATACAGGCACGGCATGATCTGAAGTACATTCTTTCCCGGAAATAGCACATTTAAATGTTTCCATAAATCGTGTATTTAATTGTTGATCACCAAGGTAGAACAAATAAATATTCAAAATAATCTGACCCAAGTTGAATTTAAATGCCTTACTGGTTACGTCATATTTCCTGCCTTCATCCGATTTTCATAATTAAACCTCTCCCTATTGTATAACCATAGGAAAAACCTTTCAATTGAAATCTTTGGGGAGACCAATGAAACGTGCCGAAATGCGGATTTAATTACCAAAGCAACTCGAATAAACAACGAATAGCACAAATGGTACAGCGACCAATGATTTTAACTATTTTTTTTTATAATTGACATACTAACCAACACCCCATGACACGAGACCAACACCTGGATTTTTGCAAGCGCTGTACAAATCGAGAGTTTACCCCCCTACAAGGCGTTATCTGCAGCCTCACCAAAAAGATTGCCGACTTCGATGGCACTTGTGAAAATTTCATTGTTGATGAGTCCGTTAAAATAGAATTACCACCCGCTGAACCCGTGCCGAGTTACCAGGTGGTAGGAAATCTTACATCCGATATAAAAGAAAAACTTCGCGTGCAGCAAGATTTCGTTTATGCTATTATTGGTGGGCTTTCGGCTTCTACGGTGGGCGCAATAATCTGGGCACTGATCACCGTCTCCACGAACTATCAGATTGGCTACATGGCCATAGCGATCGGTCTGCTGGTTGGTTTTTCTGTGCGCTATTTTGGAGCGGGCATCGATTACTCCTACGGCATCATAGGAGGTTTCTTTGCGTTGCTAGGCTGCGCATTAGGTAATTTACTAAGCCAGGTTGCCTTCATTGCCGATGCGGAATCCTTAGGTTATTTTGATGTGCTCACCTTATTGAGTCCTTCATTAATAATAAGTATTTTCGAAGAATCATTTTCGGGAATGGACATCGTCTTCTATGGCATAGCCGCCTATGAAGGTTATAAAATCGCATTCCGAAATTTATCAGAAGAACTTTTAAAATCAGTTGCGCAAGGCAAGCTTCAACCACTTCCTTACGCAAACTATCGCTTGCCCATCGTGATCGTACTTTTTGTGGGTCTGTCAACTTCAATCTATGTTATTCATAAAGGATCTGTGGGCACAAAAACCTTTCTCTATAAATCAGGCGCTAAAATGTCCGAAGGACCCATGGAGTATGGCGTGGAAAACGGAGCCTGGAACTATTGGTGGGAAAACGGCAACCAGCAACAAACCGGGTTTTTCAAAGATGGAAAGCAAGACAGTATATGGCAATTTTATAATGAAGATGGTGTGCTTTATCGTAAAGGTACTTTCCATGAAAATGTTCAACATGGAGAGTGGGCCGATTTCTATCCTAACGGACAAGTAAGTGGAACAGGCAATTATGTGATGGGCCGGCAACAAGGATCATGGAATTTTTTCTATGAAGATGGAACCATCAATCAAAAGGGTTCCTTCAAAGAAGATAAACCGGATGGCGAATGGGAAACCTATTTCCCCAATGGAAAACTTAGTGCAAAAGGTTCGTTCAATAAAAGAGAACTTACGGGTGTCTGGAATTATTGGAATGAAGACGGCACAAAAAGCCAGGAGCTGGATTATGGTAACGATGAGCATGTTCGAATCCTAAACTCATGGGATAATCATGGAAAGCAACTTGTAAAAGATGGAAATGGTATCCATTCAATGTACTTTCCATCAGGAGAAATAATGGAAAGAGGCCAGGTCGTTAATGGTGGACGTGAGGGCCTGTGGAAAATATTTACGATCGATGGAAAAGTAAAAGAGGATGGTGACTACCGCGATGGCATTTATTATCTCAACAATGCATGGTCGCCCGCTGGCGAGGCGTTGGTCGTAAAAGGCGAAGGCACATACAAAAGTTATTATGATGACCTGATCACGGTGCAGGAGACCGGAAAAATTTCTGCAGGCTTACGTACCGGAGAGTGGAATGTATTATCGGCTACCGATGGCAACGTCATTCAAAAATCAAATTATAAAGATGGAAAACTGAACGGCAAACAGGAATCTTATTTTGAAGGTGGTGAATTAAGTGTAGAAGGCAACATGATCGATAATAAACGCGAAGGAGAATGGAAATGGTATTATCAAAACGGAACCGTAGAAACAACGATCACCTACATTAAAAATTGGAAGCAGGGCGATCAACCATTTTATGATGAGGATGGAACGCTTACTCGTACTGAAAAGTATAGTAACAATGAATTGATTGATGTAACCGTTGACAACTTGTGATATAAGGTTCCGACTTCACGATTGCGATCGGTGAGAAAATAAATCTGGTACCTGAACCGGAGACTTTGTGTGAAAATACTTTTTGAACCTTTTTGTATTATACTTCTTCACGTGTTGCTACGCAACAATAAAAATCCAGGCAAATACACCACTAAGTTTTTTTCGTGATGGTACTAAGGCCTTGTAGAATTGGTTATACAAATTTTGTACATAATCATAATCCGAATTGCATCCTTTGATACCGCTGTTACCAGAAAAATGATTTTACTTTGCACCAGAACTTATTGTGGGAACTTAAAAAGGGTTTACCTGTTCTATTATGGAGTTTAAATTACGAGTGAAGGTGTGGCTTCATAATTATTTCAAAATCTAACCTATGGATGCTTTTATTGAAAGGCTTTTTAAATCGCATCAGGCTTGCCCCCTGTGCCCATCACCAGAAGAGATATCAACGATTTTTCAATCCCTATTAGGTGCCTTGTTTCCGGATTTCTGTACAGAGACCTTTCACAGTGCGGAAGAATTTTCGAATTACATGAAGAGGCTTCAGCTGCAATTGGAAGAACTTATCAGGCACAGTCCTGGCGCAGGCGCACAAAATGCAAATATCATTACCACCAGTTTTTTTCAAAAATTGCCTGTCATTTACAATTATCTGCAAGAAGATATTTTGGCCATGTATGAAGGTGACCCTGCAGCTAAAAGTGAAGCAGAAGTGATCCGTACATATCCTGGATTTTATGCCATTGCATCCTATAGAATGGCACATGAACTTCATCTGCTTGGGTTACCCGGCATCCCCCGCATCATTACAGAACACGCACACAGTAAGACTGGTATAGACATTCATCCTGGATCCAACATTGGACGGCATTTTTGTATTGACCATGGAACGGGAATCGTGATTGGCGAAACGGCAGTGATTGGAGATCATGTGAAATTATATCAGGGAGTAACCCTGGGTGCGTTAAGTATCGATAAGAAAGATGCCGAAAAGAAAAGGCACCCCACGCTGGAGGACCGTGTGGTTGTATATGCAGGGGCAACTATCCTTGGCGGACAAACCATTATCGGTCATGATAGTATTGTTGGTGGAAATGTGTGGCTTACCCGTAGTATTCCTTCTTTCTCTAAAATATATTATCAATCCAGAATGTCTCAAGGCGATGCGCAGGATAGCGACATGGTGATTATTAAAACAACTGAAGAATGAAACTTATCGACATCATAGGAAATACACCGTTGGTAGAGTTGTCACGATTGCCAGTAAATCCTGGCGTAACAATCTATGCCAAATTGGAAGGGAATAATCCAGGAGGAAGTGTGAAAGACCGGGCGGCCTATGGCATGATCAAAGGCGCACTGGACCGGAGAGAAATAAAACCGGGTGATCATCTGGTAGAAGCTACCAGTGGTAACACCGGCATAGCATTGGCCATGATTGCCCGAATTCTTGGATTGAATATGACCCTTGTTATGCCTGATAACGCTACCCGCGAGCGAGTGCTTTCCATGGAGGCGTACGGGGCCAACGTTATTTTAACTCCTTCGGCCAAAACAATTGAATATTCACGGGAGGTAGCTGAAGAGATGGCCACCAAACCGGGATACCATATCTTAAATCAATTTGCTAATCCTGATAATTACGGTGCACACTATATGACTACCGGGCCAGAGATATGGAGAGATACGCAAGGTCAGGTAACTCATTTTGTTTCAGCTATGGGCACCACAGGAACCATCATGGGGGTATCACGCTATTTAAAAGAAAAAAATCCAACTGTTCAGATTGTGGGAACACAACCAACGGAAGGATCAAATATTCCGGGTATCAGAAGATGGTCACCAGAATTTCTTCCTAAAATTTTTGACCCTCACCGCGTAGACCGAATGGTGGATGTAAGCGAACAAGCAGCTAAAGAAATGACACGCAAATTAGCCAAAGAGGAAGGCATCCTGAGTGGCATGAGCAGCGGAGGTGCTTTGGTAGCTGCCCTCACCCTGGCACAAGAATTAAAGACCGGTGTTATTGTGTTTGTTGTTTGTGATCGCGGTGACCGTTATCTCAGTTCGGATTTGTTTGGGTGATGGCTCCTTTACTGAAGAAGTTGGTAAATTTTACAATGCCCATTCACCAATGCTTTATCAGCATCCTGTATTTCAAAGTTCCCGATGCCTGATTTTTTAAGAGCGGCTGCATAATATTTTCGTATCGATTCATTACCAACAATAGTGAGAGGGGCTTGCTTATTTAAGAGTTCTTTAAGTTCTGTCCCGATCAATAATCCACTGAGATAATAATAATTTTCTTCTTTGGATAATTCGCCAAGCAAATAATTCGTTCTCACCAGAAAAGCGCTATGCAATACATTGTCATGAAGACTTTGAACCACCCCTTCTTCGAAGCTTTTCAATATCGAACCATCAAATAAATGGTCGTTTTCTAATACTGAGTTGGAAAGTATACTCTGTGTTGATAAGAGACGAAAGAATTCACCCGTCATATAGGTTTTGAAATCAACGACTGTTTGATTCTTAATGTAAACATGTTTCGAGTGCGTGCCCGGAAAAATAAAAATACGATCCTCGTCATTGCTAAAATCACACCCGATCAGTTGGGTCTCTTCGCCTCGCATGACATCATCCTTTGTCTTTGCCCCTGATATTACAATCATCTCATGCCGAAAATCGCGGGCCGCATTAATTTTTTTTATCTCCAGATTATTCCCATCCATAGCAAAGGGAAGTTCTTTATATGGTAGTTCAACCATACCAATACTGGAAGAGGCCATACCAGAAATAATGAGTGGCCTATCCTGTAAAGAAGAAGTCGTTTGATCTTGTAATATTTTCAGTTGATTTTGGATGATTGACTGATAAAAAGAAAATCTCTTTCCTTCATCCGAAGCCTGTTGCTTCCACTGCCTGTGTGCAGCAGCAATACCCTGATCACTTGTTACTTCGGCCAACACAACCTGATGCTTGGCATCAACGAGTCGTAGCCGGAAGGTAGAAGTACCCCAATCACAACTGATAAAAGTTTGCATAAAATTTTCGTTAACGGATAAAGGCTGCCATAAAAGTCAAACTGCCTGCGGGGCGATCTCATTTTTCAGCCCACCAAATGGGATAACAATTTTAGTTAGGTTGACTTTTAATACAACTTCAACTTTGAAAATACCCTCACCATTCGGCTACCGAGCCATCACCATGTCGCCATACAGGGTTTTTCCAGTTATGACCTATGGCTGCCATTTTCCTTACGTGCTCTTCATTTATTTCTATTCCTAACCCTGGTCCGTTCGGTATTTTAACGTACCCATTTTCGTAGTCGAATACATTTTTATCTTTTAGGTAATCCAACAGATCACTTCCCTGATTGTAATGAATACCCAGACTTTGTTCTTGTATAAAGGCATTATGGCAAGTGGCATCTACTTGCAGGCATGCCGCTAACGCAATCGGGCCCAGCGGACAATGAGGTGCAACGGCCACATCAAAAGCCTCGGCCATCGAAAATATTTTCTTGCACTCGGTAATACCTCCGGCATGTGATAAATCTGGCTGGATAATATCAGCATATCCATCCACAAGAAGTGTTTTAAATTGCCACCGTGAAAACATTCTTTCACCAGTGGCTATGGGAATAGCAACATGATTTGCAATCTCGCGCAGCGCTTCATTATTTTCGGGTAACACAGGCTCTTCGATAAACATGGGACGAAATGGTTCGAGTTCTTTGGCTAAAATTTTAGCCATCGGTTTGTGAACACGTCCATGGAAATCAACACCTATGCCCACCGCAGCACCCACTGCTTCGCGTACGGCAGCAATCCGTGCGACTGCCTGATCAATTTTATCATACGAATCTACATACTGCAGTTCTTCCGTAGCATTCATCTTCACAGCGGTGAACCCTTTTGAAACTACTTCGCTGGCAGCCTTACCCACATCCGATGGACGATCACCACCAATCCAAGAATACACCTTGATGGATTCGCGGCACTTACCACCCAGCAACTGATACACCGGGGCATTGAAGAATTTTCCTTTGATATCCCACAACGCCTGATCAATACCCGCAATGGCGCTCATGAGAATAGGACCACCACGGTAAAAACCACTACGATACATCACGTTCCAATGATCTTCAATGTTCATGGGGTCTTTTCCAATAAGCCCTTCCATCAACTCAATGACGGCCGCCTTTACCGTAGCCGCTTTTCCTTCAATCACCGGCTCGCCCCAGCCGATAATACCCTCATCCGTTTCAATTTTTAAAAATAGCCAACGAGGTGGCACCTGAAACAATTCGTAATTTTTAATCTTCATCAACGTATATTTTGTTTAGATCCAGTCGGGCTATGAAGTAGTAATGGCCTCCACGTATTGCTTCGCCTTTTCCGTTAGCCTTTTTAAATATTCATCCGTTATTTTCTGTGGAACATCGATCAACGCGCTGCCCACGCCAAAGGCCACGGCACCTGCTTGCTGAAATTCCCGGATATTGCCAAGGTTAACGCCACCGGTAGGCATGAGTGGTATGTGTGGAAACGGACCACGAAGATCCTTTAAATAACCAGGACCGATGGAAGCCGGAAAAACTTTAATGATATCACCACCATTTTTATGGGCCGCCAAAATCTCCGTAGCGCTGAAGGCTCCCGGAATACTAATGGCCCCACCCTGTTTAGTCGCGCGAATGGTTTCAATATCCAGCGAGGGCGAAATAATAAATTGTGCTCCCGCATTCATAGCAGCCATGGCCATATCTGCATCCAGCACCGTTCCTGCTCCTACCAATAATTGCGTATTCATGTGTGTGGATAACTGGCTGATTGACGACAACGCATCCGGAGAATTGAGCGTTACCTCCAGCAGTTTTACACCGCCTTCACTCAAGGCTTTGGCTAGCTCCAATACATCGTCCGGTTTGGCACCACGGATAATGGCAACAATTTTATATTTCAGGATTTGTGAAAGTATCGTCATTTAAATAAATGCTTCATCCATACGTATCAACTCAGAAAGCAGGCGTCAATTTAGACTTGATTCTATCGTATTCAAAGAGTTGTGAAAAAACTATTGACAATTCTTCTTTTTTGGATTCTCAGTAATGAAACATTCCTTTTATTACATGCTCATCGCAGAACCAACCCTTCTTTATATCTTTCCACCAAAATCAACACTGAACTTAGTTTATATAAAATGAAGTATTTTTTAGTAGCAGCGATATCCATTTTTTGCCTGCCTTCTTTCCTCCTCGCACAATCCCAAAGAGAGCAAGATCTTACCGCAAACACACTGGAGCGTGTCAATCAATTCAAAATCAATAACCAGAACGACAGCGCCCTCTATGAACTGATCACCCTCAACCACACCTTAAAAGAACTTGGTAAAGAATCCGGTTACGTATATGTGGATATTGGAAATATTTACTTTCAACTACGACTCGATTACCTGGCCCGTAAATTTTATAAAAAGGCACATGAGATTTTTAAGCGTTCTGACGACTTAATTGGAGAATCCATCGTGCTCGAAAACTATGGCAATATTCAAAGCCGTATAAATGCAGGGAGCGATTCAACCTATTATTATTTCAGCCATGCATTGAAATTGCAGCAACAGGCTGGTGATGTTTTTTACGCTGCACATAGTCAGCGTGCATTGGCTTTGTATTATAGCTATCGGAATGATTATAAAGCCGCCCTTACTATGATCCGGAAAGCCATACAAGCCGTGAACGATCCAGACATTGTAAAACATCCACGCTATCCATGGGATGTTCAGTTTATTCCACAGCAGGTGTACATGACTGCTTCTGATATCTATCGTAATAAAAAAGACGAACCGGATAGTGCAGAATTTTTTCTTAAAGAAGCCATCCGCATGACGAAGGTTCATGGCATTGATGCCCACCGCGTGCGCTACACTTCTTTTCTGGGCACCTTCTACCTGGAGTCACAACAGTGGGAAAAAGCCTACGATGCTATTCAGCAATCACTGGCGCTGGCCGATAGTATTGGTTATGTGTGGGGAAAAGTAGGAGCCTTACAAATATTGCGTAATTATTACCATCAAACCAAAGACACACTCATGGAAGCCGAAGCCGGTTATAATTATTTGCTATATAAAGATCAGATGTATAATCAACGCAATAATGATGAACTCATCATCATGAGCAACCTGATTCTTCAATATGAAAACGAATTGGAAATTGAACGACAGCAGAATTTAGTGAAATACCAACGACAGCAAAACTACTTGCTCTTAGGCATACTGGGCCTGTTGGTGCTGGGGCTTGTAGTAGTCGGTTTGCTGTATCGATCACTGCAACGGAAAAACAAACTGGTGGAACAATATTCAAAAGAACTTGAAGCTTCTAATGAAACCATGCGCACGTTGCTTTCAGTAATCAGTCATGATGTGCGCTCACCGTTTAATACGTTGCTAGGTCTCACCAAGGTAACGCTGATGGAAAAAGAATTAAGTGCCGAAGAGTACCGCATGCGCGTGAGCATGATGCATGACACATCCAGCAAAGGATTAATCCTGTTGGATAACCTGTTGCAATGGGTAGCCCTGCAGCGCGATAAAACCCTGATCAAGAAGGAAACAATTGATGTGGCTGCGCTTGTGAACGAAACGTTGCACGAACTTTCCAGCGTTGCACTCACTCAAAACGTATTGATCGAAAAGAAGATTGAAGAAGTGAGGTACGAATCGGATCATAATGCAATGAAGGTGATTGTACGCAACCTGCTCACCAATGCGATTAAATACAGCTCTGGTAAAAAGGTGATTCTTGAAATAGAAAAGTTGGGTGAACTATTATGGATTAAAGTGACGGATCAGGGGCCCGGCATTCCCGAAGACATTCTACAGAGTTTGTTTCAAGAAGGCGATATGAAAAAGGTAGCCGCCAAAGGGGGTGGCCTGGGCATGCAGATAGTGAAGCAATTGGTAATTGAATTAGGTGGAAAAATTTCAGCACGTAATTTACCGGAAGGAGGCGCACAATTTGAAGTTCAGCTGCCTTTCCATTGAGGAATCTTTAAGTTTGTTTATTGTCAATAATAATTTCTGTTGTTTTCAGCGATGAGCTCCTGGCTTCGAGCCACGCGTTAATTCCGGTAGCTCGAAATGGAGTTTACCCTATCTAATAAAAATGAATAACTAATCCTTCAAGGGTCTGATTGCTATCGCGAAAAGACCTTGGAAGATTTCATCAGGGATTATCAAAAACAATTACTATCTCCAATCAACATTGAATTTGAATCCAACTCATTCGCCTAACGCTTTCCTGATATCGTTGAGCAAGTCATCGATGTGTTCTATACCGATGGAAATCCGCAATAAATTTTCCGGACTTTTAGCATGTTCGCCTTCTACCGAATGCCGGTGTTCAATCAGGCTTTCAACTCCGCCTAAGCTGGTGGCGTGTTTGAAAACAGAAAGATGATTGGCGAAATCCATGGCTTCTTTTCTTCCTCCTTTCACCTGCACCGAAAGCATGCCGCCATACATCCCTTTCATTTGTTTTTTAGCCACCTCATGGTTTATATGTGATGTCAAGCCCGGATAATACACGCGTTCAATTTTAGGATGTGTATGCAGGTAGTTGGCGATCACACTGGCGCTTTTGGTTTGAGCCGTCATCCGCAATGGCAGTGTGGCGATACTTCTATCCAACAGCCAGCAATCAAACGGTGAAGGCACGGCCCCTCCGATGGTTTGATATTCGCGAATTTTTTGTGCCTCTTCATTTTTCTCTTTCACAATCACACATCCTCCTATTACATCTGAGTGCCCTCCGAAATATTTGGTGGAAGAGTGAAGCGAATAATCTGCACCCATGGTAAGAGGTTGTATAATGTAGGGTGTCGCCCACGTATTATCGCAAGCCACGGCTACCTTTTTATTTTTAGCAAGTGTGCAGATTGTTGCAATGTCTGCGATTTTCAAAAGAGGGTTAGAAGGCGTTTCTATTAAGATCAATTTGGTGTTGGCGGTGATCGCCTGATCTACATTCGCAGGATCGATCATGTCCACTTCGGAATAGGTAATGCCCCAACGCGAATACATGTTTTTTACGAGATGTGCCACCCCATGATAACAATCATCTGGAATGATAATATGAGCACCCGGCCCTAACAGGGCGTGGCATAGGGCCATGGCTGCTGCCATGCCCGAAGAAAAAGCCATCGCCTCGGCACCTTTTTCAAGCACGGCCAATTTTGTTTCCAACCCGGTGCGGTTTGGATTGGCGAGCCGTGAATAGATATACCCTTTTGGCGCCAGGTTGCCCTCATTATCCCGTTCAAACGTGGTGGACAAATAAATAGGATTTACCACCGATCCTGCATTCAGATCTTCCAGGTGGCCGGCATGTACGGCACTTGTTTCAAAATTCATGGGTACGCTCATTTTACGAGAAATAATATCCAAACATAAGCAAGATTTAGGCTTCTGTCGCTGTACTCAGGCGTTTTCAATCGAACATTCCAGCACTCCACTAGCATTCAACCTACTTGTCTTGATGTGCCCCTACCTATTTTTTAAAAGAAATACCGAACTATTAATACGTATAAATACTACCCTTTTATCGATGGAAATCCCGACAAAACTTAAAACCGATAAGGTTGTTCTTTATACATTAGAAAAACTAATTTAGGAGAAGTATGGAATCGATTATTTCAGTCATCGCCAGCGCCTTTCAGGATTTGATTTTTGTTCTTAACGAAAAGGGGGAATTTGTAGAATACCTGCAAGCCAACAACGAAGAAGTACTTTTCAAGGAGCGTGATCAATTTATAAACAAGCACTATCGTGACGTGCTGCCGCCCGATGTCTGCGATAAGCTCGCTTTGGTGCTTACCAAGGTTAATGATTCTGATTTAAAAGGGGAGTTTGAATATTCTCTTCCTTTCCCCAATAACAAACTGAAGTGGTACAACGCTCAGGTCACCTACCTGAACTTGAAAGGAAAAGGTAAGAAAGGAAAGAATGTATATGTCCTATCGGTAAAAAATATTACGGCTCAGAAAGAGCAGGAAATAAAATTGAAAGAAAACGAAACCCGTCTTTCATTAATTTTCAACAACTCTTCGGATATGCAGGCCCTTATGAGTGTGCATCCAAATGACACCCTCATAGCCGAAGCAATGAACCAATCCTATATTACGGCATTGAAGTTGATATTCCCGAATGCTTCCACCGATCTGATTGGCAGGGAGCGAAAAGAATATCTGACTTCGTTTGGGTTGCAACCCGAAAACATAGAAGAAGAAATGCCTGCTTTCCGTAAGGTAATTGAAACCTGTGCGCCATTAAATTATGAGGTAACCATACCAACTCAAACAGGAGATTATTATTTAGACGTTTCACTAATTCCGGTTGTCTCTGCCGAAAATGTTTGCACCCATATATTGTGGAATGGCCGCGATATTACTTCCCGCAAAATGGCAGAGAAATCATTGGCGGAAAATGAAGAACGCTTGCGGATGGCGCTTGCGGCTGGTAACAGCGGCATTTTCGATTTGGATATCCCTACCGGTAAAGTAAAAATATCGGATGAGCATGCGATCATGTTAGGGTATGACCCGGTGGAATTTAAAAACAATAATATTTTTTCTGGTGACCGGATGCACCCGCAGGATAAAGGAAAAGCCAGGTCAGCGTTTGATGCCTATGTAAATGGACGCACCAATCATTACTATGTCGAATTTCGTCAATTATCTAAAACAGACGAATGGCGTTGGATCGCATCAACAGGCAAGATTGTAAGCCGCGATGCCGAAGGAAAACCAATTCGAATGGTAGGCACCCATACCGATATATCGGACCGCAAACAATCGGAACAAACACTATATGAGAATGAACGGCTATTGCGCACCATTGCCGACAACTTTCCCAATTCGTATTTATCTATTATTGAAAAAGATTTTACGGTTGGCTTTACTTCCGGCCAGGCTTTTAAGAAAACAGGCCTGGATGCCAACCAGTTTATAGGGCTTTCCATTGACCAGGTTTTCGGAGAACAAACAGCCTTTGTTAAAGAGCGCTTCTCCCAAACCTTTGAGGGAAAAGAAACATCATTTGAACTGTTTACCAATAATCAACATCAACTGTATAAAACAGTGCCGTTAGTTAATGAAGACGGCACCATTAACCGCATACTGTCTGTAGCCGAAGACATTACCGAACGAAAGAAAGCCGAGGTAAAACTACTGTTTCAGGCTACTCTCATTGAAGAGGTGGCCGATGCCATTATTGCCTCAGACGAGCATTTCAACATGACGTTGTGGAATAAAGCTGCTGAGGACCTCTACGGC
>CAYGGY010000038.1:32656-46863 GCA_964349405.1 uncultured Ohtaekwangia sp. | reverse complement strand
CATTGAATTGAAGGCATATCAAAGTGACTTAGACGTTAGTGATCTAATTATTTAACAAAGAAATAGAGAGTAATACCGAAATTAATTTATCATATAATAAGGAAAGCTATTTTCCTCCTCAGATCAGAGCTTTTTGCCTTTCCCTTATTGCGTTAACTATGATATTTCATATGTCTGTTGTTTATTCTCAAATTCTCTCCAATAGGTTACTGATACTGGCCATCATATTGGTTCTTATATTTCACACGATGATCGGTAAAATGTATACGGTTCGTTTTCCAGGTAATTTTGCATAACAACCTTATATTCATTATACAAATCCTAATTTCTACTAGTTGTTAGCGGGTTGGTCCGATGTACCCAAATACCACTATACGAATAATTGAACATTAAAGTTTGTAACTCGTAGTAGGTCTCAACAGATGGCAAATAATAATAACGAGCTTCTGTAAAACCAACAGGGATCCACATAGGTGGTTGCTTACCAATATTGATGCTTGCGAATAATTGGGCATGCAAAGTTCTTGCTAGCATGATTAGAATTAATACAACGAATGATTTTATCATTTTCACTCTTGATGATTATTTATTATAAAATTCGTTTTCCCCTAATCATTCTTAACAGAATAGCTATTATTGCTATAACCAGAAGGACATGTATGATGCCACCTGCATTGAATCCAAGGTATCCAATGACCCACAGTATTAACAATATTACAGCAATAGTATAAAGTAGATTCCCCATGTGTATATTTTTTTGTTTAACGAAATGCCAATCCAATAGTAGAAACACCAGTAGATAAATCGAGGAATACACCCATACGATTACTTACATGATATTCTGTACCTATGTGGAGGTCCAGAAATAAAGAATTCCCACCTCTGTAGTAATTTGTATTACCACCATACCCTGCTTCCCAATGTCGGCTAACTATAGCAAACCCTAAAGAACCGGCAACGTAAAAATCCCATTTTGAATTTGCTTTCAATAATTCATCAAAGTAATACGTTGCTTTTCCGCCAATAGGTATTACTGTTTCACGATAGGTGTAGTAATTGCTATTCCAATTATAATTATTGGTATAGGTATAGAAGTTGGCAAAAGGTGCCAGAGTGAAATTATGTGAAACGTTGAATTCGTAGTCAGCATGAAGTACTGGTATGGAATGACCAATATATCCATAATAGCCAGAGTATCCGCCAATACCTAAACCAAGATTGAGTGTATTGCCATGATTTTCCTGCGCCATGGCAATGAATGGCATAAGGCCCATAAATAGCAAAGCAAAAGTCATTAATCTTTTCATAAAATATTTATTTATTATTTGTAGTCGTTAAATTTTTAAATGCTGTGCCAAGTTCCTCCATATCGTGGTTTAATTCCTCTTTGAATTTTTCCCACTGATCCTTACTATCAGCTTTGTATTCATCCATTTTCTTTTGTAAATCACTGTTCTTTTTTTCAATAGCATCTATTTTCATTTTATAGTCGGCTTTAGCTTCAGCTTTCTCATTGTCCATACGAGCGTTGAACTCGGTTATACTTTTCCTGTTAGCAGCAATTTTTACGGCTGCTTCTTCTCGATATCGTTTCATATCGTCCATGTATTCCTGGTTAGCAGCATCTAAATCATGTTTAGCAAGCTCTACTTCATCTTGTGCATTTTCTACTTTTTGGGCTGATGTGCTACAACTGGTTAAATAACCGCCTGCCAGGCAGGTGACTATTATAAATGTTTTCATTGATGTATTCATATAATTTATTTTAAATTGAATGTGTTGTCGGATATTGGAGTATAAAAAATACTACCTCATGAGCGATCTCTTGCTCAGCAGGTACGCACCGCCCCCCACCGCCATAATGACCATCCCAACAAATGGGGGCCAATCTAAACTGTGTTTTTGACGTGTGTCTATTTGAATATCTCCAGCATCTACAATATTCTTTCTAGTCGTGTAACTAAGATTCATTCCTGTGAACACAGTAATTAATGCTCCCAGGACAAAGAGGATGATTCCAATTTTTTTCATAACAATTTATGACTAACAAGATCGTTTAAAGCAAAATGATTAGCAGAATAATAATAAGAATGGCTCCACCAGAGATGTAAACACCACCATAACTATGATTGCGCAGTGCTTTCTTAGCGGATCGTACTTCATTTCGTAATTCTTTTTTTTCCGAACGAGTTAGTGTGGAAATGTCCATAGCTTTAATTTCATCTAATCGAATCAGTAGCGCCTTTACATCTGCTGATTCACCAGGCATGTCAATGGATGTTGTTGCGGGTAGTGATGTCGCCATTATTTGATTTGAAGCAAGAGTGGTCAATAACAGTGCTGTTGTGAGGCAACTGATTAGCTTTTTCATTTTTTAGTTTTTAGTTTTTAGTAATGTTTCCAATAGGCAATAAAGATCCGCCTATATATCAATAAAATGATTACATGCGTCATTGCAAGTCTTACATGTATCACAGATTTACGTTGGATGATATCGGTATGTAATGAATACGTGACAGTTATTAACAAAAAGGGACTACCATATGGTAGTCCCTTTACAAAATAACCGTTGTGTTTAGGGCTGTGTAATGGTATTTGCTTCCATAGTGATTCCACCTGTTCTTGTCAGTGCTTTACCATCCAGACTGGCGCCTGTGTTGAATGTAATGGATTGCATCGCCATAATAATGCCTTTAAAAACAGAGGTTGTCCCAAATGTTGCAGAACTTCCTACTTGCCAGAAAATGTTTGCAGCCGATGCACCCCCACTAAGAAAGACCTGGCGACCTGAAGTAGTTGTTAGCGATGTGGCTATCTGTATAATAAACACGGCATCCGGGTTTCCTTTTGCGTCAAAAGTCAAATCACCGGATGATATTGCCAATGAAGAAGTTGACTTATACAATCCAGGAGTAAGAGTAAGTCCACCTATATTACCAGATAACGTGACAATGTCTGTACTGGTTCTTCCTGCTATATCATTATAAGCAGCCGTCAAATCAAGTTTGGCCTGATCAGCCATAACATCGTTGATATGCTGAGTGCCATTTAATATTCCAGGAGGAAAGCCACCAATTGACGTACCTGGACTTAAACCGATGTCTCCCGTGATATTGGTTGCACCTGTGTTAGTATAAGCGGAACCAGCTAGTAATACCATGTTGGAAGATCCTGCCATACTTACATTACCTTGAACCGCTGTTTGAATCGGTATTACTTGCGTGTTGCCGGGCGCAGGATCACTATTGTTTTTGCACCCTATAACAAATACAATAGAAACTATAACTATGCCTACTATAAACTTTATTGTTTTACTATTTTTCATGCTTTCTGATTTAGATGGTATTGAAACTGAAGCCGATTTTCACCAGCCTCAAATTCAATTATTGTTTTTACTGCGGTTTAGAAACTGCATTTGCGTCCAATACTACTGCGGTTTGTGCTAAAACTCTACCGTTCATAGAAGCACCAGTTTGAAAAGTCACGCCTGTCTTAGACAATATGATTCCTTCAAAGTGAGAAGTAGAACCAAATGTAGCCTGACCAGCTACTTGCCAAAAAATATTCTTTGCTTGCGCACCTCCTATTAGTGTAATATTGACAGCTGCACTCATAGTTAGGTCGCCCGCAATTTGGAAAATCCAAACATCATTTGCGCCACCTGAAATTGTAACCGCAGAAGGTAGCGTTACTGTATTTGTCCACTTATAAAGACCAGGCGATAACGTTTTACCACCAATGTTACCAGTTCCCAGTTCAAGAAAATCAGGTGAAGGGCGCCCAGAAGCATCGTTGTATGCGGTTATCATGTTTTCTACTGCTGTTGTTAAATTAATCGGAGTTGGATCAGCCATATCAGCTGCATATACATTACCCGTTACTTGTGCTGATGTTGCATAGCCGGTAGCTGCTGTTAATGCCAATCCAGTTATATATGATGTTGCGGCAGGACTCAAACCTAAGTCACCAGTCAATGCTGATGTAGAACTATTATTAATAGCAGTTTTAGCCAAGATTAAATAATTCGCAGCAGCACCAAGATTTACCACGCCTAGCGTAGTTACAGATCCGCCTGTTGTAAAAGTCCATGTTAAATCATTTAACATGGCATTGCCAGCCGCATCTTTTGCGCCCGTTGTAATTGTTGAAGTATAAACAGTTGATGCGTCAAGTACATTCGTTGGATTAAATGTGGCTATCAGGCCTGAATAGGTTACCGTTCCGGGAATAACTGTTGTTCCTTTCTTCAAAATAAAAGTTGACGAAGTAATCGTTGAAGCATCCATAGCCTCACTGAATGTAATCGCAATAGATTCATTCCGCCCAACATTAATAGCTGCGCTTATTGGATTGGTTGAAGTCACTGTAGGTTTGATAACATCTGGTGCATTGCCCGTTGTAAAGGTGAAAATGTGGTCAATCAACAGCGCATCGCCAGCAGTGCTCATTGCTCCAGTTGTAATTGTTCCTGTGTAAACTTTATTTGCCTCTAGGTCGTTAGTTGGAACTAATGTGGCTGTCATTCCAGAATAAGTTACAGTACCGGCAATAGCCGTAGCCCCTTGCTGTAACGTAAACTGTGTTGACGTTATAGTAGATGGGTTCATCGTCAAACTAAAAGTTGCTGTGACACTGCTATTAGTAGCAACACTTACTGCATTGTCTATAGGACTAGTAGAAGTAACTGTTGGACGAATGCCAGGATCATCTTTTTTACAGCCAGACAGAAATACAATTGTTAGCATGGCGAACATTGTGATTAGATTTTTAATTTTTATCATATTAGTGTTTTGTTTAAATCGCTTTTGATATAAGCTGTAAAATTTAACACGCGACCGTTTTTGTTAAATCCCTTTACTATTTCACTACGCAAAGGTGGGGACTCGGCTATGAGATAAGTTACAAACTAACATTAAAACGTTACAGATTTCACTGTTCGCGAGTTTTACATATCGATGTTTTTACGTAAGCCGGTTCTTTCATTGATCTCACAAAACCCATACAGGAAATTAATAAGCCAAGTCCCGTAAAACCCTATGTAATGAAAAGCTTTATAACCAAAGTTTGAGGAGAGACATACACAACCAATTGTCGGATAGTTAAAACCTTCAATGTCGAACACAATGAATTATGCCCAAAGATTCATTTGGGTTAATAGTTAATTATGAATGGTTAATTTGTAATTGTCTATACAATTATGAGTAAGTGCTATAAACTATAAAGGAGGTTTTTGTGAGTAGCAATGTGCTACATTCGCGCCATATACCAATTCAACTCCTGTTCAATTCTTTCATAATGGAAAAAGGCTGTAATATTTTTCTGCAGACGCATGAAAGCCGTTTCACTTTTTACTATATAATCAAAAGCTTTGTGATGCATGCAACTTATCGCCACATCAATTTTATCCTGTGAGGATAGCATAAACACTGGAATACCTGGATTGATGCCCTTTATTTTGTCGAGCGTTTCAATTCCATTCATTGCATTCTTATCGATACTATTTAAATGATAATCTAAAATGATTACATCAGGATTGCCGGATAGGTGCTGCAAACATAGTTCACCCGTGGCAAATGTTTCAACCGTAAAATCAGTATGATGGAGAAAATCTATTTCCAATGATTTTAAGAATAAAGCATCATCATCCACAAGAAATAATTTTATTTTATCGTTGCTCATGCTACTATATTTTTAAGGCGACTAAATTCTTCTCTTAATTCACTGCATGCATGAATGCAAACTTGTTCCAACTGAATCATGAATCGTGGTATATCCTCTGCTTTTTGTTGTGTAATTGCATAGTCCTGCACTTTTTTAGCCATGTTTTCAAAATCAACACTAATGCCCATAATAGAAAAAGAAGGTATAATTTTGTGTGTGGCAGTGTGCAGCGAATCCCAGTCCTTATTTTGAAGACTTTTTTTCATGTCATTAATCAAGGGTAAGGTTTGCTCTAAATACAAAGAAATCATTTCCATCATGAGAATAGGATTAGCTTTTGTTCGGTGAGTCAAGTATGCTAAATCAATGTATTTTGTATTTTCTTTCTGCTGAGAGATACCATTGTCTTCTTCCAGATTATCTACAGGCCGTTTCACCAAGCTAACAATTTTACTGTATAACATTCTTTCATCTACTGGCTTGGCGATATAGTCATTCATACCGACATCTTTGCATTTCGCTAAATCAACGGTAGTTACATCAGCCGTTAAAGCAATAATCGGAATGGAAGATTTCATAACGTTACGGATGTAATGGGTAGCTTCAAATCCGTTCATTTCAGGCATTTGAAGATCCATCAAAATAATATCAAACGATCCTGCTTTTAGTTTTTCAATAGCAATTTTACCATTAGATACTATCTCACGAGCAAAGCCAAAATCGTCCAACAAAGTTTTCATTAGTAATTGGTTTAGCGCTATGTCTTCTGCTACCAATACCTTTATGTTTTTAATTTCAGGATCAGGTTCAACATATTGAACATCTACTTCAGTTTCATCCGTTGTTTTTTTAAAGCCAAGATTGAAGCTAAATGTTGACCCTTCATTTATTTGGCTTGTTACCTGTATTATTCCGCCTTGCGGTTCCACCAGTTGTTTAACAATGGCCAAACCTAAACCAGTACCACCATACAGTCGGGAAGTGCCACTCGATGCCTGCTGGAAGTTTTCAAAAATCTTCTCTAGTTTATTTTCAGATATTCCAATTCCGGTATCAGTAACAGCAAATTCAATATTCACTTTTTCATTATCTTCGCTCAGCAACTTAACACTTACCGTAATCTTTCCATGATGCGTAAACTTTAAAGCGTTGCTAACCAGGTTTAGAATGATTTGATGGAGTCGAACAGGGTCGCCCACTAATATTTCAGGAATGCGATTGTCGTATTCTTTTATTAAGATCAGATTCTTTTCCTGAATTTTCGGTTCGAATAAATGCAGCATAGTTGAAATAGAAGAGGCCAACCGAAAAGGGGTTGCAAGAAAAGTCATTTTTCCAGCATCCACCTTGGCTAAATCTAATATATCATTAATGAGTACGATCAATGAATCGCCACTTAGCTTAATCGCATTTAAATATTCTATTTGTTTATCTGAAAGTTTAGTCTTTAAAATTACTTTAGTGAATCCAATAATCGCGTTCATTGGCGTTCTTATTTCATGACTCATGTTAGACAGAAATTGCTGTTTCGCTTTTACAGCGTCCTCAGCAATTCGTGTGGCTTTTTCAGCTTTATCTTTTGCTTCTTCAGCAATGCCTGTTGCTAATTCGGCAAACAACTTCGCCTCCAATAGTTCTTTTTCGTTTTGTTTCTGAACAGTGATATCACGGGCAGCTGCAAAAACACCCAATACATTTCCTTTGTCATCTTTATAAACAGAAGCGTTGTACAATACCTCGGTTAATTTTCCATTTTTATGTTTTATCGTTAATGGGTAATTAGCCACATATCCTTCATCAAAAACTCGTTTATAGCCCTCTTGAGCTTTATCAGGTTCCGTGAAATAATCTGAAAAACTAGTGCCAATCAATTTTTCTTTAGCAATACCAGTAACTTTTATTAAGGCTTCATTACCATCTGTAATTTTTCCCTTAGCACTTATGGTTACAAGTGGATCCAAGCTAGCCTCTAGTAAGCTTCTTGAATATTGGGATGCTATTTTTGCAGCGTAACTGAGCGCCTCCAATTCTTTCTTTTCAATCTTTCTCCTCTGTTTTTCCTTGTTTTGAAAAACAAGTTCCTTATTGGCAATGACCAATTCTTTAGCTCGTTTTCCTTTTTCCTTGTTTTGATAAACGAGTTCTCTATTAGCTATAGTCAACTCTTTAGCTCGTTTTTCCTTCTCCTTGTTTTGGAAGTCCAGTTCTTTATTGGCCACAATTAATTCCTTTGCTCGTTTCTCTTTCTCCTTGTTGTGAAAAGCCAATTCTTTATTTGCAATTATCAACTCTTTGGCTAACTTCTCCTTCTCCCGATTTTGGCGAATAAGTTCCTTGTTGGCAATGACTAACTCAGCAGCACGCCTTTCTTTTTCCTTATTTTGTTGAACTAATTCTTTGTGGACCGAAGCTAATTCTGTGGCACGCCTTTCTTTTTCCTTACTTTGTTTTAAAAGTTTATCATTCGCAATACTTAGCTCTTGCGATGTATTTTTTTTTGCCATATTTAGTACTATCATTTTAGGTCATTAGACCTTATGCTATTTTCCATTACACCTATTTCATCGAGAGATTTCCGGCTTTTATCTTTGAGTTGCTTAAAGTGAGAAGGGGTAAGACCTGTTACCTTTTTAAATTGATTTGATAAATGGGCGACACTACTATAATGTAGTTTATAGGAAATTTCGGTGAGGTTTAACTCATCATATAACAGCAGTTCCTTGGCCTTTTCAATTTTATGAATGATTATGTATTGCTGTATAGTAATCCCTCTTACTTCGGCAAATAAGTTGGAGAGATAAGTGTAGTCATAATTCAATTTTTCACTTATAAAATCTGAGTAGTTCACCTTGGGTAATTCATCGGAATAATGAATCATTTCGGTGATAACATTGATGACTCGTTCGATTAAGACAGCTCGTTTATCGTCCATCAGTTCAAGTCCCGACTGAAACAGTGCCAACTTGAGATCTTCCCGTTGACTGGCATTTATGGTCTCCATGATCTCTACTTCACCTAAATCGACCACAATAAAATGAAGACCTAGTTTTTTTAACTCTTCCTTAACAACCATTTTGCATCGGTTGCTTACCATGTATTTAATGAAAATCTTCAAGTCAGTTCTTTTTTGGAACAAATTACTAACAAAGGTGATGATTACTAAGCCAAAGCATTTGCATACTTAATGGAATGATTTACACAAATCACAGATTCCTTAAGTTCACGATCTATTTAATGATAAAGAGCAAAGTGAGGTTAAAACTTAAGGTATTTTGCTAATAGAAACCTGTGATCGTTGTAAGGTATACCTAAATATATGCCTTTTCCATCCAAGTTTATCACACTATCTGGTAAAATGAAAAGCTCAATTACCACAAATCTATTTCGCTCTAGTTTATTAAAATTTCTAATTTATAATCGAATTTCGCATTTTGTAAAAACGCTAGTCCCTATACCATAACTAATAAAACATGAGAAAAATATTCATTATTTCCTTTTTACTTATCACCTCTTCAGTGTTCTCACAATCATCTTTCACATGGCCGGAAGGTAAACAAATGGCGATAAGTCTGAGTTTTGATGACGCACGGGAAAGCCAGGTACTCATTGGCACCGATTTATTAAATCAATTTGAGGTGAAGGCTACCTTCTATGTGGTACCTTCTTCCGTAAAAAAACAATTAGACGGATGGAAGAATGCCGTCAAGAGTGGTCATGAGATTGGTAATCACACACTCACACATCCCTGCACAGGCAACTTCAGCTGGTCAAGAAAAAATGCACTCGAAGATTACTCCATAAAAAGTATGAAGAATGAATTAAAAGAGTGTAACAAACAAATAAATGATCTTTTACAGGTTGATTGTAAAGTATTCGCATACCCTTGCGGACAAAAATATGTGGGGAGTAGTACGAATACCAAAAGCTATGTTCCTCTGGTTGCGAAAACATTTCAATCGGGTCGAGGGTGGATGGACGAAGCGCCTAACGATCCCATGCATTGCAATTTCTCACAACTGACCTGTATCGAAATTGATGGTAAAACTTATGAACAATTACTTCCCATCATTAATGAAGCAAAGAAAAATGGAACATGGCTGGTATTTGGTGGACACGAAATAAATGAATCGGGGGCACAAACTACGCGTGTGGAAACATTACGAAAATTAATGGAATATGTAACTGATCCGGCAAATAGCATTTGGATTCAACCGGTAGGAACCGTTACAAAATATATCAAAGATCAGAGAGGAATTGGTGAATAAATTTTTACAGTAATTCAACTACGATTTACTTCTTTAAAATTCTGAACTCCACTCTACGGTTTCGTTCACGATTTTCATCGGTGTCGTTGGTAACAATGGGATTAGTGGGGCCATATCCCCTACCCTCAATACGATCTTTCTTTATCCCTTTCTTCACCAGGTAGGTTTTTACCTCTTGTACACGATCCTGTGATAGCCTCATCAACGCATCTCTGTTTCCTGTATTATCCGTATGGCCACTCAATTCAATTCTCATCGTTGGGTTTTCCTGCATAATTTCTACCAGGCGATCCAATTCAGGAAAAGATTCTGACCTTAACGCTGCCTTTCCTTGCTGAAAAAATACATTACTCAACTGAATAGATTCATCTTTTACGATGGGCACCAGCAATAAATCTTTTTCTATTTCGGTGTACTTATCAACTTTCGCGAGTTCCAGTTTTTCGTTGACTGATAAATACCCCTTTGCTACTGCATGGATTCCATATTTACCATTATCAATCACTAATTGATAGTAACCTGATTGAGAATCAGAAATACATGTTCCCAATCGCAGTTGAGATTCCGTATCGATAAAAGATATACTAGCTACTATTGGTTTATTAGTTCTGGCATCGAGTGTTTGCCCCGTTAAAAGCACTACTGGTTTGGGCTTAATTGCTTCCGGTAATTTCACTCTCACCAAATCAGATTTACCATAAGAATTTTTATTGCTAACCAGGTAAGCATAGTCGGCAGAGGCAGCCATCGTGAAGTAGGCATCAAATCCGGGTCCGTTTATATCGGGTCCAAGATTTACCGGCTCACTCCAGCTAGTCCAATCGCTGCCAAGCCGTTTACTCATATAAATATCATAACTTCCATATCCGGGTCTTCCATTGGACCCAAAGTAAAGTGTGCGCCCATCAGCTGCCAGAAAGGGAGCAATCTCATCCTCTACGGTATTAATGTGCTCACCCAGGTTTATTGGATCCGACCATTCTCCATCCTTCTTCTGAACTACCACATAAATATCCTTTTCCTTTCCTTCTACTTTGTAGTGTAAATTCTTTTTAAACTTGGCCGTAAATAAAATAGCTTTTCCATCCGGAGAAAGATTGCCTTCCATTTTACCAGCTTCATTGATAAAATTGAGATTAAGACGTGCCGGTTGAGACCACCCACCATGAATTCGTTTCCTGATATGAAATCCATTAGTATTGCAGAATAGCAACGTATTATTATCTGAACTGACGGCTGCTAGATTATTTGTTTCGGTGTCGTTTATATCATTGCCCATATTTTTACTTTCCGACCAATTCATACCATCCGAACTTGAGGTTATCCATATGTCTTCACCATCGGATAATCCGCCAATGTTGTCAGGTGAATTTTTAACACCAAACATAATCGTTTTTCCATCTGCCGTGACGTGCGGACCTACTTCATCATAGACTGAATTTACATTCTGTCCCAGGTTTTCTTTTACAGATCCCAAACTCAAATTGAGGGGAAGATTAATTCCCAAATTCTGCTTCAAGGTGAAATTGTCGACTTCCAGCACCATATCCGTGTAAGCAATAATACCCCATTGAGCTCCATGAATAGAGAGCGCATCTGTTGTCTTTACTTTTTCACCATTTATATAATAATGCCATTCTGAATTTGTTGATTCAATCTTTAGCACATTTTCAACACCGTGTGTATTCACGTTGCACGAAAACCACTGATTGATATTTTCACCGGCAACTGTACTTCGGATCTTATAGTTGCCGCTCGATGCGATAATAAACTCATGATGTTTGCCACTTCCAACATCTCCCCACAGCAATCCAAAACCGTGATTGATGCTTCCGGCTCTTTGGACAAACGTAGCTTCCAGAATAAAATCCTTTTCCTTATCGAAATTGGAAGTGATGACAGAATATCGCCCTACATTTTTCAACGTGGTCGTAATTAAATACTTGCCTCCTTCAATGTTCATTGAATGATTATCACTTTGACCTACCCACCACTCGTGTGAATTGTTGTTAAAATCATCGTGCAATACAACTGAATACTGTGCGCTTGCGGTATAGATAAAAAAATAGCCAAGCACTGAAAAAATATACTTCATAGAGTTTAAAAAATTTCATGGCTGATTTAAAATTAGATAAAATATTTTGGATACTCGCAATGCCGTCACAAATTAATGTGGATGCTGAAGCTTTTTCTTTCGTATTGATTAGCTTGCGCAAAACACCAGAACTAAAAAATGAAAACCGCACTCATCACCGGAGGAAGCAAAGGCATCGGATATGGTATTGCTGAATCCCTCGTCAGGGATTGGTTGGCATGTAGCTATTACAGGCCGTACACAAACATCCATAGATGAAGCGGTCAATCAATTGAAGGAACTCAAGAAAGATCATATTATTGGAATCGTTGCTAATGTGCGCAGCTATGACCACAACGGTCGGCCGTAGCTAAAATAATTGAAATGTGGGGCAACTGGATGCATTGATTGCCAATGCTGGCGTTGGGCATTTTGGCTCCATCGAATCTCTCTCGCATGAACAATGGCATGAAACCATAGACACTAACCTTACCGGATTTTTTTATGGTATTCAGGCATCCATACCAGCCTTAAAGAAATCACGAGGCTATATCATCACCATGGCAAGTTTAGTCGGCACCAACTTTTTTGCCGGAGGTAGCGCTTATAACGCCAGCTAGTTTGGATTAGTAGGATTTACACAAGCCATGCTGATGGACTTGCGCACATACGGAATTAAAGTAAACACCATCATGCCCGGCTCGGTAGCCACAAACTTCAACGGAACATACTCCAATTAGCGAGGAAGCGTGGAAAATTTAACCGACAGATATTGGCAAGTTGGTGGCCGATGTATTGAATTTGAATCCGTGAATAGTTTCGATCTGTGCCTCTCCATCTTCAATACTTGATAATCCTCGAATTCAATAAGAAAGATTTATTGATGATCCGTATGAAATATTCCCCAGCCGGGTACTCTTCTATGATCAACGTGCTCTCCTTACCTCGCATGCTTTGCCGGTTCACCACTTTTCCCGACATATCAAAAATCATTACCTCTGAAACTTCATCTACTCCTACTCCGGTCAATTTAATATTGACCACCTTACTGGCCGGAACCGGAAACATTTTCAAATCAATCGGATCCACTGTGTCCTCTACTGCGGTTACCATAACCGTGAACGGTTCTGACATGGCACTCACACAACCATCTATCGTGGCATTGACCTGATATACTCCATTACTCAACACTGAATAGGTTTGTGACGTTGCTCCTTCAACCACACTTCCATCTTTAAACCATTGGTTGCCACTGGCGGCCGATGAATTCAGTAATACATGTGCTGTTCCCTCTCCCGTTGCTGTAATGGTCGGCTTAGTTGTCGATTTGATTCTCACAGTAATGCTTGCTCGTGCGCTTTCACAACCCGTAGCGGTGTTACGTTGACTTACATAATAACTAATCGCTCCAGCTGTTGAGGCAGAAGGTGTCGGTGCCGTAGAGCCCGATGTCCCTCCGCTCGCATTCGTATCATACCATAACAACGTGTGGCCACCTAATGCGGTCGCGGTTAAAGAGGTGGTGGTGGCATTCAGACAATAAGTAATATCGGATACAACAGGGGTGGACGGCAGTGAATTAACCACAACACTAATCTTTGCACGCTCACTCTCACCATCACATCCCGCAGTTATGCTTTTCTCACTTACGTAATAATCGGTGGTGCCAATAGTCGATGTAGATGGCGTGGGTGCCAACGTACTCGAGGTGCCGCCTATGGAATCTGTACCATACCACAACAAAATATGATCAGGGGATGCAATTGCCGTCAATGACCAAGCCTTGGCATTCTGACAGTAGACAACATCGGATACAAGCGGTGGGATCGGTAGTCCATTTACAGTAACCGTGATGCTGGATCGAGATCCTTCACAACCTGTCATGTTATGCTTCTGACTTACATAATAGGTTGTTGTTCCTGTTGTAATTGTTGACGGTGTTGGAGCGGTAGCGCTGGCAGTTCCCCCTGTAGCATTCGTCCCATACCATTGTAAAGTGTGGTCACTTAACGCAGTCGCTGTTAAGGCAGTTGAAGTTAAATTCTGGCAATACGCAATATCAGAAACAGTGGGTGCAGCTGGTGTGGCTGGCTGTATATTGATTAACACATTAGCCGATGCTGGTGAAACGCATACGGATGCATTAGTTACCGTGTACGTATACGTCCCGGCCGCAAGTCCTGATATTGTCGCGCTGGTTCCAGTGC
>CAYGGY010000038.1:0-32556 GCA_964349405.1 uncultured Ohtaekwangia sp. | reverse complement strand
CCCGTTGCTACTGCACACGTAGGTTGTGTAATGGCGCCTACAGTCGGTGCTGTTGGCGTGACTGGTTGAGCATTGATAACGACATTACCTGATGATGCTGAAATACATGTTGATGCATTGGTCACTGTGTACGTATACGTCCCGGCCGCAAGTCCTGATATTGTCGCGCTGGTTCCAGTGCCCGTGCTCGTTGTCCCTCCGGGAGTTCTGGTCAAGGTCCACGTGCCTGATGATGGTAGTCCACTTAATACCACGCTTCCCGTTGCTACTGCACACGTAGGTTGTGTAATGGCGCCTACAGTCGGTGCTGTTGAAGCAATTACTGTAAAGCTACCTGATGTTGATCCTGTAGACACCGGATTGGAAGATGTTATCCGAAATTTATATGTACTTCCAGTTGCTGTGTTGACCGGAATAACTCCATTAATTGTTCCAGAAGTAGTACTTGAAATAGAACCAATGGCGATTGGTGAAGTAAAGTTTCCATCCGCATCACTTAGTTGTAACGTAAATGTATTGCCGGCAGAAAATACACCGAATGTTGTATACGAAATACTCACATTTGATCCCGCACATGTTTGAGTGAAACCAACAGTTGGTATATCAATGCTTAAGGAAGCAATGTTTACATTATAGGTATCTGTTACGCATTGATATGGATCGGTAACCGTATATGTTGTTGTTGATACCGGTGAGACTGTAACGATGCGAGTTGTTTCCACAGAATGGCCCCAGTCATACTGGCCAACCCACGAAGCCTGCAGATTAACACTTTGACCTGAAATCAGGTTGATGTCATTCACTTTATTCACCTTTTTCATAATAGTGAAATTGTCACGAATAATCCCATCTTCAGACAACCATTTGCCGTCTAATCGGTTCGCTTCAATTTCTATTATTAATCCCCCCCCCACGGTCTGGTTTCCATAATACATAGCATTGTGGGGGAAACTTGCTTGCCCCGGATCTAATTTACCTCCTGAACCCGCCACAGCATAGACAGTTCCACCTAAAGAAGTCGGTGAGTCCTTGATATAAGTACATGAATTTAGCGTTCCATCATATCTACCACTTGACTGGCTAATGTTATGTATTATGGAATCAAATGAAGTTTCCAATCCAAAATGTCCTTTCATGAGTTTACTCCTTTCATATGCGTGGCTGTGGCCACTCAGGACCAAATCAACATCATATTGCTCCAGGATGGGAACAATATTTTCACGAATTAATCTTAATTCACTCTCAGTGTCTGAATTATGAGAGCCCATGGTAAACGGAGGATGATGGAAATACACAATGGTCCATTTTTTAGTATTTGCTGCTAGATCTTGCTTTAACCATACCACCTGAGGTCCGCTGATATCATACAACCGCGAGGTGCCATTTTCAATGACATAAGAATCCAGCGCTACGAAGTGAATATTTCCATAATCATAGGAATAATAGGCCTCAGAATTAGAAGGAACGCCCCCAGCCTCGCCATTGGTAGGAAGATCGAAAATACCATAATAGGGAATGTTACGATCAATCTGACGAGCTGCGCTATTTGCATACTCATGGTTTCCTGTAGCGGGCCACAGAGGTGTCTTTCTCATGATATTACCTTGGTATATCTCAAAAAAGTTGGTGGTATATTCACTCTCAGTTCCGTTATCGTAAGCATTATCACCTAACAGCAACCATCCGTTCGTAATAGTACTCCCCATATACGCATTAAACCTATCACGCACATTTCTTTGGTTGGCTGAGTTGTTTCCCACATCACCAATTGCCCAAAAAGTATATTTATGGTTTTCATCATTGGAAAGCGGTGATGTCAAAAAATAATTCTCCAGACCTGATTGAAGTATAATCGCACTGCTTCCCACGCTATAATAATATTTTGTATATGGAGTTAAGCCAGTTAACTGCACCGAATGGTTGTTTGTTAGGCCTGAATCAACTTCACTTTGTGATAGATTACCCGGATCAGTTCCATATTTCACCTCGCTATCCACGAGATCATCCGTATACCAACGAACGAGCATAGAGGTTGACGTGGCCTTTTGCAAATAGGGGCCACGTGTGATGTAAGGTAACCCAACAGGCATTCCTGTCAATTTCATATCCCAGCTAATATCACTACTGCTTTCGGCACTTTGATGTACTTCCACCGCTATGATATTATTACCGGATACAAACTGGCTGGCTGCCAAAGTGAGGGTTGTACTAACTATTATTGTTTCATCAGTATCCGATATAGCAGCAGAAGCGAGCGTAGTATAATTTATAGTACCAGACGACATGTTGTTTCTATAAACTTCTGTGCCATTTACATATATGACAACTCCATCATCACGATACATTTCAAATATAAAACTCTTAAAAATAGTTACATCTGGGATGACGATGCTTTTACGAAAGTAGTAGCTGATATACTTATTGTTACAGGACGGATACTGAACAGGGATTCCGCATGCATTTAATATAGTTATTTCATCTCCATCACCATAACCGAATTGGCCTGATCCACTTTGCCAACTGGTGTCATCAAAACCTACTTGTCCCCAGGCTGTGTTCTGGTCGCTGCCATCGTCTAAATATTTCCAGGAAGAAGCAAAAGGAAAAATGGTAGTTTGGGAAAATATGGTTCCCTGAACAAAAAAAAATATGATCAGTAGATAGGTGTTCTTTGTCAAGACCCAGTTCATGAAAAATAAATTAAAACCAGCGACTAGAATTGGACTCCCAACGCATCCAATAGACCCTGCTAAATTACGAATAAGGAGTAATTGATGGTAATTCTTGATTTTATATTTAAATCTTATAAGGCTGGTAATCTGATTGATTCAATAAAAGTGAGTAAAACAAGCGATTTTGTGAAGAATTGATACAATCAAATGGCCTTAGAAACTGTATATACAGCTTCTAAGGCCATTTGATTGTTAGAAGAAAGGTTTGGAAATCTATACAAGATGAAGCCATTTGGAGTATTATGACTTCTAAAACAGGGTGGACAAAATAATTAAGATTTTCTCTCCTTAATCTCTTCGTATTCTACCTCCTGAATTGCCCCTGAATTTTTATTTGTACTGGGCGGCACGGCACAACCGTTCACCCCACAGCAACCAGTATTAGTGAAAGCCTGAAACAACAAAATGGCGGATATAAATCCAGCTATTGTATCGTGCATCTGAAAAGCCTGCGTTGCTAAAAACATTCCGGCAGCAAGCCGAATCCACCGCATCAGGTTCCATTGTGTAAACAAAGTTTGTTTGATTGCTTCCATGTATATTTTAAGGGTTAGGCTTTTGTGGATTTTATTTTTTGAACAGATAGAATGAGCAAATATCGCAACATGAGTATCCAGGGTAATCCGTGAAATAGTGTATCAAACCAGTCCAAAGGTTGCATACCAACAGCTCCACCTGCAACCCATTTTAATTTACCCAAAATATGGGGTTCAGGGAAAAATGGGGCGAGACCCAAGGTAAAGCAAAACATCAATAAAAATTTCCAATCTTCGAGAATCTTCATAAAAAACATTAAAGTGTAAAGTTAAAAATCATAAAAACAGAAAAAACAGGCAGCGCAATTGCTGCCTGTTCTACATCACCACTAACAACAAAAACTATCGTGGCCAGTCTCCAATGCCGTATGCAAGGTTATGGGATTTGAAACCTTCTTGAGCCATCAACGTGCACGCTTGTCCACTTCGACTGCCACTACGGCAAAACAAAAAGTACTCTTTGTTTTTATCAAGCTTACTAATTTCTGACCTAAAAGTCCGAGACATGACGTCAATATTTATTGCTCCATAGAGAGAGCCTGAGTTAAACTCCCCGGGTGTACGCACATCCAATAAGACGGCATCCCTTGTTCTTTCAAATTTTATTCTGAAGGCACGACCATCTAAATCTTCGTACAACTTCGTTACTGATTCAACCATTTTTAATTACGCTATTTTTATGAATTAATTTTCTGTAACTACTGACTTACCTTTATTTGCCCACTCACTCATACCACCTGAATAGTTCAAAATATTTTTGAATCCATTCTTTACAAGAAGTGAATAGCCTATGGTAGTACGGTCGCCTGACTGACAATACACAACGGTCGTTTTATCCTTGCTTATTTTAGCCAGGTTATCCTGAAGTGTTCCTACAAATACATTATCCGCTTTTGCAACATGGCCTGCTTTAAATTCTGATTCGCCACGCAAATCCACAATTTGGATTCCATTGTTTTTCGTCAGTGTGTCGAACTCTTCGAGCGAAATCACCTTTGATTTCTCCAGTGAATTACCCAGTTCTGTCCATACGGTTACATTTTCAACGTATCCATAAATATTATCCAAGCCAATGCGCATCAATTTGCGAGTGAGATCATCTATTTGAGATTCGTTTGCTATGAGCATGAATGGCTCATCATACTTTACCAACCATCCGGCCCAGGTAGCAAAAGCATTATTACCTTGAATATTGATACTGCCTGGAATGAACCCCTTAGCAAATTCTGTTTTCACTCTTGCGTCAATCAACTTCACACCCTTATCCAACGCTGTCTTAAATTCATCCTTAGACAGTTTCTTCACTTTAGGAACTTCCGTGAGCAATGGACGATCCACTTTATTAAGTTTCTTCATCATTGCAAAATATTTAGGAGGCTCTGGTTGATCTTCCAATAAATATTTCACGAAACCATTTTCGTCAGTAGGGTATTGAAATGCCCAGTTGCGCACTTTCTCATAGCCAACAGTAGTACTTGGCACGGCACCCAACGCCTTTCCACAAGCAGAACCAGCTCCATGACCAGGCCATACCTGAATGTAATCTGGCAGCGCGTTGAATTTGGCAATCGATTTATACATTTCCTTTGCGCCAGCTTCTTTCGTACCCACAAAACCAGCTGCTTTCTCCAGCAAGTCAGGACGGCCTATATCGCCCACAAAAACAAAGTCACCAGTAAACAACATCACAGGCTCATTGCTGGCCGGATGATCCGTTAATAAAAAACTGATGCTTTCAGGTGTGTGACCTGGAGTGTGTAATACTTTTAAAGAAAGATTGCCTACTTTAATTACACTTCCATCTTTAAGACCTTCGTGCGCAAATTCATATAACCATCCCTCACCACCTTCATCAGACAAATACATTTTGGCACCGGTTAATTTAGCAAGCTCACGCGAACCTGTCAGGAAATCCGCATGAATATGGGTTTCCGTGATGTGTGTTATTTTCATATTATTTTGTCTGGCTATTTCGAGATAAGTGTCTACATCTCTCTTAGGGTCTATTACTATAGCTACCCCAGCCTTCTGACAACCGATAAAGTAACTTGCCTGCGCTAAAGTTTTGTCGTATACGTGTTGAAAATACATAACTTAATTATTTATTTTTTTGTTTTAATATTCATGTTTCGTACTCATTATTCACTTCGCATTCGGATATGCTTCAACAGCAATAATTCCCGAAAGTGATACAAAGGTATGCTGGTTGCTATGCTGTTTTCCGTGATTTTTGTTACATAAGCTAATTATTTTAAAATGCCGATCAATTTTTAAAGTAATGCACTTGTCTTTACCTTAAAATCCTTCAAAAAGTGCCTATTGTGTTTAATTCATTGTAACAATTGTCACGAACTAAATATTTATTATTGCAGAAATTTGTACCCATAATCTAACAACAACATGAATACTGTAAAACTAACGACAGAAGATTTTAAGACCAAAGTATTAGACTTTACTACACAACAGGAATGGAATTATCAGGGTACATTACCCGCCATTATCGACTTTTATGCCGACTGGTGCGGACCTTGCAAAATGGTGGCTCCGGTGTTGGAAGAATTGGCCAAAGAATATGAAGGAAAACTCATCATTTATAAAGTCGATACAGAAAAAGAACAGGAGTTATCTGCCATATTTGGCATTCGCAGCATACCCACCTTCCTCTTTATACCGATGGAAGGCAAACCAATGATGCAGCCAGGAGCTTTGCCTAAAAATGCTTTTAAGCAGGTAATAGATGAACACCTCGTGGTAGACAAAAAGATCATTACTCAGGAATAATTTGACTTACCTCTTTTCGAATTCAGGCCACAGTTTCACAATTTGAAAAAATCGGGGATCTGTGGCAAAGAGGAAAGTAGAAAAATCGAATAATCCCAGAAATGTCATTAGAAATTAAAACCAAGTGGTGTAATGAAGGAATTTAAGTTCATCTAAAGCTCGGTAAACCATTCTCTTCGTTTCATGGCTAGTGATAACTTTAGGATTCTTTGATTGCCATTTTTAACAATGTATCCACCGATAGCGAAAGACATTGTATCTCAATGTTTTCATTTGCTGATGGATTTTTTGTCCCCGTACAACTTGCCTGAATAAGCTGATGAAGTTGTAGGCCATCATCACAAAGTTCAAGGCAGCTTCGGTGGCATAGAAGCTGTGTTGATTAAAGCTGTCAGAGCCAAAATCGTATTTAAGTTCTTTGATTCGGTTTTCGGCATCGGCACGCTGGCGGTATAGCGTCCAGATTTGTTCGCACGGTAAATCCAGATTAGTAATGAAACAACTGTGTCGGTATTGTTTGTAAATGCCTTGGTCTTGAAAGAGTTTTAAACTTCGGCCAGTCGCTTTGGGTCGTGTAGGAATATGCTGCCGTACCATAACGATCCGCCTGGATTTATTCTATAATGGACTTTGATAAACACTTTCAGCCAATTCAACACCATCATTCAATAGTAGCCAGGTTTTATGCAAAGCAATAAGGTATTGAACAGGAGCATAAAAACGCACTGCTACAATGTAATTTATACTCTTGTTCTCCAGGTACTCCAGTACTTTCTTATCGTAAAAGCCACTATTGGTACGGAACAATCCAATCTTTTTATCCTGAATCTTTTCAAAGGTGTCATCAAGGAAGGCCTCAATATTATTGGAGGTATAAGCATCACCACTGCGCAACCAAAAGTTAGCAACCATTTTACACTCTGCCACAAAAGCCATCAACGGGTGATGGGATAATCTTCCGGACTTCTTTGGGTTGTAACCTTTCGCTGCTCCTTGTTGTGTTCTATAGCGTGTGTGAATCGTGCTATCTACATCTAAGGTCAGATTATTGAATTGTAAATTTTTAAAGAACCATTTATATAACGCGGTGAAAACTTTTTGATTGGTGGCTAAATCAAACTTGTTACAGAAACGCTGAAAGGATTTACGGCCAGCCATTCTTTCAAAGCTCCAGAACTGACGAATTACTTCATCTTTCGGGTCACTTCGGTGTGTTCAAATTTATTGGCACCGCACCATACACTGGTCATAAATTGTTTGATCCGTTGAGCTGATGAATAGCTGAGATTTGATCCTGGCTCCGGAAGATTAACTCATCAAGGTATGGATCGAAATCCATCCTGCCAAGCATTTTTTTAGCATGAGTATACCCGCCCAAGGTGTGATTTCTTTGTCGGTAAATTCGATTTGGTAGTCCATATCCTTTGTCAGAAAATCTTACCGAATTTAAGCCTTCCCATTACAACTTAAAACACTGATTATCTAATCCTTTCCTTATATTTTTCCTAATGGCCGCCATTAGAATTTTTTCATAATGACAATTCTGGGTGTATATTTTTTCTGTATAACATCCAAACCTTAAAACTCATTTTATACCACTGTTGAGCGAATGTAGCAAGGCAACGACTTTCGATCCTCAGGAATTAGATCGAAGCAGATATTTTGCGATTCGCGCCCCGAAGTTTGAAACGTTGCAAGTATCGGAATTGTACAATGATCAATCACCCAAAAAGGTAAGTAGCCAAAATAGGTTTAACGTGTTAAAATCTTCATTTGAAATCGAAACCTTCTTTCAATTTATTTAATGCGTAGATTTTGCTTTTCCTGACTCCGTATTTAACAATTTGGAAGTTGGAGAATCACCTTCATTGAATATTTCAAATTTGCCGTACCAAGCCTCAATTCTCTTGTTGTTATTTGTCATGAAGTCAACCAAGTGATCACCAGCATAAAGTTTCCATAATTGCCATCTTAGCATTGATAATTCAGGATGATCAGGATATATGGTATGATCATTTTTATTAATGATCTCAACAAAACCTTCTCCTTCCTTTGCTACAGATATAATAATCCGTCCATTAACGCCTTGTCCCCTCTTAATCCAGACGTCAAAAGTAATCCATTGACCAAGGTAATCCTCAACATTCAAAGTTTGATTGACAACCGTCAATCCGGATGACCACAAAGGCGAAAACTGTAGTTCTGCTGGCTGTATATAATCCGCTGTAATCTGGAATCTTAGCGATTGATCTGCACCAGAAGCCTTTCTTATCCCAAACGACCATCGACATGACCCACCACCACCACCACTCATCATTGGACTTGTATCGTTCCAAAACTCCATGATCGTGAACCACTGACCACTGTTAATAGTTCCAGGAAACTGACTCATGTACGCTAAATCAGAATTGAAATATACGCGATGTCTTGAGTGATAAATCGACTGTTCTGTACCCGATACGTATTCAAGACCAAACTGGGCTCTCTCGCCATTATCCGAATTAATCGTGCGCAGTCTATAAACAACCTCTGCAGATCCTTCCGGATCTATTGTCTTTTCAATTTCAAATACTCCTGGAATAGGTGATTCAAGCCACCTTGCATCTTCTATGAAAGGGTATTTATCAAGCGATAAGTTTTCAATCTTGTCGCCTGTAAAGGTGGTAATTTCGAGCTGCTCAGGAGGATTGAAATAATATCCATTACCACCTGATACATTAGAGTACAACCAAAACAACTCCTGATATCCACCTCCTTCAATCCACATACCATCACGAGTCATAACGGCAGAGTTGCCAGTAAGGGTTGTTCCTTGTGCAACATAAATCGGTTTAGCGTTTGGATTAGTTATCTCGATAGCAATAAAATATTGTCTACCCGCAACCAACTCAAAAGCATTGAAATCAAATTCATACATCGCATAAGATTCCGCAAGTGTTGATCCGGAAATTGAATTTATGGAAACTGCTAAGGGGGAACCGGAAGGATAAGCACTTGAATTTGACCCAAAATAGCCTGATGAGTGAGCATAAATCTTAGCAATAAGTGAGCCCGCTGCTTTGTTATCAGCACGCAATAATAAACCTGCCCTCGTTAGTGTGCTGCCATCGCCATAAAATGAAGTTCCTATACCATGGAAAGCACTCGATGATATTCCGTTTGAAGAAGAGTTATAATAATTATGAACAGACTGATGATGTGTTAGTTCATAGCCAGCTTCAGGTTGAATAATAACGATCGAGGTAGAAATATAGTTGGCTGGCGAAATAGATAAGTTTGAAGGCTGAACATTTGTATTAGCTGGTAGACTTACACTCTTCCTTTGTATCCAGATAGATGCACCATCAGAAGCCCCTTGCTGTTGAGAATGCAGTATTTCATATCCATTCGAAGGAGAAGAAGGGAGATTTTTACCAAGGGTGGAAACAGTGGTAAGCATATGAGCCTTAAAAGGTCGGTTGCCGCTTCGTGAAGGTGCAGGTTTAATACTTGAAGATTGTCCTTTAACATTATTTGACTGAGTAAAGGCATATCCATTCCTAAGTCTGAATGCAATCCAAGATCCCTTCACTGAACTATCAAAAGTAAGTGTTACGGTTCTTTCATACCCATATGACTCCCTGCAAATTATTGCTTCATGCACAGATCCTTGTGACTGCGTTATATAAGGGTATTTATCAGGAACGCTAATGTTTGCAGGAGCAGCAGCAATAATTATAAAACTTTCACCTTTCTTCATTCCTTCAGGAAGCGTAACAACCATTGATTTGCCCACAGCTAACATTGTACCCTTTGTTGCTGCAATATAGAAATCACCTTCCTCTATTGTATCAATACGATAGGCTGATTGAGTAATGCTTGACGGTAAATGATCGTCTCTAGACTGATCTTCTGAATCTGACGAATACTTAAAAATAGCTATTATTATAGCGAGGATCACTATAATAATAATGAGTACTTTTTTAGGCATAATAAAAGTTATTATTTTTTAAGACACACTTTCATCTGTTACATAGGCAAATTTAAGTACGGAATAAACGAGTGAATCTAACCTTTATGGAATTAAATAATTTCATCTCTCTTATTTTCGCATAATTATGTTTTACAATTATTGATCCTATTTAACTACAAGCATTCTTACTACACTCGCAGGTCCTTCATGAAATGCCCCTTCGTGCAGCGTGGTCACAACCTCTTGGATCTGTACTATTTTCATTCCTGAAAAGTCTTCCGTAAGAACATCAAGGGAATAAAGTAGTGCAGTATCTTTTGGTCCACCAGAAGCATAATAAAGTTGATCTTTAGAAAACGCTTCGAGGATTAATGTGCCACCCTTTTTTAAACTTTGTATACACTGTTTATTAAGTTGTTTTCTTATATCAACCGGCAGGTGTACATAAATCAGGGCAACGGCATCAAATTCTTCCTGAGGCAGTTCAATCAGACTTAGGTCGCTTATATTGTAGGTAATCGTTGCAATACCCAAAGAAGCAGCACGTTCAAGTGTTTTAGCCTTTGCTACTTCGCTATAATCGAAAGCTGTTACATTCCAACCAATAGAGGCAGCATACAGCGCATTTCTACCTTCACCTTCAGCAGGTAAAAGGAGTTTCCCGGGTTTAATAGATTGAAGTTGCTCCTTAAAAAACACATTCGGTTCAATACCATATACACTTAGGTTTTGTGCATAACGCTCATTCCAGAATTCTTTACTCATATGGCTGAAAAATTATTCAGGTAAATTTCGAAGAAAAAAGTCACGAATATTTCCGCCCATAACCATTTCTATTTCAGGACGATTAAATCCTTCTTTCTCAAGCGCAGTAACTAACAAAGGCAAGCCGGTTACATCAAAGTGTGTTCCGATTGCCCCATCAAAATCAGAGCCCAACGCCACCTTATCAACTCCAATTTTATCAGCCACATAGCGAATACTTTTTGCCGTTGCCGTAGCATTGGTACCACACACTGAAGTTTCCCAAAGGCCAATGCCAACCAATCCATTCCTTTTTCCAATTTCAATTAAATGATTATCAGAAAGATTTCGCTGATTGTCACATACACCTTTCACACCTGTGTGTGAAACTAACACCGGACGTAGCGAAAGCGCCAATACATCATCAATTACTTGAGGAGACGCATGAGCCAAATCAATAGTGATATTTAATTCATTCATCTTGCGCACCAATTCCTTACCCGCCTCGGTAAGGCCATTTCGGTCGACACCATGAGCTGAACCACCCCACTCATTATCAAAAAAGTGAGCGATGCCAATGTAACGAACACCTGCATCGTAAAATGCATTGAGGTTATTAAGATCATTTTCCAGACAATGCGCACCCTCCAAACCAAGCATGCCTGATGAGAGCTGGTGATTTGTGTTACGATCTTTAATGAATTTTTGCAATTCATTTTTATTAGTGATCACCCTAAACTGCCCGTTTGATTTATCAGCAAAGGTGTGCAATTGATCAATCTGATGTAACGCTCTATCTTTAATGCTGAACCAGGTTTTTATCGGACGCAGTTGTCCGAAACTAAGTAATGCGATCTGATCTGTTTTATCATCATTGCGTTCGATATTGATTCCTTTAGGCACTTTACTTACGATTGTAAATACTTGAAATGCCATGTTTGCTTGTTGCATCCGTGGCAAATCTACATGCCCATAATCATGGGCCTCAAAGAAATCGCGATTCCACAACAGCATATCACAATGCAAGTCGGCTATGAATGGTATCGAATCATACCATGCCATTCGTTCGCTCGCTCGCATCTTAGTGATAACAATGTTTGATTTTTTATCAAAATATCGCGGCACTAAGGTGAAGAAAACAACCGTTGCGATGGCTATGATCAAGGATAGTACAATCAGTATCTTTTTAACCATGATCGAATTGTATTTTTTAAAGATACATTTTCATCAGGCACTTACCCAACTCAAAAGGTTATGTGATTACCTGAATTCATACCCTATTCCCATCAATTGTGTGAGTAGCGTATTGGGAGCATCGGTAGCCACTGCCCGACCTTCCAATTTTGGAGAAATAGGTGATGCCTTGGCAAGATATTCTTGAATTACCTGGTGGAGTGTGCTCCCTAGCCGGGTTGGCTCAGAAACTCCGTTCACTCTACAAATGGTTGTATCAGGGTCTCCTTCACGCTCGCAGGCGATAAATGTATATTTTTTTGACAGGTCAACAGGCTTGCCTTTTACCTTAATTGTATTTACTCGTTTGCCTAATTCATTGCCAATGGTAAAGTTTACTTCCATGCCATTGAAGCGAACAACCCAACCGCCAAATCGTTTGGCAGGATCTTTCGCAAAAGCATTTTGTAATTCTCGCTCCATCCAGTCCCACAATTGTTGGCCCGTAATTACGCCTCGCTTTACTTCACTATCTACTGGCAACATACTCCATAAATAATCCACCGTGATGTCAGCGATCCCTGTTTTTGGATCAGGCACCAATGGAGGACAAAAACGAAAACCATTACTCACCGCAATGTCTGGCTTAAACTTCCACATGATGGCATCGGTGATGAAATTGTCCATAGGGGTTTCAATCACATAATAGCGTACCAAGGGTGTTTTAGTTTTCCCTATCACTCGATCAAGTTCCAGACGAAAAGGTTCACGCGCGCTTTTCACAAGTGACTTCATTTCTTCATCCTCCTTGTATTGATCCGGATCGACATCTAACAATTGATAGGTGTGATCTTTTATAACACCATCTTCCACCACAACATCCAACTTGGCTATAAAAGAACCAAATGCACCAGGCTCTGTAACCTTTGCATACTTGCCTTCAATAGGAGTGCGTATGCGCTCATGTGTATCCGCACCAAGGACATAATCTACCCCTTTGGTCAAATCATTATTGGCCAAACCAACCTGTTGTGCTAATCCCATGTGGGTAAGTAAAAACACCATATCACAACGCTCATACTCCCGAAGAAGTTTGATATACTTGGTTATGTTCAATTCAGGTTGCGTAAACTGAATGCCATCACTAAATGCCGGTGGCTGACGCTTGGGTGTGAGCGGATCGTTATAGCCGATGAACCCGATTTTTATACCTGCTAGGTGTTTTATAAAATAGGGAGGAAAAATCAACTCTCCATTAAACTCATCCGCTGTTTTATGAAACATATTAGCGCATACTTTGGGGCCATGATAGGCAAACATGTCTTTCATCATCATCTCCTTGCCATACACCACTTCCCAATTGCCGGGTAACATTAAGTCATAACCAATGTTGTTCATTAACGGCACAATTGCTTTACCTTCGGTCAAGGCAGCCACACCTCCACCCTGAAAACAATCACCCCCATCGATCAGTATTGTGTTTTCAGGATTTTGCTTTCTTAATTCATTGACCATCGTTTTGAGGGTAGCAAAACCTCCACGCTTTTTATATACGGGTTTTCCGTTCTCAATAAAAAATTCATCATGAGTTAATAATTGAGAATGAATATCGGCTGTATGCAGTAACGTGAGTCTATTGGCCTTACCAGCCTTCACAGAATGTGAATTTGCCATCTCCTTACTTAATCCTGCTGCATCATCATTATTCAATGCTGCTGCAGCCAGTGGTGAAATCAAACCAGCACCGGCACCTAAAGCCAACCCCATACCTGAAGCTTTCTTCAAGAACTCCCTACGGCTATTTTCAGAGACTGAAATATTTAATTCCTTCTCCTTTGATGAAATCGTTTCTCCATGGCAAGAGGAACACCCGCAGGTCGTGTGGTGGTTGGGCATGTTTTATTTTTTAAATGGATAAATAGCTTGTCGTAAAAATGTTTTCGGGAACTGTTCATCACCATCAAAACCCAGCTTTTCATCTCGGCCGTTTTTTGGAATGTAGGCTGTTCTAAACAGGTAATCCCAAACACTGAGACTGATGCCATAATTTACACCATGTTGATTGGGAAGTGTTTTAGCATGATGCCAGATGTGCATAGCCGGATTGTTTAACAAATATTTAAGTGGACCGTACGTAACATAAATATTTGCGTGATTAAGATGACCGATCGCTACAGCAATAATATGAATGATAAAGAAGTCTTGCAACCCAAAACCAATCATAGCCAACGGAATATACTGAATGGATTTATAGAGAATGGTTTCCATCCAATGAAAACGAAGATGTGCTGCAAATCCCATTTCTTCTACGGAATGATGAACCTTATGAAACTCCCACATCCATGACACGCGATGCAATAATCGATGGATATTCCATTGAATAAAATCAGCCATCACAAACATGGTCAACAACTTGGCCCATGCCGGCCAACTTTGCACTTCAATTGCTACCAGATTTTGCACCCCCATTAATCCGAGAAAATCATTAAATATATTCACGGCTACATTTGAGATCGCATTATAGGCGATGAGCGAGAACAAGAAAAAATTAAAAAACATGTAAAAGGCATCGAGCCAAAAATCCTTACGGAAAATGGATTGTCCTTTACGCCAGGGTATAATGATCTCCAACAACCAAACCAATACCGATAATGCCACCAGCCACCAGAAGTAATTATGCCATCCGGGGTAGGCAATCTCATTGACCAGGTAATTCCAGTATCCGGTATAAGAATCTATTATGATCTTTAAATAATTTCCCATGCAATCCTATCATTTACTATCGTACACTTTTACACCTTTATTCAACCAAACGCCCCAGGTTTTACTGTAGGCATGAACCTTTTCAGTTACTTTTTCTTTATCATCTACTACAGGATTGCCCTGATTCACCCATTCGAATATGCCGCCATACAAATTAGAAACATTTGTAAAGCCAGCATGTACAAGCTTTTCAGAAATCTTTTCACTTCGGTAGCCCACCGAACAATACACAACAATTTTTTGCTTTTTGTTTAATGATTTTAATGCGTCAATTTCAAATTGATCATATCCAACATACGTTGCGTTTTTGAGATGACTCACCGTATACTCGTTCCATTCACGAGCATCCAGTAATACTACGTCATTCATTTCTTTTACCTGAGGCACACTTACTTCCGGAACCGAATGAGATAGTAACGCTTTCAAGGTAAGATTATACGCACTGCTTTGTACCTGTGCAGTCAATGGTGAAAACGAAATCATGCATATAATCAATACACCCGCTATCCTCATTTAATTTCTATAGGCTTATTGGCCTGTCTCCAGGCTGTGATACCTCCATTCAAGTCATAAATCTCCTTGAACCCCATACCAGAAAGTATATTTACAGCAGAACCGCTACGGCTACCTGCTTTACAATATACAAATACAGGCTTTGATTTATCCAGTTTACTCAATTTGGTCTTAAAGTCGCTACCATAAATATCGGCCAGTGTGGCGTTGGCAAGATGACCTTGTGCATATTCACCTTGAGTGCGCACATCCAGCAAAGTAGCTTCTTTCAGTTCTTTCATTTTTTTTTCAAAATTTTGTGCGTCAAGTTGTTTTACGCTCTGAGCCTGCGTGAAAAGACTAACCATTGTCAATAACAAAATCAAGGGCAATTTTCTGTGTTTCATATTCTTATTCATAATTAAAATTTTCAAACAAAGTTCACCATATCGTGGCACTTTATATGTGACAAATGTTACAAGACAACTATCATGTTTGGTCAATGATAACAATCATGATGCATCCAATAAACCAATCACGTACAAATAAGTCCAATGAAGGTACTTTTAAAAAGTTTAATTAAACAATATGGAATATGAAAAAGCAATTTGTGGTATTAATGACACTTTTATTGATGGTATTAATATTACCAGCACAGGATAAACAACAGGACCGTGATCAAACACGGCTTCAGGAACACCTGCTTTTACAAGATGGCAAAATGTACCAGATTCGTGATCAGGAGCGCATACCTTTACTACAGCAATTAACGCTTCAAAATGGAACGATTGTGAATCCGGACGGCAGCTTTCAGCTAAAAAATCAGCAACAACAAAGACTACGAAACGGTGAGTGCCTTGACTTAGATGGGAACCAATATAAATCACAAAATGAATTGCACCAAAGGCAACAAGCGCGCATGCAAGCCATGGCACAGCAACATCTAATGATGCAGGATGGACAAATGTATCAGATGCAAAATCAGCAGCGAACACAACTTAAGGAACAACTTAAATTGCAAAATGGCACTGTGGTAAATCCAGATGGTAGTGGTCAACTCAAGAATGGCAACCAGTTTCGCTTACGCAATGGAGAATGCCTTGATATGGATGGCAACCGGTATGAAAATCAGGAACGATTCAGGGAAAAAATGGAAATGCGTCACCGGGAAAAAATGGAAAAAGGAAACGTTAAAAAGCCAAACATGCCTGAAAAGAAACAAAGGAAGAACTAATCTAAAAGAGAAGCTATATCCCTGTATAAAATCTATCCAGGGATGTAGCTTCCTGTTGTTATGAAATCATTCCATTTAATTTTAGCCTTCATTAGCATTGTGTTGGTTTTTATTACTACTGTAACAATGATCGCTCAACCAACCAAAGCATTACCATATGATTCAATCACCGAAAAATCGCAAGTGAGAATCGGCCTTCGATACACAAGTGATTACCTGTATATGGGCAGATCAGATTCCTCCAAAACTCCCTATCTCTCACCGTCCATTAGTTACTATCATAAATCAGGATTCTTTCTTCATGGTGCACTCTCCTACCTTACTAACCGGGAAGAAGGCCGAATTGATATGGTAACTCTTTCGTGCGGATATGATTTTTATGCAAAGAAAGTGGCCCTTGGCGCTTCTGTGTCAGAATATTTTTTTAGTGATTTCAGCTATAATGTTATCGCTGAAATGAGTACCTATTTAAATGCTTACGCGGGATATGATTTTACGCTCTTCACTTTGTATGGCGATGTAAGTCTTGGCTTGAGCGATGGCACCGATATATTTCTTGGTGCTGAAATCGATCGCACATTCTATTCTCTAAAAAATAAATTATTGATAATTCCTGCTGTCGCTATGAATGCCGGCACACAACACTATTATAATGCATACTATAACTATAGGAGTACGCAAACAGGCTCCTGGGGAGGAAGGGCAAAAGGAAAAGGTGGTATGCTAAGTATGCCTGGCACCACTCAAACCAGCCAAGTATTAGAATCAAATAAATTTAACGTGCTCGATTATGAAGCTGGTTTAACGATCACGTACAAAATTCAAAACATAAGGCTGTTTACCTCCTCTACTTGGACGTTTCCGGTAAATCCTTCTACATTAACCAACGATCAGGGTACATATCAGGAAGATCTTAAAAACGGATTCTTCTGGTCATCAGGCATTCGTATATTACTTTAACTACACGCATTAAAAGTAATAGTCCAGTACTACCGAAACATGATGCATGTCTACTTTATTATGAAAGTAGGAAGGCTGAACTTCTATATCCTTCGCCATATTTCCTTTATACGTATAAAGCAATTCCAGATTTAAGCCCTGAAGGAATCCTGCAAAACGATAACGTGATCGTGCATTAAACTGATAATAAGAAGGCATAACATATTTATTTAAACGCGCATTGGTCACAGAAGGCATCCAGTACATGCCAGCGGCAGCCAATAATTCCCAACGTTTGTCCTTATCCAAAAAGCGTGTATGCTGCACAGTGGTGGCATGTACGTCACCAGCACCTTCATTGCGTTCGCGTTGCATAAACGTATAGAAAGGTTCTATACCCCACTCGCGTGGAAACAAAAAACGACCATGACTTGTGATGCGGGTATAATTTACATTCCATTCCTCACCGTTCGTATCATTAATCAAACTTATTCTACCGCTAAAGGCATGTGATTGTTCATCTTTTGTGATGTACTGCTTTTCGATAGAGAGTGTATCGTTATACAACGATTTCTGCCAGGTGTATTGAAAGCCAGTCATTAGTGTGCGATTGCCCAATTTCTTTTTAAATTCAATTTTATTTAAAAACATATTGAACAATTGATCTGCATAGTAATTCCAAACCTGGTAATCGATTGATTTGGTTGGCTTCCATGTTACATTCGCAATACCGATTCCTTCACTTTGTATATAGTTTGAATAGTTTGCTTTTGCTCCATTCACAGCACGGCCATTTGGATACACCAATGACTTTCCAATATCAAACCAATGAATAGTAGAGCGTGGTGAGGTACGCCATATCCATCCCCCCTTAACTTTGATTTTTTTTAAGTCATTCCATTCAGTCCAAATTCCTTCCTGTACGTTAGGTTGCATGCGGCCATCCTGCAGATTGATTAAGGGAGTCTTCAAATGAAATTTTCCTCCTTGTATAAATGACTTTTTATTTTTGGTGAAATAATAGCGTAGGTACAAATCTTCGAGTCGATTCAGAACTTCATGATGATCCGGATTGGCAATATCAAACAGCCCTATTTCGTAGCGATTGCTATAGGGTGCTGCAGAAGACATGGAAGACGAAGCCATATTATTAATGACAAAACCTGAAAGGCCAACCTGAAAGCCTTTGATGACTGGCGAATAATACCCCAGGCCTCCACCTAGACTCCATGCAAAATAATCAGGGTATTCATTGTGATTCGCTGTAGTCATAAAAAAATTACGAACGTGCCCTTCAAAAACCCCTTTGTTGTGCAGGATGTTTTTGAGGCTATCCTTTTCAACACTTTGTGTGTTGATCGATACACGCTTCGCAGACCACACAGGGTCTTGATGTTGGGCGTTAGCAGAAACACCAAATACAACAACCATCGCGGTTGCGAAAAAATATTTAGATAATAAATACATGAATTACTTTTTTAAACTCAGCGCCTTACGCTTTTCTTGAATTGGTTTGAATGGCCCCAGTTTATGTTGTGTCTCATCAAAGCCATCTGTAAATGGGCCGAATGGATGGTCGATGGGTTTCTTTGCTTTATCTGGCCAATCTTTGCTCAAATCTTTTTCAGGTCGAGGTAGTGAGTTTACATAGGCAGCAACATCCCAGCTTTCTTCATCAGAAAGTTGTGGTGCCTCGTAGGTAGTGCCCAACGGCATGTTTGCTTTAACATAACCGGCAAATCGAGAAAGTCTATACAGGCCAGCACCTATATTATAACTTTTTTCTCCCCACAGTGGAGGAAACTGATAACCAGTGCCATCAGCGAGTGCGATACCCTCGCCATTTTTTCCATGACAAACAATACACTTTTGGTCATAAACTAATTTACCATTTTCAGCACTCGCTGGCCGATCAAGAAAAGCCAATTCAACCAGCCCTGCCCCTTTTGGCGATTTTCCTTTCTCCACATCTTTGCCTAACCATTTAATGTATGCAACCATCGCCCTCATCTCTTGACTATTGTCCTCCAATGTTTTTCCATTCAAACTTCGCTCAAAGCAATCATTCACGCGTCTTTCTATCGACTCTTCTTTACCCGAGCGTGCCCTTACTTTAGGATAGTTGGATGCCACTGCACTATAGTTGTTTCCGAATGGTTTTGTGCCTGCATCGAGATGACAATTTTGACAATTCATGCCGTTGCTCATTGCCATCACCGAACCATTTGGTCCAAGATATTGAGCCGTATGTGCGATTAACTCACGGCCATACTCAATCAACTTTCCATTTTCATCATGTGGGATTTGACTAATATCAGGAGCGCGCCATACATCTGCGTTGACTGTTATCGTTGTTATTGATGGAGTAGCTTCTGAGGATCTAAACCATGCCACTATTTGCTGCGGTCCGATTATAATAACTGAAGTCAATCCCGCCAACAATATAAGCACCAATACTACTGTGGTTAATACCACTTTAATCATTCGTGCCAAGGGCTCATCATGACGAGAATTATTTTCCATCAGCAAATTCTAAAAAGATGTTTCAGGTTAAAGATAATAATCAAACTATAATTTATTTAATGTGGCTATCACTTTTGTCTTGTGATCATTCGGTTACTTGTATTCATCTGGGTGCGGTACAACTGAACCACTTCTAATTCTTTATTCTTTTTGAATCACACTATATACTTCCGACAGGATTACCAATTTGTTCAATACTAATTCGAAAAGTATATTTCAATGTAAGGACAAAAATACGGGATATACATGACCTTAATCTGTGATAAGGATCACCAATGATTTAGTTTTTTAAACTAACCTGTGACTTTATTTTTGCAGGACAATACATTCGCACCGCCAGCACGATAGAGGAAAGCAAGGTAAGTGTGGCAATAAGTTCAATTGAAAATGTGAGGCCAAACCATGTGGCAGCCATTGCGGCAATCAAACCACCAGCTACATAGCCTGAGTCGCGCCAGAAGCGAAAAATACCAATGCTTTCAGGGCGATCTTTCACCGTAGTATTCTCGGCAATACCTGCCAAAAATGTTGGATATACCAAGGCAGTTCCAATACCCAATAAGGATGACAGCACCAACAAGGCCGTGAGGTTGATAATAAAAGGAAATGCAAAAAGAGCTAACGCTTGCAACAACATTCCATAGGTAAGGATGTCCTTCTTGCAAAACTTATCCGCCAGCTTACCTGCAAATAATTGACCTATTCCCCAAAAGGCAGGATAAACGGCCGCAACCAAACTAATATCGTAAATAGAAAACCCATGTTGGCTCATCCAGATCGGGATGATGCCCCACGCCAATGCATCATTTAAATTATTAACAAACCCTGCTTGTGTAATGGAGCCCAGGTTGGGATGCCTCCACGAAGTATCAGAAAATATTTTTTCTAATGAGATAGCATGGGGTTGATTTTTTTCGGTAAGTGAAATTTTTGTAGTGTCATTTACCAAGAGCCATGAAAGTAAGAAGCCACTGATCGAAAGAACAATGCCTATATAAAATGGGTAGGGGTGCAAACCATATTCAGTAGCGACCCAACCACTGACAAAAGCCATTACAGAAACTGCGAGATAGCCGGCAAACTCATTCAGCCCCATGGCAAATCCACGATCTTTCTCTCCAACCAAATCAATTTTCATCAACACGGTGCTCGACCAGGCAAGCCCTTGATTAACACCCAAAAAGATGTTGGCGATAATCACCATATTCCACGAAGAAGCAAAGATGAGAAGAAATGGAACTGGTAAACCAAATAACCATCCCATCACTAATAATCTTTTACGGCTTAGCGAGGTAGCATATTTTCCAGCGATATAATTGGAAATCGCCTTAACAAAACCAAAGGCAATGATGAAGGAGAGAATCGCGTAGTGACCATTCACGCCAAACTTTTCGTGAGCAAGTTCTGGTAGCAGCGAACGTTCTAATCCTACCATGCCCCCAACAAAAGCATTGATAATTACCAGTAGGGTAAATTGTTTCCAGTTTTCTTTAAGGCCTTGTTGCATACTTATTCTATAAAATTAATCGTAGTAACATCATCCCAACTTAAACGGTTCCAAGCCGCAATCTTTGAATCATTTACAAATTCCTATCGCTCAATAAAGATTGAGCTACACCGTCAAAAGATTATTTCAGTATCCAATTGAAAGGATATAAATTTATAACATCAGTTCTTTCACCAGAATGTAAATACCCATCACTAATACAAACCATCCAAAACCAGGCTTGAGTTTTTCGTTAGAAATAAACCGTGTCAGGTAGCTGCCAATTAGAATGCCCACCATGGCAAACAATGAAAAGATAATCATGAATTGATAGTCAATAACGAGTTCTCCACCAAGATCCCCCGTAAAACCAATCAATGATTTAAGCGCGATAATCACCAGTGATGTACCCACCGCTTGCTTCATAGGCAAGCCGGCAAATAGGACCAATGCCGGAATGATGAGAAATCCACCACCTGCGCCTACCAAACCGGTAATGCCGCCTACAACAATACCTTCAATAAAAATAAGCGAATAGTTATAGCTGATCTCCATGGCTTCTTCTTTTTGTTTTTTTGGTTTGCGAATCATGGTGAAAGAGGCCAACAACATCAATACAGCAAACAATACCAGTACAGCTAATGATTTAGAGATCTCAGTACTACCTATTGTGAAAATCGAATCAGGGATGATTGGCATCAAAAATTTCCGCACTGAATAAACAGCAATTATGGAAGGCATACCAAAAATTACAGCCGTTTTTAGATGAACATTACCACTTTTAAAGTGACTGATGGACCCAACTGCACTGGTGAGTCCCACTACAAAAAGTGAATACGCTGTGGATAATACCGGATCAACATCAAATAGGTAAACCAGGATAGGCACCGTCAATATTGAACCGCCCCCACCTACCAGACCCAACGTAAGCCCCATCACTATGGAAGCCAGATAACCTATAATTTCCATCTAAAATAAATTTCCGGCAAAATTAAATTTATTAGGTGCCATACTCCGTAACAAACGTCACACAGGCAAATAACAAGGAGCAAAATACTACCTTCGCACCCCTGATTAAAAAATAAAAAAACAAGTTGTTCGTCTATCGGTTAACCAATAAAAACAATATCTAAATCCATCACATGAGCAAACCAAAAGTAACCCTTAAACAGGTATTTAAAACGATTATCTGGCCGCGCAAAAAACTCCTCTTTATCGGTCTCCTTCTCATTATCATAAGCAGGGCTGCCGGGCTTGTGCCCCCTTGGGCAACCAAGCCATTCATGGACGATATCCTGGTAAATAAGCAACTAGATAAATTGCCCTTGCTACTGATCGGCTTAGCTGTCGCCATTTTAATACAAGCAGTAACTTCTTTCTTGTTAACGAAAATACTGAGTGTTGAAGCCCAGCACCTTATCTCTGTGTTACGATCACAAGTGCAAAGGCATTTGCTCCGTCTGCCCACACGGTTTTTCGACAATCAAAAATCGGGAGCACTCGTATCGCGTGTAATGAACGATGTAGAAGGCGTGCGAAATTTGGTGGGGACAGGTTTGGTTCAATTGGTCGGAGGTCTTCTGACAGCCATCATCTCAATCGGTTTCTTGATTTACATCAATCCGCTGATGACACTATTTGTGCTACTACCGATGTCTATTTTTGGCGCGATCACCTTAAAAGCGTTCTCCATCATACGTCCTGTTTTTCGGGAGCGAGGAAAAATAAATGCAGAGGTTACTGGTCGTTTGACAGAAACCTTGAACGGTATTCGTGTCATTAAAGGATTCAATGCCGAGCAACAAGAAATGAAAGTATTTGAACATGGGGTTGACCAACTTTTTCAAAATGTGAAGAAAAGCCTCACCTCTACCAGCTTCGTTACCAGTTCGGGTACTTTTCTGGTAGGCTTGGCCAGTGTAGGTATTATGGGCCTTAGCGGATACTTTAACCTGAGCGCAGGTGATTTCCTTCAGTTCACTATGTTCATGGTTTTTATGATTGCCCCTATTGTGCAGATGAGTAATATTGGTAGTCAATTAACAGAAGCATTTGCTGGATTGGATCGCACCGAAGAATTAATGAACATGCCTGTTGAAGACGATGGCACTGTGCGAACCATTAAAATCGAAAATATAAAAGGAGACATTGAATTTAATGACGTTTCATTTGCCTATGAAGAAGGTAAAACTGTGTTGAAAAACATTTCTTTCACCGCTCCTGCGGGATCCGTTACGGCATTGGTAGGAACTTCAGGTTCCGGTAAAACAACCATAGCCGGTTTGGCTGCTTCTTTTCTCAATCCGGATAGTGGTATAATTACCATTGATAACGTGGATCTTTCAAAAGTTTCCCTCTCATGCTATCGAAGTCAGTTAGGTGTAGTTCTTCAGGATGATTTCCTCTTTGAAGGCACTATCCGTGAAAATATTTTATTTCCTCGACCACATGCATCGGAGGAGGAATTACAAAATGCCGTAAAGGCAGCCTTCGTCAATGAGTTTACCGATCGCTTTGAAAAAGGATTAGAGACCGTGATTGGTGAACGTGGGGTGAAACTTTCAGGTGGTCAACGTCAGCGCATTGCGATAGCCAGAGCAATTTTAGCTAACCCCCGAATTTTATTATTGGACGAAGCAACTTCAAATCTCGATACCGAGAGCGAAAGCTTTATTCAGGAAAGTTTGCGCACGCTGATGCAAGGACGAACCACCTTTGTGATTGCTCACCGCCTGAGCACCATCCGACAAGCCTCACAGATTTTAGTAGTTGAGCAAGGGCAGATTCAAGAACGCGGCAAGCATGAAGAACTCATCGAAAAGAAAGGCCGGTATTTCGAGCTCTACACCTATCAAGCACGAATCTAGCTGTTGGTTTTTGGTTGATTTTATTGAATACCCTGACCACTATAAACCAACAGATTGCAACTATTAAGCATTAAAACAAGCCTTTTTGTCATACAAAACGGTATTTTAATAGCTAATTAAGACATAATGACCTAAAAATAGCATCAAAAATCCATCGGCATACTTTTCACTTATAGGTTGATTAGTCTAAAAAAACAGATGTCAAACCTTAAAAAATTAAAAGTATGAGTATCATTCGTTATAACACCAATGACTTTGTCCCTACCTCGTTTAGCAATTTGGTAGACAAATTTTTCAATGATTCAATAGCCCGCTCAGGTGGAAGTGCTTTTATTCCAAAAGTGGATATTGTTGAGAACCTTGACTCTTTTGAAATTCATCTTGCCGTTCCTGGTTTAAACAAAGAGGATTTTAAAATCGAATTAAATGACAATTACCTGACTATAAGTGGCGAACGTAAATTTACCACCGAAAAGAAAGAAAGAACGTTTCATACAATTGAAACGCAGTATGGAACATTCAGCCGCGCATTCTCATTGCCTGAAAATGTAGATCCTGGCAGAATAAATGCAAAGTATATTAATGGGATATTAGAACTCACCATTCCAAAAGACGAGAAAAAAATATTGAAGCAAACCATCAAAGTAAATTAAGAAGCATAGAAGTGGGGTTTAGGTGAGGTCGCCTAATGGCGGCCAGGGTAGCGCTCTCCGGAAACGGGGGCGCTTTTTGTTTAAAATCATTTCCCTATTTAACGTCACTGCGGTATATTAATCGACATTATATTATATGCATTCAAAGTTTTGTTATGGACGAACCAATCTTTTTAAAGATTTGCGCTACCTTACTTAAAAGATTGATATGAAGCGTTCGTTGTTAATTCTGCTGGTTGGTTGCACCGCTTTTATCGGGGCTATTTTAGGATCTATATTCACTTTTCAGTTTATAGATATAGGGCCATCCTATAATTCTATTGAAGGCCGACAAAATCTAAAATTAACGAATTACCGGATAGACACTACATCCCGAGTACCTTCCGGTTTAAATTTTGAAAGTGCTGCTCGTTTGGTAACTCCTGCTGTCGTACACATTCGAATTGTGTACGGTGGCGGTAAATTTAGTCTCAATGCATTTGACTCCTATCTTAATCCACACGCACTATCGTCCGGTTCAGGCGTAATTATTTCTGATGACGGATATATCGTTACCAACCATCATGTGATAGAAGACGCCAACACAATAGAAGTAGTGATGAATAATAATCAACGCTATTTTGCTAAAGTGATTGGTCGTGACCCAAGTACTGATCTTGCTTTGCTGAAGATCAAAGCGAAAAATTTGCCGTTTGTGAAATACGGAGATTCAGACAGTATTACGCCAGGCGAATGGGTATTGGCCATTGGAAATCCCTTCGATTTAAATTCTACTGTTACCGCAGGAATCATCAGTGCGAAAGCCAGAAATATCGGCATCCTGCGAGACAAGAATAATTTACAAATCGAATCGTTCATTCAAACCGATGCTGCTGTAAATCCTGGAAATAGCGGTGGCGCCTTGGTTAACCTTCGAGGCGAATTGATTGGTATCAACTCAGCAATTGCAACAGCAACGGGAAGTTATTCCGGTTATTCATTTGCCATCCCGACCGGTTTGGTAAAAAAAATAATGGATGATCTTTTAGAATATGGACAAGTGCAGCGCGGTCTTCTTGGTGTTCAGATCGTGGATGTTTCAGCGGCACTGGCAGAAGACCAGGAACTAGATGTAATGCAGGGTGTTTTTGTTAACCAGGTGAATGAAGGTAGTTCTGCAAAGCAAGCCGGAATAGAAGCAGGCGATGTGATAACCGGCATCAACCATCATGCAGTGAACAGTGTATCCGAACTTCAAGAATGGGTTGCGCGCAACCGCCCTGGTCAAATGATAACAGTAACCTTTCGCAGAAACAATGAAGAACATAAAGTCAAAGCCGTACTAAAAAATTATGAAGGTTCAGCGGAGCTAAAAAAGAAAGAAATAGAATATGAAATTGAAGGAGCTACCCTCGAGGATATCTCCTACACCAAACTTACAAAATTAAATTTAGAGGGAGGTGTTCTTATCAAGCGACTTACCTACGGCAAATGGAAAAAAGCCGGACTACAGGAAGACTTTATTATTACCCACATTGATAAAGTGTCTATTGACAACGTGAGCGATCTTAATCGCGTGATGGAAATTAAAAAAGGTGGTGTGTTGGTAGAGGGACTATTTTCAAATGGTGAAAAAGGAACAATTGGGATGGAGTGGTAAATTAGTAGCTTTGTCGTCAACAAAAGCTTCGCTGCATGAAAAACTTTGGCATTTCTGAAGCCCTCACTACGTTGGGCATTAAAAGATCAAACTCCGGAACCGCTATCGGTCAAAGATGGATTAGTACAAAAGGACAATCCCTGTCTTCACTCTCACCCGTAGATGGAAAGTTGATCGGAAAAGTTCAGGCCACCGATGAGATCGCTTTCAATAAAGTTGTTGCTCAAGCACATAACGCATTTTTAGAGTGGCGCCTGGTGCCTGCCCCAAAGCGTGGTGAAATTGTGCGTCAGATTGGAGAAGCACTTCGTAAATACAAGGAACCACTTGGCAAACTTGTTTCTTATGAAATGGGCAAGTCCTATCAGGAGGGATTGGGAGAAGTTCAGGAGATGATAGATATATGTGATTTTGCGGTAGGCCTTTCACGGCAGTTGAATGGGTTGACCATGCATTCTGAAAGACCCAGTCATCGAATGTATGAGCAATATCATCCGTTGGGTGTAGTTGGAATTATTTCAGCGTTTAATTTTCCAGTAGCAGTTTGGTCATGGAATGCCATGATTGCCTGGGTGTGTGGTGACACCTGTATCTGGAAACCCTCTGAGAAAACCCCATTATGCAGCATCGCTTGTCAGAATATTGTTAACAAAGTATTTAAGAAGAACGGTGTGCCCGATGGAGTATCATGCATAATTAATGGTGACTATAAAATAGGTCAGCTCATGGCATCCAACGAAAATATCCCTTTGGTATCAGCAACAGGATCGGTGCGTATGGGAAAAGCAGTAGGCCGCACCATAAGTGAACGATTAGGAAGAGCGCTACTTGAATTGGGTGGCAACAACGCAATCATCATTACCGAACATGCCAACCTGGATATTACCATTCGCGCAGCATTATTTGGTGCCGTTGGTACGGCAGGGCAACGTTGCACTACCACAAGACGATTGATTATACATGAGAATGTCTATGATTTGGTTAAGGAAAAGTTAAAGAAAGCATACAGTCAATTACGAATTGGAAACCCACTAGATCAAAATAATCACGTGGGCCCGTTGATTGATCCACTTGCTGTAAAAGCCTATCGCAATGCATTACAAAAAGTAAAATCTTCAGGAGGTAGTTTTATAGTAAACGGAGGTACACTAAAAGGAAAAGGATATGAATCGGGCTGTTATGTAAAGCCTGCCATTGCTGAAGTTGAAAATCATTTTGAAATTGTTCAACAGGAAACCTTCGCGCCCATTTTGTATTTAATCAAATACAAAACACTCACTGAAGCGATTGCATTACAGAACGGGGTAAAGCAAGGGTTATCCTCAGCGATCATGACTACCCGCCTTCAAGAAATGGAACAATTTCTTTCACATGCTGGATCCGACTGTGGGATTGCAAACGTGAATATAGGAACTTCCGGTGCCGAGATCGGTGGAGCATTTGGTGGCGAAAAGGAAACAGGAGGAGGAAGAGAATCAGGTTCAGATTCCTGGAAAGTATACATGCGCAGGCAAACCAATACTATTAATTTTGGAGATAGCCTTCCACTTGCTCAAGGAATAAAATTCGAACTATAAGCCTTATTGTATCATAATCTATTATCAACTAACTTTAATCACTTCAAAAGAAGATGGGAGAAAGAAAGTATACAACGGTAATGCTCATTGATGACAATGAGATTGATAACCTGATAAATCAAAAAATGATTGAGGCTACCGCCATAGCCGATAAAATTTATACGCACACCGGTGCAAAAAGCGGCTTAGAGTTTTTGCGCAATATGGAAAAATTAGAACTTGCTGATAAAATTTTACCGGATTTGATATTTTTAGACATTGATATGCCCATGATGGATGGGTTTCAATTTTTAGATGAATTTGAAAAAATGGGGCAACTCGTCAAGAAAAAATGTAAAGTCATCATGCTCACCTCTTCCATTAATCCACAGGATTATAACCGTTCTAAAAAATATCCTGTCATAAAACTGTTTCTGAACAAACCTTTGTCGTTCGACACGATCAAAGGAATTGATGTATAGGCTTAAATACCCGGAGCTTCTATATCCGTCAGATTTGCGATAAATTTATCATCCATTTTCACATAAAAGGTCGGGGCAAAATATGGGACGGTTTCCGTTTTAAATTTTGAAATAACCGCAGCCATCTTTTTCGGTTTATCCTTTTTGGCTTCACTCGTGGCAATCTTTAATATCTTCAAAAAGAGAATCACGTTCTTGCAATCATCTTTCTCAAACATGCGAATTTGTCGTTGCACGCTGCTGCTGTACTGATTGAATAATTCGAAATCTCTTAGCATACAATATTGCAGCGCCAAAAGGGCTTTCACCTCCATTTGAACAAATGGGTATTTTTTTAGACTTACATCGCTCAATAAACCATTTAGTATTTTGGCCGCTTCATCAAACCGATCGGCATAATAAAAACCAAAGGCGCGATAAACGATACTCACTGTATGATTCGGTATATCCAGCAGATCCGCTTCGGTATCTGCAAATAAACTTTCATTCTCAACAGCAATTTCTATCTCAGTACCCAGCCTTAAATGACGCTCTAATTTTGTAATCAGAAAGCGTGCAGAAAAAGTAAAAGACGAATAATTCACAATCAGGTTAGCAGCCGCATCATTCACTTCTTCAAAATGCTTTTCTGCTTCTCTAAACAGCCCATAGTGATTATAGTATTCAACTTTTAAAAACTCAAAAAGAAGATCGAGATGGTAATAAAGTGGATCGAGATGATAGGTATTGAATATTTTTTGAACCTGAGCAAAAATATCTTGAATGGATTCGCCCTCAGCCTGGAAGGGATCATCGGGCTCCACAAACAAACGATGAAAAATCATCATTGAACTTTGAAAAACATAAAGACGGTGTGATTCGTATAACTTCGCCACATTCTGCATTTCCTTCAACAACAGAATCAGGCCCAATCTTTCCGTTTCGTCATTCGTAAAGTAGTAGTTACCATAATTTTTAAAATAACTCACCAATAAATCCTCCGCTTTATCAACAGCAAGCATGTAGGCAACATGGCGATTATACAATTGAGAATAATGGAAATGCTCTGGGGAATTAATATTAAGTTTCTTTAGAGACTTATAAATTACAGTGAGTTCACTAGCCAAGTCGTAGTCAATCAATTCCTTCTCAAGTTTCTTCAACGTTGTTAAGGATATGGTTCTTTTCTTGGTGAATAATACTTCGTTAAGATTCGCTACTTTCCTTAAAATATCGGTGCGTGGGCTTTCCATTTGTTGCACCAGATGCTCCTCAATGCGGATATTTAAGCGTGAGCGAAGTGTGTAGTACGCGTTGGGACTGACCTCCAACTCTGTCATTATTTTGCTGTCAGACAATTGCCTTTCACGTAATGCCTTTAAGAGATATGCCGACTTTTCAGCATTGCTCTCCAGCAAGGAATCATATATCAGTTTATAGTCATTTTCCGATAGCTGCTTGACAATATTCTTAAGTTTAGCCATTGTATAGTAATCACTTTGCCCGCAAAAGTTACAAATTTATACGCTTTAGACAAGACCATCTACCAACATAAACATACACATTTTTTTAACGAGGCTTTTGACTACACAATTTATCAAAGGCATGTGCCTATTAAAATACTTGCCTCTTCCATCCTTTTACATCGATTAATTTATTCTAATTTAGAAGCTATATATTCATTCAAATCATCTATGAAAAAGATACTCATCTTCCTGATCTTTCTTGTCCCAGTTGTTATTTCTGCTCAAAATCCTAAATGGGGTGCCGATGGCAATTCTTATTACATGGTTGATTCTGGTGAAATACACCAATATATACTTCCATCAAACACCAAAACTACTGCTGTATCAAAAGCTGATCTTACCCCGCCAGGCCAATCAAGAAGCATCAACGTACGTCACTTTTCTTTCTCTATAGATCGAACTAAACTCTTGATTTTCACTAACACAAGAAAAGTATGGAGATTTGACACGCGAGGTGATTATTGGGTACTGGATTTGAAAACAAAATCATTAACTCAGGTAGGTAAAAGTAGACCCGAAGCTTCTTTAATGTTTGCCAAACTTTCACCGGACGGACAAATGGCTGCCTATGTAAGTGAACAAAACATCTACGTGGAGAACCTTACCACTGGAGAAATCAAAGCACTCACCAAAGATGGTAATCGAAAACTTATCAATGGTACATTCGATTGGGCGTATGAAGAAGAACTTGACTGCCGCGATGGGTTTCAGTGGAGCCCCGATAGTCGGCAAATTGCTTACTGGCAAATTGATGCCAACCAGATCCGCGACTTCTTTATGATCAACAATACCGACTCGGTGTATTCCCAAATTATTCCTATTGAATATCCGAAAACAGGACAAAGTCCATCGCCTGCAAAAATAGGCGTGGTTAATATTTTTTCCGGAGTAACCAACTGGCTTGATATTCCGGGCGATGCGAAACAACATTATCTACCCAGAGCTCAATGGCATTCTGCCAATACAATCTTTGTACAGCAACTTAACCGCAAACAAAACGAAAGTAAAATCTATGCCTGTGAGGCAACCTCCGGAAAAGCAACACTTATCCACACAGAAAAAGATGAAGCTTGGATCGATGTGCTTAGTCCATGGGAAAATATATATGAAGATCATCGCCAATTCAACTGGATTAACAAGCAAAATGAATTTTTATGGATCAGTGAAAAAGACGGTTGGCGACATGTATATCGAATTTCCAATGACGGATCGAAAGAAACGCTCATCACCCATGGAGCCTACGATGTGATCGAGATTAGCCTCGTGGATGAAAAAAATAATCTTCTTTACTTCATTGCCTCGCCCAACAACGCAACACAAAAATATCTTTACAAAATAAAGCTGGATGGCAAGGGGCAAGCAATGTTGGTTTCCCCTGCTTCCCTACAGGGTACTCATGATTATTCCATATCGCCAACAGGCAATTTCGCATCTCATGATTTTAATAATAATCACACCAAACCCATAAGCGAATTAATTTCTTTACCACACCATAAAGCACTAACCCCTAATGAAAGCATTCAAAGCAAACTTGCAGCCGCGCAGCAAGAAAAAACAGTAGAGTTTTTTAAAGTAAAAACAAAAGAAGGGATTGAAATGGATGGATGGATGGTAAAACCCAGGGATTTTAATCCCAATAAAAAATACCCGGTTCTATTTTATGTTTATACCGAGCCAGCTGGTGCAAATGTTAAAGACACCTACCGCGCAGGCTATAATCGTCTTTTCGCAGGCAACCTCGCACAGGAAGGTTATATCTACATGTCAATCGACAATCGCGGAACCCCCGCACCGAAAGGCAGGGCATGGCGCAAAAGCATTTACCGGAAAATTGGTGTATTGAATATTCAGGATCAGGCATCGGCCGCCAAAGAAATTATGAAGTGGCCTTTTGTTGATTCTGATCGAATTGCCGTGTGGGGATGGAGTGGTGGCGGTTCTGCTACATTAAATCTTATGTTTCAATATCCAGAAATTTATAAGACTGGTATAGCCGTGGCCGCTGTAGCCAATCAACTCACGTATGACAATATCTATCAGGAACGATATATGGGTTTGCCCCAGGAAAACCGGCAAGACTTTATTAAAGGATCGCCTGTCACTTACGCAAAGAATCTACAAGGAAACTTGTTGTACATTCATGGAACGGGCGATGATAATGTACACTATGCCAATGCGGAGATGCTTATCAATGAGTTAGTAAAGCACAACAAACAATTTCAGTTTATGGCTTACCCCAACCGCACCCATAGCATTTCGGAAGGCGAAGGCACTTTTGAGCATCTTTCCACATTGTATACAAATTTCTTGCGCAAACATTGCCCTCCTGGTGGACGATGATGGTTTTGAATTAATGAATCAATCGGTCAGACCCTTCCTTTCCAAAATATTTACAATAACTAATATCAAAAAGCATCATCCAAAATAAGAAAGTTCCTGAAAATTCAGGGACTTTCTTTGTGGAAAATCCTCCCGAAAGCTTTCGGGAGGATCCTGAAT
>CAYGGY010000037.1:0-47819 GCA_964349405.1 uncultured Ohtaekwangia sp. | reverse complement strand
AATCTCCTATTTAAAACATTGAAAATCTAATCAAGATGGATATCTATAATGTTCCTGTCCAAACAATTATTTCTCCGCAAAGACTTCCTTCCCCTTTTTTATTGTCTTGCTCACTTCCAACTTTCCGTCTTTTGTTTTTCTCATCAGCATAAGATCCGCTGAAGCGCCTTTTTCAAACACAGCAACATCTGCACGCAAAAGTTTTTGCGGGCGTACAGAGGCCATCTCCCAGGCTTCCGATAAGGTTGCCAGATTATTACTCAACAAAAAAGAAACGCACTCTTTTATGTTGGCCGATGAACCGGCAAAAATGTTTGGGTTGTTTCTCAAATGAAGTTTGCCGGCAGGTGTTAATGTTACCTGTCCACCAATGTGAAGATCATAATCGCCAGGTGGCATACCAGCCAGCGAAACACTATCACTCACTAAAAGTAATTTTTCATTTTTTACCTTTTTGAAAACGCGAATCACTTCTGCCGGTAAGTGAAATCCATCGGTAATGATAGATGCACCCAACCTGTCGTCAGCCAATTGCGACCATAGATAATTAGGATGTCGCGGAATAATGGGATGCATACCATTACCAAGATGGGTGGATATGCTTGCACCGGCACTCACCGCATCAAGCAATTGCTGATGGGTTGCATTGGTATGCCCAATAGCAACCAGAATATTATTTTTAACACATTGCTCTATCAGGGAGTTTGTGTTTTCCCATTCAGGCGAAAGCGTCAAGATGCGGATTAATCCTTCGGCATCTTCCTGCCATTGTTGCACCAGATTCCAATCGGGTGCACACACAAACTCTTTGGAGTGTGCCCCGCGTGGTCCATCTAACAGAGAAATAAAAGGGCCTTCAATGTGGAGCCCTTCAATACTCCATTGTGATAGTTCATCCGTTTTTCTCAGTGTGATAACTTGTTTGATTAACCTGCTGATCTGTTCGGGTGAATTTGTGATAATGGTTGGATAATGAGTAGTTGTGCCTGCCTTGTATAACTTTTGCGTGATTGAAGAAAGCTTAGAAGAGTCAGCATACACTTCATTATAATCAACGCCACCATAGCCATTCACTTGTATATCGGTGAAGCCGGGACCGATGAAAATATTTTCATCAGAATGTTTTGATACAGGAGAGATATTTTTAATTCGCTCGGCTTCTATCTTGACTTCAACTGGTGTATTGTCTTTATATGAATATCCTTGAAGTGTCATGTTAATGTTTTATGAATCGTGGTACTATTTTACATACAATACAATCACATCTTTTGAACTCAAAAAATGTTGAGGATTATTTTTTGTTCCATGATCTGAATAGGTGGCACTCAGAACAAATGCGCCTTTATGACTAACGCCCTCGGGCACTTTTATTTTTAAGTTGCCTTCCGTTCCGGTATAATAATTCAGATACTCATCCCTGGCATTCTCTAAAAGCCAGCTTACAATGTTGCGTGTCTCCTCAATAGTCAGTTCCGTATGCGTAGGCATGCTTGTGGTGCCCCACACGCCTGTGGAACCTTCGCGAATGTGTTTGGTCAACAGATCAATGTTAGCCGTTGTCTTTGGATAGCGTTTCGCTATTTCAATAAAAGACGGTGCGATCAATTTACCATTAAAGGCATGACAGGTGAAGCAATTTGATTTCTTCATAGCAGCAAGTCCTTTCGGATCGGCTGTTGCCATCGCATCCATATTTACTTTCGATGCATCGGGCAAATATCTTACTTCTAAAAACACCTCGTTGGCAGCGATCTCGTCATATTCAGATTCACCATCTTCCACATCAGAAACTTGGATACGATAGTGTACCAGCGTATTTAAATCATGTTTGCTCTTATCGGTAGGTACAAGAATTTTAACAATGGGTGAATTGTTTTGCTGCGACTGTAATGAAGCAATTAGTCCTGCTGAACATAATGCTATCGTTGTACACAAACCAATAAGAATATGCTTCAACATTTTTATTTTCAACTTTTTATAACGCGTGAATTTCTTTCGCCACGCGCTGAGCCGAGCGCAGGCATGACTCCATGCCGCGACTAAGGTTATCGGCATACGTTCCGGCAAAATATACTTTCCCTTCGGGCTTGATGATCTGCGGCCAAAACTTGTGCATCTCACCAATCGGAAAAGCTTCCATCTCACAACTGGGTGCATGCTTATCTTTCGTCCAGTCTTTGGTAAGAGCTTCCACAATAGTGTCCCGATTCCCAGGATAAAGTTTTCTAAAAGAGGCAAGCACACGTTGAGGTGACAAGCCACCGGGGCCATACGCTTTTAATACTATCCTGCTTGTTTCAATTTCATTGGGCTCTTGCCATATCATTGAAATATCCGGATGTTCAAATTCCATATTGATACTCTTGAGTCCATCGTCCAGCCAAAATTTAGAACTCGCCTCGAATACATAAAAAGGATGTGAACTATAAGAAAGGTTATCCACTGCATATTGCTTTTCCGATGAAAGCGCAGGCGTTATTGGAATGTTCCGGAATACTTGCAGTGAAATACAGTTCACAAGATAATCTGCAGACATTTTCTTTTCCTCCTCAAAGCCGTACGCTTTGTACGTAACCGTAACACCACTCGCCCCTTGTTGTATTGACTGGATAGGATGATTCAACAACACACGCTCACCCAATTGTTTGGCGAATGCATTGGGTAATTGCTGATTGCCGCCCTGTAGTCGAAACGTTTCCCCTTCAGAAAGCGGTATTCCTCTGAAACGCATGGTGGATAATCGCCACAATTGATAAAGCGCGGAAGAATCTTGCCCTCCCAAAAAGCGGAGTGCCGTTGGTGACGCGCCTTCTTTTTTGAAAAGATCAGCAAGCGAAATCTTGTCGAGATGATCGAGCCCCACACCAAAGGGTTGATTTTCATCTTTGAAATTTGGGAGATAGGAACTCAGAAAGAATGACCGGAACGCATACCACGGATTGGTTGAAAGGAATTTAACTTCCCGCTCGTTGAACCCAAACTTTTTCAGCACAACAGGATCGGCCAACTCCTCTTCCGAATAAAACTTGCCAGCAATCATCTTCAACGCATGCCTCCCCGGTGCAGCATCAGAACCTTCTGCGTTGGGGTATGCTAAAACAGGAAGATTGAATTCGTCCACGTAGTTAAAGAAATGTTCATAGCCGGGCTTGGTGATATGATCGGCACCATAATCGGCATACAAACCATCCGACAACCCATCGCGACCAGTAAATACATGACCACCATGTCTTCCGGTAGCTTCCATCACGATCACCTCATGACCACTCTTCATGAGTTCGTAGGCACAACATAAACCGGAAATACCCGCGCCTGCTACTATGACCTTCTTTTGCTTAGCAAGTGGAATCTGATTTTCGCTCACCAAACTTTTATCCTTTCCTTGTAGTAAGCCTGGTGAAAGCAACGAACTTCCCATACCCGCCAGGGCTGTGGTTTTTATGAACTCCCTTCTTTTTAGGTTTTTCATTCGGTTGACTTTTTGTACGTCACGAAAGTGCAATAAGACTACGAGTTACCATCTCAAGTTTCACATCTCAGACAGCCTAAAACCTGTAGCTGATAATAAAATATTTCTATTACCCTTTGTTTATTTTTGAAACCTCCACCTTCTTATCCGATGCCCATACACGGCATAGAATATAAGATAAAGATAACACGGAAATAATACCCAATACGCCAGGCGTACATCATACAAATCAGCAAAGTGTCCGTAGAACAACGGCATGATGGCGTTTCCGCACAAACCCATAATCATGATGGACGCTCCTAACTTGGTAAACCTTCCTAATCCATCCAATGCCAATGGCCAAATTCCAGCCCATACCAACGAATTGGCAAGACCTAATAAGACGACAAACCAAATGGAGATGTCGGTTGTGTGCCCCAAAAAGTTTACAGTACCGTTAGTAAAAATAATGAGCAACGTGAAAACGCCTCCCAACACCGTACATATCCTTAGCATGTTTACCTGACTGATGAACTTGGGGATAAGAAAAATCCCAATCACATACCCACAGATCGTGACAAAGAGTGTGTAGGATGGAAATACTTTCGCTTCCATCAAATCGATGTGCATATAATTGGCGTAGCCGATGATCGTATCAATGGCAATAACCTGAGTGCCTACATGAACAAATATGGCGAACGCACCTAAGATGAGATGTGGAAACTGGAAGATGCTCGTCTTGCCGGAATTTGCTACGGCCACATCAGATGTTTCATGTTCGGTGTCGATCTCCGGAAGAGGGGAGAAACGCACCAATAAACCTAGCCCAAACAGCACCGTCCCAACAATGGAGTACGGAACAATAACTCTTCGTATCAATTCATCGAGTGCTGCATTTTTTTCTGCTTCGCCCATGGTGCCCAATTGTTTAAACAATTCGGTATCGCCCACACGCAAAACTACCGCAGCAAAAATAAGCGGAGCGAGAATGCCCGCTCCTTTGTTAAAAATGCCCATGATGCTGATACGCTGTGCGGCTCTTTCTTTCGGCCCCAGCACCGTGATGTATGGGTTGGCAGCCGTTTGTAAAATCGCAAGACCAGTGCCTAGTGAAAATAATCCCACCAAAAATATTTCATACGTTCTGCTCAGCGCAGCGGGCACAAAAATAAAAGCGCCAACCGCCATTACCCAAAAACCGATCATCATCCCTTTTTTAAATCCTACTGATTTTAATAAATAGGATGAAGGCACCGACATGACAAAATAAGAAATGTAAAAGGCGAAGGTTACTAAGTACGATTTGAAGTTGCTTAGCTCACAGGCAATTTTAAAATAAGGGATTAAAATCGCGTTGACCCAAGACACAAACCCGAAAATAAAAAACAAAAGCCCAATGATTAGAAGAGAGATACGAGTATCACGCTTACTTAATGAACTGGCCTGCACGGCTACCATATCTTTACTCATCTTTCTTCCTTAATATTTTTCCTATGACTGTATACCTATTTAACAGACGACAACACACCTTTAAAGTAACCCACACTTTCGGCAAGCCCAATAGCCGGATCCCCTTTTTGTTCAAATTCCAAACTGCACATACCCGAGTAACCCGACTTGCTCAAGGCTTTAGCGAAAGCCATAAAATTAATTTTGCCCCGACCATTCACTACGTTTTGTCCTTTTTCTACAGGCGCATCAATGTCTTTCACGTGAACGTCATAGATACGTTCTTTATATTTCAATAACATAGCCGCGGGGTCGTGACCACACCGGAACGTATGACCGATGTCGAGACAAATACCCATGACGGGATCCATACTTTTTATCTTCTCATAAATGGCATCGATGTCCGGGAATATTTTGTCCTCAGGGCCATGGTTATGAATGGCTACGCGAATGTTGTTTGCTTTCGCTTGCTTCTCCAGATACGATAGAACTTCGTATGCCGGAGACACGATGATCATTTTCACGCCTGCACGTTGTGCGTAGTTCATGACATTGTCAACATCCGGTTGCGTTTTCAAAGAGATAACGCCCAGACCATATACCTGAATACCAGCCGCTGTAAACTTTCCGATTACTTCATCGGCTTGTTGTTTGCTACAATCATAGGGTAGTTGGAAATTCTTTAACGAAATATATTTCACCCCTACCGCATTCATCACTTCAATAATTTTTTCTAAGTTATTATTGTAGGCCAGGAAGGTATATCCGGCAACGGCTATGTTAAATGATTGCGCAGTGACTGCAACATTTACAGGTGTTGCTTGTGATTGTGACACGGGCAGCGTAGTCGCCAACGCTCCGGCACCTGCCAGCTTAACAAATCCTCTTCGGGTTATCATGATATGGTTTATTTAATAGTAGTCGTTAACAACATGTTTATTTTTGAGACAGTAATGAAGCGGAAGCAGCATCCAGAAAACAGGTGCAGTGTGCGTGCAACTGTAGAGCGGTTGCCGGAAATAAATTACTGACTGCATGCTCAATACTGTTTTTTACCGCCATGGCCTTCCGTTCATCGGGCACCGAACAAATAATATGTTTTGATTTTAAAATTTGTTTGATCGACATGCTGATTGCCTTGCGCGGCACATCATCCATCGTTTTAAACCATCCTTCACCCATTTGTTGTTTACGGCACGCTTCATCCAACTCCACCACGATATAGGGCACATCGATTTCAAAATCTGCCGGTGGGTCATTGAAAGCCAGGTGTCCGTTTTCACCAATGCCAACAAAGGCCACATCAATCGGGTGTTCAGCAATAGTTTTGGACAGACGTTCACACTCACGTTTGTCATCGGCTTCGCCATCAATTAAAAAGACTTCTTTTAATTTCGAAACGTGAGCAATAAATCTTTCTTTCAGGTATTTTCTAAAACTTGCCGGATGGGTGATTGGCAAACCGATATATTCATCGAGATGAAACATCGTTACTTTGCTCCAGTCTATGTCTTTCTCGGCAAGCAATTGGTTCAAGGTTTCAAATTGACTGGTGCCGGTAGCCAATATGATGTTGGCATATCCATTTTGTTTTATCGCCTGTCGGATTAATTCTGCTCCTACCTTGCCTGCGGCTATGCCTAATTCTTTGGGATTATCCTGAATGATTATTTCCATTTAAAAATATTGTTTGTGTTTTATTTAATTTCAGGAGCTGTTTGCTCTGCAGAGGTGACCCCTGGCGGTAACTCAATAATCTTTAAATTCCGAAAATGAATTTCGGCCCCTTCGGATTCCAAACAGAGGTAGCCCTTCTTTTGTGAGGATTGACTGATGCCATTAACAAACTTTCCATTGACTGAAAGTTTGATCACACCATCTACGCATATCACTTCATACGTGTTCCACTCGCCTCTTCCCTTGCACAAGTTCTCAATTGATTTACTCCTGGTTCCACGCGGGTTATCCGGAACGGTTTTCACACCGCCTACACCAAAGAGTTCGCCATGCACATACGCGATGGGTGGAGTTTCACCGTTGCGCTTGTTCAAGTTTACCCAGTCGAGTTCCAGCATTTGAACTTCTACCCCATCGGGCAGTCGCGTTTCCGGATCCGGGTTCGCAGCACTCCAAACAAAAACACCCGAGTTGCCGCCCGGTTCAATGTGCTGCCACTCCACATGTAGGATAAAATTTTCATACTGCTTTTCAGAACGCATCACCCCAATGGGGTTGCCTGCACAAATCAGTTCTTTGCCCTTTACTTTCCACGTATCCGGACTGGTGTTTACATCTAACCACAATAAAGGAATTTCTTCTTTTTTTGATTTTGAGGTCACTGTTTCCAATGGAACCCTATTTCCAAATGTAATGGATGTCGGCTGGGAAAAGGAATCCATAACTCCCAGGAGTATGAAAGAACTAACTATATGAAAGACATTTAATCTCATTGCATTTTATTTTAGATAAAACAGTCCTTAGAAAACTTTGGTAATACCGGGTCTTGCAACCGGTGCCGTGGCCCATTTCAAATCCCAGCTATATTGATCAATCGCTGGAGAGAGGGATACTTTGGAATTGAGTGCCTCCTCGTACGTGATCGTTTGTCCGGTGTAAGCTACCATTCTTCCTAATACTCCCAGCATGGAACTTCGCGCCATCAACTCACCATCATTCATCGGTTTACCATTTCGAATGGAAGCGAATAATTCATCATGCTCGGTTTGGTACATATCATTTTTCTCTCCCTTGTATTGCCAGTTGACTTTGCCGGTAATCTCGTGCTTGTTTCCCTGAATGAACGCATTACCCTGCGTGCCGGCAACTTCTACCCGATTCGTAGTACTGCATCCATCTTGCTGGCGGCTAAAGTGTATACCCTTCACACCCTTGTCATATTCATATTCGATCGCAAAATGATCGTATGCATTACCATAAATTTCTTCGGTGCGCGATTGTCTACCACCCGTGCCCGTTGCGCGTATCGGATTTTTATCGCCCAGTGCCCACGACATCATATCTAAACTATGCACCATCATTTCGTTAATAAAATCGCCCGACAACCAATCGTAGTAAAGCCAGTTTCGTAATTGATATTCCATGTCGCTCCAGCCTGGCTGACGTGGCTTTGACCATAGCTGGCCTCCATTGCGCACCGTGTACACATTTTTTATTTCACCAATCTCTCCCTTCAGCACTTTTTCAAAAAGAGCTCTCTTGGGAAAGTCATATCGAAAACAAAACCCTGACACCACTGATAACTTTTTCTCCTTCGCTTTTTTGGCCGCTTCCAATACCTTTCTCACCCCAGGAGCATCGATAGCCACGGGCTTCTCACAAAATGTATGTTTTCCAGCCTCCACGGCTGCCATCATATGGTCTGGCCGAAACGCTGGCGGAGTGGTAAGCAATACAACATCCACATCCGATTCGATTACTTTTTTATACGCATCAAAACCAACAAACTTATGGGCCTTGTCTACCTTTACTTTGTCAGGATACATTTCATATAACTCTTTGTAAGACTCATCCAGGCGATCTTGAAACGCATCGCCCATTGCCGTAAGCACTACATTAGGATCTGCCTGCAATGCTTGACTTGCTGCGCCTGCTCCTCTGCCGCCACAACCAATCAATCCAACCTTCAGTGTGTTGCTGCTTCCGAAAGGTTGTTTAGCCGTACTAATGTGTGGAAGTAATGTTCCTGCCATCACAGCCGCTCCTGTGGATTTTAAAAATCCCCTGCGGCTTACAGCAAAAAGTTTTTCGTCATTCATTTTCATACTTTCGGGTTTACTGGTTTATGAAGTTGCATTAGTTGGTATTCGGCATTTAATCCTACCAAACATAGTTTTTTATCTGAAAAGTGAAAATATAAATTTGACTGGTGGTAACGATAACCATACCGGTAGTTTAGATATTTATCACGAACAGGAAAAGCATTGTTCCATACTAGTATGTACTCTTCAAATCATTCAGCTATGACCTTTTTTATAAAGATCGTTTTCATTCACTGTCTTTGTTTATTGTTGGCATTTAACACAGCCCTTTCTCAAAAAATAGTCAAGGTAAACATCAGGGCAAAAGATGAAACCGGAAAAATAGTGCCGGTGATGGTGTGTATAACTAATATTAAAGACGGTCGGCCAAGAATCCCGCCTAAAGCGGATATTCCAACTTCTTCTTCCATGCACATGACGCAAAAAATCTACCGGTCAGGAGTCATTTACGAAAACAACGATGAGTGGATTGGTCCGGTGAGAATGATGAGCGGTATGGGCGACAATGACAATCGAAGTTATGTCTATGAACTTTTGCCTTCTCTCCCCTACTGGCGTGAGCCTGTGATGTATCAAACCTCAGGAAATTTTTCCATTCAATTGCCACCAGGCCAATGGCGAATTAGTATCGAACATGGCAATGAATATATTCCGATCAGTGAAGTGTTTATCGTTTCTAAAAAAGATATTGAGATCACTAAGGACTTTATACTCAAACGTTGGATCAACCTTCCTCAAAGAGGATGGTACTCAGGTGATGTACATGTTCATCACCCCACCACAAAACCAGAATTCAAAGAGTATTTGCTCCAATACGCTAAAGCAGAAGATGTTCACCTGGTAAGTTTGCTAACGCAGGGCAATGATCATGTTATTGAAGGTGCACCACAGGAAGGATTTGGTGAAAAATTCAGCGTATGCAAAGAAGACTTTTGTCTTGCCTCCGGACAGGAAGATCCAAGCAGCCGATTTGGTCATATCATCGGTTTGAACATCGACCAATTAGTGCGCGATACTTCGGTATATAACTACTACGATATGGTATTCAAAAAACTACATCAACAACCCGGAGCGATCGTAGGGTTTGCCCATTTCAGTTGGAATGGTTGTGATTTACCCAGAGGATTTCCATGGCTTGTTACTACCCGGGAAATTGATTTTGTTGAATTACTTCAGTTTTCAAAAATCAACACGCTTGATTATTATGATTATCTGAATCTTGGCTTCCGTATGACGGCTGCTGCCGGAAGTGACTTTCCGTGGGGATCTACCATGGGTGAAGTGCGTACACTGGTTTACACCGGAAATAAATTCTCTATCGATAATTGGTATAAAGGTCTTCGTGCTGGTAATACGTTTGTTACGAATGGGCCGGCTCTTCTTTTCGAAGCGGATGGTAACCTACCCGGAACTGAACTGGTGAAGTCCTCTGGTACCACCACCCACTTAAAAGTAAAAGCTTTATCAAATCCTTTAATCGGCAAAATCAAACAGCTCGCCATTTATAACAATGACGGATTGGTTATAGAGAAAGCCAACACAACAAAATCCGATTCGTTGGAAATTGAACTTAACCACACACTTAATAAAAGTCAATGGATAGCCGCTATTGTAACGTGCGACAATGGAGCCGTAGCGCATACTTCACCGTATTATTTTATTGTTGATCAGCAACCTACCTGGAGTGTCAGTAAAGCCCCCGCCATTATTCAAAAGCAGTTGGATGCGCTGACTAAAATTGAAGGAGAAGAAAAAAGCAGAAACCCGATTGATGAGGGCATTTTGAAACGCATTGCTATCGCGCGGATTTTTTATGCTGGTTTACTCGAAGGAATTGCATCAAGCAAAAACAAATAGTATTTCCATTCATCTTTGACTCTGACGAGTGATCGCTGCAACAGGCTAAGAGAATTTAGTTCCCAGCTACGAGATTCGAGCCGTGAGCAAACTCGAAGCCAGCAGCTCGAGGCTCGTTGCTACGTTCAAAAGATGTAAATCAAATCGCGAATTATATAAGGTTGAAATGTGTTCTTGAGAGTATACTTGCATTCTTATTCTGATCAACCAGAAGTATTATGTCAAACCCTGTTAATACGCTCAAAAGCTATCATAACCCCACTCATCAATCGTTTCCTGTATTGGAGATGACATGCGCAGCTTGTGCGATAAGTGTTGAATCAATGTTGAAAGCAACCAAGGGTGTCATGGATGCTGGCGTAAACTATGCCAACCAATCAGCTTGGGTAGACTACGATAAATCAATTGTTTCCCCATTGGATTTACAAAATGCTGTTCGTTCTATCGGATACGATTTGGTTATTGCAAACGAAGGAGCCCAAGCCATACAGGAAGAATCGCAACAAAAAGGATATGAAGAAATAAAACAACGCACCATCTGGTCTGCTATTCTGGCAATACCTGTGGTGATCCTGGGAATGTTTTTAATGGAATTTCCTTATAGCAATATCATTTCCATGATGCTCACGGCCCCGGTAGTATTTTACTTTGGAAGAAATTTTTTCATTCACGCCTTCAAGCAAGCGCGATATGGTAAAGCCAACATGGATACACTGGTTGCATTATCCACTGGCATCGCATTTATTTTTAGCGTGTTCAATACCTTCTTCCCTGAGTTCTGGCATGCACGAGGCATTCATCCGCATGTTTATTTTGAAGCCGCAGCGGTAGTGATTGTGTTTATCTCGTTGGGTAAGTTGCTGGAAGAACGAGCCAAATCAAAAACCTCCAGCGCGATCAAGAAACTGATGGGCCTTCAACCAAAAACAGTTCGCGTGTTGGTGAATGGCGTAGAGCAGGAACTACCCATTGCATCGGTAAAAGTAGGTGACATGATCCTGGTTCATCCTGGTGAAAAAATTCCGGTGGATGGCGTAGTAAAAGAAGGATCCTCGTATGTGGACGAAAGTATGATCTCCGGAGAACCGGTGCCGGTAATAAAAGAAGCAGGCAAAAAAGTATTTGCCGGAACCATCAATCAGAAAGGTAGTTTTCAGTTTGAAGCGCAAAAGGTCGGGGGCGATACGATTCTTGCTCATATCATTAACATGGTGCAGGAAGCTCAAGGAAGTAAAGCACCTGTACAAAAATTGGTTGATAAAATTGCGGGAATATTTGTGCCGATCGTGATCGGAATTTCTATACTCACCTTTATCATCTGGATGTGGGTGGGTGGTGATGATGCATTCACCCATGCATTGCTCACCTCGATCACAGTGTTGGTGATTGCCTGCCCTTGTGCATTAGGATTAGCCACTCCTACTGCAATCATGGTAGGTGTTGGCAAAGGTGCTGAGAATAATATCCTGATTAAAGATGCCGAAAGTTTAGAACTCGCTCATAAAGTGAATGCCATCATCCTCGACAAAACAGGCACCATCACTGAGGGCAAGCCGATGGTTACCAATATAGAATGGGCTGAAGAAGAAAATGCTTCCGCAAAACATCAGGATATCATGTATAGTCTGGAAACACAATCCGAGCATCCATTGGCACTAGCCGTTGCCTCATATCTGAAAGAAAATAAGGCGCAGTCTCTTCCTCTCAACAAATTTGAAAGTATAACCGGAAGAGGAGTAACTGCAAACGTTGATGATGCTACATTCTTCATTGGAAATAGAAAACTGATAGAAGAAAAAAATAGTGCGATACCAGAAACCATTTCATCATTAGCTGATCAATGGCAAGCCGAAGCAAAGACGGTCATCTACTTTGGTAACGCAGAAAAAATACTGGCTCTTGTAGCCATAGCCGACAAAGTAAAAGCAACCTCCAAAGCGGCTATCGAAGCATTGCAACGCAAAGGATTAGAAGTGTATTTACTGACTGGGGACAATAAACACACGGCACAAGCAGTAGCTCAACAAGTGGGCATAAATCATTTTAAAGCAGAAGTACTCCCGTCAGAAAAGGCTGACTTTGTAAAACAATTGCAGCGTGAAGGAAAGATTGTGGCCATGGTAGGTGATGGCATTAATGATTCACATGCGTTGGCGCAAGCGGATGTAAGCATTGCCATGGGAAAAGGTTCTGACATTGCGATGGATGTTGCCAAAATGGTGCTGATTACTTCCGATCTTCAATCGATACCCAAAGCGTTAAATCTCTCAACGAAAACCGTGCGTGGCATCCGGCAGAATTTGTTCTGGGCATTTATCTACAATATAATTGGCATACCCATCGCAGCCGGATTACTTTATCCCATAAATGGATTTTTATTGGACCCCATGATAGCCGGTGCGGCTATGGCTATGAGTTCTGTTTCAGTAGTTAGCAATAGTCTGCGATTGCGGGCAGCGAAGATCTGATTATTTCTCGATCCGCATGCCCTTCATAGCTTGTGCCATCTTCACCGCTTCGTAGGCATTCACCAAGCCACCGGAGACACTTAGATGACTGAACTCCACATTGCCGCCACCTGGTTTTTGTACCTTTAAGTTATCAAATTTCCGTGTCGACTTCATCAAAATATCTTTTACCTGCAAGGCTGTAAGTTCAGGAAAGTATGACATCAACATAGCGGCTACCCCTGATGTGGAAGGACTAGCCATACTGGTTCCGCTTTCATCTTTATATTTATTATCTGGCACCGTTGAGTAAATGTCTACACCGGGTGCAAAGAGAGAAACCATTTTCCTTCCATAGTTGGAGAAACTTCCCACAAAGTTTTCATCATTTCCTGCAGAAGAAGCACCTACTTCAATCCAGTTTTTTGCCTCCTTGCCATCGAGATAAAACTTAGAAGGATAATTTTTTTTCACATCAATGTCTTCTGAATCATTGCCAGCTGCGTGAATAAGTAACACGCCCTTTTGTTCTGCATAACGCACCGCCTTATCCACAGCTTCTTTTTGAGGTGAAAAGGATTTCCCAAAACTCATATTGATAACTTTCGCGCCATTGTCGACCGCATAGATAATGGCATTGGCCACATCTTTATCTCGTTCATCTCCATTGGGCACAGCGCGCACTACCATAATCTTTACATTGTCGGCAATACCTTTAATACCAATATCATTCTTGCGATCCGCAGCAATAATACCCGCTACATGGGTACCATGGCTCGGGTCCGGCCCCTTCACATCATTGTTTCCGTAATTTTTTTCTTGAAGATTATTAATATTATCTCCAACAATAAGCCTCGAATCAAAATCCTCGTTGTATCCGTAGTTTACAATTATCCCATAATAGTCTACGGCTTCTTTCAATTCAGTCAGATATTCTTCTAAATCCGCATCATCACCCATGTTTCTATACATGCTTAATAAAAAGCCCTTGGCAAACAGGAGGCCGGGATCACTGGTTTCAAATTTCTTTACATCATCGGGAGTGAATGTATCAACCTTGAGCAAGGCTTTTAATGTATCGATACTAAAAGTAATACTCTTATACATACTAGCATATAACTTGTATTGTTGCTCGTTTTTTGCTTTCAGTTTTTCAAACTTGTCTTTAACCTGGACATAGTTCTCATATTCTGGCTTTTGCTTTTTAGATAGTTTACTTGCATTAGCATTTTCATATTTGATTTTTAACCGTATGTACTCACGCGTGAGTTCATAGGTATCGGCATCTACATTGCCATTTTTACCGCCAATAAAATTCCATCCATGCACATCATCGGTATAACCATTTTTATCATCATCGACTCCATTGTCAGGAACCTCTTTTTCATTCACCCAGATTACGCTCTTCAAATCTTCATGATCTATATCGATCCCTGAATCAACCACTGCTACAATCACCGAACGTGAAGGCTGGTCTTTGAGCAAAGTTTGGTACGCCCTTTCGGCACTTACACCTTGCAGGCTGTCTTGTTCGGGATCCTTCAAAAACCAATCATCTGGTATCGTTTTGAGGTTCAGTGACTGCGAAAATGCAGGAACCGTGACAAAAAAGACAAATATTACATTCAGCAAACGGGTTTTCATGGCGATCACTTATTTATTTAGAACTGGCAATATAACCGTAAACCCCTATTAATCAGAGTTTATGACTTTTTAAAGCTCATAAATTTAATCAATGAAACGAAAATAATTAACAGAAATTACATCGGTAGGTTAGGTCGTGAGAATACAATTCGCCATTACAAGAAATAGGCAATATTTGATTACTCTTAAATTATAAAGCATATGATACAAATCTGCATATTAGGGGTGGCGCTTTTTTACACGTTGTTTTTTTATTCAGCAGTAAAATTTCAACAAATTAAAAAAATAAATTCTCAACACTCGGAAGCCACAGAAAAAGAGGACATCCTGAATCACTCATTAAACTGAGGATAAGACTTACAGGTATGACTTCAATCTTCCAGTTCCAAAACACCAAAAGAGGAAGGGATATGAAAATCGGGTGTGGGGGAATCGGGTCGTACCCAACTAATCCACTTTATTTTGGAATTATCTTCTGTTATCTCAATACATTCTCCTCTATATAGCCCTGCCTCTATCGATTTTCCTTTTAAAAGCCCAAGTTGCATCAATGATCTCTTGCTGATCGCTATCTCCACCGAATAACCATCCTTTAATTTATTTGCCTTTACAATTAGTTGTTTTACCGGCCACGACCAGTTAGGGTTAAATTTTCGGTGATATTCAGCTTCGTAATCATAAACTCTTCCATGAGGATCGAGTTCCAGGCAGTAGTAGGGCGAAAGGCGATCATCTTTCCTGAAAAAGATTTCTACCCGATCGGAATAAACAACTTCCGATTTATCATTATTCTTCACATACACGTTTATGTTTTCTTCTTTCACTTTATAAAAACAATAGAGCCAATCCTTGCTATGTAAAGCTTTGAAGGAAGTGAAAGGGGCTTTTTCATTTTCCCAGGGATAACTGAATGCTGAAAGCTCAGCGGCTTTTTTCCATACAGGATTATCCCCCTTGCCTGTGATTGTAAAATCATCTCCTTGAAGTTTTTTAACTGAATAGGATTTAACGTCTTCTTGCTTTGTTAAAATGCCGGGTGTCATAAGAATTAAAAAGTATAATAGAAATTTCATATATTTTTATCGAATAATTTCTTTAAGTAAAGCCTGGCACCTTTCTTTTCGCTGTTCATCATCAGGTTCTGATAAGGGAAGTGACAATGCTTTTTGCAAGATAATAATTGCCTTATCATTTTCACCCAATGCATGTTGTGCCGAAGCTAATCCAAACAAGAAAAGTATATTATCATTTTTATAGTCATTTGCCTTTTTAAAATAACGCGAGGCAGCCTCCATAGAAATGTCTTCTGAGAATCCGCCAAAAAAAATTTTACAAGCCATAAGTTCCATCCAATTGAGGCGTGACAATTCAAACTGCCATTTACCCAAAATGAAATATGCTTCGGCAAAGGTAGAATCTAGTTGAAGGATATTGGTAGCTTCCTTATGGATATTTTGAGCATAGCGCACTTTATCGTAGGGATTAGTAGCAATTTCGGATGACAACCCCAATGAAATAACATAGGCTAGGCGCGTGTCGGGATTGGAAGGATTTAGTGTAATGGATCTTTCGGCATAACTTTTTGCTTTTTCGTAGAAGGCTAATTTTTGGTCGTGTTTTGTCTTATCTAGTCTTCCGCCAATATTGCTAAGCATGCGACTGGCGTGGGTTAAGGCATTCGCGTTTTTGGGGTTTTGCTGGATAGCCAATTCAAACTTTTCAAGGGCAGCTTCTACATTAAACGCTTTCTCGAGGCTGATGCCTTCCGAATAAAAATCCGTTGCTTGAGGGAAGACTTGATGACCGATGAGCAGGATGAATAAAAGAATACCAATTTTTATCACACCCAAAATTAACGTATGTCCGTTGAACATGCACCTATTAAATTGTAACAGTCGCAATAATAGCTGTGAGTACTTTTATTCTCCAATCTCGCCCATCAGCATGCGACTAATTTTCAAAGACGGATGTTTTATAGTGTGTTTTGAAAAGTATTACCATTTGATTAACCGCATTCAATCGGTTGCGTAAAACTTTCTTAACTTGATTGCCAGCGGATTATTAAATTCGCGCCTTGATAATAAGAACCTAAACGGACCTCTACTTTCATGACCAATCTATCCAATCTCTTCCCATACGAGTTCGACAAAAAATATTCTAAACCAGCTGCGTATTTTTCAATGGAGTTTGCCATTGATCAGCCACTTAAAATTTACAGTGGCGGCCTGGGATTTTTGGCAGGCTCGCATATGCGCAGCGCCTATGAACTGAAACAAAACCTGATTGGCATCGGCATTCTTTGGAAATATGGTTACTACGATCAGGAACGAAATATGGATGGCACTTTGCGCGTGTACTTTACCGAAAAGGATTATTTCTTTCTGGAGGACACGGGAATAATTTTTCCAATTACTATTCACAGTCATGAAGTAAAAGTGAAAGCATGGTTACTTAAGCCAAGTGTATTTAACACGGTTCCTATGTTTTTTCTCAGCACCGATATTCCTGAGAATGATCACCTGGCTCAAACCATCAGTCACCGTTTATACGATCCTCATGAATCAGCACGCATTGCCCAGTCAATTTTGTTGGGTGCTGGTGGGGCAAAGCTGCTCGACATTATCGAACGCAAGACAGACGTGTATCATATGAATGAAGGGCATGCTCTTCCACTTTGTTTTTACTTGTTGAATAAATACAATAATAACTTAGAGGAAGTAAAGAAGAGAGTGGTGTTTACTACACACACCCCGGAAAAGGCAGGTAATGAAGAACACACGATTTCTTATTTGGAGTTGATGAGTTTCTTTCAACATGTGCCGAATGAAATGGTAATGCAATTGGCCGCACCAGACAAAAACAACCTGAGTTATACGCTATCAGCTTTGCGTATGGCACGCGTGGCCAATGGAGTTTCAGTTCTTCATGGTGAAGTATCACGAAAAATGTGGGAGGGATTTGATGGCATTTGTGACATCACCGCCATTACCAATGCGCAAAATCAGAAGTATTGGAATGATACGGTATTGCAAGAAGCGTTAAAGTCGGGCAATGATGAAGCCTTGGTGATTCGTAAAAAGGAGATGAAGAAAGAATTATTTAAGGAGGTTGCGAATCAAACCGGAAAACTCTTTGATGAAAATGTGCTTACCATTGTTTGGGCAAGACGTTTCGCAGGATATAAGAGAGCTAATTTATTAATTCAGGATTTTGAACGATTCCTTTCATTAATTGAAAACACAAAGTATCCGGTTCAGGTGATTTGGGCGGGCAAGCCTTATCCAGAAGATCAGTCTGCCATTGATATTTTTAATGATATCTATTGGAAGACGAAGTATCTGCCTAACTGCGCAATTCTTACCGGGTATGAACTGAGTCTATCAGCGCTTCTAAAAAAGGGATCTGACTTGTGGTTGAATACTCCTCGCATGTATCGCGAAGCTTCCGGTACATCAGGGATGACTGCCGCGATGAATGGAAGCATTAACCTTTCAATACCGGATGGCTGGGTGCCTGAGTTTGCCAAGGACCGTAAGAATTGTTTCATCATTCCACGGGCAGAGACAGAAAATCATGAAGAGCAGGCGATACTTGAAAATGATTATTTACTTACGATGCTGGAAAATGAAATCGTGCCACTCTATTATTCCAAACCAGCGGATTGGGTGAGCGTAATGAAGCAAGGCATGAAGGATGTGGTGCCTTTCTTTGACTCAAATCGCATGGCCCATGAGTATTACGAAAAGATGTATAGTCTCACTGGTGATTTACCTGCGAATAAATAATCGAAGCAGGCTACCGTACTCTGATTGAATTTCATATAATAACGTAATCACTCAATTTTTTCATCCCGTCTTCGTACTTTCGAATGGGGAGGTTTGTCCTTGCTCTGACAGCCAGAGCCCATGATATAATTCATTTTAGTAAAGCATGAAGCACACTGTCATCATTGGTAACGGCATTTCCGGAATTACAGCGGCACGTCATATACGAAAGCGAAGTGATTTCAAGATAACCGTTATTTCCAGTGAGACGAACTATTTTTTTTCGCGCACCGCCCTCATGTATATCTACCTGGGCCATATGAAGTATGAGCACATCAAGCCCTACGAAGATTGGTTCTGGAAGAAAAACAAAATTGATTTGGTATTCGGTCATGTTGAAAAAGTAGATACTAAAACTAAGTCCTTACATCTCCATTCAGGAAAGACAATTGCATTTGATCAATTAATCATCGCTTCCGGCTCAACTTCAAATAAGTTTGGATGGCCCGGTCAAAACCTAAGCGGTGTGCAAGGACTTTATAGCTATCAGGATCTGGAAGCAATGGAACACCATACAAAAGGGGTTAAGCAGGCAGTCATAGTGGGCGGTGGTTTAATCGGTGTGGAGATGGCGGAAATGCTGCTGTCAAGAAATATTGCCGTTACTTTTCTCGTACGTGAAAAAGAATTCTGGAATAACGTGTTGCCCCTGCAAGAGGCAAATATGATTAGCCGCCACGTGCGTTCACACCAGGTGGATTTAAAACTGGAAACTGAATTAAGAGAAATCAAAAGTGATGATAGTGGAAGGGTTGCTGAAATTATAACCCATACAGGTGAACCCATTTCTTGTCAGTTTGTTGGCTTGACGGTAGGGGTGTCGCCAAACATTAATTTTCTTGCGGAATCTGGAATTGAAATGAAGAAGGGCGTGCTCGTAAATGAGTTTCTTGAAACGAATATTCCAGATATCTATGCCATAGGCGATTGTGCAGAGCGCACCTACGATTTACCGGGCCGAAGAAATATTGAGCAGGTTTGGTACACGGGCAGAATGATGGGCGAAGTGGTAGCCCAAACCATTTGTGGCGACAAAACAAAATATGAACCGGGGCCATGGTTTAACTCAGCAAAATTCTTTGACATTGAATATCAAACGTATGGTTATGTAAGCAATGAACTACCATCTGACGAAGAAGATTTTTATTGGGAGCATGCCGATGAAAAAAAAGCAATGCATTTTGTGTGGGATAAAAACTCAAATGTATTCAGGGGGATCAATTCATTAGGTATTAGGCTCCGGCATGAATGTTTTGATCGGTGGCTGCGGGAAGGAAGAACGATTCAATATGTAGTTGCGCATTTGCATGAAGCTAATTTTGATCCGGAGTTTTTCAAAAAACATGAAACTGAAGTAGCTGCTTGCTTTACTTCAAAATATCCAACACGTAAAATTGAAATCAACGAATAGTCTTATGAAGGTGATTAAAATAGTTGGCTTGAGTTTATTTAGTATCGGCTTTATAATTTTCAATACACTATTCTTTAATTCGAAGTATGTACTTACGGAGTCGATCATTAAACAAACCATTAGAGATACCACCAAGTCGACACTTTTTTTAGATGCGGTTACCACACTTAACCAGGAAAAAAGTTCTATTTTCTCTTTCGTGTCTGATTTGAAAAAGGCATTGGAGTCGGCCAATCAAAATCAATTTGGTTTCTACGGAATCACTCAGGAAGAAGTGTTGGACCTGGTTGCCCGAAGCGGCAAGAAATTTTCACTGGCTTCGGTGGACTCCCTGTATTTAGGATCCGATGAAGTGAGTGTTTTTAAAAGAAAGGCACTCAACGATTATGCTGGCTGGCTGGACGGCCATGAGTTTACATCTGATGAAGAGTTGCAAGCTCAACTTCAAGTGGTGGTGGATAAAATTCATACTTATGCCATCGTCAACCAGGTTGGCTTTGATCGCTATCAGGTTAAAGACCTAACATATTCACTAACCAAAGCATCTGCAGTTAGTCCAGTCAAAAAAAATCCAGGTCTTTATCTTTTCCTCACGTTTGGTCTTTGCATCATGGGCGCACTACTCTATATTCTTCCAAAACTTCAATTACCAGAAGGAATTAAAAACAATGGACTTTTTTTTAATGTAATGAAGAACACCGGATGGCTGGGGATTCTTACCGGTACATGGCTCATTGCTTTTTATATTGTTCTCTATTTTTTTCCTGAGTATATGACTAACTGGGTTTCTATGGTTGATCCGGTGAGCATGGCACTCAATGGAAATGAAGCAGGGAGATTTTTTCTCTATGGATTCATATACACCCTTAGTATTCTGGTGATGGGTGTGCGCATGATCATTCATTACCGGCATAGTAAATATCAAATTCTTCGTACGGTGTCAGTCATGTTTTTTCAAACTGCTTTTGCCTTTTTGATTCCGGAGATTTTGATTCGTTTAAATAAACCTTACTTCGACTTCAAAAATATCTGGCCGCTGGATTACGGATTCTTTTTCGATTCGCGATTAAATGAATTGACTTCTAACGGAACATTAGGTTTGTTCATGTTGGGTTGGGGTATCGCGTTGATAATTATTGCTGTTCCGGTGTTTGTTTATTTTTTCGGAAAACGCTGGTATTGCTCATGGGTGTGCGGGTGTGGCGGCCTGGCCGAAACGTTAGGGGATCCGTATCGTCAGCTTTCAAACAAATCGTTGAAAGCGTGGAAAATAGAACGATGGATGATTCATGGTGTGTTGGTTTTTGCGGTTGTAATGACAGCAGGTGTTATTTATACCTATTGGTCAGGTTCATCCTGGATTTTGTTTTTTGACAGTTATCAATTACGGGAAATTTACGGAGTATTTATTGGGGCCGGGTTCGCAGGAGTAGTAGGCACCGGATTTTATCCGCTTATGGGCAACCGCGTGTGGTGTCGTTTTGGTTGCCCGTTGGCAGCATACCTGGGAATTATTCAACGATTTAAATCTAGATTCAGGATTACCACCAATGGAGGACAATGTATTTCATGTGGCAACTGTTCCACTTATTGTGAAATGGGAATTGATGTGCGCTGGTATGCGCAACGTGGTCAGAATATTGTACGATCATCGTGTGTCGGTTGCGGTATCTGTTCAGCCGTGTGCCCTCGTGGAGTTCTGAATCTGGAAGTGAAAGAGGAGGCCGGAAGATTTGGTAAGCCCATTCTCATTGGCAACAATCATATTCAAGCTGCCGATAAAGGTTGAGTTAAACTATTTATCCGAAAGCACAACATAAACAAATCGTTGTACCGTCCATTTTAGATTTTGTTTTGTTTGAAAAAAAATAATCCTTAAAGTGCTGCCCATTTATGAAGGAAATACCGGCTCCGGTGACAATTAGCACTTCAAATAGTTAACTATGAATAAAGGTCTCGTTACCAATTACAGTAATTTCAATGTAGGGTCTGGTTGTCGAAACACCTATACTTTCCAAGTTGATTGCAATCATCATTTTTTATTTTGATTTTCCTGGCGTCAATTCTCTTGGTATCCGGAAGTAACTATTTAAGGCAAGGTATTTTTCTACAATAGAAATCATTTTTTTAAGGTTGGACTATAATTTTTTCACTAGAGATTGATAATCTTTTGATATGAAGTTTGCTAATCCTCCCAAAACAGAGGCTTTATATTAGTAGCGTTAGGAAATAATTCCAGACAACTAACGAACCCAATGCCTGCTTTAGCAAGTTCATCCGATGACGGTAACAATCCATAATGGGGTACATTTTCACGCTTTATATAACGCGACTTACTACTGATGCCGGTTGCATAAAATATACCCTGAACGGGAACCTCCTCCCCACTAAGCTGAATGAAGTTAACGGGGATTTTACCGCTCACCGGCTGAAATAAGCTATTGACTGCATTTTTCTGATTGAGGATGGCTTTAAAGAAACGGAATGATCGGTGTGTTAAACTTAACTGACTTACCTCCACATGAATTTTGTGCATGAATATCCATGCATTAATTGGAATACGATGGACTTTTATCGCTTTATATGTTTGACCAGTAGAAATGTAATCATCACTTAATATAGGCTTTGAATTAAAAATGCTATACCAGCACGTGCAGCATTCGCAGGGAAAGACTTTTACAATCTCCCTAAATGATTGTGTTCCAATATTTCGATAACCGCTGCATGGGGGTAAAAAATTACATTTGTATCCAAGCCAGAAACATCCGCCATCTTGAAATTCAGGATGAGTCTCAGATTGAAAAGTTCCCGCCATCTTCCACATAAAACGGTTATTGGAACTACTCCCTTGCGATGAATTGGCAAAAACATCAAAGCCATATTCAGTACCTCCATCAAGTTTTGTTGCGCCTTCATAAGAATAATAGAGACTGTCCATTTTACCCGAAGAAAGCAAAGTATCGGGCACGGATTCATAAATTTTACCATCTAATAGTTCTACTCTTAGTTTGTAGATATTTCCTATTTGCCCACGAATACCTGTTGCTTTGGTTTGGTACGTTCCTGAGTTGACCTCCGATAGTTCTTCACTGAAACCATGATTGTCGGACAGTATCAAACGTTTAGCCGTAACCGATAACTTAATAGATTCTTTGGACTCAATATCAAAAGCCTTGCTGATTTTTATTGTATAAGGGCCAGGCTGATTTGAAATAAATCCATCTACCACAATTCCATAGTCAGGGGATTTGATAATATCAAACTGAAGCCTGTCAACGCAAGCCCCTAAGAGTAAAAAGAACAAGATTGAAGTTATAGTTCTCATTATTAAATGCGTGTCATTCCAATTCAATACTAAGGCGATAAACTGGAAAAGGATACTGAATTAACTCCAATAGTCGATATTGTTTCAAAAATATCATCATAGTTTAAAGAAAATCAATTAATGGTTATTCTCGCCTGAGAATAGCCATTGCAATCTTTTCCTACATCGTCTTTCGTTTCGGTGCAACACTCGTTGGTTGAGTACTTGAAAGCTAAAAATTCAATTTTAAGCGAATTTCAATACTTTTACTATTAATTTAAGGATTCGTACTCCATAAATTAATAGTAATTTATGGAGTTATTTTCCTTGTATTAATATAAATTTGTTCTGGATTAGACCCTCCATAATAATGATCCACAGGTTTTATGACGATCTGGACCAAAGGATAAAGGCCAACAAGGCGCTGGTGATCTATGGCCCGCGCAGGGTAGGCAAGACCACTCTCATTCAAAATTTTGTTTCTAAAACCAAACTTCGCTTCCGCAACGATTCTGGCGAGAACACAAAGATCCAACAAATTTTAAGTTCAGGTGATTTTGATCTTATCAAGGAATATTGCCAAGGTTATGATCTGATCGTAATTGACGAAGCGCAAAATATCCCTCACGTGGGCAAAGGACTAAAAATTATAGTGGACCAAGTGCCCGGCATCAAAGTGCTTGTTACGGGCTCATCCAGTTTTGATTTATCCAATAAGGTGGGCGAACCATTGGTTGGGCGACAACGCATCCTCAAACTTTTTCCAATCAGTGTTTTGGAACTTTCAAAAGAAACGAGCCCGTTTGATTTGAAACAACAACTCAACGATTGGCTTGTGTTTGGCCTGTATCCGGAAGTTATCACTGAAAAAAACAAAAAGGACAAAATTGAATATCTGATGGAGATTGTAAATTCTTTTTTGCTAAAGGATATCCTTGCCTTGGAAAACGTAAAATCACCGCGTGTATTGATGGATTTGTTGCGCCTTCTGGCATATCAAGTGGGAAGCGAAGTTTCGCTCAACGAGTTGGCCAACAAACTTAACATTGATGTAAAAACTGTAGCCCGGTACCTCGACTTGTTGGAGAAGACGTTCATTATAATTTCGGTAGGAGGCTATAGTGGCAACCTTCGCACTGAAGTTGTGAGCAAGCGAAAATATTATTTTGTGGATAACGGTATCCGCAACGGGCTGATCAATTCGTTTAACCCGATAGACCAGCGCAATGACGTGGGTGCTTTGTGGGAAAATTTTGGTTTTATGGAAAGGCTAAAGAAAAAATGCTATACACAAATCCACTCCAACGATTTCTTTTGGCGAACCTATGCCAAAGCCGAAATAGATTTAATTGAGGAGCGGGATGGCAAATTGTTTCCGATTGAGTTCAAGTGGAAACCAAGAAAATACAAAGCACCACGTGAATGGACCTCCCACTACCCAGATACAAAAGTTGAAGTAATTACAAATGAAAATTTTCTTGACTTTGTAAGTTAGCCATAGCTATGCTTTAACCTTTTGTGTTACGGACAACACTGCGAAGATTACGCTGGCCAAAGCTACAACTATATTGGATGAGCCAATTCCATCTAATGGCTAACATGCCCAAAAGGGATTTTCAATCAATTGATCCGCAAACCCAATAAGATTCCTCCTCCTGTAAATATCATTTTAGGATATTCTTTATACGCTAAGCGATAAATGGATTGTGCTTCTGGTAATGCATAATTTGTTTCGAAGCCTTTTGCGTACTGATCTTTACCCGATTGATAGGCGCGAAAGGCAAAATAGAAACGACCATATTCAACGGAACCCTCGATACAAAAACCAATGGTGAGTGGCGGACTTTGTTTTGATATATCGGCTGTGGCTTCAAAAGTTTGTTGCGAGATAACACCCTTGGTGACCGGATCGCGTGTATAAACGGTTGCCTCTTCATGAAGTTCTGTTTTTAATCGATGCAGCCCTATAACCCCAAGCCCCCAACCAAAACGCATATTTTCATTGAGCACACCCAATTGAACATAGTATTTTACAAGTAACGGCATAGCAATACATTGTGAGCGATAAGAAGATGAAAGTACATCACCATTTTTATTTAATCCATTTTCAACATTGGAGTATCTCCAGTAGCTGGCACTAAAAAGGATTGCAAAGGATGAATTGGTAGATAACTTTGCAGGACTACTCAGGCTGTCGAGTTCTTTTGTAAAACGATATTCTAAATCAAGGCCAGGCACAAAGGCAGTGCTTCCAAACTTTCCACCATAGTCGTAGGTTCCATTGCCCTCGTATTTAATTTGAAAAGCATTTTGCATTATAATGGGGCGAATTAAAAACTGCGCCCTGGCAGTAAGGCTTGCTAGTAAAAGCAGCATGATGACATTTTTCATATCAGTTTCCAAGTAGTATGAAAGATCCCCAATAGAAAGGTTGCGCGTATTTTTTCCGTAATGAAAGTTGAGCGTTTTTTACGGCAGCAGGTAAATCGCCATACTTCAACCATTCCGAATAAATATTCTCCATTAAAAGTGCGGTTGCCTCATCATCCACTTTCCATAGGCTCATGAGTAGAAATTTTGTTCCGGCTACTATAAAGCCACGTTGCAAACCATACACTCCTTCACCATTTTTCACATCGCCCAGCCCGGTTTCGCAGGCTGACAGAACTACCAAAAAGGTTGAGTCGAGTTGTAGGTTGGTGGCTTCGTATGCAGTCAATACACCATCTTCGTTTCGCTCCAGACTATTGTTTACTCCGGCCAGGATTAATCCCGATCGGATCATTGAATTTATTTTTTCCTGATCACTCGTTTTTAGAAAGAAACCATGAGTGGCGATGTGCAACACAGCGGGATTGTTGATTGCTTTTAGATTCTCTTCACTGGCTTGATCACCCAGGTTAGTTTCAATCTCCCACCCATTATGAAGAAATAAATTGTTCAATAGTTTTATTTCCTCTTCTGTGCCTGGCAGGTCTTCAAATTCTTGTTCACGAAAACTTTCCAGTGTTTCGTTTGCGAGAGATCGCTTTTTGTTACCAACGGGTTTCGATAATTCAGTTAAACTTGAATCTACCCGATAGCGAGGGCGAGCATACAGGCTGCTTTGCTTTTTAAGAAGGCTTCGGTTGGGGCGAAGTAAATCTTTTGTATTGGTAACAAATGTCAGGTCAAACTCATCCAACAAATATTGATGTGTGATGGGGTTAAATAGTATGTTTAAATTAATCTGATTGTAAACGCCATCGGAAGAGATATAAAGTTTTTTGTAGTCCCTCAGTTTATTTTGTAGTGGCAGCCAAAATTGATTATACGATAGGGTATCTGTTTGTTTAGCGTAAATGCTATTGCGATAATAATTCAAGTATTTATTTTCAAGCTCATTCCCGTTGTCAATGATTACAAAATTTGGAGTACTGATATTAGAATCGATAATCAAAACGGCATACGCAATACTATCGGCAAACTCAAACTTTGAATTTCCTGTAAGGGAAAACTTCTTAACGCGTATGATCTCCAAAGCAGCTTCGCCTGGCGTTAATATCGATTGAATCTCTTTCCAGTCTTCAGGTAAGGTAGAGGCTTGCAGATCTTGTGTATTCAGTTTTCGTTCCAGTTCTTCAATGCGCGATTCAACTTCGTTAATAGCAAAAGTATTTTTCTTTTTTGTAAAGTATAAACTGGTTAGAAGCGCCTTTTGATTTTCCCATTCCAAAAGGTCTCGTTTCAATTGTTCATTGCTGCCGTTTTTAATTCGGTTTTTGAGTTTATTTATTTCATTTAATAAAAGGGCCTTACTAAAGAGTTGATTGTTGTAGAGCTTCTCGAAACGCAGTTGTTGATTTGAGTCTTTCGTAGTTTGAATCACAAAAGCATTAAACAGGTCAAAATCATCGCGTAAGAGGGCATAGAATGATTCTCGCTCATACTCGGTCATGCTCGCAAAATTTTGTCGGATATATTCTTTATGGGAAGAGCTCAGTTGATTGAATGTCTGATAGGCCTTTTCAATATTTCCTTGAACCCAATATAAAAGTGCTTTCGTCCGAAGTGTTTTAAAATTGATCGTAGAGAAGGATATTTTTTGTTCATAAAGCTTTGCCTTATTTAAATAGAATTCGCACTTTTTGTATTCTCCCGTTCGTAAATAGTAATCAGCCTTTAATTGAAATATTTTTGGGATTTGATCTCCGCTTCCTCCATAGGACAACTGATTGAGGTAACGAAAAGCCTTTTTATAGTTTTTCTGTTTCAACAACAACTCATACTGGTTTAATTTTATTTCGCGTTGTGGAATACCAAAGTCATAGCCCGAAGTAGTAGCTGAGTTGAGCCGTTTTTCGGCTTGTTCAAAATTCAAATTTGCTTCCGTTAACTTTCCTTGAAGCATATTAATGCGCCCAAGACCTATGTACGGACTTACTTTAAAAACACTTTTACGCACCAGGTATTTTTCTTTTTCTTCTTTCGCTTTTGTAAAATAAAACTCGGCCTTGCGCAGATTATTTGATTGGATATGCAAATTACCAAGCCTTTCGTATGGATCGAAAGCTGACTCTAAGAGTATGTTACGAAAAGGACCCCCCTCTTTAATGATTTTTTGAGTGTGGGTTAGCGCGCTTAGATAAAGTTTCTCGGCATGAGCCAGATCGCCTGCATTTCGCGAAGAGTCGCCCAACAACATGGTGTAGTAAAGGGCCATTTTCGAATTGTTGCGTTTTGAAAAGTAATCGATGAAATAAGAAGTAGTGAATGGCGCTCTGCTTGTTTTTTTATGGGATACATTTTTATTCTGTGCTGTAACAGTGCAGACAAATAGGATTGAAATCAAAATTGAACTAACGGTTTTCATTTTATCCGCACCCCTAATTTTAACCCTAAAAGAAAGACTTTATAATTCGGGTTCATCTCTCTAAGAAAAAGTGAATTGTTATGATAGCGGCCACCCAGATTCCAATTATTTTCAAGGTCAGGATCTACACTCACCAACATTTTTGTCATGTAAGCGGTAATGAAGTAACGGGTGATCACCAACGAGTATTGAAGTTGAAATCCTAATTTAAAGGGTGATAGATATGGGACTATATCTTTTTTGTCATGAACTTCAAAAGCTGACCCTTTAAGCGCAGTTTCTTCTAAGTTGGCATTGAGATTAAAAATACCGATAGGGCCAAAATCCAGGTAGCAATAGTTGAGCATGTTAAGTCTCGCCAGTAGAGGAATGCCAAGGTGAGTAGAATTCAGTGAACTGAAGTTTGTAGAAAAATGATTGGAATAACCAGATTTAAATAGATGGGCACCACTCACAAAAAAAAGTTTACCAACCTTCTTTTCTATCTCTACGTCCAAGGCCCAATGCTTGTTAAGTCCCTTCGTAGTGTACGACCCATCCGTACTCCAGTTTGCATTTCCAATACCGGGGTAGAAAAATGTGTTGGGTTCGTAATTAGTATTTAGACTACCGCCAACGGAAAGAAATAATCGAGTTTGGGCAAAGCTCTCCAAACAGAAGAGAAGAAGAGCCGTGTAGATAAACAGTTGGCGCATGGTTGAACTGTTTGATTTCTAATAAATCTATGCTTTTAATTAGTAGAAAGCTATCAAGTGAAGTCTTGTTTCAAGTACACTTTATTATTTGTCGGCAAGCAGGCAAAAATACCCAAATGCTTATGCTAATTTCGAGGTTTAAAAAGTCGGTATTTGTGGTTTCCCTATGCAAGTAGAAAAGAGCTTTTCAATTGTTATTTGTGTTATAATTCCCGCCTTTAATGAGCAGGATGCTATTGGGGAAGTTATTAAGGAGATACCAAAAAACCTGATTAACGAAATTGTAGTTGTCAATAATGCCTCTACTGACAAAACCGCAGTGGTAGCCAAAGCAAGTGGCGCTACGGTACTTCATGAACAAATTCCCGGCTATGGACGAGCCTGCCTTAAAGGGATTGAATATCTGAAACAGTCAGAGAGAAAACCTGATATCATAGTCTTTTTAGATGGAGATCATTCTGATTATCCTGAAGAGTTGGCACAGGTGATTAAACCTATTTTAGACCAACAGGCTGATCTAGTGATTGGCTCACGTGCATTGGGCAACAGGGAGCATGGATCCATGATGCCCCAGCAAATTTTTGGTAATTGGTTGGCTACGCGACTTTTGAAATTATTTTATAATGTAAAATTTACCGATCTCGGTCCCTTTAGAGCAATTACTTATACCAAATTACTGGAGTTGAATATGCAGGACAAAAACTATGGGTGGACGGTGGAGATGCAACTGAAAGCAGCTAAAAATGGTTTGCGTTGTGTGGAAGTGCCCGTTCGCTATCGTAAGAGAATTGGATTTTCAAAAGTCAGCGGAACCGTAAAGGGATCGGTGATGGCTGGGTATAAGATCTTGTACACTATTTTTAGGTATTTATAAAATTGCTTCAAGCGGTATGCTACTGGCTATAGACCAGAGCCTGCGGCTTGTGGCCTGAAGCCAATGGAAATTGTAATCACTTTAATTTATACGCTAGCCCTACTCTATATTTTTTTATTCAGTTTAGGGCAATTGCACCTTACGTGGATTTACATCCGAACTAAAAAAGATAAGCCTGCCGATGCAAAACCATTGAGTGATTACCCTTACGTTACCATTCAGCTTCCGGTTTATAATGAAAAATATGTGGTAGAGCGATTAATCGATGCGGTAAGTAAATTTCAATATCCAACAGATAAGTTAGAGATTCAGATATTGGATGATTCGACTGATGAAACCACAGAGATCATTTCCAAAAAAATAGAATCACTTAAGTCGTTATTGTTAGATATAAATTTTCTGCATCGCACAAATCGCATGGGCTATAAGGCAGGCGCATTAGCCGATGGGTTACCGTCTGCGAAAGGGGAATTCATCGCTATTTTTGATGCAGACTTTATTCCAGCACCGGATTTTCTTGTGAATACCATTCCTTACTTCAATGATCCACAGGTAGGTGTGGTACAAACTCGCTGGGGGCATATCAATAAAGATTATTCCATACTCACCAAACTTCAGGCTTTTGGTTTGGATGCTCACTTTTCTATAGAACAAACAGCTCGCAGTGCTTCCGGAAGTTTTATTAACTTTAATGGCACCTGCGGTGTGTGGCGAAAAACCTGCATTGCCGATGCGGGAGGATGGAGCGCAGACACACTTACCGAAGATCTCGATCTCAGTTATCGCGCACAACTAAAAGGCTGGAGGTTTAAATATTTAGAAGATATTGAAACACCCGGTGAACTGCCGATGATCATGCCTGCAATTAAGTCACAACAATTTAGATGGAACAAAGGAGCTGCCGAAAATGCCAGAAAAAATTTCGGAAATGTGCTCAAAGAGCATCTGCCATTACAAAACAAAGCACATGCGTTCTTCCATCTCTTTAATAGTTCTGTTTTTATTTCGTTGTTGATGGCGGCACTATTTAGTATCCCCATGCTACTCATTAAACAGAATCATCCAGAAGTATCCTGGGTTTTTAATCTGGGCATTGTGTTTATTGTTGGATTCATGTCAATCACATTTTTTTATTGGATTGCAACCAAGCGTTTTTATACAGATCATCCGTTAAAGACCTTTCTTTCTCTTTATCCGCTCTTTTTGATTATTTCGATGGGATTATCACTTCATAATGGTATCGCAGTGTTTGAAGGCCTGACTGGCAAGAAGACACCCTTTATACGCACGCCTAAATTTAATCTGCAAAAAAATCAATCCTGGCTAAGCAACAGTTATATACGCACTCAGTTTACTTTTAACATATTTCTGGAAGGGCTTTTATGTTTGTATTTTCTGTTTGGTATCTGGTTGGGCATTCGATTGGAGGATGTAAGTCTTGTTTTTTTTCATGTGATGTTAGCAATGGGTTTCGGTAGCGTATTTTACTATTCGGTAAAACCTATATTTCATGCATAGGCAACAGCCCATTTTGTATTTGCTTTTAGTTGTTTCCCTGGTTTGTTACTACCTTCTAGGTTATGAGATTTTGCGTCAGGATACGTTATCGTTATTTGTTGTCTACGGATTTTTATTTCTGATTTACCTCTGGATTATTAACAGTAGTTCGGATCAGACCATCTCATTCTGGATTGTCGGTTCATTGTGCTTTCGGTTTACTTTGCTTTTCTCCTTACCTCAACTCTCTGATGATTTTTATCGGTTCGTTTGGGACGGACGTCTTTGGGCCGCTGGTCAGCATCCCTATGGTACTTTGCCGGCTGTGTATTTAAATCTTAATATTCCGGGTATCGATCAAAATCTTTACGATCATTTGAACAGCAAAGAATATTTAACCATTTATCCACCAGTAGCCCAATATATTTTTTGGCTAGCCGTAAAGATCTCGCCTAATTCAATTTTGGGGAGCGTGATTGCGATGAGAGTCTTTGTGTTGCTTGCAGAGATTGGCTCCATACTTCTTATAAAGAAACTTCTTAACCTATTTAATTGGCAAAAAAAGAATGTGCTACTCTATGCACTCAACCCGTTAATCATTATGGAGCTCACCGGCAACTTACACTTTGAAGCTTTCGTAATCTTTTTTCTTTTACTTACAGGTTTCTTTCTTTCCAGGAATGTTATTCTTACCACAGCGGCAAGTATTGGTGTTGCTGTTTGCACGAAGTTACTTCCGTTGATTTTTTTGCCCTCTTTCATTGGACGCCTTCGTGTAAAACACCTACTCTTATTTACTTCGACAGTTACGGCTACGTGTTTGTTGCTCTTCTTTCCATTTTTTGATTGGGATGTTTTTAATTCATTGCGCAGCAGTGTGGGTTTATATTTTAATAAGTTTGAGTTCAACGCAAGTCTTTATTATATCGTACGTGAATTTGGCTATACGATGTATGGGTACAACATCATTCAAACCGTTGGATGGAAGTTAGGATTAATTACGTTTGTTTTAATCTTAACGTTTGTGTGGATCAGAAAACAACAATCGGCATTGAAAGGAGATGAGACAAAAAAAGAATTATTCCAAGATTGGATGTGGATTCTATGTATTTACTTTTTATTTACCACCACGTTGCATCCATGGTATATTACTACACTCTTGGCGCTGTCAGTGTTTACTCCGTACCGCTTTCCGGTTGTGTGGACTGGTTTAATTTTTCTGACGTACGCGGGTTATACGTCCGACTCATTTCACGAAGTGTTTGAGTTGACAGCCATTGAGTATGGTATAGTGATCGCGTATCTTATCTATGAACTATGGAAAAGAAGGGATACGTTATTGATACGAATAAGAAAGCAAGATCCTATAGAAGTATGAATAGTGGAAAGCGGCTCTTAATTATATTTTACCGAAACCCCGAACTGGGCAAAGTGAAAAGCCGATTGGCCGTAACGATCGGTGAAGAGCGTGCGTTAGCTCTTTATCTGTTGATGGCGGCTCATGCCAGAAAAATATCGTTATCCGTTCCGGTTGACCGGGTGGTTTATTACTCCGCGTTTATTGATCGGGAAGATAATTGGCCGAATGAGAGTTTTAAAAAACAACTTCAGCGTGGAGAAGACCTAGGCGAAAAAATGAAACAGGCGTTTGAGGAAAATATTAATTCAGGCTATGAATCTATTTGTATCATAGGTACGGACTGCCTGGAGCTAACAGAGGATATTTTAATGAAGGCATTTGAAGCCTTGAAATACAATGATACCGTCATTGGCCCTGCTGCGGATGGCGGATATTATTTGCTGGGGATGAAAAAAAGTATTCCGGAGGTCTTCAGTAATAAAATGTGGAGTACAAGTTCAGTATGCCAGGATACAATCAGCGATTTAAAGCGACTTCAGTGTAGTTATCACGTGCTCCCAACGTTGCACGATGTGGACTATGAATCGGACCTTCCCGCACAACTTCGTTAAGTCTTAGGTTTTTTAATAGTGAACACACGGGATACTGTAAAGCCGAGCCGGATATCTCCTTTAAGGAAATTTCCAGTCGTTTCAGAGATGTAAGTGCGCTCCGTTCATTCCGGCCGAATTGGTACAATACAATTGAAAGACGTGTCCGCCAGTTTCAATGTCAGCGCCAATTGATATTGAGTTAGTGGTTCCGGGAAGCTTAAAATCTTGTAATTGATAATAGTACTCTGCGTTAATACTTACACGCTTAATGACTTTCATTCTTCCACCGGCACCTAAGGCAAAGATGTCATTAGGATCCGTAGCTCCTTGAACGAGATTGTAATGAACAATTGTGGGCATCAATTGAAATGAAAAACTCTCGTTAAATTTTCTACCAATTAATAACCATTATTAAATTTTGTTATTGTTTGGTGACCCGACAAAATAATTATTTTAATGGATAGCATGATTTTGGCTTCGACAGACATAGTCTGTATTGTCTCAAAATTAATGATTAATGAAATAGTTGATGATGGCTTTTATAATTTTTTGTTAGCCGTTATTTTAAGTTTTCTAAATCCCGGATCAGAATTTTTTTACGATCGAAGTTGATCAGATTTTTTTCCTTCAGCTCGTTCAAAATGATTGTTACCGTTTGTCTTGAAGTACCGGTAAGTGAGGCAATGTCTTTGTGTGTAAGCCGCGTAGGAATCATTGTTTCAAAACCAACTTTTCTTCCCTTCCAGGCTGCCGTGTCTTTTAAAAATTCGATAATTCGGGTGCGCGCATCTTTAAAAACCAGCAATTCCAATTTTCTCTCCAGCTTCATCAACCGAAGGCCGATCAGTTTTAAAACCTTGAAACTTAGTTCACGATTTTCAAGCATTAATTCTTGAAGGTCCTGTACCCTCAAAGGGCAAATAATGGTGTTGGCATCAATTGCTTTAGCGTAGTCTTTTCTCCTTTCTTCTCCAGCCAAAGCAAGTTCTCCAAAAATCTCGCCTGTAGAAAGAATAGCCGTAACGGTCTCTTTACCGTCATCCTGATAATTGCCAATTCTTACCCGACCCGATACAATCATATAAATATGCGTGGCATACTCGTCAGGGAAATAAATGAATTCTTCTTTTTTATAATGGATATACGTATGCTTTTCAGCGAGGGTCTTTACCTTATGCGGGCAAAGAATTTTGTAAAGATTAACGCTTTCGAAGTACCAAAGGGCAGAAGTATTATTCATTTTCAGATTTCAATAGTAAGTTAGCATAAATTTTCAAAGGAAGGTCCATGACAAAACGTACGCTGAGTGAGATTTGGATTTATCCCATCAAGTCGCTGGGTGGAATTCGTCTACCTTCCGCTCAAGTGATGCCTAAGGGCTTACGTTATGACCGTAGATGGATGTTGATTGATGAGGCCAATGTGTTTCTCACCCAGCGCATCCATTCACGAATGGCTTTTTTTAAATTGTCACTTTCTGGTGATCAATTCATGATAAATTATAAGAATGATTCTATAAATCTTTCTGTTAATGCACCCGTTTCAATAAACCCAATTGATGCTACCCTTTGGGATGATGTGGTAAAAGTGTATGAGGTGCAAGGTGAATACAGTCAGTGGTTTTCTCAACGACTTGGCATAAATTGCCGGCTCGTCTATTTTCCTGAAGAAAACCTGAGACCCGTTGATGAAAAATATAGCCTCGTAGATGATCAGGTGAGCCTGGCCGATGGTTATCCATATTTAATTGTTGGACAGCGTTCGTTGGATGATCTGAATAGCAGATTAAAAAATCCAATACTCATGAATCGCTTTCGGCCAAACTTTATTTTCACAGGAGGAACGCCTTATGAAGAAGATAATTGGCATAATTTTAAAATTGGAAAAAGCCTGTTTGCGGGTGCAAAGCCATGTAGTCGTTGCGTGCTCACCACCATTAATCAGGAGACTGCCGAAAAAGGCGCTGAGCCTCTGGCAACGTTAACTACTTATAGAAAAATTGACAATAAAATATTTTTCGGACAAAATTTACTAGCATTAGAATATTATGAAATACATGAAGGTGATGAAATCAATTTGGAAGTTTGATACTGGCGACAGAATACTAAATACCGGACAGTATTTAATGGTTACGGTTTTTATAGGAACGATGATGCTTTCGTGTGTCACAAAAGAAGAAAAACTTCCGGTCTTTGGTCAGCGGGAAGTGGTAGGAACTGACACCGTGTATCACACCATCGCTCCATTTTCATTTATTGATCAAGACAGTGCGATCATTACCAATGAAACATTTCGTGATAAAATATATGTGGCTGATTTTTTCTTCACCACATGTAGGACAATATGCCCGATCATGAAAACACAAATGCTTCGTGTTTATGAAGCAACCAGCGAAATGCCTGATGTTTTGCTCCTTTCACACACGATTGATCCGGAATATGACACCGTAGCGTTGTTGCACGACTTCGCTGATCGGCTGGGGGTGGAAAGTAAACGTTGGCATTTTGTGACCGGTGTGAAGGATTCCATTTACAAGATAGCACAGACCAGCTATTTTGCTACAGCGATGGAAGATAAAACAGAGCCCGATGGGTTTATCCACAGCGGTGCCTTTTTGCTTATCGATAAGAAACAACGCATACGAGGTAAGTATGACGGCACGAGGGATGAGGATGTAAACCAACTTATCGTTGATATAAAGAGGCTGCAAAGAGAGACCGAAAATTAAAAATGCTGATGTTTACCAAGAAGCTGCCAGTCACAGTACAATTGATTGTTATCGTTTTTTTAGTTTCATGTACCACGAAAAAAGAAAGTTCACAAACGTATTCACCTAAATTTCAACAATACTATGTACAAGGTGAGGTATTGTATAATAATCTTTGTAGCAATTGTCATCAAGTCAATGGTAAAGGATTAGGCAGATTATATCCTCCCGTAAATGAATCTGATTTTATGGATAATAATTTTGAAGATGTTATTTGCGCTATCAAATATGGAAAGAAGGAAAGCCTGAAAGTGAATGGCATAGAATATAACATGATCATGAAAAGTAATCCTGGTTTGACTGAGTTAGAGGTGGCTGAAATAGCCACTTATATATATAATACCTGGTCACATAAAAAAGGATTGGTTGATGTAAAAGAAGTATCCCAAATCCTTTTAACGTGTAATAATTGATCATTCTTTATGACACTTATCAATTTCTCACTTATTTTAGTTAAATAATAAATAATCTCTAACAGGGTGAAAGAGCCGGATTACAGAAATCTCATTTTTTCCATTCTTGGTTTATTCACTTTCTATGGAATCATCATTGTCTTGTTGCACTCTATTGAGTCAGAAGTACCTGGTTCCGAAATGGTATCCTGGCAGGATGGATTGTGGTATGTGGTTGCAACCATTACCACAGTTGGGTATGGTGACGTTTATCCCATAACCTATACAGGAAGAATACTTGGTTTCATAACGATGCTTTCAAGTTTGGGTGTATATGGTTTTATTATAGGACAGATTGCAAATTTCATGAGCACACTAAAAGAGCAAAAAGCTATGGGTTTAAATGGAACAGATTTCAAAAATCACGTAGTGATGATTGGTTGGAACGATTTTGGTCAGTCGGTAATGAGCCATTTGATTGGTGCCGGCAAACGTGTTGCCGTTATTACAAAGGAGCGATCATCCATCGATATCATTCATGAGTTTTATAAATCAGATCAAGTCTATACCCTATTCACAGATTATAATAATTTTGAAATGCTTGAAAAAGCAAATATTCGAGATGCCTCGATCGTATTTATAAACTTGAATGATGATACGGAGAAGCTGGTCTATGTAATCAACCTCAAAAAGAATTTTTCGAAATTGAATTATGTAGTAACACTGGACAATGGAAATTTAAAGAGTACGTTTCAAAATGCCGGAGTGACTTACACGATATGTAAAAATGAAATTTCTGCTAAGCTGATGGCGAGTTACATCTATGAGCCTGACGTAGCTTTATTCAGTGAAGAGATCATTGCTTATGCTCATGATGAGACAGAATATGATATGAAACAAATTCAAATCAAAAAAGACAATCCGTTTGTAAATACCTTTTACGAAAAGGCTTTTTTTGATTTGAAGAAAACGTGTAATGTGATATTAATTGGCATCGTGAAAGTAAATTCTGAAGGACGTATCTTTCATAAAAACCCTGAAAACTCGCTGATGATTGAGGCAAATGATTACCTGGTTATTATGATGGATGGCAAGGGTATTGAAAAACTTAAAAAGTATTTCCAGATTACAGAAGGACTTTAAGTTCAAAAAAAAAGGAGCGAAAGCCCCTCATTTTTCTACTGTGTAAATGTCTTATTTACCTAGCGCCTTTAACATTGTATCACCAATCAGAGCAGGTGACTCAACTACATGGATACCACACTCGCGCATGATTTTCATTTTAGCTTCTGCCGTGTCATCAGCTCCACCAATAATGGCACCGGCATGTCCCATTCTTCTTCCGGGAGGTGCCGTTTGGCCTGCTATAAATCCAACTACTGGTTTTTTATTGCCATTTTCTTTAATCCAACGCGCGGCAACAGGCTCGTAATTACCCCCTATTTCGCCAATCATCACAATAGCATCGGTTTCAGGGTCATTCATTAATAGCTCAACTGCATCTTTGGTGGGGGTGCCAATTATAGGATCTCCGCCAATTCCAATTGCTGTTGAAACCCCCAATCCTGCTTTCACAATTTGATCAGCTGCTTCGTAGGTCAATGTTCCTGATTTTGACACAATTCCTATTCTTCCTTTTTTGAATACAAAACCTGGCATAATACCAACCTTAGCTTCTCCTGGTGTAATTACTCCAGGGCAATTGGGTCCAACCAGTGTAACGCCTCTTTCTTTCACATATTTTTTGGCAATCATCATGTCCTTTACCGGAATTCCTTCCGTAATGGCCACAATAACGTTTATTCCGCCTTCTGCTGCTTCCATAATTGAATCAGCTGCAAATGCAGGAGGAACAAAAATGATAGACACATCTGCACCCGTTTTTTCAACTGCTTCCTTAACGGTGTTAAAAACTGGTCTTCCTAAATGCACCTGGCCACCTTTTCCGGGTGTCACCCCTCCAACTACATTGGTTCCATACTCAATCATTTGGCCGGCATGAAAGGTGCCTTCGGTGCCAGTAAATCCTTGTACTATTATTCGGGAATCTTTATTTACTAATACACTCATGTCAGAAAGGTTTGTGCACAAAATTAGGAGAATATAATTGCCTGACAAGCATTAGAGGAAGGGATAGGTACAATAAAAAACCCCACGTATTGTGGGGCTTTTCTCTAAACAGGAATCATATTCCTATTTCTGACTCTTCAACTTATTGCGTAATAAGAATTCTTCATAGGCTTCCTTATAAGAACTATTGTCAGGAGCCATTTTAATAACTTCTTCATAGGCAGTAATGGCATCTATGAATAATTTATTTTGTTCAAAGAAGGATGCCTGAATCAATTTATTTAATTCAGCAGCCTCGGGTCCTAATTCGTTGTTTAATTCCGTAAAGGATTTCTTAATTGAATCTTGCCGTCCTTGCGATAGTTTCTTGATTAAATGTTGTTCCGATTTGCTCTTCCCATCTGACTTAGATCTTACTTCGACCAGGATGGCTGTTTCATTTGCAAACTTAGGATCATTCAAATCTACTCTTACTGAAGTTTCTGGAGTTTCAATTTTCATTAATTCTTCATCAAACATGTTTTTGAAAGAAACGATGAAGGGTGCGCCACCTTTTGCTTCCCAGTTCACGTAAGCGATGTTATTAAAGATTTCAGCATTCTGATTTTCAGGAAGGTAAACTTTAATGTCTTCAAGGCCGCGATGAACCGCCCCGGTTGCACTTAGTCTGTTTTTCTTTGCTTCTGCGGAGTTACTGCTCAAAATAAAATCGGTGTATTTGTTAAGTACACTTGACCCTCCTGCGGTCATTTTAGCATCAAGATCAGCTATTTTGTAAGTGTCTGCCTTCTTAACTTCCAAGGGTTTACCGGATTTGTGAACCAACCCGATAGAAGCATTTTCGGTGATCTTAATTTCATCACCGACTTTAAGACTTGCGCCAGTTTTTATGGGTTGCCAAGTATCGCCCGATTTCATTTCATTTGATCCTTTGGTTGCCAGTACACGAAAAGTGTAATCCTGACTATAGGCGAGCGTGTTCGCAAGTAAAAAGCCAACTATAACTAAAAATCTGCTTTTTTTCATGGTTTTTAAAAGATTTACAATTCGAAGGTAGTAAAAAATCGTGCCAAATTCGACTTCATTTGTTTAATACCTCGTTTTCATTTTTTGTAAGCTTCCTTTTATAAAGCCAAATGGTTATTTGGTTCTGGAAACCTTTATAAATATCATAACTGGGGCCCACCAGTGCAGCCGCAGCTAGAGTAATAGTAAGATCCAATTTGAAGGCGAAGTAAGCAAAGAAATATACAATCAAACCAGATATCGCCAGAATCTGCACAACCTGAATGGTTACAGAGAGCGTATCAAACCACGCGGGTAGCTTTACATCAATGGTGATGAAGAGCGCCACCGTAAAAAAACAAATCAGGAAAGCAATGGCATATTTCTGCCACTCAGTAAGGGCATTAACATAATCTTCATTTAGTATCATGGCCACAATGTTGGCATGAACAACCACACCAAACATATCCGGATTGGCACGGCCCGCTACTTTCTTATTCAAAGGAGTAAAGTATTTATCGTTCCACGAAGGATCACCAAAATATCCTCCAAGAAAACCCAAAATTACAATCTTATCCTTAAAGAGTGATGAGTCAAAATCAAGGTTAAAAAGTTGATCTACATCCAACGCGGAAAACATTTGAGGGTAATTAGTGGTGGATGTCTCCTTATCTGCGAGCGTTTTTAACCGGATATCTTGAAATTCAACATTGCCACGGTAATTAATAAATTCTTCTTCATTGTCTCTGGATAAGAATCGCTTCGTCTTGGCCGAGTCGAATTGCATACACATTGCTACCCCAAAGGCCAGGTGTTCATCATCATACATTGTATATTTTGGAATGAAAGAACGGCATTGTTTCACATCTTCCTGATACACCGCAGGAGGATCAGTTACCAGGTTGGCAAATCCATTTCTGGCATATAAACTGAAAACAATATCCGAGTATTCCATGGAATCATATACGTCTATTGCTTCAGTATCGAGTGAGGTTGCTGTTTTTTGAAGCAGCTTTGAAACCAACACCACATTGCCTGCTTGTTTAATGGCATCTTCAAGCATTAGATTTCCCAACGTATCCAGCAGTTGCGGACAGTTAATGCTATCACGTAGGCGCCCCTCACAATTATAGAAACCATCTATCCCAATTACCTTGGGCTTAAATTGTCTAATGATATTAATTTGTTGTGCAACCTCACCTCGATTAAGATTTCCAATATTTACTATTACTATACGCTGGTCAACGGATGGGTCATTTCTTAATTTTGAAAACGCGTAGTCGGTCATTTCAAAGTCGGTCAATGCCTGTGAGATGGGGTCAAATGCATTGAATAGTTTGAAATCGGTAATCTTACTAACCCCCAACATCATGAGGAACACAAACAGCGTGATATAGAGACATTGAAGCCAAAATCTTTTCATAAGCAGGAAGTTCTTAAGTAAATTTAGAAATTTAACCAATGATTCACATACTCTTTTGAAAAACGTGATGATCAGTAGGCTTCCTTTACAGGATTTTATTCATGAAATCTCGCGAGGCAATATCGTGATACTTGCTCAAGCTATTACATTAGCAGAAAGCAAACTGGATAAGGATAGGAAATTAGCCGAACAACTAATTGAAAAACTACTTCCTTTCGCTGGTAATTCAATACGAATTGGAATTACCGGTGTGCCAGGAGTTGGCAAAAGTACTTTTATTGAAGCCTTTGGCAAATACCTCACATCGTTATCAAAGAAGATTGCCATACTAACCATCGACCCTAGCAGCGCAAAAACCAAGGGAAGTATTTTAGGTGATAAAACACGCATGGAAGAATTGGCCAGAGACCCACTGGCTTTCATTCGTCCGACAGCAGCAGGTGTTACCTTGGGTGGCGTTGCCGATCGCACACGTGAAGCTATCTTATTGTGTGAGGCAGCGGGGTTTGAAATCATCATTATCGAAACAGTCGGTGTAGGGCAATCAGAAACAGCCGTGCGAAACATGGTTGATTTTTTTCTATTGCTCATGCTGGCCGGTGCAGGCGATGAATTGCAGGGGATAAAAAAAGGAATTATGGAGATGGCCGATGGGGTTGTAATCACCAAGGCCGATGGGGATAATACTATTCGCGCAAATCAGGCGTGTGCCGACTTTCAATACGCGTTTCATTTATTTTCTCAATCCGATTCGAAATGGAAATCGGCTGTACTCACCTCGTCAGCATTGGAAAAAAAGGGAATTAAAGAAACCTGGAATCTTATTCGGGAATACGAGCAGTTTACCCGGAGCAATCATTACTTTGATTATCAGCGCAAGCAACAAGATCTGATTTGGTTTCGCGAAAGCATACAGCAATTGCTCATTCAGCAATTGACCCAATCACAAAAGATTAATTCTAAAATTAAATTGCTGGAAGATCAGATTCTCAATAAAGCAATTCTCCCTTCGCGCGCTGCAAACGAAGTTATTCTTGATTTTTTGTCTTCTTAGATTTTTCTGTAATTGATTTAAAGGGGCAATGCCGACAGGAATTCTGGCAGCAAAAGCCCCTTTTAAGATGATAGGCGGAAGTAAAAACCATAAGCCCGCCTTCAAGATAGTAATCTTCTCCTTCTTTTATGCGAAGCCTATCTGGATTTACCTCCATGTTATCAATTTTTAAAATCTAACATTAACGCCTGCGTTTATATTTATTCCCATGGTATTATAGCCATACACTTCCTCGTAGTTCGTGTTTAGAATATTTTTAATATCAGTGAAGAAAGTAGCTTTCATTTTTTTCAATCGATATTCTGCATAAACATCAAGTAAGGTATAGGCTGTCAGGTTAACGGATTGATTGGTGTATGTATCCATATTAAAATACAAGTCTTTTCTTTTCCCAAAGAACTTGGAGTTTAAACTAATATAGGTCTGCGTAGTTACCTGATATCCGAGATTGAGACCAACCATGTGCTTTGGTCTGCGAAATAAATTGTTGTACGTGGTATCCTTACCATACAATTTTGTTTTTACATCACCATCAACAAATGAATAGAAAGCTTTTGCATTTAATTTAGAACTCAGCATAAAAGAAGATTCCAATTCAAACCCCTGATCATTTTGTTTATCGAGGTTGATACTGGCAGGATAGGCATAGATAATCACATCTTTTATGCTTCTTGTGAAGGCAACCACACGAAGTTCTACCTTCTTGTTTGGAGAGAGCCATTGTGAACCAATTTCATTACTCAAACTTTTTTCCGGTTTCAGTTGAGGGTTGGCTCCATACTGACCGTACAACTGATAGAGCGATGGCGCTTTAAAGCCGGTGGATGAATTGAAAAATACTTTAACCCCATTTTTCATTAGGTAGGATGGATTAAAACTATATGTAAAGTTTTCTCCAAACTTCGTGTGATGGTTATACCGACCACCAAGTTCTGCAGAGAAGTTTCCAAACCGGCTAAAGAGTGACAGGTATGGGCTGAGGATTACTACGGAAGGATCAATTTCAGCTGCCTTCTTGTCAAGCATCTTGTAATCCTGTCGTGTGATGCCTGTTAAAAACTGAAGATGATCATTAACAGTATGATTGGCAAAAATTTCAGTATGATGAAATTTCCCGGTGTATTCATTTTTTCCATAGGTACCATCATAAGTACGGTCGCTCTGGTCATAGGCATATTGAAAATGAATAGCTCCGTTTTTTAGCGAATAAGTCGCTTGAGTGCCCGTGTTAAGTAAGGTGGCATGATAGGTATTCAACAAGTCATCGGTAAATGAGCCCCCATCATATTTACCATTAAACTTTGTGTAGCGAAAAAATGGCTTTATGGATAAGGACGCAGTAGGTTTGACGTCAACAGAAGTTTGAAAGGCATTTTGTTTAACACCATCCTTGTCGAAAGGGGTTGTGCCTGTATTTTTCGCTTCGCTGATCCCGTCCGTGCTCAGTCCGGAGTAACTGGCGTTGTAACCTACATACTTGCTGTTGCCCCGAATGCCGGCACTTCCTTTCATCGTGTTGTAACTGCCATAGCCGATGGTGCCAAAAAAACCAATGCCTTTCTCTTCACTTTTTTTGGTGATGATGTTGATAACACCAGCCATGGCATTGCTGCCATACAACGTGGATTGACTTCCTTTCAGAATTTCAATTCGTTCCACCTGATCTAATGAAATCAACCTGAGATCATACGCCCCACCCGAAATGCCGGAAGGATCATTTAATGGAACCCCGTCCAATAAGATTAATGTATAATCATTTTTTGCTCCTCTCAGATACACCGACTTATCTTTTCCGGTGTTGCTGTTGGAACCACTCACCGCCATACCTACTTGTTCATTCAGCAATTGTGCGATGTCTTTTCCAGCGCTGCGTTTGAGTATATCTTCACCAATTATAGTGAGTACCTTACCTGTCTCACTTTGATTCTTGGGGAATTTAGTAGCAGTGACTACTACTTCGTGAAGTTGACGGGTTTTTAATGAATCTTGTTGAGCATTAGTTTGGTTTGGAGCCAACATCCAAAGGACAATTGAAGTGATTGCCCATACTTTTCTCTCTTTTTTCATGGTAGAAAAAGTTTAAAGGTTTGAAAAAAGAGTAAAAGGCTGAAATGAAACGATGATGAAAGTGATTGCAATAAAAACAATCACAGCGATCAAATGAATCACAGTCGCTTTTTACCCGAAGCACTGAAATAGATTTGTATTAAGGCAGGTCTCCTGGCTCTTCCGATTTTTTTATTCGCCTTCTCATTCGCCAGCAGGCGGACAATGGCAAGTGAATAAAAGTTTTCTGCTTTAAACAGAATCGGAATTACAGTTGCGGGAACAGCCCCTGATTTTAACAGAGTTCCCTTTTAACCCCGATAATAAATCGAGGACCGCAATACGGGTGCAAACATAATTAATTTATTAATCTTGCAACTATGATTTTAAGCATAAGAACTTTCCTTTCACCAATGCATATGCAAAAGTTAAATTTTCTATATTTTTTACTCATTTTATTTACACTCTCATGCACCACCAACAAAGAAAGTAATCATGCAGAAAGTCAACCTGTTTCATTAAAATACGCATCGGGTTTTGCGTGGCGTAGTGTAGGCAACGTGAAATACGTGACCGTTAACTATCCCTATCAAGGCGCGCAAGAAGGTTATCAATACATGTTGGTGCCTGCTGATGAAGAAGTGCCAGCCCATGATGAAAATACTCAAGTGATTCGCACTCCAATCAAAACAATAGTATGCACTTCCACTACGCACATTCCATTACTTGATTACTTAGGTGAGACAAACTCTCTTATCGGTTTCCCTTCTACGGATTATATCAGTTCGGAGATAATGCGAAAGCGAGTTGATAATGGACTCGTCACCGATTTAGGCATTGATAAAGGAATGAACGTGGAGGTGTTATTCTCCTTACACCCAGAGTTGGTGATGGGATATACCATGAGCAATGATTTGGGACAGTTAAAAAAAATACGTGAACTTGGAATTCCAGTGGTGATCAATGCTGAATACCTGGAGAAACATCCATTGGGAAGAGCAGAGTGGATTAAATTCGTAGCCTTGTTTTTTGACAAAGAAAAAGAAGCCGATTCAGTATTTTCTATCGTTGAAAAAGAATATCTGTCTACGTTGGCATTGACCAAGGACATTAAGCAAAAGCCCACGGTATTGAGCGGTATTGTGTATGGTGATGCGTGGTTTATGCCAGCAGGTAAAAATAATGCCGCCCAATTGTTTGAGGATGCAGGCATGGATTATTTGTGGAAAGAAACGGAATCAAATGGGTTTTTGGAACTAAGTTTTGAATCAGTATACACCAAAGCGAAGGATGCAGATCTTTGGATTGGAGTGGGCACTTTTAATTCTTTACAGGAGATAAAAGCAATGGAGACACGCTATAGTCTTTTCAGGCCATTTGGTCAAAAGCAAGTTTACACTTACAATGCACGAAAGGGAGCAAAAGGTGGAAGTGAATATTTAGAGTTGGGTTACCTACGTCCCGATTTAGTTTTAAAAGATCTGGTAAAAATTGCTCATCCGGAGTTGCTACCGGATTATGATTTGTTTTTTCATAGGAAGCTGGAATAGCAGGTTGATTAACAAGACTGAAGATTTTCATTCACCCCAAAAAAAAGAGGCTATCCTTTTGAGACAGCCTCTTAATTAAATTCAAAAATACTTATTTCACCGGAACCAACCTGAGCAGCATGCCTGGTGTTTCGGTCGCTACATAAAGATATCCATCGGGACTTTGTTCGATCGCGCGAACGCGAGCCATTTTTTCAAGGAGTCTTTCTTGTTTCACAAATTTTCCTTGCGCATCCAACTCTACACGTGCTACATGTTGCAAGGCTAACGCGCCCACCATCAGGTTTCCTTTCCACGCAGGATATTGATCACTGGTGACTAACGCCAACCCACAGGTTGCGATGGAAGGCTTCCAATAAAAAACAGGTTGTTCCATACCTTCTTTTTCAGTGATGTCGGTGATGGATGTACTGTCGTAATTCATTCCATAAGTGATTACCGGCCATCCATAATTCTTTCCTTTTTCAACTTTATTCAGTTCGTCACCCCCCATTGGGCCGTGCTCAACATCCCATAAAGTCTCGGTAGCGTTGTCATAAACAAGTCCCTGAGGATTGCGGTGTCCATAGCTCCAGATCTCTGGTTTTGCATTGGGAGTATTTACAAATGGATTATCGGTGGGCACTTTTCCGTCTTCATGCAAGCGTAAAATTTTCCCCAAGTGGTTGGTGAGGTCTTGCGCATTTTCTTTTGTGCCGCGTTCGCCCGAGCTAAAGAAAATATATCCTTTTCCATCGAACACCACGCGTGAGCCAAAGTGAGCACCAGAACCTACCAACGGCAACGCACTAAACAACTCTTCGATATTGGTAAGATTATTTCCATCCAGTTTTGCACGGGCCACTACAGTGCCACCACCACCTTCACCGGGCTTTGCAAATGTGAAGTAGATCCAACCATTAGTGGCATAATCAGGATGTAACTTGATATCCATTAAACCACCTTGTCCGTTTGCAAATACGGCCGGCACATTGCCAATTTTTTCTGCTTGCAATTTACCGTCCTTTACGATTCTTATTTCACCGGCTCGTTCGGTCACTAAGATTCTTCCATCGGGCAAGAAGGCAATACCCCAGGGGTTTGTTAATTCAGTAGTAATTGTGTCAATGCCGAATTTTTGCTTTTCAGACTCAATAACTTTTCCTGTGTACGTTTCTGATGCGGCTTGCTCATTTTTTGAGCATGATGCGAACATCAGGCCAGCAAGCAAAAACATGAATAAATATTTCATAATAAGATTTTAAATTTTGAAAGTGCGAAATTAACGGTCTTTGATAACACTACAAAGAATTAAAACATTGACGTGCTTCTTTGAAATTCAGAATAGCCCTATCTCCCTTTTTAGGAAATAGATACCCTTTATGGGGTGGTAAACATCTCTTGATATCAGCAACAAGGTTTTTATAGTATTCTCTTTTTTTTAACAAGAGAACATGGTTCGATAATCTTCTAAATAATTTCAAAATATTGTTATCGTTTGCATTATGAAATTATTAGTTGTGGAGGACGAGAAAGAGCTCGCTGAGCGTATTGTGAAATAGTTGAATCGTGAAGGATACCAAGGCGAGGTAGCTTCCAGGTTCGAATCCGCCATAGAAAGAATTTTGTTTCATGATTATGACTGCATTTTGTTAGCTATCACATTGCCCGATGGAAACGGCCTAACTATTTTAGAGCGACTTAAAAGAGGAAGGAAAAATGGAAGGGGTAATTATCATTTCCGCAAAAGACACGGTGGAAGATCGCATTAAAGGGTTAAAGCTTGGTGCTGATGACTACCTGGCTAAACCATTTCATCTGACCGAGCTAGGCGCTCGTGTAGAGGCATTGATCAGTCGAAAATATTTTCACAGCTCTAATAAAATTACTTTTAATGAATTGGTGATTGATTAGTCGGCTCAAATTGCCACTGTTCACGATCTTCTTTTGACACTTACCAGGAAAAGGTATGAACTGTTGCTTTTCTTACTATAAAAATGCAGGAAAGGTAATTTTAAGAGATTCAATAGCCAACATCGTTCAGGTGTTTTGTCCGATATGCTGGAAAATATTGGGGTTTTGTATATCCATGTTAAAACCTGAAAAAGAAATTGAACAAGAGTGGTTGTCACAATTACATAAAAACGATTTATGGTTTCGGTTATAAATATGAAGAATGAACAAAAAGCCACTTCACAAAAAAACTTCAGGTTTTATATTTTACCTTCCTTCCTCGTTCTGCTGTTACGTGCACTTGCAGACTTTCCTTTAAAATGTATTTGCCATTTTATTCAAACCTAAATCAAATAGACAATTTGAACTGGATAAAAATATAAATCCTATTTTATCATCACAGATGTAAAAGAGTTAAACTGATTGAGTCCATCTATCAATAGGCTATTGAAATAATTATTGACTGACTTGGTAATCATTAAAAATCCTTTAGTCGGGATGACTGGATTCGAACCAGCGACCTCTACGTCCCGAACGTAGCGCACT
>CAYGGY010000036.1:0-49204 GCA_964349405.1 uncultured Ohtaekwangia sp. | reverse complement strand
TTATAATTTCTTATTTGCCGTAAATAACTTTTAACGAAATTTTATATGCTATGAGAAGCATTGATACAATATTATTGGGGTTAGGCACTGTTAATATTGGCTTGCTAAAAATTCTTGCCGGTAAGCACCAGGAAATTATTGAGAAGTATAATCTTGTGTTTAAGATTACAGCAGTAGCCGATTCCTCTGGTGTCGCTACGAATGCGAATGGATTTAATTATGAAGAACTAATCCAACTAAAAAAAGAAAAGGGTAAGGTTCATTCATTGATCGGATTTCAAGAGCACATTACTGTGGAAAATATTACTGATTTGATTGTGGCGGATTTATTAATTGATAGTTCTCCTGGCAATCTGATCGATGGCAATCCGGGATTATTAGTTGCTAAAAATGCTTTAGATAAAGGATGGTCGGTAGTTTTTGCCAACAAGGCACCGTTGATTTTTGCCCTTGACGAATTGCATCAATTGTCTAGCAAAAATGGCGGTGGCATTGCATATAGTTCAACAGTTTGTGGCGGACTTCCTGTAATCAATGTATTGAAACGGGATTTAAAGGCCGCATCACTACTGCGCTTACGCGGAATATTTAATGCCACGACAAACTATATTTTGCGTGAGTTAGAAAATGGCGGATCGATTGAAGATGCCATCAAAGAAGCTCAGCGATTGGGTGCCGCAGAAGCCGATCCTTCTCATGATGTGAATGGTCATGATACAGCCAATAAATTATACATCATCATGAAGTCGTTTACAACTTATATGGGCTCCATTCATGATATTGAAGTGGAAGGGATTCAGTATGTAAATCCAGATCAACTGTTAGCTGCCAGATCGCGGGGTAATAAAATAAAATTGTTGGCTATTGCCGAACCTGATGGAGATTCCTGGAAGCTATCTGTGAAGCCCACCGAAGTTGCAGCTAATTCATTTTTAGGAATGTGTGATGGTTGGGAAATGGGTATAGAATTAAATACAGATTTTTATGAATCTATTTCCATGAAAAATTATGAGGCAGATCCACTGGGCACTTCCGCTGCCGTCTTGCGCGATGCAATTGATTTGTGTTTGAAGAAATAAAATATCATCCTACGATAAGAGAAGAATGATATTTTATTTAATCACTATTAGCTTCTAGCAATTTTTTCAACTTCAGCTAACGTAAGATCAATTTCCTCCATGGTATTATACACGGAGACTCCTATTCTGGTAACACCACCGCGTTCTAACAGTCCAAGTGTTTCAATCGCACGGATTGCGTAGAAATGTCCGTCCCAGGCGCAAATATTTTTCTTGGCGAGGTGCTCACAGACATGTGTAGGATTTTTTCCTTCTACTGTAAATGAAAGGGTAGGGGTACGGCTGTTGGATGAAAAATCCTGACCAATCATAGTCACGCCTGGAATTTGTTTTAGTCCTGTATATAACTTGCTGGCGAGTAAAAATTCATGCGTGCTGATTTTATGATAGGCATTGATTAATTTCTCTCTCAATGAATTTCCGTTTCCAAGACTGGCAATGAATTCAACAGCAGCCGATACACCAGCGATGGCTGCATGATTCAAGGTGCCTGTCTCAATACTATCAGGTGCTGTTTGTCCCGCTGTGCGAAGGTGATCGGTTGGAAGTCGATCCAAAAGACCGGGCTTGCTGTAAAGGATACCTACATGTGGTCCGTAAAACTTATACGCGGAACAAAGCAGAAAATCGCAACCAATATCTTGTACATCAATAGAGAAGTGAGGTGCATAATGAACGGCATCCAGCAACAGCCAGGCATTGTATCGATAGGTAAGTTCGCGGGCGAACTTAAAATTATTAACGGTGCCAATACTATTGGCCGACATGCCCATGCAGACCAATCGTGTATTCTCGTTTACTTTGTTTGTAAAATCGTCATAGTCCAAAACACCATTGGGTTGCAGACGGACCTCTCGCACTTTTACACCAAAATCTCTTAAGGTAAGCCAAGGGCCACGATTGGCTTCGTGATCCAGTTGTGTAATCAGTACTTCATCTCCAGGCTTTAACACTTTAGAAATGGCACGTGCCAGTGCAAAATTTATAGTGGTCATATTCTGACCGATTGATATAGTACTTTCACTTTCAGCACCAAGTAAAGCGGCCATGCAGGTTCTCATATGATGAATAACCTGGTCGGTTTCATTGGTAGTTATAAAGGTGCCGTGCGAGTTAGCATTGGAGTTTTTATAGTAATGTGTGATGCTGTCGATGACTGATTGAGGGACTTGAGTTCCCGCTGGGCCATCCAGATACACCATAGGTTGGCTATTATGTTTTCTTTGAAGTGAAGGAAACTGATTACGGATAGCGGTTGAATCGATTACAAGAGAGTTCATATTAATCTAAGATTTACAATTTACGTGGTGCGATTTGCGAGTTCCAAATTACAATTTGTGATTTAACTTCCTACATAGTGTGATCCATTTTTACTCTTCAATTTTATCACTTTGCCAACGTTCACCTAATTTAAGAATACAATATGGTTGATGTTCCAACTTGGCGGAAGCAGCAAAATCATTGGGATTTGCTGTATTAAATTCGAAAAGATCATAATGGTGTGGAATAACCAATTTAGCATTTATTGCCTTTCCTAATTGAGCAGCTTCTGCTGTATTGAGATTTCCAGCCACACCTCTCGAAGGATCGTTGCCATTAATAGGTAGAAAGGCGACATCTACATGAAACGGTTTTAAAATGTCTACCATTGAATCATACCAAAGCGTATCGCCACTGTGATAGACAGTCCATTTACCAAACTGAACTACAAAGCCCATAAACTTACAACGACCGAATTCATCTCTTTCTAATTCATTGTGAGCAGCGGGTACTCCATGAATGGTGAATGCTTTCATCTCTACTTTTTCCCTGTCATTTAAACCCACAGGAAAGTCATAGCTACATTTTACACGATCAACCACAAAGTCACGATTGGCTTCAGGAATAATAAACTGAATCGTTGGATTTGCCTGGAATAATGGTATTAACGTTTCTCCGTCAAGGTGATCCGTATGATTATGACTGGATGTAACGATATCAATGCAATCAAGTAGGTGAGGGTCAACTACTAACTCGCTCACGCGAGTGTGTGGTTTTTTTGTGTTTAGATATTTCTTTGTTAAGGAGTCGGAGAGGTATGGATCAAACAATAAACAGGACCCGTTCCACTGAATAAGAAATCCACTTTGCCCTAACCACCAAATATCGAAGGAAGCAGCATTGCCTTTCTTTCTGGCCAGGCGAATTTCATCTGCCAGCTTTTCTCCCTGATTAATAGGTTTTATTAACATTGATTTTCGATACTTGAATCTGGATACTTATTACTTGATTCTATTGATATTCAATATTAATTTTTCTGTAGTTACTTTATGCTATTGGCTTATAAAGTAGCGCGCACTTTTTGTGCTCCTTTCACCATATTCGCCAATTTTTGACGAGATGCCCAACGGGCTGTTTGACTTAATCCGCAATCTGGTGCCACGGCCAATTTTTCAGCGGGAACATATTTCAGGCATTGGCGAATTCTTTCCTCAACATCTTCAACGGTTTCGATATAATAGTTCTTCACATCAATAATACCCACCGCGACATCCATCTTCTCAGCAAAGGTGGCCAATAGCTCTACCTCAGCAAATTCGCGATTGGCCATTTCGATGTGTACTTCATTTACATTTAGATTTAAAAAATCGGGTAACATCGGTTTTAGGCTACGATAACCTACTGGCCTTCCTTTGAAGTTTCCAAAACACAAGTGTGTGGAAAGGCGACATTTGCCAACAATACTACTTACAGTGCTATTGAAAATTTCTACAAAACGCTGCGTGTCTTCTTTATACGCATAACAACTCATGGATGGTTCATCTACGGTAATTTCCGTACATCCCGCGGCTACCAGATCTTCCAGTTCCTTTTTTATGATGGGTAGTAATGCTTCCGTGATTGCATATCGATCTTTATATTTTTCATTGGGTAGTAATCGTCCACTTAATGTGTATGGTCCAGGAATACTTGCTTTTAATGTCGGGCCGGCTGGAGCCAGTTTTTGTAATCGTGTAAATTCTTTTACAGTGCCAAGACCATTAGGAGCAGTCAATGTATCGATGATAGAATTTTTCCCTCGCTGGTCGTGAGCAGGAGGCCCAAACTTGCGTAACTCATCGGTGTTTTCTTTTATTCCTTTAATGAATCCATAAAAGGAAAGATTGAAATCAAGACGTGTTTGCTCTCCATCGGTAATCACATCCAGTCCAGCGGCCGCCTGATCATGAATAGCCGCAATCACGGCATCTTCAATCATCTCTTCACGATCGGCATTGCCAAATTCATTTAGATTTTTTACAGCATATTCGAGCCATCCCGGAAACGGATAGCTGCCAATAACTGTAGTGCGAATAGGAATGGGTTGCATAGAAATTAAAATATTAGAATTTTTGATTTACGATTTAGTATTTCCAACCTGTTGATAAAGTTTTGCCAGGCGATGAGCGTGTTCATCATACGCGCTTTCAAACAATTGAACTGCTCGTTCTGCACCAACCAGATTGGCGCTGGTTAATACCTTGGGCGGTTGTCCGGCTTCGGTGAGCAAACGGGCTACTTCTGCTTTTATGGAGTTAACCAGCAAGGCACCACCTACTGTGGAACCAGGTGAGACCGGTGTATCTAACCCTTCTATTTTTACCATTGAATCTCCAACAGGAGCACCCGTGTCTAGAATCAGATCAGCAAAGTCATACAATTTTTTTCCGTCTGTTCTTTTACTGGAACTCTTTTCTGCATGTTGTTTGGTGATGAGTGCGACTACCTTCACGTTTCGCTTTTGAAACTGTTCTGCCATTTCAATAGGTACGATGTTGGAGCCTCCAGAAGAAATGATCAAAGCCGTGTCTGCTGAAGTGATATCAAAATTGCGAAGGATGCGCTCCGCAAGGCCCGAAACATTTTCAAGGAACATAGCCTGACGCTGACCATTAGCGCCCACCACAAGATTGTGAAAGGTTAACGACAACTCAACAATGGGATTGAATCCAGGAAAGGATCCATACCGAGGCCACATTTCTTCTACCATAATGCGGCTATGACCGGAGCCAAACACATGAACCATGCGTCCGGCAAGAATGGTTTTTGAAAACCATTGTGCAGCCTTTAGAATTTCTGTTTCTTGCTGAGAAACCACATCAAGTATGCGTTTACATTTATTGAGATAATCCTGTGTTGGAGTCATTTTTTATTTTGATTTGGATAACGCAAAACCGGCAGCACCCATTGCCCCTGCAAGATCTGAAAATTGTGCAAGTTTCACGTGTGTTTTTTTACCACCGGGCCTCCATTCATAAAGATCCAGAAAATCATTGAGTGGTTTGGTTAAGTCATCTCCGGCAAGGGAAATGCCGCCTCCAATAATAACAGCTTCCGGTGATAATACATTAATTGCTGAAGCAATACTTATCGCCAGTTTACGCACAGAAGATAACCACAACCACGAGGCAAATGAATCGCCTCGTTTGTAAGCGTCCACTACCTCAAAGGTGGTATTGAATTTCCCCATTGAACGCTGTGTAATTGAAAGATTTCCAATGGCTTCTTCAATGCTACCGGGCATATTAGTTACATCCATGTTTGGATTGTCTGCATCCACGGTGGTGTGTCCCAGATGTCCGGCCATTTGAGAAAGCCCCTGATATAATTGACCATTAATCAAGATGCCACCGCCTACACCGGTGCCTAATGTTAGAAGAATGGCATGTTGCATTCCTTTGGCGGCACCAAATGCTGCTTCGGCCATGAGTGCCGCGTGGGCATCATTGAGAACATAAATTCGTTCACCTGTAAAGGTTGTCCAGTTAAAATTTTCAAGTCCGGGTAAACGACCTGGCATAAATGATATGAAGGTGTTCTCGGAGTTTGCCAAACCGGGCGCGGATAAACCGATATTTTTTATTTTGGCGGAAGATATACGTTGGAGTTTTTTTATCATGGCAGCAACAGCACTCTTCCAATGTTGATCATCTTGTTCAATGGTTTCTTGTCGATGCTGCTCCAGAATATTTCCATCCACATCAATTAAGACACCTTTTATGTTGGTGCATCCTAAATCAATACCGATAGAAAGTTGGGTCATACGATTAATTTAATATTGTCCTTCAGATAAATGCCATCCGCCATCTACGGAAAGAATTTGACCGGTGGTAAATTTAGAATAGTCAGACATAAAATAAATGGCAGCACCATCTAAATCGGTTGGAGATCCTATTCGGCCACCATCCAGAGGCTGTTTGGTTTTTATAAAGGCTTGTATTGTTTCGTCATTGGCGGCACGCTGTGCCATGGGTGTTTCCACCAAGGCAGGAGCAATGGCATTGACCCGAATATTTTCACTTGCATAATACGATGCTATGGATTGAGTAAATCCAATGATGGCAGATTTGGAAGCTGCATACGCATGGGTTACAAAATGTTTTGGTGATGGTGAGTATCCCAGTACTGAGGCCATGTTTACGATTGTGCCAGTGGTTTTATTTTTCTTAAAAGCATTTATTGCAGCGCGATTGGAAAGCATCAGGGATGTAAGGTTCAACTCAAGCGTTTTATTCCAGCCTTCTAGTGTCATTGTGTGCAACGGTCCGTCTCCGAATTTTCTTCCACTGCCACCGGCAACATGATACAGTCCATCAAATCCACCAAACTTTTCTTCGCATAGGGAGATTGCCTTAGCAGCAGTTTGTTCTGATACGGCATCGCCAATAAAGGATATTCCATTTTCACCGATCAGTTGTTCAGCTTTTTTTGAGTTCTCCCGATCGCGCCCCACGACCACTACCTGTGCGCCTTCTTTTTCAAAAGCGACTGCTGCGGAGAGTCCGATTCCGGTGGTACCACCTATTATTACAATACGTTTTTGAGTGAGCCAATTCATGTTATTTCTATTCGGGTAAATATATTAATTTTCGCATCAGGATTTATTTTAGTCATCAAATCATATTGGAGATACTATTACTTATATTTAAAGCACTATTAAATGCGAAGCTGGTTTTGAATGGAAGATAATTATCAATTTGTTTCTGCGATTGAGGATCTGGTTAACCATGGCCGATACATGGAAGCGAGAGAGCTTGCATTGCGTATCAAAGATAATCCCGATGTTGATCATTTACGGGTAGATCAGTTACTAGCTCTAAGTCTGTCAAAATCAGGTTCTCCCGAATTAGCATTAGCCCATCTTGATTTAGCGTATCGAAGAAATCCGGAAGACTCAGAAACGGCAGGAATATTGGGAGGCATTTATAAAGAACTTTTTAAAAAACATCAGGATTCCAAGTATGCAATTCTATCCCGGGATACCTACACAAAAAACTTTTCGGTAACAAAAAATTATTACACAGGAATTAATGCAGCTACCATGTCTGCCATTGCCGGACGTGCCATGCAGGGCAGAGAGATTGCCAACGCTATTATAAAATTAATTGATACTGATTCCATTGATTTTTGGGAGTTGGCAACTTTAGCGGAAGCGTATTTACTTATCAAGAACAGAGAACGTTGTGTCGAATTTTATATTAAGGCACGCCAACTGGCTGGCAATGATTGGGGTAAAGTTATCAGTGTACATAATCAGTTATGGTTACTCAATCACTATGTGCCTGTTCCCAAAGAAGTGCTTCGGATTTTTGCCCCACCTGAAGTGGTAGCATTTGCCGGGCACATGGTGGATGCCCCCAATCGTCAAACACCTCGGTTTCCTATGATTATTGAAAGCAAGGTTAAGGATGCTATTAAAGCCGCCATTCGTACCTTACATGCCAGTATCGGATATTGCTCATTAGCCAGTGGTGCAGACATCCTGTTTGCCGAAGCGATGGCTGAAGAAGGAGGGGAAGTACACGTATTAATACCATTTTCGAAAGAAGATTTTATTAACACTAGCCTTCGGTTTGCCGGGGAACATTGGGTGAATCGTTTTAATGAGTTGACCATTAAATTTCCAATTAAATTTATTACTAAGGATGGTTATGGAGGCAATGATGATCTGTTCTCTTTGCTGGGTAAAGTTATTTTTGGTTCTGCTGTGTTGAGAAGTCAAACCTATCATCAAGAACCATTTCTACTTACTGTTCTTTCAGAATTTGATTTAAAACAAAAGGAGGGTGGCACCAGAGATACGATACAGATGTGGCCCTATCCTCAGAAGCATACCAATATAAATCCGGATACGATGTATAATCCGAAAGAGATAGTTGCTTCATTATCCAACTTCAACAGGATCGAATTACCCAGAATTAATGAGAGACCTGTAATGTTTATGGCTTGTATAGAATTGCAGGAGCTTCATACCATCGAACAAGAGAGAATTGAAAAAATGGCAAGTGCGTATGAAGAAGACCATCAACTTTCTTTTAAAGTATTGAAAATTACTGATGGCCGATTGGTGATGGCATTGGATTCTGAAATAGCACTTATGGATCTGGTACGTTCCATCTGGAATAGCACCGCACCTTTTAAACCAGAAAAACCCTTACGAATTGGTTTACACGTAGCCCCTATATATTTAAATTCAACGAATGAGGACGTAAACATTAAATTTCTTCGTGCCATTAGTCAGTATGCTCCGAAGGGAAGTATATGTTCAAGTACTGGTTTCGCAGCTGTACTAGCTTTACATCCAAAGAAATTTCAGTTGGATTATGTGGGAGCGATTCAATTGCCAGAAGAAACGGAAAATACCGGATTGTATCGGGTTGTTTTTAAATAACAAAACTACTTTGTTACAGTAATCTCATCAAAAATAATTCCTTTAGCATCCAGTTGCTTTAATGTTAATTTTTTGCCACTTGTTTCAATCAACGTAAAAGAGTGTATGTCAGAAACTATTTTTGTTGTGAAGGGCACCCAATTTTGTTGTGGATCGTGTTTCCAAAGTTCAGGGTTACCGCTTAATATAGGATCGTATAGGGGAGCTCCACCAGCACCGGATACAATATAAATAATTCCATTCGGCTTAGTATTGATAATGCCGTCATATTTCTCATCAAGTGTAAATTTTCCATCTACTCTTCCTTCCGGAGAAATTACATAACGTGTGCCTGTCGAATCTCTTTTGGGATCAAACGTCAACGGAACGCTACGTTGGTAATTGTGTACATGTCCTGTAAGTACTAAATCTACCTGAAGTTGTTCCAGGACAGGAGATAATAAGCGCATTTGTTGATAATCATAATGCGCTTTGCTTGAATTAAAACCAGGGTGATGATAGGATACAATTTTCCATTCTGCCTTGCTGGTTTTCAAATCTTCCGCCAGCCATTGAACCAGTGTCGGATCTAGCGGATTTGTATACGGATTGGCATCGATACAAACGATATGTACATTGCCCTGATCGAATGAAAAATTGGACATTCTGGGAAAGCGAGAACCGGTATTTGATTTAAATGTTTTAATTTGATCAGCACTCCCCTTTGCTTCAACGGTTAGCTCGGTGAGCGGGCCATTCAAGGGAAGATCATTGTAATAAAAGTAAGCAAGTCCATTCTGAGTTTTTTCGAAATCTGCACCATACACATCATGGTTTCCTACCAGCATATAAAATGGAATAGATTTCATTAGCGGTGCTCCCGAAAGTGGGGTAGTTTCGCTCGCATTATAGTAGGGGAAAAAATTCTTACGATATTCACTTTCTAATCCACTTCGATATACGTTATCTCCAGTGACTAAAACAAACTGTGGTTTTTGTAATGATACTTGATAGGCTATTTCTGCTTGCTGTGGAGTTCCCGCACCACAATCTCCAAAGACTACAAATTTTGTCTCCTTCGTTTTTGTGCGCGTGCTAAAATATCCTTCTGATATTGATTGATTGTTGGAAGAAACTTTATAAGTATATTGGGAGTCAAATTTTAGACTGGTTAGATTGGCACGATATAAAAAAGTGGTTTTGTTATTTAAATATAATTTAACGACCGATACTTTCGCTTTAGATACCTTTTGTCCTGCAGTGGCTAATGAAAATTCCACATTGTAATTTCCCGGTATACTATCGGTTTGCCAAATCAGCGTCTTTTGTTCTTTACTTAAGGTTGAGGCATTGCCCGGTTGTAGATAGGGGGACACCAGAATTTGTTGAGCATGAACCAGGTAACTAGTAAGTAGAGATAGCGTGAATAAATTGATCACGAGAATACTTCTTATTTTTTGATTCATATAATACTGTTTACGGAGGATGTCAATTAAAGGGTTAATTATAGTAAATTTTTATCTCAACTTTATTTTTTACCAGATCAATGTGTTCAATGGAAATACGTTGAATATTTAAACCGGTGCGCTGACACAGATTTTTAATAAGTAAAGGATGTTTTTCAGGTTGGATATTTTCGAGACCATCATACTCAACCATTTTTGTTTTTTGATTACGCATAAGAATGTTCCCATCAACGATATAGACAGCCACAATAATCAATGCATTTAGTCCTATAATTTCCACATAGGTGCCGTTCATAATCGAGTTAATCAATCCAAAAGTCATAATGATAAAAAGGTAGGTCATGTCTTTTGTGGAAATGGTTTCGGTACGAAATCGCAGGAGGGAAAATGCAGCCAGTAATCCAAAGGCCGTGCTTATTGAGCTGAAGGCACTGGTCTTTTCTAACATAAAAGCCAGTAAGAATACTACGAAATTGATCAGAAAAAAAGTGAAGAAAAAATCTCTCTTATAATAAATATGGTAGTAGATAAAACGGATCAAAATCACCATCGAAATGGTGTTAATTAACAGTCTGAGTAAAAAATATTCCGTAAAAAGAGGCTGTATTTTCATAAAATAAACCACTAAATTATTTAGGCTGGCAAACCCAATTAATTGCGAAAGTGCTCATTGCCAGAAGTATTACAAGTTAGTATATTTGGCAATATGCCGTCAATCATTTCTGGATATGAATATGATATTTTTATTTCGTATCGTCATAAGGATAATCGTAGTACATTAAGTTCCTCTTCGCAAGGTCAGGGAGGTCAGCCTAGCAACGGGTGGGTTACCGATTTTGTGGCGGAGCTTAGAAATGAAATTGAGAGTACCTTTAAAGATGATATATCCATATACTTTGATTCTAATCCTATTGATGGTTTATTAGAAACGCATAATGTAGATAAGAGCCTGGAAGGGAAATTAAAAACGTTGATTTTTATTCCTATTCTATCACAGATTTATTGCGACCCGAGAAGTTTTGCCTGGCAAAATGAATTTTGTGCATTCAACAAAAGTGCCTTGTCAGACAGTGTGGGTAGAGATATTAAACTCCGAAACGGAAACGTTGCCAGTAGAATACTACCTGTTACCATCCATAATTTAGATCCGGAAGACAGAAATTTAATTGAAGCAGAAATGCATTCGAAACTGCGCTCTATTGATTTTATTTTCCGTTCACCTGGCGTAAATCGACCTCTTCGTCCGGACGATAATCGTCAAGACAATACCAATAACTTATTTTATCGTGATCAGATTAATAAAGTTGCCAATGCCATAAAGGAGATTATTAATGCGATCAAATACCCTGAAAGAACATCTGATGCTTATTTTGATGGTTCGACCGAAGAGACAACCGAACAAGTTTTAAGTGTTCCTGAAGTTAAAAACAAATCCGATCAAAAGATACTTGATAAGTCGTTGGCCGTCCTTCCATTTGTCAGTCTATCTCAAGATGTTAATCAAGAATATTTCGCAGATGGAATTACAGAAAATATTTTGATAGAACTTTCTGCCTTACCTCAACTAAGAGTGATATCCAGAACTTCGGTGATGCGGTATAAAAAGACCACAAAATCGGCTCCGGAAATTGCGGCTGAGTTAGGAGTTAAATATATTCTGGAAGGCAGTGCCCAGGCACATGGTAACAAAGTCAGGATCACCGTTCAGTTAATTGATGCGTTGAAAGACACAAACGTATGGTCGAAAGTCTTTGTGGAAAGTATGGATGATATTTTTGGTATTCAAAGCAATGTAGCTGAAATTGTAGCCAAGGAGTTAAATTCCTCTCTTATTCAGACGGGAAGTGAAAAAGTAAAGGAGAAACCAACTAATAATTTGGAGGCTTATGATCTGTTCCTGAAAGGTCGACATGCTTTTAATCAATGGAGTGTGGACGGATATCGTACCGCATCAGAATATTTTAAGAAAGCGATAAAAAAAGATCCCGAATTTAAACAAGCCTATTCCTACCTGGCCAGTTCATATTCTGCTCGTATGTCATGGAACGGTGATCTATCACCTAAAGAAGCCCTCCAAAATATTGATGTGTTTTTAAATGAGGCTTGGAAACGTGGCCCATCGGATAATGATTATCTCACAAAAGCGTTTGTCGAATTCTTTATAAATAAAGATTTTACGTCTTCTGAAAAATTGTTATTGGAGGCTATTGAATTGAGTCCTAATAATGCCAATGTTTTGTATACCTATAGTTACTTACTTAACATGATGGGGCGTTTTGATGAAGCATTGAAATTTGTTGATAAAGCAAAAAAGGTTGATCCGTTAACAGTTGCGTATTTTAATTACCAAACAATCAGTTTATACTTGTTGAATAAGTATGACGATGCACTCAGTACATTACATGAAGCGTTGCAACTTTATCCAACTGTGTTACGCCTTTATGATTTTCTCGGAAGAATTTATTTGACCGTTGGAAAATATGAAGAAGCAATACAGGCGATTCAGACGGGACTCAGTACTTCCAATATCCGACCGCCATCGATGATTGCATATCTGGCATCCTCATATGTTGGACTAAAGCAAGAGAATAAAGCCAACGAATTATTAAATGAGTTAATAAGCCGAAGTGATCAAAATGAAAAGGGTGTCAATATCTATTTGGTTTATTTGTATAATGCGTTAGGTGATGAAGTATCAACACGCATCTGGCTGGATAAAGCCAGGAGGACAAACGATATTGATCTGATTTGGTGGAATATCGATCCTTTGTTGAAAAATCTACGAGAGAAATTATCGTTCAATCTGTCAAGATCTAATTCCCCTGATTTTACTGAGGCAGAAAAATATATTATAGCACTACTTGAGAAAGAAATGCCCAAGCTTCAATATCATAATATTGATCATATCTATGATGTGCTTAATTCCGCTCTTACGATTGCTGAAAATGAGAATCTGACCAATGAAGAAACGAATCTTCTCCGATTAGCGGCACTTTTTCATGATGCTGGATTTATTCATTCACCAAGAAACCATGAAGAAAAGGGAGCTGAAATGGCAAAGGAGATGTTGCCGTCTTATGGTTTGAGTAACAAACAAATTAGCATAATTTGTAACATGATCCTTGCAACTCGTATCCCACAATCGCCATCGAATAATCTTGATAAGATCTTGTGTGATGCAGATCTTGATTATTTGGGTCGTGATGATTTTTATGAAATAGGAGGGCGGCTTCTTGAGGAGTTAAAAGCACAGGGGGTTGTGGAGACAGAAAGAGAGTGGAATCTAGTTCAGAAAACGTTTCTGGAATCCCATCGCTATCATACTCGATTTAGCAAAGAGAATCGTGAGTCCAAAAAGCTTCAGCATATTCAAGAAATCGTTGCTAAATTCAAACGTTGATGGTGGTTACGTTAATCGAGTAGTCGGATTCGTTATTTTACTCTCAATAAAATACATATCTACTTCACCAATATTTTTCGCTGAAATTTTCCCTCTATACAAACATTGATAATGTTCCTGAATCAAGTGATAAGTAGAAGCGGAGATATTTACTTTTCCAGGCTCTCCATTTGACTCCATTCTACTGGCAATATTTACCGTATCCCCCCAGATGTCATAAGCATATTTCTTTTTTCCTACTACCCCTGCTACTACAGGTCCTGTGTGAATGCCAATCCTCAATTCCCATCCAGCCACGCCTGTTATGGTATTCTCTCGTTGTCTTTTTTCCATATACGCCTGCATAGCCAATGCAGCTTTTACAGCATCTAGTGGATGGGTATTGTTGATGGAAGGAATGCCACCTGCACACATATAAGCATCGCCAATTGTTTTAATCTTTTCGAGATTATACTTCCCCATGATTTCATCAAATGCCATAAAGTAGTCGTTAAGTTCAGACACCAATTCAATAGGGGTGAGTTTCCCTGCAATGGTTGAGAATCCTTTGAAGTCGGTGAATAGAACGGTTACATTATCATAAAACCGGGTTTTTGCGTGTCCACTGGTTTCAAGTTCTCTGGCAGTTTCTTCCGGCAAAATGTTTAATAATAATTCCTGAGAACGATCTCTTTCATCTTTTATTATTTTGTTGGTTTTTCTAACAAATTGGTAACGATTATAGGAACCAATGGCAACTACAAGTAAAAGAAATCCTGATATGCCGGTGGCATAGGTGACAATTTTTTGACGTTCGATAGTTGCACTTTGAAGTTGTATCTGTGCTTCTTTTTTGTCTATGTCAAAGTTGAACTGAAGCTGTTGTACTTTTTTATCTTCATTACTATTGTATAATGTGTCTTTTATATTGGTTAGGAGAATTTCAAACCTATAAGCATTTTTATAATCACTAATAGCTGAATACAATCGAGAAAGCAATTCGTATGATTGCTTGATCTCCTGCTTCGCTCCAATTTCTTTACTAATAGAAAGTGCTCTTTTGCCGGTTTCAATAGCTTCGGATAGTTTGATTTGCTTTTCGAGTGTCTTGGTGAGACCAAGTAGGCTTTGTGATAATTCTAATTGCGCCCCTAATTTCTCCGTGATTTCAATAGCTTGCTCATGATATTGCATCGCACTTTTAAAGTCATTTCGCCCTGAATAAATTTCAGCAATATATGTGAGTGCATAGGCAGCACTGCTAGTGCCCTCAAATATTTTTGCTGAAATCTTAAAATAAGATAGTGCAGAGTCATATTTGGCCCTTCGAAAATAATCCTCACCTATATTTACTGAGGCAGTACCAATACCATCATTATATTCAATGGCTTCAAAAAAAGTTAATGCTTTTAAATAGTATTCCAACGCTTTTGAACGAGTTGCGGCCTTGTTGGAGTAAACCGTTCCAATGTTATTGAGACAGGTTGCAATCCGAAATTTATTATTGATCTCTTCCGCTATCTTTAAAGCTCGAAGATGGTACTCTATTGACTTGGTATCATTGCCCATACTGTAATTTAGGCTTCCCAAATTGTCTAGAATATTAGCTATCCCATCCTTAAATCCTATGCTTTCAAAAACCTCCAAAGAGGACTGAAACTGCACGTTTGCCTCAAGATACTTTCCCTGATAGGCATTACAAATTCCAAGAAGCTTATATGCATACCCCTCACCTTTTTTGAAATTAACATTCCCTGCCAGCGTGCGTGCTTGCTCAGCATATTTCATCGCTTCAATAAGATCAGTACTTGAATAAAATGTTCCGATTTCAATCAGAGTATTTACCTTAAGTGAATCATCATTTTGTAAGATGAGTAAATTTTTTAAGCTGTCTAATTCCTGATTCTTAGGTTGAGCCAGACAGTTAATAGAAAGAAAAACTATTATAGATAGAAAATACTTGATCATTTTGATGTTTAGCTGTCTAAAGTTACAAATGATTTTCAGATTTGATGTAGTCTTTTAGCTAAAACAAGGTAACCACAAGTCATTAAAAAAAAAGACTGCCTGGATAAAGCAGTCTTTTTCTTAAGGTTAAAAAAATGTTATTGTTTAAATACTTTTAATGATTGAACTCCTTGTTCTGTTCTAACATGAAGAATATAAAGTCCTTTATCCATCGATGAAAAATCCACTTCCATACTGGTGTCATTATTATGCCACACAGCATTCACAGGATAGGAGCGACCAATTTGATCAAATATACTGATTGATGAGGCTGCAGGTTGTTTTGTTGAATTAGGGAAACGTAGTGTTAACCAGTCTACAATTGGGTTAGGGTAGGCAGTTAAATTTAAAACGCCTGCCTGCTCTTTAGTAACTACATTTACAGTAGTAGGACCGCTCATTCTTGCCGAAGTGGTTTTGTTTCCACCAGCGCCAGGTTTGATCGCGATTTGTTGTGCAACCCATACTTCATTGATGGAAGCAGTAGCTGTTCTAATTCCTGTCATGCCCTTGCTGCTCCAGTTGTAATAAGCAAGCATATTTGAAGTAAGGCCATTTTGAGTGTTAGGTGTATCATAAACCTCAATGCTAAGTGGGTCGTTAACTGTCCAGGTGGCATCGCGCTTGTTAGAATAAAAATCTAAAACAAGTGTGTTACAAAATGTTGTAGTTATGGATGGTGCTATGGCATCGTAAGATTTGTTTCCTGAGTCGCCTCCCGAAGCATTTATTGGATTGACTGGATCGGCACCAGCTATTCGTGAAATACCAATCGACCATTTTGGACTATTGGTCAGATCAAATAAATATGATGAATTGTTGCCAGCTAATTTCCAGAATGTTGCAAGCCCAACATTATTTCCTTGATTAGTGATTCCTATCAGAGTCCAGTCCGAAGGAGGAATAACGGTAGTACTGACACCTTTTTCATAAACAACACCTACTACCAATAGATCATTGGGATTTGTTCCTGCAGGTTGATTTATTATCGGAGGACTACTAGAGCCTGATCCTGTTGCCGTTTCGTAGGAGATAATAGTTGGTGTTGCAGGGCAAGCGATATCAATTGTTGCAGATCCAAATGATGCATTGTAATTGTTATTGCCGGAAAAGTCTGCCGTAACCTGATAGGATCCTATTTCAACAGGGGCAGAAGTGCCACCAGGCTGATAACTTAACGTTACAGAAGGACTCAAGATATCGGATACTCCCATAATTCCATAAGCAAAACCTGTTGCTGTTTTCGGAGTACCATCGTACGTGAAATTGCCTCCAGTAACACTGACAATAGAATTTGCTTTATTGATAGTGACGGTTGTAGATCCGTTAGTATCAAGATAATTATCTCCACCAACAAATTTCCAGGTAGTTGATCCACCTGGTACATTCAGATAACTTTTTTCAAAAGTTAAGCCAGAACTTAAATCTTCTGATTTTACCCCCTTAACAGTTCCAGTTGCTGTGTGATTGCTACCATCATAAATTCCAACATATGGTATAATTGAAATGGTTGCTGCTGCCTTATTAATGTTAAATGCAGTTGTATGATAAGTAATAGTATAATTACTTAACACGTTAGCTGGGCTCAAGGATGCGCTGATCGTATAAGGTGAACCAATTACCGTTTCCCCAGCAGTTCTGCTATAAGTTGCAACAACATTGTCGGTAGGTAGGAAGCCTGACAAGGTTCCTGTAAATGATGGATCTGCTGATCCATAGGTTTTGCTTTTTTCATCTACCGTTACGACAGCCAAAATGGGAGTGATAATTAAATTAGCACTTGTATAATTAATGGAATAATTATCATTCTTTACTGAACCCTGATTAATGACATAAGGACTATTTGCAACCGTTTCTCCTGAAGCTCTTGAAAGAGTTCCTTCATAGCTGATGATTGATGCATTGGCTAACGAAGATCCAACAGCTGGAGAGGATACGAATGTTAAATCAGGATCAGATGTTCCGTATGGTTTCGTTTTTGCATCTGCCGTCACATTCACAACGAGCGGAGTGATATTTAAATTGGCACTAATAAAATTTATTGAATAATTATTATTTGCCAATGTGCCTTGTTCAATTGTATAAGGGCCACTCGCTACCGTTTCACCAGAAATTCTTGTGATGGCACCTGTAAAGTTAATCGCATCCTCATTGGCTAATTTAGTTCCAATTCCGGGTACGGATTCAAAAGTCAATTCTGGATCAAGGTCGCCATACGTTTTTGTTTTTGCGTCCGCAGTAACAGTAACATCCAGGGGCGTGATGGTAAGATTGCCAACCTCATAGGTTACATCATAGTTGCTTGAAAGTTCAGAGATAAATGCTCCGGGTACAATTTTGTGATTCCCCACATTTGTTCCGGTAACAAGACTTATAGAATGAAGAGCGACTTCATCAAATTCAATGATATTCTCTTCTTCATTTACTTGTGCCCCTTCTAATTCTTCCTCACCAAATATGATTAGGATTTTAGGGGTTTGATCGTCAGTGAGCGCTTCTTCAGTTGTGTTGAACAAAGTCTTACCATTAGAAATACTAATGGTACTGTTAAAAAGTGTCTTCCCGTTAAACAGCGTTTTTGCATTAAACAGCGTTTTTCCGTTTTGAAGAGAATTAAACAACGTTTTTGCGTTAAATAATGTCTTCGCATTCATTAATGTTTTTCCGTTCATTAGCGACTTCGCATTCATCAATGTTTTTGCATTGAATAAAGTTTTTCCATTTACTTCGGGATATAGTAATTCCTGATCATCCGGATTATCATTATAGTCAAAGAAAGAGGTCACTGGTACAAACACATTAAACAAAGTTTTGCCATTAAACAAAGTCTTTGCATTAAAAAGCGTTTTGGCACTAACCATGAAACTTAAATTTGTTAAATCGAAATCGTTGTAGAGTGTTTTTCCATTCAATCCCGGTCTGTCAACAATAGCGATCGCATCTGGAGTCATCCCTGATTTATATAATTCCTGCAGCGAGGTATTGAATGTTGAATTCGATTCAATTTTATCCTCATTATAATTGAATGAATAAATGATCTTATCAGCGATGGATTGTCCGTAGGTTAGTGGTAAATCATTGGCCTTTATTATCAGAGGTAATTTTTGTACTTCCAGGGCACCTAATCCAATTGATGGGTTTTCATTGTAGGTATAGATATTCAAGCTTACATCTATGCTTGCAACAAAATTAAAGAGTTCACGGAAAGAAACATCGGTTTGGCCATGACTGGGAATAATGTTATACAAACCAATGTTGCTTACGCTACCGATGTAAGCACTGCTTAATGTCAAGTCAACCTTTTGTAAGAGTCTGCCTTGTGCGTCATATTCAGGATTAATACTATTGGTAAGTCCTACATCTTTCAAGGTTATACCGGTAGGATATTTTTCAGATATTGACTCATCACCACGCTTCCATACACCATTTTCCTGAACGTAAATGGTAGCTTCTAAATGAGGAGTTGTTTCGCCATATTTTTTTGATACATCAACGGCTCTAATAAATACATCTTTCTTAACGATATCAGAAAAATAGACCGGGCCGGCAGTTCCTCCATCAGTTCCTAATTCAGAAATCGCATTATTAACTACTTCAATAGATGGGTTGCCTTGAAATACAGGAATCGTAACTTCTAGGTTTTGGGTTTCACTGTTGTAAGTTGATTCAATAGGGTTGCCTCTGAAAAGTACAATTGATTCATCATAAAAATTTTCTCCAACGATGGTAAGTTTAAATTCAGCTTCACCGGGCGTTGTACCATCGGGCCAAACTAATTTAATTAAGTTAGGGTCAGGAGTCGCAATGGTTAGCATTGCATTTTGAGCCTTTAATAATCCATAGCCGGATTTTTCATCAGGCCCGACCTCATGCATATCTTTAGCTGTGCTTTGTAATACTTTCCGAATGGTGGCAGGTGAATTTCCTGATTCCCAATCAAAATCATTACCGTTTTGATCTTTAAAGATCGGATTAGTGGTCGGGTAATAATAGTTTCGTGCCTCCATCAATAAGGCTGCAACGGCCGCTGCATGAGGGGCGGCAGCCGAAGTACCATAAAAATTAGGCTTTCCATCATTCTCTAAATCTGGGGCTCCAAAACTAACCGTTGTGTTAACACCATTGGGAGCGGTAAAGTCTGGCTTACTACCTGAAATCGAACCAACGGATGAGAATGTTGCTACCGTGAAGGGTTGAATAGCAGGGTTTGTAACAGGTACATTATAGTTAAATTCAGGTGTATTACTATAGAGAATGGCACCAACGGTCATCGCACCGGCTGCGTTTGCCTGACCAACGATTGTTGATGCTCCGGTGAAATATTCATTGGCATCGGCAGGATTCAATTCACCACGGAAGATCACATATTTAAATTTGATGGAGGTGTTATCACACTGGTCGCACTCTCTGGCGATCACGAGATTAATGTCAGTTTTTTCTGAAACGGTGAACGAAAGAATTTCAACCGGATCTCCTCCACGGTTATCGCGGTTGAATCCATAGAGTGGAAATCCTTTATAATCTTTTAAATAAATATCCAGATCGTATTGTGTTCCTGTTTGGCCAATAGAATACAACGGATCATCCCACTGTAATGCAATCGTGTAAGTGGAAGGTGAATTGTTCGTTCCTGGATAAACGGTTAATGTCTGGTCAGTATCCATAACACCAGATCCAAAGTCGTGAACTTGTCCGGATAAGGCACCACCATTTCTTGGCAGGTTAATGGTTTGATCAACCACTGGTTTGAAAATACTTTCAAATGATTTATTTCCAAAGTTTCCCGCTGACGTAAAGTAAGAAACCCCTTCATCAGAAACCTGATTCACTACCTTGGCTACTTTTCCGTCTGTAAAGAATGGTTCAGTGATATAGGTGATATCATCAACAATGATATTACTGTTAGCGGATTTTAATTCAAGAATTCCATTTGCAAAATCGCCAGCAGTTAAAAAACCGGTACGAAATGCAAGTTCTGCACGCGGTGCAACATCATGAATAATTTGAAGCATGGCACGTCCTTCATCTTTTCCTGAACCATATTTGGTGGGGAAGTCTTTCAGTACCGATACCATTGGAAGTAATCCATAAGGATGATCAGCAGCACCTGGCAAATCCCAATTACCCACATCAGTAGTGGCGGGTGACAATGGAAGTGTGTTATAACTATCCGATAAAACCCCGATTTTAATTCCACTTCCAGAAAGGCGTTGTTGTGTTGTTTCATTAAAATATCCCAATCGAACCATATCCGAATGCATGACGGTTTCTCCCTGGGTGGTTGCCGATCCAACACTACTTACAGGAGGAAATGCAGGGCGAACGAATTTCACAAGATCCTGACCTTGCTGTGCATTTATTTGATTAATCTTTTCTAGGTTCTTTATAGGAAAAAAACCTGCAATGATAAGGTCCCCTACGAAATCACTGATGTCAGGGTCTAGTTCGAGACCAAGATCAGCACTTTCTAAAATAGGGAGTAGTGTATTCAACTTGCCATTATAGAAGATTACTTCAATCAAAACTCTGTCACCGTCAATAAAAAATACTTCGTTTGTTTTTAAAGGATTTGAAGGATCGAAAGTTTCCTTCAACATAGTCAATTCAGAACCAATTACTTCATATACTTTTCCACCCACGGGTGCACAAACACCAAATTTCTGACGGTCATTAACAGTAATTGTAAAGGATGTTTCTGCAAGGCACATGCCGAGTGTTGCAATCACCTTAATTATATCTTTGTCTGTGGCTGTATAGGATGAAAGATTATCAGCCGGAATGTTAACTCCGTTTTTACTAAAAGTTAAGGTTGCTCCATTTCCTGTAATCACATACTGAGTTAAGTCAACCACCGAAGTAGTGCTGCTGTTTACACTACTGCAAACGATCGCATCATTTACGGTGAGTGTAGGTACAGGATTTACATTAACAGTAATCGCATCGCTGGCAGAACATTTATCTTCTCCTAGACTGGTGGCAGTTACTGTATAGGTTGTGGTCGCTTCTGGTTTTACAGTAATGGTAGCCCCAGTCATGCCATTGTCCCAAGTGTAAGAATAGGTACCGCCTCCAGTCACTGATGCTGTAAGTGTAGTCGTATTGGCATTGGAACAAACAGAAACATCATTTCCTGCAGTAACATTGGGTGGTGTATTGTTGAGAGTAACAAGTGCAACATCAGTAGACGTACAACCTGTTGAAGTTACTGTTACTGTTAATGTATAGGTGCCTGCTGCATTTACCGTGGGTGTTTGAGTATTTGCTCCAGATAAAATATTTCCTCCATTGGTTGCTATCCAATGGTAGGTTACTCCTGAAGTTGGCGATGAACCATTGAGTTGTAACGATGTAACGGCACAGGTAAGTACTTTATCATCACCTGCATTTGCACCAGGGGCTGTATTGTTCAGTGTTACTAATGCAATATCGGTAGCCGTACAATCTCCAGAGGTAACAGTTAATGTATACGTTCCAGCCGCATTTACTAGAGGGGAAGCTGTATTTGCGCCTGATACAATATTACCTCCATTAGTCGCAATCCAACTATATGTTACTCCGGTTGTAGTTGAAGTGCCGTTGAGTTGTACTGAATTATTGGTGCAGGTTAATATCTTATCTTCTCCTGCATTGGCATTAGGAGTTGAACAGCTAATAAATGCCTTATAGAATATATTAACACCACTTTGTACATTCACCTGAGTGCCGCTCCATAGAGCGCCAGTGATATCACTACCTCCTGTGCCTGAGCCGACATTAATGGCTGCATAAGGAGCCCATACAGTACCTTCCCATCTGGACGTGGTACCACCAGGAGATCCGTTTGCAAGGTCAAACGAATATTTTTCAGTACCTAAACCTGTTCCATGTACTTCGGTAAAAATACGTGAAGCATCGCCACCAATTGTTGAAACATTTAGTTTTTCAACAAATGCATTATTATGTATGTAGATGTAAAATTTTCCAGTAGGATTATTGTCAAAATCGAATACAAACGTATTTCCGTTTTTGTTTTCGATAAGATTGATTACATAAACTCCCGTTCCCTTGAATGTGAGAATTTGATTTCCAGTAAGTTTTATTCCATTGTAAGCGCCAGGATAAATGGTGGTAGTTTTAGTAATGTCAGGTGCTGAGGAATTGAAGGGGGCAAAGGTTGTGATTGAAGGCAAAGAAGGAAATGCTGGAAGGGAGGGAACGCCCGATATATCGCCACCAGTAGGAGTTGGACCCGTATAGGTTGTTCCCGTAGGATGCGTTACTTGTCCAGTTACAGTACCACCACTTACAATTATGTTTCCGTTTGCATCAATGTTGCCAACCAGATTAGCGTTTGACCCAATGGATACTATTGCACCGGATAAACCTAGTGAATTCGCTGCTGCTATTTTTCCTGTTATACTATTTCCATTAGTAAGATCAATTGTCCCCTTACTATATACATTAGAAGATATATTTACTGAACCGGTAGTCTTAACAAGGTTATGACTTCCTATTGAGCCTCCGATTATGTTAATCGAACTAGCCAACTGAACTGTTCCGGGGCCATTGGCACCAGAGAACAAAACAAAATCTGACATTTTAACCTGTTGCTGCTGTGCATTGCCATAAAAAGGAAGGATAATAGCAGCGAGTACTAATAATCCGGAAAAATAATTATGCAACCCGTCAACCATGGTCGATAATCGAATGGTTGATAAACAGATGAATAAAGCCTTTTTCATAGATTTTTATTTATTTGAAAAACTAATATTGAACAAGATATTTTACGTCTATGTAATAAAGATGTAATTTATGACATAAATCATAAATAAACCATATGGGTAAGCTATTCCCAACCCATGTCTAAAGTTTTTAATTATAGCCTAATTATATCAAAATTGAGCGATATGAGCTTTACGTGTAACTTATGTGGCATATTTTACATTTTATTTTTGCTTGACTCTACATCGTGCTTTTCACAGAGTTCTGGACTTTTTACTAATGATTCGATGCTTGAATTTGTGTTGAAAGGAGATGTATATGGGTTAATGAATGACCGAGGTGAACAACCTCAATACCATACATTCCAATTAGTTTATAACGATTTTAATGGTACTTCTGTAGAAATTCCGGTACAAATAAAAGTAAGGGGGCATTTTAGGAAACTTAAACAAAATTGTAAATACCCTCCGTTACTTTTAAACTTCTCAACAGAGACAAGTACCCATTCAATTTTTAGCCAGCAGGATAAACTTAAATTGGTTACGCCATGCCGCGATGAAAAATATGTATTGCGTGAATACCTGGTATATAAAATGTATAATCTTACAACACCAAAAAGTTTTAATGTTCGATTAGTAAAATTTGATCTTGAAAGTAATCGGCCTAAAACTAAAGATGCAGAACCACTTTACGGGATATTACTGGAAGAAGAGGATCAGATGGCGAAAAGAAATAATTCTGTCTCAGTGGAAGGGAAGGTTGTAAGACCTCAACAAACACAAATTGATGATTTTCTGAATATGTCTGTGTTTGAATACATGATAGGAAACACGGATTGGTCTGTTCAGTATTTGCAGAATGTTAAACTTATCGCCAGCGATTCAATATCTGTACCTTCTACAGTACCCTATGATTTTGATCATGCCGGAATTGTTGGCGCCCCTTATGCATTACCAGCTCCAGAATTAATGATGAGTTCTACCCGTGAAAGACGTTACCGCGGATATTGTATAAAAGATATGAGTCAATTTGACGATGTACTTTCAAAGTACAACCAGCTGAAAGGTGATCTTTATAAAGTGTTTAGTGAAAATCCATTGATTGATCAAAATACTATCAAAACCACCATTAGGTTTTTGGATGAGTTTTATAAAACGATCAATGATCCCAAAAAAGTAAAGAATGAATTTCAATATCCTTGCCGTGCTGATGGAACAGGCAATGTGGTAATACAGGGTTTGAAGAAGAATTGATTTTGTGACGGATACAATCAATAATCACCAACAGTTTCCTCCAATTGTGCCAATGCCTTTTTAAGTTCATCATCATTAGGCGCGACACCATGCCATTTGTGTGAACCCATCATATAATCAACACCAAAGCCCATTTCTGTTTTCATCAGGTTGAGAATTGGTTTGCCGTTTCCGGAAAGTGATTTTGCCTTTTCTAAACCAGCCAATACATCTTCCATGTTATTTCCATTAAACTCAAGCACAGTCCAGCCAAAAGCTTCCCACTTAGCTTTCAAATCTAATAGAGATACAATTTTATCTACAGGTCCATCTATTTGCTGGCCATTATAATCAATGGTGGCGATTACATTGTCCATTTTATTGTGTGCGGCATACATAGCTGCCTCCCACACCTGTCCTTCCTGCTGCTCTCCATCACCCATCAACACATAGACAAGATTATTGTCACCATTCAATTTTTTAGTTTGTGCTGCACCTAAGGCTACCGATAATCCCTGGCCCAGTGAACCAGAAGCAATTCTTATCCCCGGCAAATGTTCATGGGTAGCAGGGTGTCCTTGAAGACGGGTGTTTAACTTTCGAAAGGTGGCTAACTCTTTTGCCTCAAAATAACCAGCACGTGCCAAGGTGGAGTACCATACCGGTGAAATATGACCATTGGAGAGAAAGAACAAATCCTCGCTATTGCCATCCATATTGAATTTCGGATTGTGCTTAAGCACATGGAAATAAAGTGCAACAAAAAAATCAGCGCAACCTAACGAGCCTCCCGGGTGGCCACTTTGGCATGCATGCACCATGCGCACGATGTCTCTGCGAATTTGAGAAGCAATTTTAGTAAGATGAGTAATATCAGGTTGTGCCATAAATTGAAACTTTGCGCGAATATAAGGCAGTTTGGAAGGAATACATACCGGATGGAAATAAAAAACCCATACAACGATGGGTTTTGAATGCTTCTGGCTAAAGTGTTATCACTTCTTCTTTTTCGCAACCTTTTTTGAGGGTTTTTTGACTGCTTTTTTCGCTGACGTGGCCACACTCTTATTCACAACCACCTTTTTTGGTTTAACAGAGGGAAGTGATGCACTTAGAATTTGATTAGCATGATCTTTTGTGTCTACTTTTTCAATGATATCAGCAATGGTTCCTGTTTCATCGATAATAAAAGTAACACGTGCCGTGCCCATATACTTTCTTCCATACATGGACTTCTCTACCCAGGTGCCATACTTGCCATGAACAGATTTATCTGTATCTGCGAGAAGGCTGAAAGGAAGTTTCTCCTTTTCTATAAACTTGCGATGTGATTTTTCATCGTCAGAACTAATTCCAATTATTTCATAGCCAGCCTTTTGAAGGTCTTTGTAATGGTCACGCAGGTTGCAGGCTTCTAGGGTGCAGCCCGGTGTCATATCTTTTGGGTAAAAGTATAGGACTACTTTTTTTCCTTTTAAATCAGAGAGTTTAACTTCCTTACCATCCTGGTCTTTGGTTTTAAAGTCAGGTGCTTTTGATCCTGCAATAAGTGCCATAGTTGTTACAAAATTTTCTGTCTGTAAATTTTTTCATTACCGGCATTATCCACCACTTTCAATTCAAAATCACCTTTCAGTGGTTTTGAATTATCTATTTTTTCAGATTTAATGAAGCCGGTTTTATAATCATACACCATTAACAACCATTCACTATTTATGTTGGCTTCAAAATATGAAATCCCTGAAAGGTTGTCTTTTATTCGCAAACGGGCAGACGATGAATTAATGCTAAGATTGGTAATCGTAGGGGGGATGGTATCCCTTTGAATAACAAACTCTCCAAATTCACGCGTTGCAAAGGTAACACGATTGTTACGCCATTCTGCGGGCAGGTAACTGAATGAATTTCCTTCTTTACGATACACACCCAGATCCTTGGTTTGAGTATAATTGAAGTGAGGTTTTAGTGTAATTGAAACGGATTGATGTAACGGAACGAGTCGGTTCCCAATCTTAAAGTATTCCTTACCTTGTATAGTGTCATACTTAACTGATAAAAAGGTAGTATCATATAATGAATGATTCGGGAATTGAATATCCAGCAAATCGCCATAATAGGTATAGTCAGTTTCAGAGGGGATGCGATCCTGAAAGGAATAATTGATTGAACCCTGGCAGGTAGTAATTGAATCAGGTAAATATTGACGAAGATCAACCAGATAAACAGACTGGTTTTTATTCTTATAGGCAGCATTTAACGTAGAAGACTTTCCGTGCTGCCATATTTCTATTTGATTTTTTTCCAGCGCGCATGCTTTAACGGAAAGCTTCAGTGTATTTTCCTGTAACTCAGTTTCATGGGGTTTGTTCATAATGCCGGGCAAAGCAGTTTCTTCAATACGTTCAGATGGTTGTAAAGTGAAATTCACCTTGCTGATATTCTCATCAAAGTCCTTTAGCACTATTTGCACAGGAGTTACTTTGTTGGCTACCACAACGCCACTTTTTTTAGCCACTCCTGGATAGTAGTTTAATAGATTCCCATCATCAATGTATAATTTATTGTATCGGGCACCCTTTAACTCCAGCGCTTGGTAGTCCATCAGGGTGAGTATTCTTCTGCTTTCGTTCAAATCAATTTTGTCAATGGTCTGAGTGAACATGATTTGGTCATTCACCCGCATGTCGATGTAGTTTATGCCGTAGCGAAACCTTGATTTCTCCATTTTATCATGGGCTAATATTTCCACACCGATGTGGCCACTGGCTAAAATAGGATAGGGTAATGTATACGTGTCACCATTCCGTACTACTGAAAATTCAAATCGACCAAACTGATCGTTGATTCTTGATTTACTATCCAATGTTTTCAACGCTACTTTGAACACCAATGGTGCTACATTATCCTTCACCTCCGAAAAACCATAGATAAGTGGATTGATTGCTTCATTGTTGCTGTTTCGAACTTCAAAATGAAGATGTGGCCCACCTGAGCCTCCTGTATTTCCCGATAAAGCAATCACGTCACCACGCGAAACCGGAAATTGATTGGGTTTAAACCGAAGATCAATCTCAGAAACTTTACGTGCATACCGTGCTTGTCTAACGAAATCGCCTACGGCACCATTAAACTCCTCCAGGTGAGCGTACAACGTTGTATTCCCATCGGGATGCGTAATAAATAGCACATTGCCGTAACCACCGGTTGTGCAGGTAGCACGTGAAATATATCCATCCTGAACAGAAAATACAGGTATTCCTACACTCGGTGTATCAATATCAAGACCGGCATGGAAGTGAGTACTGCGTAATTCGCCCATCGTGCCGGTAATGATTGAAGTATTACCCGGTCTGATAGGAAACAGATAATTGTTCGATGTACTACTGCCTGTTAATATGGCCTTATCAGGACTGAACTGGGCGTAGGTCGTTCCGCTAAAAATCAGTAGACTAAAAAATACAACATCACTTAACGTCAAACTCCAGTAGCTTCTCATCTTCTATATAAGCGGATAATTTATTTCCAATTACTACGGGGCCAACTCCCTTTGGAGTGCCGGTAAAAATTAAATCACCAGTCCGCAGTGTAAAAAATTTAGACAAATACGATATTATATAATCGAACGGAAAAAGTAGCAGACTAGTATTTCCTTGTTGCTTTAGTTGACCATCGATTTCTAATTTAAAATTGATGTTTTTAATGTCTTTGAATTCACTCACAGGAATAAACTTGTCAGAGATAGGAGCAGAACCGTTAAATCCCTTCGCAATATCCCACGGTAATCCTTTTTCTTTTAATTTCTGCTGAATGTCACGCGCTGTGAAATCGATGCCAATACCGATGGCATCATAATATTTGGAGGCAAATTTCTCTTCGATGTTTTTACCCTCTTTGCATATTCTCAACACCAACTCAACTTCATGATGAATATCTTTTGAGAAATCCGGATAGAAAAATGGACCGTTGTTACGAATGATTGCCGTATCTGGTTTTGTGAAAATAACGGGCTCATCCGGACGTTCATTATTCAGTTCTTTAATATGTTCTGCATAATTTCTTCCAATTGCAAAGATTCTCATAAAGACAATTTGTTTTTGGCAAATTTATAAACAATCTAAAGGCAAATACTCAATTTGTTCCAGAATTTTGAATTTTTAATGCTTGGTCGTTATACCTTTACATTACGAAAACGAAAACAATATGATTAAAAAAATTATAGTACTTGTTCTTGCACTTTCCTTGTTATTTGGATGTGCTACTGTGCCGGTTACAGGCCGTAAGCAACTAAGCCTTGTATCCAGTGGTGAGATCAATCAGATGTCGGCCCAACAATATCAGGAAGTAATTAAGAAGGGACCCTTATCTACTAATAAGGAAGAGACGGAGATGATAAAGCGTGTGGGCGTGCGTATTCAAAAAGCAGTAGAGCAATACATGGCTCAAAAAGGAGCAAGTGATCAACTGGCTGGCTTTAATTGGGAATTTAATTTGATTCAGGATGATAAGACTGTTAATGCCTGGTGTATGCCTGGCGGAAAAGTTGCTTTTTACACGGCTATACTACCAATCTGTAAAGACGAATTGGGAGTAGCGGTTGTCATGGGGCATGAAGTGGCTCACGCCATTGCAAATCATGGAAGAGAACGAATGAGTCAGGGACTTATCGCGCAGTTTGGACTAAGTACTATTGGTGCAGCGATGGGACAAAACCCTACAGCTACTCAACAAATATTTATGCAGGCAATAGGTATGGGAACCAATGTGGGTATGTTAAAATTTTCCAGAAGCCATGAATCAGAAGCTGATCACATGGGCTTGATCTTTATGGCTATGGCCGGATACGATCCTGAATCAGCGCCAAAGTTTTGGGAGCGCATGGCTACCTTGAGTGGCGGTCAGCAACCACCAGAATTTCTTTCTACTCACCCTTCACATGATACGCGCATCAAAGACCTGGAAGGGTGGATACCAGAGGCAATGCAATACTATAAGAAATAGTTTTAAATAGTTTGTGGTTGCTGTGGTTTTGAGATTATCTCCAAGCCATTTATGTCGTACTCATGGTAGAAGCCTATAATTTCCTCGCATCCTGGCAGTTATTTCCTGAGAAAGGAAGTTATGAATCAGGGCAACGGCCGAAATCCGGTATTTATAAAATCGAATTGGGAGACACCGGTAAACAACTGGATATCAGTATGAATTGGGTCTCACTGGAAGACCAGGCTTATGCTTCACACTATTCAGTGATTCCGGATGGACACACGCAACCATTTAGCAACAGCGAGTTGGGTGATTCTGTTAAATCAGAATTTATTGATCCTTTAACTTTTGAAACAAGTTTCTTTAAAATTGAACAACGATCTCTTACAGTCAGGCATGAAATAACACCTAAAGGATATCTCAAGATAACTCAAACTCATTATAAGGATCAGGGAGGTAAATTGACCAACGAAGAGTTTTATCATAAACAGTTAAGTGTGCTCCCTTATTCAGCATCAGTTTCCGGGGCAGTCATTAAGCCAACTGAACTGGGCGTTATTCGCCATCAGGCACTCAGTGCCATGGAAGAACAGACGAATATGCAACTATCCCAGATAAGACAACAAATTGAATTGCTTGCTATTCAGGCCAGGGAAATTCAAAAAAGAAAGGATTTATCAATGATCATTTACGATTCTAAAATCAGTTTTGTTCCGGTGATAGGTCTGTTATATTATCTCTATGAAAAGGAAGACGGCACTCATCTTGTTTCCATGATCAGCCCAAAGGAGTGGGGTAGAAATCCTCCCTATAAATTTTTGGCTGCTGTTAAATTATTGGCAGATCACACCTGGATGGAGATTTAGTAAACTGGTTTCCTTAAACGATTGATTTTATTAAACAGGATGAGGTATCAGCGTATGTAGAATTTCAGTTGTGAAGGTTTATTTTGTTCTAGCGGCATGATGGTACTAACAATAGAATGTGCTCCTTGTAAAGCTAACCTCCGTCTATTATTAGACTCAATCCTTTTAGTGAAAACGAAAAAGACCTCGCTTTGGCGAGGTCTTTTTGTAATAATTCTTTTGTAATCAATTATGGTATCGGTAAGGCAGTTGCGCTATACTTACTTAAATCAGTGAGCGGAATGGTTGCTCCAAACTTGGTATTAATTGCCTGAATAAACGCTCTTGATAAGAATGCGTAGCCGCGACTATTTGGATGAACACCATCTTCAGAATAGATTCCGGTTGGTGGATTAATATTAGGAGTAATAGTCACATTATTATAAACAGCGGCTTTGCTTGCTAGTAAGGTATTTAGTGCTGCATCAATATCAGCAAAAGCTAACCTAGTAGAGTTTGCATCTGCTATAGCTTTTACAGTAGCGTTATAGGCTACTCTGGCATCATTAATAGCTTGGATCTCAGTTGGTATTAGAACATATTGATCAGCCAAAGGAACCGAAACACCATTTACTAGTAGAGGATTACCACCGACAATGGTACCAAGAATGGAACCTGCGGAAAGAGGTAAGATATCAGAAGCTGTAGTTTGTCTTACTCGCTGATAAGGTGCGAGGGCTGTACGCTGCGCTGCAGTTATTGCCCCGACTGCTTTTAAACCATCAAAGTATGGACCTAAATCCGTTAGTGTTTCATCATTAATTAAAACCTTATTGTTTGAGGATGCACTAAATGTAACTTTTCTTGTACCTATCTCTGCCACTACAGCAGCCGAAATTTGAAAGGCAGCAGCGTTAGCGACTAAACCATCTAAAGCAGCATTGTAGCCTGCAAATCCGCTACTCACTGCCGCAGCAGTAGTTGCATCTAATGGAATAGGATTGTATGCAACAGAGGTAAAATGAGGCATTTTAAAAATGTCTGGAAAATTCCCGACAACACCTTTAAGGTTTGGGTTCGATCCTAATAAAGCTCCTACCGCGGCACCATACTGAACATCAAATCCAAGTAAACCTGCACCGGAGGCTGGAGTTAATGGCGCTTTGGTTGGATCTCCCCCGAAAGCTGCATATAAGAAGAAATCATCTAAGCCGAGATAGAATAAGAAGAACGATCCACCGGCTGCAGCAGCATCACCTATTATAGTCGATGCACCACCCGGAAACGAAAGTCTGCCATAGAATGGATTAAACCGGGGATCAACACCCGCACCCGCCCAAGCACCAGTTTGTGTTATTAAAGATTGGCCTAAAACGATGGCTGGCACGCCAAAGTTATTGAGCGTAGGCTTTCCTCCTGTATAAAGAAATCCAGGGTTTACTTGAGGGTTTGGAACGGCTTCAAGATTTCCAACTGCATATGCTTGTGGCGTTGGTTTTGGACTTGCTCCTTGCAATAACATTCTTCCCAACACAGGTTTTGTTGGATCGGTTAATATGGGTTGTGTAATAAATAAATTCCAACCTAATGTTGCATTAATGCTAGGCTGAACGAATGCCCCGCCACCAACACCCGTTACGGCAAATTGCTTTGCCATAATTGCAGGAAGTGAATTGTTTTGCCCATCGGTAAACAACGCTCCACCTTGCACACCGGCAACAAATGAATTTCCCACGGCAATGAACTTCGTGAAGTCAGCAGAACCTTTGGTTGCAACCGGATCGGGTGCCGGAGGTGCCGGAGGTTCAAGTTTGATGATTTCCTGCTCACATGAAATACTGATCAGTAATGTGAGCGGAAGTATATATAAAAATTTAAGTGTTTTCATAGTTGTCATATTTTGATTTCACTTATTTCAAAAATTCGTCAAAGGTGAGTGAGATGTAATATTGCTGGCCAACAAAGGGAGAACCAAAGTTGGTACGATAGTCACCTCCGCCAAGGTTAGTGGCACCGATTTTAACCATCGATTTGAGCGGAGCAAGCTTGTAGCTAACCTGAACATCCAGCACTCCATATTCCGGCACTTCCCAAATACCATAAGTGGATTGCCATAAGAAGCTATCCTGCCAACGGAAATTAAGATTAAAGCCCATGTTCTTGGTGATTTTACGATTACCTACACCAACACTAAGTCTGTTTGTTGGTGTGTTGAATCCCGCTCTGAACTCAGCATCTTCTTCCGCAGTGAAATCAGCCCAATTGTAGTTTCCGTTCAACGTGAAGTTTCTGGGAAGACTATAAGTTACGCCTAAACCAATACCTTGCGATTTAACATCCCGATTAGAGTTGGTGTAGGGAGCGAACAGTGTACCGGCTGCCATTGTTTTACCCTGATGAGTAGTAGGCGCCTTACTTGCAATAATTTGTCCACCAATAAAATTGGTGTAGGTAGTATTGTAATAATTCAAATCCATGAGAAACTTGGTGCCAAGTAGTCCCTTGTAGCCCACTTCAAAAGATTTTTGTTGCTCCGGTTGAACATACTTAACATCAGCGGTAACAAGTAAAGCAGAGTTTCCTCCTGTTGGTGTTCCATCTGCGGCTAGTGTGCCGCCCGATGCGCGGAATGCATTATAGGACGTTTGTGTCCAGGCACCACCATTATGTACGCCATAGCGGGCAGCGTTCTTTTCAGCACTTCCTAATAGTGTGCCACCCGAAGAAGGGAAGAAGATGAACTGTGCCTGGGTATCAGGGTTTCTAAATCCAGTTTGTACAGAAGCTCTGATGTTGCTGTTCTTGCTAACTTCATATACTGCTGAGAAACGAGGTGTAAACTGGCCGTTGAAATTCTCGTTCTTATCATACCGAACCGAGCCGGTCAATTTTAATTTTTCAGCTAGTGTTTTAGCGATCTGTGTATACAAACCATATTCGCCAATTTTTATACGAGAGAAACTCACGCCATCATCAGGCCCTTCATTGAAAATGGTGCCATTCGAAAATAAATCGTATTGACGGTAATTGCCACCGACTTGTATCTCTGCCCATTTAATCTGGTTAAAGAATTTGTAATTGAATTCTGCATGATTCAATTTGGAGTTATCGAAGAAAGAAGCACCTCCCTGAGCTGCCACCCCGGTTGGGGCATAAGTACCAGTGGGTGCTTTTTGAAAGAAATTAGATTTTACGAGGTTAACTAAATCAGTGAAATCCTGAGTGCCTGGTTGTGGGCGGTTGCGATCAGCAAAAGCCCTGGCAGCCGCTAGGTCACCCGCTGGAACGCCAGGTACATAGCCTTGCATTGCAACAACGAAGTCGGGTACCCATTTTGTAGCAGATGGGCTATAACTCTCATTCATATACGCACCCAGTGCACTAAGATTGTATGATTTTGCAGCATCGGTGGCAGACTGATAGGCTCGAACAAAGAAGTTGTCACCTCTTATTTCGAACTTATGAAATTGTTGATTGAAATCACGCAACGCATATTTCTCTGCACCCTGATAAACGGAGCTTCCACCACCATAACGGTAATTGTATAAAGCCTCAACTTTATCCGTAATGCGATAATGAAGAGCACCATCAAATTTTAAGGTTTTTGCTTGCCGGTCATCCACGATGTCTTCTTCACGGAAACCCGTACGCGTTATTGTTCCAATGCTGGGCACAGGCACAGAAATTTGAGTTTCATCTCCAAACAAGTTGACCCCGTCAAAGTTACGGTTGCCACTTAAATCAATTAACGATGAGGGATTTAATCTATCCGTTTTATAATCATTGCCAAGCCAGTCTTTTGCTTGCATAATTGAAGCATTAACCTTGAAAGCAAATTTATTGTTGAATGCTTTTGCATAACGGATACTATATTGGCTTAGTGGATTTGAGCCGGCTGCATCAGAATTGGTCATACCTAATTTTACTTGTGCACTTAAGCCCTGATATTCGAACGGACTTTTACTGCTCATAATCAAAATTCCATTAAAGGCATTAGGCCCATATAAAGCTGATGCAGCACCTGGTATTAATTCCATACTTTCAGCATCAAGTTCGCCCACCCCCATGATGCTTCCGGTAGGGAAGTTAAGGAGTGGTGCTTGTGTGTCCATCCCATCAACCCATTGTACAAAACGGGTATTGGCAATGGTGGCAAAGCCACGTGTATTTACGGCAGTAAAGTTTAGACTTCCTGAAGATGCCTGAACCCCCTTCATATTTGCAAGCGCATCATAATAGTCTGGAGTGGCTACTTGTTTAATAGTAAGCAAATCCATTTTCTCAATCGTAACGGGAGATTTTAATATGCTTTCCTCAATACGTGAGGCGGATACTACCACTTCTTGCCCCAATAATGTTTGTTCTATCATTGGTATATCCAGACCAGTAGTATTGGCATCCTTCACTTCTGTTTCCTGAGTGCTATACCCGATGAAAGAAAAAACGAGCGTAAATGGTGGATCCATATTTACCTTGAGATTATACTCACCGCTCGTGTTGGTAATGGTTCCAATTACTCTTCCTTTTACAACGATATTTACACCAGCCAAAGGATCTCCGGTTGCACCATCTGTGACCTTACCTGAGACGGATGTTGTTTGTGCCATGAGTGTCGCTGTGCCACATAACCAAAACAATGCGGCAATCAACGCTTTCTTGTAGAGTATGTTCATAAGAATTAAGGGTTTAATACTTAAATCTACAAGAAAAACTCAATATACAAACGATTGCTAAGATGGTTTTTTAGCTACCTCAGGTATCCGTTTAACCATTCTTCTTTTCCTGGCGAACTATTTCGACCAGTCGGTCACATAGCGAGTTTATCTCGTTGGCGATGCGTTCGTCACCCGTTGCACTGAGCACACTTTGTGCGATGCCTCCCATGCATTCAATGTAAAATCGTTTCATATCGTCCACGGGCATATCTTTGGTCCATAAATCAATACGCATGGTGTTTTTTTGCTGACTGTCCCACAGGGAAATGGAGATTGATTTTGTTTCTGAAGGTGTGTCGTGGGGTTTTTCAGTAGCATCCCAATGTATACGTTCGGGTATATTATTTTGATCGAGTTCTACAGTGAATTGTATGTTTGATTTTTTCATGCGTTATTATTTTTTGTCTATGGCCAAATGGAACCCGCCCAATCAGATTATCGTCTTATTGGGTGATTATACATCATGGTTCATTTCATGTCGCAATTTAATGCTATCCATTATGCTACTAAAGCTTTGGGATTTATTTGATTGGCTTCTTTTCAGAAAATCATTTCGGGGATTTCTCCTTCAATGATGAGTTTCCCTTCCGTTGCATTTTTGATTTCATCAACACTTACACCGGGTGCACGTTCTAGTAATCTGAATCCTCCATTTGGCAATATATCCAAAACGGCCATGTCGCTAACAATTTTCTTAACACAGCGGATTCCTGTGATAGGTAAAGAACATTTCTTTAAAAGTTTCGAGGCCCCTTCCTTACTGCAATGTTGCATGGCAACAATAATATTTTTGGCGGAAGCCACGAGGTCCATCGCTCCCCCCATACCTTTAACCATCTTGCCAGGCACTTTCCAGTTGGCGATATCTCCCTCTTCTGAAACCTCCATGGCTCCTAAAATCGTGAGGTCTACATGTCCACCTCTGATCATGGCGAAGCTTTCAGATGAATTAAATAAGGCCGATCCTGGCATCATCGTGATGGTTTGTTTACCTGCGTTAATCAAATCAGGATCCACTTCACTCTCCTTCGGAAAGGGGCCAATACCTAAAAGTCCGTTTTCAGATTGAAGCACAACATTTAATGTTGAAGGAATATAGTTGGCAACTAACGTTGGAATTCCAATACCCAAATTGATATACATTCCATCCCGAACCTCACGGGCAATTCTTTTGGCAATACCTGTTTTATCTAACATAATGTATTTGAAAATTTTATGATTTGATAATTTGAAGATTAGGTCTTCGATGAGCTGATATTTTTGAAATGATTCGAATGATAATTTGTAGTTCTTCCAAGATAACTTCAGGATTTGGATGATGTTCCGATTCTCCACACAGAAGAAGCCTATATTCAGTCTCGTCTGCTTCCTTAGCTGCGATTTTAAACTTATGAATGAAATCCACCTTACTTTCAGCATTCTGAGCTTCGCGCACATTCGCACCGATCGATGTTCCAGATTTTAGCATCTGTCTTGCCAGTATATATTTCTTATCGCTTTCTAACTTTTCGAAGAAACGTAAAATTGCGAGCGAGAAATTAAACGTCAGGTCTACTATAAGATTATCCTTATCATTTCGCATACTAAGACATCTTCAAATTGACACATTCTCAAATTTTAGAAATAGTCCGCTGTTCAATGCGCTTTTCATAATTGCTTCCTTGAAATATTCTCTGAATGTAGATGCCAGGTGTGTGAATGTGGTTGGGATCAAGTTCACCTAAAGGCACCAATTCTTCTACTTCGGCAATGGTTATTTTACCTGCCGTAGCCATCATGGGATTGAAATTGCGAGCTGTTCCTCGGTAGATAAGATTGCCAGAAGTATCACCTTTCCACGCTTTTATTAACGCAAAATCTGCGCGTAGCCACTGTTCAAGTAAATATTGTTTCCCTTCAAACTCGCGCACTTCTTTTCCTTCGGCCACTTCCGTGCCGACACCAGCCGGTGTATAAAAGGCGGGTATGCCTGCGCCACCAGCACGTATTCTTTCTGCCAATGTTCCTTGAGGGATCAATTCCACATCAAGTTCACCAGATAGAAGTTGTCTTTCAAATTCTGCATTTTCACCCACGTAGGAGGAGATCATTTTTTTTACTTGACGAGTCTTCAAAAGAAGTCCGATTCCAAAATCGTCAACACCAGCATTGTTGGAAATGCAAGTAAGTCCTTTCACACCTTTTCTTAGTATAGCCTGAATGCAGTTTTCAGGAATGCCGCATAAACCAAATCCACCAAGCATGATGGAGGTGTTGTCGGTAATATCATTCACGGCTTCATCTGCTCCAAAAACAACTTTGTTGATCATAGTAGTTTCTTTGAAACAAATCTCAGACTACTTGAGGCAAATTCCAAATAGCTACTTTTCTGGCATTTTCAACGCCAGCAAAGCGACTTCTTTATCTTTATGTAGTTGTTGTTTGAGTGATTCAAGGTCGTGAAATTTTGAATCCATTCGGAGTAGTTTTATAAATGAGATGTGAAGCGTTTCCCCGTAAATTTCTTTATCAAAGTTGAAGATATTTACTTCTATAGATCGTTTCGACCCATCTACAGTAGGTCTGGTACCGATATACAACATACCTCCGTATTCAATTCTCTCATGCAATACAATTACGGCATAAATGCCCTCAACAGGAATTAATTTATCGTGCGAGTCAAGATCAATATTGGCTGTGGGGAAACCCAATACGCGGCCTAGTTTGTCTCCTTTAATGATTCGCCCACTGATTGAATAGGGGCGTCCCAAAAAATGAGTGGCGGTATCAAGATCTCCGGTTTCAAGTGCTTTTCTGATTTTTGATGAACTCACCGCAACATGGTCAATATCTTGTTGTGGTATTTCTTCTACCTCAAATCCGTAAGCAGGACCATTGAGCTTTAGTTGTTCAAAACTTCCTTCTCTATTTTTACCAAAGCGGTGATCGTAACCAATAACCAGTTTTTTAGTGCCGATTGTTTCAACCAGAATTTTAGTGATGAATTCCTGTGAAGTGATTTGAGAAAATTCTTTTGTAAAAGGTATTCGTATGAGATGATCAATTTCTTGTTGACGGATGAGTTCAGCCTTTTCCTCAAACGTGTTAAGTAACTTCAGGCTGAGATCATCAGGTTTTAGTATTATACGAGGATGTGGCCAGAATGTAATCACTACGCTTTCTCCATTAGTTCTCTGTGCAAACTCGTGCAGTCGCTGAAGTATTTTTTGATGACCGAGATGCACACCATCAAAAGTACCGCTGGTGACTACTCCGTATTTTAATCGGGAAAAATCTTCAAGACGATGGTAGATCTTCATGGTGACTTATGGATTTACATCTTCAATGGTGAGAGCATCTTTCAAATGAAATTGTCCAATTCGTGTTCGACACAACTTTGAGAGATAAGCCCCCACACCAAGTTCAACACCAAAATCCCGTGCAAGACTTCGTATATAGGTTCCTTTTGAACAAACTATCCTAAAACTTATGATTGGCAGGTTAATAGCAGTGATTTCAAACACGGATACTGTTACTTCACGAGGTTTCAATTCTGGTTCTTCACCTTTACGTGCTAATTCATAGGCTCTCTTCCCATCAACCTTTATAGCCGAATGAATTGGAGGTACCTGTTGAATTATACCAGTAAATTTTTTAGTCGCTTTAATAATAATTTCATCAGATATAAACGAAATATCTTTTACTTCTGATACAGGTGTTTCAAGATCGTGAGAAGGAGTCGTTTGACCAACAACCAAATTACCCGTGTATTCTTTTTCCTGTGCCTGGAATTCATCAATACGTTTGGTCATTTTTCCTGTGCACAAAATAAGTAATCCGGTAGCGAGCGGGTCGAGTGTGCCGGCATGACCAATTTTTTTAATTTTCAATTTATTCCTAAGCTTATTCACCACATCAAAGGATGTCCATTGCAGAGGTTTATCAATGAGAAGAATTCTGTCTTGACTGGTTTCCATTACATAATATTCAATTCAACACCAAGTAGGTATAGGGTCAAAAGAATTACACCTAAAGTAATTCTATAATAACCGAATAGCTTGAAGCCGTATTTTGTTAAATAGGAAATGAAAGATTTAATAGCCAGGATTGCTACAATAAAGGCTACAATATTTCCGATGGCAAGCATAATTATTTCATTTTCGCCAAAGGCACTTCCGCTTTGATAAAACTTAAGTAGTTTATAGGCAGTAGCAAGAAACATAGTGGGCACGGCAAGGAAAAATGAAAACTCAGCAGCCGTTCTTTTTGTTAATTTTTGAGTTAACCCTCCGATAATCGTAGACGCTGATCGTGATACACCCGGTATCATAGCGATCGTTTGAAAAAGCCCTATTTTGAAAGCTGTAGAAATCGTAATGTTCGTTTCGCCATGCAATTCTGTTTTATTAAAATGTTTGTCAACAAAGAGGAAAACAATACCACCAAGAATCAACATGATAGCGACAATCTCAATACGTTCTAACATTTGGTCAATGAAATCGTTCAGTAGTAGCCCAAGAATAGCCGCTGGTAGCAGCGCTATAAATAATTTATAATAGAAATCAATGGTTTGAAAAAAACGTTTCCAATAAAGAACAATTACAGAAAGAATAGCTCCTAATTGGATAGCAACTGTAAATGCTTTGGTAAAAGGATCCGATGCAATTCCAAAAAAGGAAGAGACAATAATCATATGGCCTGTTGACGAAACGGGCAAAAACTCAGTAAGCCCCTCAACGATGGCTAAAATAATGGCATCAAAAATTGACATGAGAAACTACTTTCCTTCCTTAGGAGTATAAAGGATAGCAAAGATTTCTACAATGAACCCTGCGAGTACAACAATGGGGCTGAGCGTGATACCCAGAAAACCAAAACCATAAGGATCGGAGTCCATTGCCATTATGGCAAAGCCGATTATTAATAAAGCAACTCCCAGAATCATTAATTGATAATTTCTTTTTCCAAACGGTAACTTATTCATACTTCAATATAATTCATCTAATGATAATTTTAAATACTTACTGACGGCTCGGTATGTGCTTGTAACGGCAACTAAAATACCAATAAGAATTAGAGTGCCAGACAAAACCATGAGTCGGTCATTATTTTGTACCAGTATTAAGTCTTCTACCTTTCGGGTAGCGAAGATAAGTATACCAATCAATAGGGCAGTGGCTAAAACTCCCGACAGGAAACCATGAAAACTCGCCCTGATTAAAAATGGCTTTTGAATAAAACTTCTTTTTGCACCTACCAACTGCATACTACGAATTAAGAAACGTTGCGAAAATAGAGCAAGACGTAACGTATTATTGATTAACAGTACTACAATCACCAATAGCAAGGAGACAAGCCCTATCAGAATGAGGCCAATCTTTGCGATGTTTTTATTTATGGATTCAATTACATTTTCGACATAATACACCTCAAAGACACCTCCAATTTTTTCTACTTCCGCTTTTATGTTTTTTAAACTATTAACATCATGGTAGTTCTCATCTATCTTTACGAGGTAGGCATCCCGTAATGGATTTTCACCCAAGAATTTCTTGAAGTCTTCGCCAGTTTCCTTTATGAATTCCTTAGCCGCTTCATCTTTCGATATAAATTGAATGGCATTTTGATTTTTTGAAATGAATGGCTTAGACGCAATGCTTTTTTCTATTTGGCCTCGCTGTGTTTCCGTAATTTGATTTTTCAGGTAAACCTGAATTTTAACATTTTCCCTAACAAGTCGTTCTAATTCTTTCGAATAAATCACCAACGATCCAAAGACACCAATAACAAAAAGAGCCAACGTAATACTAAATACCACACTTATATATGGATAGCTGCCTAGCTTCTTCTTGGTATTAAATTTTGCCGGTTGGTTACTCATCAGCTTCAAAGATACGTATGATTTGTTCTATTTAAAGCGTTAATGTCGTTAAAAAGGCATAAAAGAAAACCCTCCTGATTGGGGAGGGTTTTAAACATTCGTGTTCTTTTTGTTATTTAGATCGGAAGGTTTTCAGTTTTTGTAACAGGAGAGGGTCTGAAATCTCTTTCAACAGGGTAACTTCCTTGGCTGTTTCATCCAATAAAAAATAGGATGTCTTATAGTACAAAAATAATGAGCGCGATTGCTGCGCGTTTACCTCGATAATTTCATAGAGTCCATTATCAAAATGGCCATACAATACTAATTTACCGTTTGCAAATTGATAATGAGATTTAAATTTCTTGTCAGAAACATTAACGGATATTTCAATTTTGGCGAGTGATATTAACGTGTTATTAATGACTGATTTCTCCGGAGGTATTTGATTCCCTGATAATTCCTCAGTTGGATCTATCAAATCAATGGCAGGTTTACTTTCTTTTTGATTTTCTTGAATACGTTTATCCTCTTTTCTAATTTCTGTATTTTGGATTTCTTTTTCTACCGGTATAATACTTTCTGTTTCATTGAAAGCACTATCAACCAGTATTTCAGACTTACCTTGTTCTGCCTGTTGGATAGAATCCGTTAGTGAAGACGAAATTTGATTTGAATCCGTATTTTCATTTTTGATATAGAAAAAATACAAGCCCGTGGCAAGCACGGCTGTTCCAATTACTCCTGCCGCAATGCGCAATGGTGAGAAGTAAAAAGTTGGTGTAGCAACCGGAATTTTACTAAGCATGGATTTTAATTCGGCTACTCTGGCCGATTTGAGACTCTCTATGATTTCTCTTTGTAATTCTACATCAGCCCTTAAAGAGGGATCTGCGGTCATTTGCTGCTCAAAAGATTTTTGATCCTGCTCATTAAGCCGGTTAGTCAAATAATCATCAATTAATTCAAAATTGTTCATGTTATTATTTAGTCTAAAAAATCACGCTCAGAATATTGAGCCTTCACCAATTCATCTAATTTTTGTTTACACTTATATTTTTTCGTCTTTGCCGTGTCAGTGTTGGCAAATCCCAGTTTTTCAGCTATTTCCTGCATCGACATTTCATCAAAATAATAATACATCAAAACTTTACGGCAGGTTTCACCCAATTGATTAAGACATTGCCCTATAATTTTATCTCTTTCTGGGCCATCCATATCCATACTATGAGATGAATCTTTTTCCTCGTTGGACAGTCTCTTTTTTCGTTCAAGCTCTTTTCTCCACAGGTTTTGACATACGCTGTAGATGTAAGTACTTATTTTGGCTGTCATAACAAGTTTTCCTGATCTTGCTTTTTGCCAGAAGACTACTAATGCATCCTGGTATACATCACGTGCTTCTTCTTCAGTTCCGCTATTGGTGATAACCAATTTGGTCATCATTCTATAGTATTTCTTATAAATGACCTCCAGCGCCTTCTCATCACCATTTTTAATCCTTTCGAAGACCTCTTTTTCGTCCATTTTTATGTTCGAATTGAATACTCTCATCCCCACAGTTGGTAACCTTTTAATAACAAATAGTTAATATTTTTGTGGTTAAGATCGTGATTTTTCCGATAAACAGACATTTGTACATCATTCTTCCAGGTTTATCTTATAAAGAATGCCCCCAATGACCTTTTAGAATTTAAGTCTGAGCATTCACTCCATGTTTGGTGCATATATAAATCGTTGTTCGTAGGATCTAAATGGTTTGGTGTACGAGTTGTGCGGATATGAAATACAAATCTATTGGTACTTAATCAGCAAGCATTAATTCACGTATGAATCAATGTTGTGCCTGGAAATTATCTCCAACGGAAATAAATTTAGTTTCGGTGGGATTTTATCAAATAATAAATAATTTGCCAATGATCGTATTCCAAGTTTAGCTTGACGTCTTGGATTTTGATGAATAAGAAAACTGATATAACCTTTTCTAAGATACTCAAGATTTTCTTCTAACAAATCATAGCCAATTAATCGAATGTTTAGTTTTCTTTTTTCCAATTCACGTGCAATTGCGTATATCTTTGATGTACTTACAAAAATTCCAGTGAGATTCGTTGTTTGTAAAACTTCATCAACTTGCTTTTGAAACCCTGATTGATCAGGTGCACAAATTGAGAAAGTCTTGGTAAGATAAGTGCCTTTGAGATTCAACGTGTCAAAGTAATCATTAAAACCTTGTTCTTTTTCTGTTAAATGTATTGAATTATTCAGATCTTCTTCGATATGTAAAATAGCGAACACGCTTTCACTACATTGCCCCATCGAAATTAACTCGGCAGCTAATTTACCACTTTGTAATGAATTTTGTCCTACAAAGCTCAACCCGTATGCATCCTTTATAAAAGTATTGAATAACACACAGGGTATTCCGCTTTCTTTTAATTCTTTGAAAAGGGGAATTGTTGAATAATAATAAAGTGGAGCGATCAATACTCCATCTGGTTTTGCATGATATGCATTCTGAAAAGCATTATGAAATGTTACCTTATTGAGTAGATTGTAAAAGAAATAATCGATTGACAAAGTAATACCAAATTGTGCCAATTCTGATTCTGCTTGCATGATACCTTGATATGACTGCTCCCAATATGGATCAAATTGAGGGTCAGGAATTACAATGGCGAACCTATAATTTTTTTTGCTACCTAGTGTACGGGCAAGAAGGTTAGGTGTATAGTTAAGTTCACTTAGAACAAGTTTGACCTTTTCTGATGCTACTTGGGAAACTTTCCCACGATTATGTAATACTCTGTCAACTGTGCCTTCCGAAACTCCAGCTTTTTTTGCTATGTCTTTTATCCTAATATTCTTATGTTCCATGAAACTAATTGTAAAAAGGCATTAAATATGTGTATCTTAGAAAGTTAATACTTTGTTTGTGTTTTCCAATTGTGTGCGTCAACACGGAATATGTGTGCGGACACTTTAGTTTTATTATAATGTATAGTTGTTAGGTTTAGTAATTCACAATATTTGCATCCTAAATTAATTTTTGAGCCTATACCGAAATCGATTGCGCAATCGATTGTAAAATTATATTTTCAGATATCTATAAGTATGATAAATATTAATTTTATTTTGCTGCGTCATAAATAACCTTATGATGTATTGTAAATACTTTCTTAAACCTTATTAAATTTTTTTAACCCAAAACAATTAACTTAACTAAATGACCATGAAAAAACTGTACAACAAAGCGAAGCGATTTGTACTTCTCTTTTTGTGGCTCGCCTGCTCACATGCAGTGCTGGCTCAGGAAAGAGTGGTATCAGGCACCGTGAAGGATGAAAATGGAGGAGCCATGCCAGGTGTAAACGTGCTGGTAGTAGGAACCTCAAATGGTACCGTAACTGATGCAACAGGAAAGTATTCAATTTCAGTAGGAGATGGATCTCGACTATTATTTTCATTTATTGGTTATACTTCGCAAGAAGTTGCCGTTGGATCAAGTACAACACTTGATGTAAGTATGAAAGTAGATGTAACGGAATTAAGTGAAATTGTCGTTACGGGTTATGCGTCTCAGGAAAAGAAGGATCTTACAGGTTCAGTCGCAACTGTGAAAATGTCTGATCTTACTCAGATACCAAGCAGTAACGTAACCAACCAATTACAAGGCCGTGTGGCCGGTGTAACTGTCAGTGGTGATGGTCGTCCAGGTCAACCTGCGAAGGTTAGAATTAGAGGCCTAAGTTCATTTCAGAACAACGATCCACTTTATGTTATTGATGGTGTTCCTACTCAGGACATATCTACATTAAACCCCAATGATGTGGAGTCTATGTCTGTGTTGAAAGATGCAGGAGCAGCTTCTATTTATGGATCTCGTGCTTCCAATGGTGTTATCATTGTGACCACTAAAAAAGGTACTAAGAGTGGCGTAAAAATTAATTACGACATGTATTATGGAACCCAGGATCCAGGTAAAGGACCCGATAATTTATTGGACTCAAAGGAATATGCTGACCTTCAGTGGTTAGTATATAAAAATGATGGTACCAACGAAACACACCCGGTTTATGGTGCTTCAACTAATGCGAGCCCTACCATGCCAGCGTGGGCTGCAAATACCAACTGGTATAAGGAAATTACTCGTAAAGCGCTTATCATGAATCATGATGTATCCCTTTCTGGTGGAAATGAGAGTGCAAAGTTCTATGCTGGTATTAACTACTTTAATCAGGAGGGTATAGTACAAACTAACTTCTCAAAACGTGTTTCTGCAAGACTTAACTCTGAATTTAAAATTAAAGATCGCGTTACGATTGGTGAAAACCTGACAGTAACAGGCCGTAATGGACTTGGTGTTTCAGGTATTGGACGTGAAGGCAGCCCAATCTCACGTATATATATGTCTCAGCCAATTATTCCTGCTTTTATTACTCAACCAATCACAGGAACTTCTCGTAACTTTATTCCTGGAGAATATGGTGGAACGGGTATAGCTCCTCGTTTAGGTAATACACCTAACGTGTTGGCTGACTTGCAACGTGCAGGTGACAATCGTCAACAAGACGTTCGTGTTTTAGGTAATATTTTCATGGATGTAAAAATCATGGATTATTTAAGTTTCCGCACCACCTTTGGAGGTACTTTTCAGAATGGATATAATACTGGCTGGACTGGGGCTACCTATGAGCGTGCTGAAAACGTTGCAACGCCTTCTTATAATGAGAATGCTTATTTCAATAGTGACTGGGTTTGGACGAATCAATTAACTTTTAACAAAACATTTGGATCTCACAAGATACTTGCTGTTGGAGGTTATGAGGCAGTTAAATATGGTGTTGGAAGAAGTCTAAGTGCCACAAGAGCAGGTTATTTCTCCGATGCCTTTGCATTCAGAACCGTAAGTAACGGTGCTCAGATTCAAGTAGCCGGTTCTGGCTATAGTACACCAACTACATTAGAGTCTCAATTCATAAGAGCTGACTATAGTTTCAGCGAAAAATATTTGTTGAGTGCAACGGTACGTAGAGATGGTTCATCACGATTTGGTTCAACAACTCGTTATGGAACATTCCCATCCGTGACTGCTGGTTGGAGAATAAGTGAGGAAAGTTTCCTTGCTGGTGTTGAGTTTATCTCCGATCTTAAGATTCGCGGAGGTTACGGAACCATGGGTAACCAACTAGCCGTTTCTCCTGTAAACCAATTCTACTTATTTGGAGGTGGTACAGGAGAGACCAACTATGACCTACAAGGTACAGGGTCATCATCACTGCAAGGTTTCAGACCGAACCGAATCGGAAATCCTGACGCAAAATGGGAAACAAACGTAACCACTAACGTAGGTTTTGATGCTGGTTTATTTGATAACAAATTACAGATTACTTTTGACTATTATCAAAAGCAGACAAAAGATCTTCTTTATGATAAACCAATTGCGGCTACTAATGGTGCGGCTGCACGGCCTTACGTTAACGTTGCCGAAATGAAAAACTCAGGTATTGATCTTCAGCTGAGTTACAGAAAAATAGTTACCTCTGATCTATCATTAGATGCAAGCTTAACCTTTACTACTTACAAAAACACAATTGTTAAGATTGCGGAGGGTATAGATTATTTTGATTATGCAATACCAGACACACGTATTGGATCTTTCAGCAGAAACGCAGTTGGTCATCCGCTGGGTTCTTTCTACGGTTACCAGGTGGAAGGTTTGTTCCAAACTTCTACGGAAGTAACGAGCGCTCCGACACAGGATGGTGCTGAACCTGGTTTCTTTAAGTATGCCAATATTGATGCGTCAAATAACGTTATCGATCCTAAGGACAGAACCTTTATAGGCAATCCTAACCCGGATTTTACGTATGGTTTAAATTTAGGCGCTACTTATAAGAATTTTGATTTGTCTCTGTTCTTCTATGGTGCACAGGGAAATGAGATTTTTAATTACAATAGATGGTGGGTTGATTTCTGGCCTTCATTCCAGAACCAGAAAAGCAAGAACTTACTCTATAATAGCTGGACGCCTACGAGAACTGATGTTAGTACTCCAAAAGCTTCTAACAAGTCAAACTTCTCAAATAATACTCAATCTGTTAGCTTCTATGTGGAAGATGGTTCTTTCATGAGATTGAAAAATCTTCAATTAGGATATACTGTTCCATCCTCTGTTATCAATAAAATTGGTTTAAACTCTGCCAGATTTTATGTACAAGGTGTGAACTTGTTCACCATGACTAAATATACTGGCGTGGATCCTGATTTGAACAGTGGTGATGACAGAGCTCCTGGTGTTGATTTAGGAAATTATCCGATCGTGAAGCAATACATTGTTGGTGTGCATATTGGATTTTAATCAATGAAAATAAAGACTAAAAAGATGAAAAAAGTAAATCTTAAGATAGGATTGGTGTTATTGGCCTTGGTGTCCTTTACAAATTCTTGTAAAGAAGACTTCTTGGAAGTGACGCCTAACGGTTCGCTGGATGCTCAGGTGTTAGCAACAGCAAAAGGTGTAGATGCGCTATTAATTGGTGCGTATTCCATGCTTGATGGTGTATCAAGTGCAGGTTTTGGATGGGAGGCTGCTTCTTCCAACTGGGTATATGGAAGTATTAGAGGCTTGGAAGCAAATAAGGGAACGGATGCTGGTGACCAACCGGATATCAATCCTATTCAAACTTATTCTGAATCCTCTACCAACCCATACCTCGATGTAAAATGGAGGTCAATTTATGATGGGGTGGCACGTTCAAATGCCGCATTAACAGTATTGGCTGCTGCAGAAGCAAAAGGAACAGTAACTGCTGCAGAAGCTGATTCTTTTAGAAAACAAGCGCGCGCCTTACGTGGTTACTACCATTTAGAGGCATGGAGACTTTGGGCTAAAGCCGATGGTTCAGGTATTCCTTATGTTGCTGAAGATACTGATCAGGCTACCTTAAGTAATACTACAGATGTGCGTGATTTGATTATAGCTGATCTGGATGCTGGAACTACTCTTTCTGATAACATGGGTCAGATCGGTCGTTTCAACGGAACAGTTGCTAAAGTGCTAAAAGCTAAGGCGTTAATGCAAATGAAAAAGGATTATGCTGGGGCTAAAGTTATTCTTGAATCTGTTAAGACTGGAGGTAAAAAGCCTAATGGTTCAGCGATCGGACTAGATCCAAATTTTGGAGATATCTTTGATGCCGCCAATCGCAATTCAAGCCCTGAAGCAATCTACACGGTTCAATACTCTGTAAACGATGGATCTGGTGGATGGAATGCTGGTTGGGGTGAAGTTCTGAACTTCCCTTATAAAAGTAATGCATCACCTGGTGGATGCTGCGGTTTCTTCCAGCCTTCTCATGATTTTGTAAACTCATTCAGAACAGATGGAAGTGGACTTCCGTTACTTGATGATTCATATAACACTCAGCCTGTTTTAAATGATCAAGGTTTAACACCTGCTCAGGCATTTACCGAAGATGCAGGTCCATTAGATCCTCGCTTGGATTGGTCTGTAGGAAGACGTGGTATTCCTTATTTGGACTGGGGCATCCATACTGGTTCAGATTGGATTCGTGACCAAACTTATGGTGGACCTTATAGCCCTAAGAAACAAGTATATAGAAAATCACAGGAGGGTCAATTAACTGAAGTTGGTAACTGGACATCTGGCTACACAGCCAATGGCTATCGCCTGATCCGTTATGCTGATGTTTTGCTTTTACTTGCTGAATGCCAAGTTGAAACAAATGATTTAGCAGGTGCTCTTATTAATGTTAATTTAGTACGCAACAGAGCGAAGACGGGCAAATGGGTAAAGGAAGCTAATGGAACAACCAATGCAGCTAATTATCAAATTCAACCTTATCCATCTTTTCCAGATCAGGCATATGCGCGAAAAGCTGTTAGATTTGAGAGAAAACTTGAATTAGGTTTAGAAGGACATCGTTATTTCGACTTGCAGCGTTGGGGCAATGTTTCAACAGATTTGAACAGGGTTCTTACCTATGAAAAAACACAACGTTCTTCATTATATGGTAGTGCCACAGTAGGTCCTGAAGATGTGAATTTCCCAATTCCACAAAGTCAAATAGATGTTACTAATGGTCTATTGAAGCAGAATAGATAATAATTTAAATAATTATTTTATGGAGGCCGCTATAAATTATAGCGGCCTCTTTTTTTAACCATCGCTTATTTCTAAGATTGCATTTATGCGTAGAATATATATTAATACAAGTAATTATGTCATGAGGCCACTATATTTTCTGCTTTTCATAATAATTTTTTCAT
>CAYGGY010000035.1:0-52961 GCA_964349405.1 uncultured Ohtaekwangia sp. | reverse complement strand
ATATAATACTATTAATACAAAGCCTAACCTTATGTGGATACAACGGCTTTGCACAAGAACTCCAGGATATACAACTTGCGAACGAATACTTATCCAAAGGGGAAAAAGAAAAGGCAATTTTAGTATTTCAACAACTTGTGAAAAAAAATGAAAATATACCGTTTGTGCACACCAGCTATTTCAACTTGCTCCTTGACATGGGGAAATTCAATGAGGCTGAAGAATATGTGGAACGACTTATTCGCAAAGAAGACAAACTATCGTATCGAATTGATTTGGGCGTTCTGTATTTTCGTTCTGGAAATTTGCCTAAGGCAGATAAGTACTTGAATTCACTTATAAAATCACAAGGTGATGATATCTTCAAACTCAAAACAACCTCAGATTACCTGGCTTCAAAAAATTTGGTTGAATATGCCATATCCGCATTAAAGCAAGCACGTACAGCAAGTGATAATGAAAGCATCTACACACTTGAATTGGCAAACTTATATCGCATGGCCGGCAAGCGGGATCAGATGGTCGAGGAATATTTAAACTATGTGACCCAAACGCCTTCCAATATTTCATACATTAAAAATGTTCTTCAGATACTCCTTACCAAACCTGAAGAACTAGAAAGTCTCGAAAAATTACTACTAGACCGCATTCAAAAAAACTCAAACTCAGAGGTGTTTTCTGATCTTATCATTTGGGTAAATCTTCAGCAAAAAAATTTTTATGGTGCCTTTATTCAAGCACGTGCATACGATAAGCGATTCAGAAAAGAACAATCTAAAACACTTGAAATTGCCCAGATCGCTCTGAACAATCAAGATTATGAAAATGCCGATAGATGCTTTTCGTATGTTGTCAAAGAATTTTCAGGTACTCAAAATGAATTGCCAGCAAGAATAGGGTTAATTAAAGCAAGAGAATCAAAGGTTAAAAAAGGGTACCCAGTTAACCGTGATTCTATAAGATATGTCATAGGAGAATATAACCGATTCAAAAAAAGTTATCCGGATAATTCCAACGACTTTGAAGCCACGCTTAACCAGGCTTTGTTGCATGCCTACTATTTGCAGGAAATGGATTCTGCAATTTATTATCTGCAGAGTTTAATCGCTAATAACAAGGTAGGCCCATCCATGAAGTCAAAAGCGAAAATTGATTTGGGAGACATTTATTTATTGAAAGAAGAACCGTGGGAAGCCACCTTGTTATATTCTCAGGTCGAAAAAACGCAACGGGAAACACCGCAAGGTTATGAAGCAAAATTAAAAAATGCGAAACTATCCTATTTTAAAGGTGATTTTAAGTTAGCACAAGAGCACCTCGATATTTTGAAGCAAGCCACTACCCGTGAAATAGCCAATGATGCCATGGAGCTAAGCATGCTTATAAAAGAAAACATTACCTTCGATTCTACCGGTTTGGCGCTAAAGGAATATGCAGCAATTGAATTATTAATTGCACAAAATAAAACCGAGGAGGCATTAAATAGACTTTCTGGGTTTTCAGAAGCAACCTCTGCAAACGAACAAATCAAAGACGATGTGTATTGGCTTGAAGCATCATTGAGATTGAAGCGAGGAGAATTTGAGAAAGCGCTTGCTCTTTGTGAAAAAATTGTAAACGAGTTTGGAGAAGATATTTTAGCCGATGATGCATACTTTCAGGAAGGCGAAATAGAAGAGCGTTATTTGAAAAACAAAGAAAAGGCAATGGAAATCTATCGCGAATTCTTAACGAAATATCCGGGTAGTGTTTATGTTGCTGAGGCACGTAAAAGATATAGAACCTTGCGTGGTGATTTTAGCGATATGCCAATAAATTAACTTTTTTAAAAGAGTATTATATCACACAGGTAAAATTTATTCATCCCGGGTAAAAATATAATTTGGCTTGAGCGACATGAAACAATCTTCCATAATGGACATACTCGTACGGAGTGTTTTCTACATTTTAATAAAAGTCACATCAAAAAGTAAAAATTACTGACGGAGTTATTTAAATCATAAAGGAAGTTTCGAGCACTCGTAATCATAGAAAGAACTCGTGCTAGTTCAATATCTGCCTTGAAGAAATGACTCTAAAGTAGGATATAGTCGTTTCTCATAAAACAGCTGATCGATCGGTATTTGATTTATGCTCGAATGAATGTACTTGATTATCCCAAGTGTATAAAAACCACGGAAGTTTCATTGTATTCCAAGTGGAATAAGACCTATAATGACGGAACCAGAACATAGTAATATTAATTGAAAATTACCCTTCTCATAACCTCACTTCACAATGAATTTAAGAGGTTTGATTAATTTCAATGGAAACGATAAATACAATCGAAAATATGACCAGATACTATGGATAGCTTAGTTGGATCAGCTAAAAAGGAATGGTATATTATTTCCAAATAGGGAGTCAGATAAAATAGGCTCAAAGATGATTAAGATGTATAAAGACCATAAATTTGTTTCGAAAATATTTGTCAAATTCAATTGGTTATACATACATTGATATAAGCATTAGAATTTACAAGATGTGACCCTTTTAAATATCATAAACGAAAAGAATTTGCATGAAGATTGATGACGAATACAAGACACCAACGATACTGGCTATAGATGACATATTGGTCAATCTTATTCTAATGGAAAGCCACCTGGAAGATCACCAGGTAAATCTCATAACCAAAACAAGCGCCTTAGAAGTAATTAATGAAATAGATGCCCTACATCCAGATATTATTTTGATGGACTTAATTATGCCTGATTTGGATGGAATAGAGGCGGCCAGGTTGATAAAACAAAACAATAAAACGAGACACATCCCAATTATTGCAATTTCAGCTTCTCAAGAGGAAATTGAAAAAATAGCAAAAGATCAGTCATTTAGTGCGGCACTTAAAAAACCATTCACAAAAGAAGATTTATTAAAAGTACTCACCCGTTTTATACCAATCTATATAGCGTGGAAAGATGGGAAAACATTACAGGATAGGGAAACCAATTTGCCCAATAGAAAATTGTTAAAAACACAAACGCATCTTGCGGAAAAAGATCTTTCGGGTATACAATTTAGAAGGCCTACCATTCTGGCAATAGATGATTTGGAAGTCAACTTGCTTTTACTGGAGTCATATATAGATGGACATAATATAAAATTAATTACCAGGACAAGTGTACTGGAAGCAATGAATGACCTACCGAAGTTGCAGCCAGACCTCATTTTGATGGATATAATGATGCCCGAACTTAATGGAAGGGAGGCCGCTAAAAAAATAAAAGAAGACAACAAGACCCATCACATCCCGATAATTTCCTTTACAGTAAATGAAAAGGAACTAGAATTAACTACCAATGATAACACGTTCGCAGGAACCTTAGGCAAACCTTTTACAAAAACCGAATTATTTGAATTGCTTTACCAGTTTATGCCATACACTGAAACCGGTGTGGCCGAGTAATATGTAATCATAATCCAGCAAAAAATTGAATAACAATTTTTAGGAGACTTTTTCAATTAGACTTCAAGTTGGCCGGGCATTTATTTATTGAATGATGGGAGAAAAAAGGTTAGTGAAGAAATAGGTTGGAAGCCTAAATAAATGATGTAAAATATTCTGCCCAGGATCACGATGTGCCATTCTCAAAACCCTGAGAACAGAGCACTGGAAGAAATTCACTTTACCTCATCAAAGTACCTGAAATCTCTTTCAATTTTTGTTACCTTACTTTATCAATCACATTTCCTATGAGAAAACTGTTCTTTTTACTCATTTTTATTTCAACGAATTCGTTCGCACAAACCAAAGCATTGGTAGGGGGCACCTTGATTGATGGTTATGGAGGAAAACCGTTGCAAAACGCTGTGATCATAATAGAAGGTGAGCGGATCAAAGCCATTGGACAAGTAGGTTCATTTGAAATTCCGAAAGGCGCTGAAATTATTTCTACCGAAGGCATGAGTGTGATGCCGGGCTTGTGGGATATGCACGTACACCTGATGATCAACGGCCACAGCGACTACACCCATTGGGATAAAACATATTTGAAGCTGGCGAATGATGTGATCATGCCATCCTCGGCACATCAACTGTTGTTGGCTGGCGTAACCAGTGCGCGCGATCTGGGCGGACCACTTGAACCCAGTCTTTCTGTGCGCGATCGCATCAACAAAGGAGAAATTCCTGGACCGACCATGTACATGAGTGGACCGTTTATTCAGCACGAAGCGTATGCTGGCACTGCTGAATTTCGCTGGGGAGTGAAAGGGGTAGAAGACGCGCGGGCGAAAGTGAGACAGTTGGCGAAGGCAGGAGTAAACTGTATCAAATTGATTGATCAGGATGAAATGACTGATGCTGAATATCTGGCGGTGGTGGATGAAGCTCATAAAAATAAATTGAAAGTAGTTGCGCACTCACACCGCCCTGATGAAATACGGAGAGGTTTAAAAGCAGGTGTGGATAATTTTGAACACACCGGACTTGCAGCTGCGCCTGAATATCCAGAGGATATTATGTTTATGATCAAAGAACGTACAGCAAAAATGAATCTCGGCCCTCTGTTCTGGACACCCACCGTGGAAGGATTATACAACTACGAATACATGCGCGACAACCCCGAAGCGCTCGACAATGTGAGCTGGCATTTGGGTTTACCCGATTCCATCATTGCTGACATCAAACAATCGATCAAAAATCCTGGCCGCCTAAGCTACTTTGGTTTGAACCCGATACGCAAACCCACCCTAGAAAAAAAAATTAACCAACTTAAAAATGCAGGTGTAGTATTACTCATTGGTACCGACAGCGGCATTCCTATGAAATTCCACAGCCAGAGCACATGGAATGAACTCGATGTGTGGGTAAACAAATTTGGCTTTGACCCAATGTACACGATACGTGCAGCTACCTACTGGCCCTCGGTGATGATGGGTGTCGAAAAAGATTACGGCACTGTTAGTGAGGGCAAATATGCAGACATCATTGCCGTAAAGGGGGATGTGTTGAGGCACATGGCCTTGTTGCAGGATGTGAAGATGGTGATGAAAAAAGGAAAACGCTATAAGTAAGAGAAAGAATTCTTATTTATATAACTCGTCATCAAAACTAATCCTTGATTATTCAATCTTAATTTTTCAAAAGAAAAAACGCACTCCTCTCACCCTACCAATATTATGTATTCGCGCAACTTCGAGTGCCATCATCGATTTTCTCAAGAATGGTGTTGCAACAAAATGATTCGATAAAAACTCAAGGGCTGCTGGGTTGGTTCTGATAGTTCACTATCTTGACAATGAGATCGTGTACGTAAATTAACCGAGTAACAAGGCTTTCTTGCGGAGTGCCTTCTGAATATTTCAGTCGGTTAATCTTATTGTTTGCCAGTTGCTTTCCAACAGAGTTTACGTCTCTTCACATTTACAATGGAAAAAAGAATTTTAAAATAAATGTCACCAACTATTTTGGCGTTCTTTCTATGAAAGAATACCTACTCAAGCTTTACAAAAAGCTGTGAATTAATTTTCCAGCGACCATTTACTTTTATCCATTGTGCAGAATATTTTCCACCAGTAACCGATTTCTGGCCTGAGTCCATGGTATATCCTTTCCAGGTTCCTGCTTCCCAGGCCAATCCCAATTCTGTATTAACATCTATTTCATTTGGCGTGCGCACCCAATACATTTTTTGGCCCGATGTGTTGCGGATATATTCTTTTAGGTTCTCTTTTCCTTGAATCAGTGTGCCATTGCTGATGGTCGACTGTGTATCATCAGTCAGAAAAGAAAAACTAAGCTCATCATTAAAAGTTTTCAATGCCTCGTTATACGCATTACGGAGATGGAGAATTTCATCCTTGTCATTTTTCACTTGAGCGTGTAATGTAATTGTTAATAATTGTGAAATAATTAATAAACATGAGGTTATTTGAACAGGATAGTATTTCATCATTTTATATTTTGATAAAGATTTTTTTCCTGAACATCCACCACAATAGTAAGCCGAAAAGCGAAACAAGGGAAACAGCAAAAAGCAAAGATGCATTTATCGGTTCGAGCCAACTCTCAAAAACATTTTTATAGATCATCGTCCAAAGAGAAATTTCACCACCTACATCGTCACTTACTTTTATACGTCCTACTATTTTTGCGATCAAACCAGAAGCAACGAAAACAAAAATGGCATTCATACCATAAAATAAAAATGGCTTTGACCACGTCTTCATACCTTGAATATCGATCAACCAATGGCACGCAGCAAGAAATTGAATGCCAATACCGGCAGTATATAAGACAAAACTGCTTGTCCAAAGCGATTTATTAATAGGAAAATACAATCCCCAAGCCAGACCAGATACAATAAGAATAGCGCCAATAAAAAACATCCAGCTAACGCGCAAAGCGGGTTCTTTAATTTCTGTAAATAATTTTCCGATGAGCATACCAATGATGCCCGTTGCTATGGCGGGCACGGTACTAAGTATTCCTTCTGGATCCCACGTTTTACTTTGCGCCCACAGGTGACCTTCAAGTAATGTAAAATCTAACCACGCACCGAGGTTTGTTTCGGCTTCCAGGTTTGGCGCACCAAAATTAGGCACGGGCACAAAATTCATGAGTATATAATATGATAGAAGTAGAAGGGCGGCTATCCGAATTTGAGAAAGCCATGTGGTGGTTAGATATAAAATTGAAGAAAAGAAAAACACAATACTAATGCGTTGTAATACGCCTGGGATGCGAACTACTGAAAAATCAAATTTTGGAAAGAGTGAAAGAAAAATACCCAGGCCAAAAATGATAAGAGTCCTTCTAAGAACTTTTAAAAACACATTACGGCTTAACCCATCCTCCGTTTTATTCTGATAGGCAAAATGAATGGAAACACCAACAATAAATAGAAAGAAGGGAAAAATGAGATCAGTAGGTGTGCATCCGTTCCAAGGTGCGTGCCGGAGAGGAGAGTAAATATGGGTCCATGTACCGGGATTGTTCACTAAGATCATGGCCGCAACAGTGATTCCCCTGAATACATCCAATGATTCAAGACGGTTAGTAAGTTTCATGAATAAATATACAAAAAAGCTGTTCTTGGAATATTTTCACTAATTTTCTTTGTCAATGTTCGTCTTAATTTCTTTATGACTCAACATACCAACGATCAATTAAATAGTTTTGAAAAGACGAATCAAATGTATCCTTGTCTTTGGTTTGATAATAGCGCTGAGGAGTCAGCCAATTTTTACTGGTTAGTATTTGAATCAGGAGTTATCAAAGACAACACACCGGTTGTAGTAAACTTTGAAATAAGTGGGCAGAAGTTTATGTGTATAACTGAAGGACCACATTTCAAAATCAACCCATCTATATCCTTTTATGCAATCTGTGAAACCGGAAACGAAGCGAGAATGGTATGGAGTAAGCTCGTAGTAAAAGGTAAGGTGATGATGCCGATCGATAAATATGATTGGAGTGAAATATATGACTGGTTACAAGATCGGTATGGTGTTCCTGACAAGTTGTACCAATTAAACTCTCAACATTATTGAATTATCCAGCGAAAGCTAAAAGGTTTTCCGAAGTATTTGTGAAGATGGAAAAATTGGATTTAGAAAAGCTTTTACAGGCCTGAATACGATGAGCGCCAATAAATACGATAAATTAATTTTCATCTTTTGTGGTTGATGTCAAGCAAAAAAGCTTTTAAATTTTTGAATGTTATCATCAGTTCCAAGAACAATTAATATATCACCTTCACCTATTACTGTATCTCGGTTAGGATCAAAAGAAAATCCTTTATCATGATCTTTAAGACCAATAACAGTAGCACCAGTATTCTTACGTATATCTAACTCTTTTATGGTTTTGTTTTGGAATTCATTTTTTAATTCCTGAAACTTAAATTCTTCTAATTTCAAATTTTGATCGGTTACACCTGTTAAAATCTCCAGAAATTCGATCACATGTGGTTGAGTGATGATGTGTGCCATGTGAATGCCACCAAGGGCAAATGGTTTCACCACTTTTGTTGCCCCAGCCCGGTATAATTTTTTCTCAGCACTTTCCTCAGATGCTCTCGCCACAATATTAACATTTGGATTGAGGCCTTTTGCGGTGATGCAGATAAGCATATTTTCTGCGTCATCAGGTAAAGTGATGATCAGTGAATTAGCATCTTCAATACCGGCTTGAAGTAACACTTCCTCTTTTGAAGCATCATCTGTAATTACCTGAAAGGGTGGATTTTTTGGAAGATACTTCAAGACTTCTTCATTATTCTCTATAAGAATAAACTTTTTCCCACTCTTTATTAATTCATCACATGTTTTGGCACCGGTTCTTCCGTACCCTACTACAATGATATGATTGGTCACACGTTTGGTTTTTTTATTAAAAATGAATGTAGTAAATATTTTTCTGAATTCTCCTTCAAAAATATAACGACTAATTACCGATACGATATAAGCGTAAATGCCAAGATTAAAAACCATATAGATAATGGTAAAAATCTTTCCCGCATTACTGAGTGGAGCCACTTCACTAAACCCTACCGTTGAGATGAGGAGCATGGTCATATAGAGGGCATCCAACAATCCATATCCTTCTACAATTGTATAACCCAGTACCCCAAAAAGCACACTTGTTATTAGAACCAGGGCTGCATATAAAAAACTCCTTGCACTATCTGTCATAGTAGGCCTTTACTTTTGGAAAGTTGTGGATAATGGTCTATTAAATTCGAAGATACATTTTTTAGATCAAAGCATAGCTGGATTATTTTTAATAGCAAGCATGGAGTCGTAAAGACATTCTTAAAAGAAGCGAATGGAGGAATTACTTGAATAGATTATCTTAAAAATATTAACGGGCTGATAGGTGAAAAGATTTGATGACCATTTTGTTATCGGTATCGTTCATACAACACTAATGGCAACGTGCATTGCTTAAAACTAGACCAGTGGTTTCTTCATATAGGTGTTCTAGATTCTTACCTATTTGGTTGATGATTGTTTCACTGTTAGGTATTATGCTGGAGAATTTATACTGTTCAATTATGTTTTCACATGACTCTATGCCAGCTGTGTATTTGTCTCACCCCCTGCGCGAAATTATTATTTAGGCGACCGGATAGTTGTTTTGTAATGATCCATTGTAATAAACTTGAAGATGGTGGTTGTTTCGGCAGGCAATATTTGTTCTTTCAGTTTTTGATCAAATGCTTTTTGCTAGAAATTAATTTTATGAATTGAAGAAAAAGTTGATATTAAATTCAAAATTATTTTGTTAGCTCGAGTACCAACGTTTTTTCAAATTCTCTAAACACCTCGCGTAAGGCGGTATCTCCATCTGTTCCATAATTTACAAAGAAGATCATCAGGCGATCGTTGCGTGTAGGGAACGCAAACAGGTCTGCACTATAGCCGAGGTCACGACCGGAATGACCTATACCAAGATGCGTAGAAAAGTTTTTGAACTTCTGCATTATGCCAATACCTAAATTGTTTACATCACCTTCTGAAATAAAAGTCATCATCGTATTTATGCTTTCTTCGCTTATCAGTTTTTTATCGTAATAATAAGCATTCATAAATTTTTCGAGGTCAAATACGGTGCTGAACACACCACCATAACCGTTGCCACTTCCTGTTATCAGGTTGGATACATTTACTATCGTATTGTTGTTGTAAAGATCGTAATATCCCTGTGCTACTGTATTAGGCAAATCATCTCGCGATTGATAATAGGTATCATTCATACCCAATGGGTTCCAGATCATTTCGCGCAACGCTTTGGAATGATGGTAGCCTAATACTTTATCCAGACACATGGCAACGAAAATAGTATTGGTATTGCTGTATTCAACACCCTGGTCGGGTGCAAAGTATGGATCCTTGCCGTATACAAATTTTAACAACTCTTCTGCGTCCCATTGTTTGTTAGGGTTGTTGAGTACAGCTAGATAAAATTCCGAATCGGTAATGATATCATAAAAGCCAGTGGTGTGTTGCATACAGTTTTTTATAGTCACTTTGTCCGCATTCTTGACTTTCGAGATTATACCGGCATCTATATATTTTGAAATGGGATCATTGATATTGATTATTCCTTTTTCCTGAAGCATGAAAGTAAGAGTACCTACCATAAACTTTGTGATGCTGGCCGCCTTTGATGGGTGGCAGGGAGTAAACGGAATATTTTTAGCGATATCTGCTTTACCGGAAAAACCAACCCACGTTCCACTTTCGTCCCTTACCAAAGCTGAAATACCAGGTAATCCCTTTTTAACATAGGTATCCAGAATTGATTGAAACGTGGTGTTTTTTGGATGTGCTTGGCTTGAGGAAGTTGGTGAATAAGAGCAATTATTGGATGGTCCGATATCAGCATCATTGCAAGACAGTGTAAATAGAAAGATCAAGATAAAACTTGGAATAGAAGGTATTTGCCGATTCATTTTGAAATATTTTTAGCGATACCTAATTGAATAGAATTATATGGCAAAAGCGGAACATACGATTTCACAAAAGGCATTTGACCAAGCACGCCATAATTCAGCGTAAGCACTACTTCTTTATTGATTGCATAGGCAGCCGAAACAGAAAATTTTACCCCGGCCTGTGCACGACCAAGGTTTTTAATTTTTTCATATTCACCCTGGTCGTTCAATCTAAATCGATCGGAACCAGGAATGCTGTGCAGATAACCGATACCAAAGTGGGCACGCATACTCCACGACACATTAAAATCGTAGCGATATATAATTTCAGTAATGAGGGGTAGGCTATGTTGAACAAAGCGATGATATAGGTAACCTAGGTTAAAACCTTGTTCCCACGCGTGCTTTCCTTTTTCTTTCCAAACCAATCGCGCCCCAACTGTTGTGAATGGATGGTAATTTGTGTAAAAGAGTTGGGGCGCTCCTACGAAAGGCATAGCGGTAACAGCATTACCTGTTTCAAAAGTGACCTGAGTGATCTTGCGCTGCGCGAACGTTGTGAAAACAATCTGGCTCAAGACCACTAGAAGTATTGGCGCAAAATTTTTCATTTGAAATGATTGGTTGAAATCAGATATCTATTAAGAACCCTTACAAATTTCGTTGATGCGAGATTCGATTACTAGCACTTTTATGTATTAAATGAACAGAACTCCAACAAATGGACGAGGAGCAGACCGGCTTGTAATTACGGGTAGCGTAGTTGATACGAATTACATTGCGCATCAAAGCGATAGAAATTTGGGTGAGAGTTGTTTGGCTCTTGAATGATGGTTTATCATTTGCCTTCATTGGTTTTACCAGTTTGCCAGAAGCAGCCTTGCAAGATCGAATCTATATTCTAAGCCATGCCATGAGCAGTACTAATTTTCGGTCCAGCAAGAAAACACGAATTTCTGTTTAGTAAAGGGAACTATCAGGCGATTTCTTCCCGGGCTTTAGAAAAATCAAGTTCAAGAGTTCTCTCGCTGGTTTTGCTAATGCAGTCGGTCTATGTGACATCACAAGAGACTCGTAACACAGTAGCGAAGAAGATTCGGTTGAATTTAGAAATAGGCAGTATCATCACTCACTCTTCAACGACTTCACCGGATCGCTAGCTGCTGCCTTAAAAGATTGATAGCTCATGGTTGTCCAGGCAATTATAAAAGCGACTGATCCGGCTATAAGATATAATCCGATACCGATTTCTGTTTTATAGGTATAATCCTTCAGCCACCAATTAATTCCGTACCATGCCAATGGTGCAGCTAGAACAAAAGCAATTAGCACAAGTTTGCCCAGTTCCTTTGAAAGTAACATAACAATACTACCGATATTAGCACCTAATACTTTTCGAATTCCGATTTCTTTCATGCGTTGTTCAGCGGTAAAGGCAGTGAGGGCAAATAGACCCAGGCAAGCGATCAGGATTGCTATAACAGAAAATATTCCAAAGATTAACCCAAGTCGTGTTTCGGCTGCATACATAGTTCCAAATCGTTCATCTAGGAAATAATAAGAAAATGGTTGGCCAGGTGCCATCTCTTTCCATTTCGTTTCAATCAATCCAATTACTTCTTGTGTGTTTTCTGTTTCAAAACGAAATGAGATAGGTCCTTCTGGTGTCTTGCTCAGATAGAGCATAACCGGTGTTACACTTTGTTTCAATGATTCAAAGTGAAAATTTTCGACCACTCCTATTACGTTTAGTGTGCTCAGATTTTCGCGATCGGGACCACCGTCTTTGGCATCGCCAAAGGTTGCAATTTTACTTCCGATCACCTCACCGGGAAAATTGAAGAGTTTTAATGCCGCTTCATTTAGAATTACTGCTGAGGAATCGGAAGGAAATTCTAAAGAAAAGTCGCGCCCCTCTTTAATACTCATCCCCAAAGTTTTTATGTAATTATAATCTACTCGCCAGTTTTGTATGCTCACGAGATTTTCCTGAACGGACGGATCGCTCCCCTCTATCCACCACGGGTTATCACTTCGCCATGTACCGCTCACAGGTAAGAAACCGGTCATAGTAGCATTCTCCATTTTACCACTGCGCATGATTTCATCTTTAAATGGAATGCGATTATTACCCAGCGCAAAAGCATCATCAATGACAATAACTTGATCTTTATTGAAACCTAATTTTTTATTTTGGATGTAATTAAGCTGACGATTGACAGCTAATGTTCCAATTACTAAAAAGATGGAAATAGTAAATTGAAATACGACCAAGGCACTTCGAATGAATCCGCTCTTCATACCCAACGCCACATGACCTTTTAAAACACTTACCGGTTTAAATGACGATAAGAAGAAAGAAGGATAAATGCCGGCTAATACACCTACCACTAGGGCAGAAAGTATAATTATTCCATAGAGCATTGGTTGTTGAAAGGGTATAGAAAGTGTTCTCGCGGAAAGCTGATTAAATAAAGGAAGCATGAGATAGGCTGCAACTACAGCAAGAATAATAGAAACAAAACTCAGTAAGATTGACTCTGTAAGAAATTGTCTCATTAAATGTGAGCGGTATGATCCCATCACTTTGCGAATTCCCACTTCTTTAGCTCTATTAGCAGAACGGGCGGTAGAAAGATTCATGAAGTTGATACAAGCAATGATCAATATGAAGAGCGCGATGGCAGCAAATAAGTATACATAAGTGATATCGAAGTTGGGCTCGAATTCTCCTTGAAGAGAACTTCGTAGATGAATGTCAGTTAGTGGTTGCAGCGTATATTCCATTTTATTTCCCGCTTGATTGAATTTTTCTAGGGTGAAATCACCACCAAGCAGTTCCATAACCTGAGGTATAACTCGTGTTGCAACAAGTTCAGGAAATTTGTTTTCGAGTTGCTTTGGGTCGGCTCCTTCACGCAAGAGTATATATGTCTGGAAATTATTACTGTACCAAACGGTACGCTTTGCTTCTTCCAGTCCTTCCATAGCAACCAGAATATCAAAATGAAAATGCGTATTAGCCGGAAGAGTTTTATAGATAGCCGTAACCTTCACATTCATATCATTATCGAGAATCAACGTTTGACCTAAAGCGTTTTCACCGGGGAAATATTTCTGAGCTATATGCTCACTGATGGCGATAGAATTGGGTTGAGCGAGTGCCGTTTGCGCGTTTCCTGCTACTACCGGAATATTAAAAACTTTAAAAAAATCCTTATCGGCCCAGATTACATGGTCTTCCTTAAGATTATCAATCGTTCTCTTGACGAGATATGATCCGCGCTGACGAAAACGTATGGCTGCCTCTACTTCTGGGTATTCTATGGCTAATGTAGCGGCCATAGGAGAAGGGTTGTAAAGCATATTGTAATAATTGCCTCCGAACTTTACCTCTCCCTTTATCCGGTAAATGCGCTCCGCATTCGCAAAATGATTATCGTAACTTAACTCGTTGCCCACAAAAAGGATGATGATAAAGCAGATGGCAAGTCCAGCCGAAAGCCCAGCCACATTGATGAATGAATAAAAACTATGCTTGCGTAGATTCCGAATGGCGACCGTAAAATAATTTTTTAACATGACATGTTTTTTTTGTTCGCGTAACCCGGCAGTGCGCCTGAATGATTTTTATGTTTGATGATAGGCACCGATGAATTATGTATAAGACGCCCCCATTCGTGTAACGGTTGCACACCCTGTCAACTTTTTAACTAATTTCAACCCCGAATCGTAAATCAGGACATTTGTACGATAAAGTGAGTCAATTGCCTATGTTTTAAATAAAGAAGAATCATGAAAAAAGCATATGTATTAATCGGTTTGTTTGGGATCTGGTGTCTGGTCATTGCCCTCTGGTATTTGTTTTCGGTGAGGGATATAAACTCTTCACAAATAAACCCTCGGGAATCTGGTTTAGCGATTGCAGAAATAATGATCATGACCTTGGTTTCGGTGTTGCTTGGTTTTGGAATAGCCTGGTATATGCGCGAAGAAACGCTGAGTTACAAACAGAAGGATATTCTTGCATTATTAACAATGAGGGAAAACATGCTTAAAGAATTACATGATCAGAAGGAACGTGCGAAGAAAGCAGATCACACGCTGGAGCGTGCCCGCCAAACATTTCATGATGATTATATTCAGTTATCGCGCGAACGAGATAGGCTCAAGGAGGAAAAAACCACAACACAAAACGAATTGAGCAAATTAAATGATGAAGGAACGATGCTTCAGATTCAATTGGGCAATGAAAAACAAAAGGTTGCGGAACTTACCGCTAGCCTTGTGGCTCAGCAGCAACAGATTGATCAAAAAGAAAAAGAAAATGCCGGGGTTCGGTATTTTATTAATCCATTTAATATTGCGGCAAGTATCGAGAAGAACGACATCGATGACTTGAAAATGATAAAAGGAATTGGCCCGGTGATTGAGAAAAAGTTAAACATGTTGGGCATAGTAAATTTCAAACAAATTAGTGAGTTCACTGATGAGGCCGTTACCCAGATAGCACAAACATTGAAATTTTTTCCCGATCGAATTAAGCGCGACCATTGGGTGCAGCAGGCTACTGAATTGTCAAAATCAAAATAAGAAATACCAGAGGCCTGTGAGGGCCTTCCAAGCTCGTAAAGCGCACATAACTCACGAATAGCCTTATTCGTGAAGCTCCTCAACGTAGCTTATTATTTAACATAGTTTTTCCGAAAGCTGTAATCTATTTCGTATAGATTAAAAAGACAGCACTGCTACTTGAAAAATGAATAAAAGTGCTGCCTAGTGAAGAAAGCTCTGGAATGATTTATTTCCAGATAGTCAATGATCGATATCATCGCGAAAAAGAAAAATCGATCCGATATTCGATTAGTAAAAACCCCGAAAGAATATGAAAACGATTGCCAACGTAACAGACAGCATAATTGGTATGCAGTTAACCGCTTTCGTCCATTCTGGGCATGTAATTCGACCAGGTTCAGATAACGATGTTGTCAGTCTGGAACATTTTATTCTGCTAAGGTTATTCAATCGCTCCGCCTCTATTGAATTCTGGTAACAGCACTAATTACTTATTCAAAACAATTAACGCTAAAATATATGCATGAACTTTCTATCGTTATGAACATTGTAGAGACGGCTGAAGAAAAAGTAAGAGAAAAACATGCAAATTCAGTCGAATCGATTGATCTGGTAATAGGAGATTTAGCCGGAGTGGACAGTCAGGCATTAGATTATGCCTGGGACTCTGCAGTTAAGAACACGGTCTTGCAGGCAGCTAAGAGAAACATTATCCATCTGCCTGCTATGGCTAGGTGTTTAGAGTGTGATTGTGAGTTTGAAATGAAAGAATTATATGATCAATGCCCGCTTTGCGGAGAGCCCCTATTGCAAATAATACAGGGGAAGGAACTTCAAATAAAATCTATGGTACTTAATTAATCAGATACCTATCCTAAAGTTAAGTTAACAATCATTAATTACGCACAAAACCTCTTTCTTCATAACAATACTTTGTGAAAGTATCAAACAAGAAGAGTTGTCTTTATCACCAAAAATTATCTAAACTATCCCGGACAGAATCATTTAGCGGATTTGTTGATACAAGATCTAATGATTTATTATTTTTAGAAATGGAGAACTTAAAACAACATTGGGAAAAAATCTATGCTACCAAAACCAGTAATCAGGTAAGCTGGACACAGGAAACACCAACAACATCGCTAAATTTTGTGCACAGTTTTGCTTTACCAAAAGATGCAGCGATTATTGATATTGGCGGTGGGGAAAGTAAGTTTGTTGATTTTCTGCTTGATGAAGGATTTACAAACATTACGGTTCTTGATATTTCAGAACACGCTCTATGGAAAGTTAAGTTGCGTATAGGAGAAAGGGCATCCTTGGTGAATTGGATCGTTTCTGATGTCAGAGAATTCAAACCGCTTCAGAAATTTGACGTATGGCACGACCGCGCCACGTTCCATTTCTTAACTACAAAAGAAGAAATTGAAAAATATATTGAATTAGTGAGCAATACAATTAACCCTCATGGATATATGGCTGTTGGCACCTTCTCAGAAAAAGGACCGACTACATGTAGCGGACTTGACATTAGGCAATATTCTGAAACTGAATTAGAAAAAATGTTAGCCCACTACTTTAGAAAAACCCGCTGTATTATGGAAGATCATATTACGCCTTTTAAGACCGTTCAGAATTTTTTGTTTTGTGGTTTTAAAAGGGTCGCTTGATTATCGAAAGTGTTGTTATGAATTAGGGTCAAGCATCAATACAAGATGAAATGTTACATTCAAATCGTCTTGCACTTTAATGGTTCCCATCATACGTGAAGGAGCCACTAATCCAAAATCAGAGAAAGTAAATCCACGGCCTCCCATTAAATGGATTTGCCCATTTGGCTTGGCTTCAATGGAACAATCAACTTCGAACAACCGGGTGATACCGGCCAAAGAAATTTTCAGAATGCCTTTAAACTTTTCTTTTTTCTGGGCGTAGCTGGGTGTTCGTTCAAACGAAATGAAATCAATCACAATAGCAGGATATTCATTTGACTTAATGGTATTTCTAAAATCCGATGTCATAATGGCCATGCCACAATCAAACGTGGAGGCATCTAACCCAACAGAGCCTTTTACAAAAACAGGCCGCGTATTTCTTCCTCCTTCATGTAATACTAAGGTGTCAGTTCCACAATATTGGGCAATGGCACAGGTAAATGAATTAATGTTAGTCTTCCCGTCAATGGATAGTTTGCTGGTTGGGAGCACAATCAGGCGATGAACGAGGGTTGCATTGATGCTAAAAAAAGCAGAGGAACAAAAAAGAACTATAGCAGCAACCAAAACCTTCATGCACCAAATAACAGTAAAAATAATACCAAAAATAAAAAAAGAGGCTGTCCTTTGGAGACAACCTCATTAGTAAGTAATAAATTTTTTCAGAAGCTAATTGCTGCTTCAACCATTACACCATTGAATTTGGCACCTACAAATTCACCAGTCCAACCGGCACCAGTTAATTTTTCGGTAACGTATTCAACTTTCATAACAATGTTGTCAGTCATAAACCAACCACCTACAAGGTTCGTGCGTGATATTTTTTGATCATCACCACCATCGTTTACGCTTCCATTTACTCCATTATAGCGTCCGCCTACGTATATCTTTTCATTGGGACCGAAGCGATACAGTAATTCGGCAGCTGTTTGTGTGAAAGAACCGTCTGTATCCTTGCCACCACTTGCAATTTCATAGGCACCAAAGAATTCAAGACCCTGAAATTTAAGGAATGGGTTAATTTGGAAAGCACTTAGGTAAGGCCAGCCCGGATTAAATCTTGGGCGGAAATCGTTATTTGATGCAGAACCGGTCAGAGTATTATAAACTTCATAGTAACGGGCACCAGCGCGGTCACCACTGTATAAATACTCACGAGTTCCCTTGTCGCCTGTTTTATAATATGAACCTGTAAGTCTAAAGCGCAAATCTTCATTGAATTGCTTATCGTAACCTAGTTTTAAATATAACGCAGCACCACCGTCACCAGCTATTGATGCACCTTGTGCGTTAACCGGTTTAACGGTTGTTTGATTTAAGCGACCGTTAGTAATACCCACCACACCAAGTATTCCATTTTTTTGAATGGTTAATTCTCCAAATGGTTCTGTTGTGAAAGCATCCATGATATAGTTACCAACAAATGGATTGTATATTACGGTAGCATTGTCAGAACGTCTGAAGTGCATATCGCCATAGTTGATGTCGTTGTAACCAAATCGAATGGTAGCAATATCCATCAGTCCACCTAAAAAGCCCTCGTTGATGAAATCAAGGTTATCAACTTGCAAATAACCACCCTTCACCCAACCTTCATTGTGGTGACGAGAAGAAAGATAGGTGCGCATGTGTAAGCGTACTCCTTCGGCTAATTGTACATCCAGATTCAGGTTTGCCGCTGGAAGGTTAAAGTTTTTCTCTAATTCTTTAAACGAGCTTGCATCGTTTTCCTGAGTTAATCCTTGGAATTGAATCGCAAAATCACCACCCACACGAACTTTAATTCCGTCAAATTTAACTGAGTCCTCCTTTGAAGTTTCGAAGACATTAACACCTCGCTTATCATTATAGCGGAAATATTGCAGACCAGGCTGTTGTGCGAAAGCATACAAACCTGCAAAAAGTAGTCCTAGTGTCATTACCAGGCTTTTTAAAGAAACTATTTGCTTTTTCATAAGAATAAAATTTAGTCGTGTTTTAAATTATATAGGTCTCTTAGTTAGAGTTTAATTTGAGCGAGAGTGACATCAAAGGAGACAGTAATCTCATCACCGGTTTTAATAGCGCCAAACATGAATGTTGGCGGTTCAACATTATATTCTGTCATTTTAATTTTTTTAGATCCTTTGCAATACAATGTTCCGTTGCGCTCTTCATATTCTACGTCCAATTCAATCGGCTTTGTAGTGCCGGCTATGGTAAGATTGCCAATGCAGCTAATAGTCTTCTGAATAATCTTAGAAGAAGTCAACTGAAAAGTGATATCCTTATGTTTATCGGTTTTTAAAGAATTGTAGGCATTCTTATCCATTGCTCTTTCTTTGCTTTTCAAACTTTCGGCAGGAACACGTACCGTAACGGTGTTTAATTTGATGGGAGCACCATCAGAATTCAGCTCGAAAATAGAACTACAAACGCCTCCTTGTGAAGTCATCGTCCAATCGTGCATCGTGGAGGTACCTGCAATGGTAATGTTTAAGGTTCCGCTTTGTTTGTAATTGGCTTGACCGGCTGCGCTAAGAAAACCAAATACGATAACGAGTGTTGGTATCCAAATTAGGTTCCTGATTTTATTTGTTTTCTGTTTCATAACTTGATTGGTTTGTTGGCTGTTACGCGCTACAATGTTAGAACTACTTAATTCTCTACCACATGACTCTTAAACAGACATCAAGATGATATTTATCATAAATTTTACTGAGACACATCATATCACCAAATTCTAATACACAGAAAATGAGGCATTAAACTAATTTATCTGAGAAATTGATGACTTTTTGGACATATTTCTCTTCAAAATTTGTCATCTAAATTTGATATAATAAACAATAAATTTTACTGACGAATTGTGATTGTTCTATTCAGATTGTTGCCATGCATTTGACATCGTGATGAATATTCAGCTTTCTATTATTTAAAGAAATCGTTTCGCTTTTGCGAGTTCGTGATCAGATCTTAGTTTACTTCAAAAAGAATAATTTTTTGCTATTGCAATTCTTAACCGATGGATAGCCTCCATCCTATTTGAGAATAAGCAGGGACTCAGGAAATAAATATTTTTCAAAAGTAGTATGCATGCATAACATTATTTTGTTACCTTCGTCATCGTTTGAAATATATGAAGCGCGAAGAAACGGTAGACTATAATATAAAGGCGGCCTGGCATAACATTGCCAGAATGTATAACCAGCAGGCTGCGAAATATCAGGGCACCATGTCTATTGGTTTTGCTTTGCTCAACATTCATTCAGAGGAAGGAACCCCAGCCACTAAAATTGGCCCGATGATGGGGCTTGAGGCAAGAAGCCTTACGCGCCTTTTAAAGTCAATGGAAGAAAAGGGGTTGATTTGTCGCAAGGCAGATAAAATAGATAAACGCTCCGTGCGAATTTTTCTAACGAAAGAAGGGAAGAAACACAAAGAAAAATCAAAGGACACAGTACTGAGGTTTAATGAGGTAGTGCGTGAGGAAATTTCGGCCAGTAAACTCAATGTCTTCTTTGAAGTAATCCAGAAGATAAATCAGTTAATTGATGAGAATAAAATTTACGATGAGGTTTTACAATAACATCGTTGATCGTTGGTGGTTGTTCGTTCTTCGAAGACCATCTACAAACAATAAATAACAAACACGATATGAACAGAAGCATTCGCAAAGTAGCAGTATTAGGATCAGGCATCATGGGCTCTCGCATCGCCTGTCATTTTGCCAATATAGGCGTAGAAGTTCTCTTGCTGGATATCGCACCAAAAGAATTGACAGAAGATGAAAAGAAGAAGGGACTTGTGCTCGATCACCCGGCAGTAAAAAACCGCATTGTAAATAGTGCCTTCGATGCCACTCTAAAATCAAATCCGGCATCGCTTTTTAGTAAGAAGTTCGCATCGCGCATTAAGCTTGGCAATTTCACGGACGACATGTCCAAAATAAAAAACTATGATTGGACGATCGAAGTCGTTGTTGAAAATCTGGAGATCAAGAAAAAAATATACGAAGAAGTAGAAAAACATCGCACACCAGGAACCCTTATTACTTCTAATACTTCTGGCATTCCCATTCATTTAATGGCCGAAGGCAGAAGTGAAGACTTTCAAAAACATTTTGCGGGAACGCACTTCTTCAACCCTCCGCGTTATCTTAAATTATTAGAGATCATTCCAACCACGAAGACCGATTCTGAAGTTACTAAATTTCTGATGAGTTATGGTGATCTTTTTCTTGGAAAGACTACGGTGCTTTGCAAAGATACACCAGCATTTATAGGCAACCGTGTTGGTGTATGGGGGTTGCTGAAAGTAATCGACTCTATGCAGAAGTTTGATTTGAATGTAGATGAAATCGATAAACTAACCGGACCAGTTATTGGACGACCCAAGTCTGCAACATTCAGAACCTCTGATGTAGTAGGGTTAGATACTCTCGTTAAAGTATCAAATAACCTTTATGCCGGGTTGGTCAATGACGAAGGCCGCGAAATGTTCAAACTACCCGAGGTGGTGACAAAACTTGAACAGAATAAATGGCTAGGCGATAAAACTGGTCAGGGTTTTTATAAGAAGACCAAGAATGCAAAGGGAGAAACCGAAATTCTCACCCTGGATCTAAAGACATTAGAATATAAACCGAAAGCAAAAGCAAAATTTGCCACGCTCGAAACCACAAAAGGCATCGACAACCTGAAAGATCGGTTTAAAGTGTTGCTGGCTGGAAAAGACAAAGCCGGTGATTTTTATCGTGATTGTTTCTTTGGGTTGTTTCAATATGTGAGTAATCGTATTCCCGAAATAAGTGATGAACTTTTCAGAATAGACGATGCTGTAAGTGGAGGGTTTGGTTGGGATATTGGACCCTTTGAAACCTGGGATGCTGTAGGTGTAGAAAATAGTATTCCTCTCATGGAAGCAGCCGGTTATAAACCTAATCAATGGGTTTTTGACATGCTGGCGGCCGGCAACAAATCATTCTATAAAGCAGAAGGTGGTCAGAAAAAGTATTATGACATCCCCACTAAAACATATAAATCCATTTCAGGTAGGGAGAATTTTATTATTCTTGAAAATAAGAGTGAAAACATCATTTGGAAAAATGCCGATTCAAAAATTACGGACATCGGTGATGGTGTAATCAACTTCGCATGGCATTCCAAGAGTTACACGTTGGGCAGCGCAGTGATGGAGGGCATGAACAAAGCCATCGACATGGCAGAAAAAGATTATCGCGGATTAGTGGTGGGTCATCAAGGTCCTGATTTTTCTCTCGGTGCAAATCTTGGACTCGTATTCATGTACGCGATTGAACAGGATTATGATGAGATCGATTTCATGATCAAAGCATTTCAGCATTCGGTGATGAGATTACGTTATTCCTCTATTCCGGTGGTTGTTTGTCCACAAGGGCGCACATTGGGTGGAGGTTGTGAAATGACGCTTCATGCCGACATCGCACAAGCTGCCGCTGAAACATATATAGGATTGGTGGAAGTTGGCGTAGGTCTAATCCCTGGTGGAGGTGGCACCAAAGAATTTACAAAACGTGTGAGCGATGCATTACAAGAAGGCGATGTGGAATTGAACGCACTTCAAAATGCATTCATGACCATCGCGACAGCAAAAGTTGCTACCTCGGCAGAAGAAGCACGTGAACTTGGCATCCTGAAAAAACTCGATCGCGTATCGATGAATAAAGACAGACAACTGGCAGACGCGAAGAAAGCGGTGCTTGAATTGGCAGATGCTGGATATACCATGCCTCAACAAGCAAAGAACATCAAAGTACAAGGTCGGGCAGGTCAGGCTCTTTTCTTGGCGGGATTACAAGGCATGTTGATGGGAAAATATATTTCCGAGCACGATGCCAAAGTAGCCAAATGGATTGCCAACATCATGTGTGGAGGCGACCTGACTTCACCACAGGAAGTAACAGAACAATATTTATTAGATCTGGAACGCGAAGCTTTCTTATCACTCACAGGAGAAAAGAAAACGCTGGAAAGAATTCAAGCAATATTAACGGGGGGAAAACCATTGAGGAATTAATCGTAGTTGGTTGGTGGTTGTTCGTTGGTCGAATGCCTCTAACCAATTAAAAAGATTATCAGAACGAAAAACTAACAACCAAGAACGAACAACTAAAAATTATGGACGCATACATAGTAGCCGGTTTCCGCACAGGAGTAGGGAAAGCAAAAAAAGGTGGTTTTCGTTTTACACGCCCCGATGATCTTGCTGCCGAAGTGATCAAGCATCTTGTTAAGTCAATTCCCGGATTAGAAAATAAAATGGTGGATGATCTGATCGTAGGCAATGCGGTGCCAGAAGCGGAGCAAGGAATGCAGATGGGTCGCATGATTTCATTGCTGGCGCTTGGCATTGACACACCAGGGATGATCGTGAACCGTTATTGCGGATCAGGCGTGGAGTCGATTGCTATTGCAAGTCAGCGAATACAGGCAGGTCAGGCAGATGTTATTATTGCAGGAGGTACTGAATCGATGTCGTTGGTTCCTACCATGGGATTTCGTACCGCGTTGAATTATGAAATAGCAAAAAACAATCCCATGTACTATACCAGCATGGGGCTTACCGCAGAGGAAGTTTCGAAGCAATTTAAAATCACACGCGAGGAGCAAGATCAATTCTCCTATGAGTCTCACATGAAAGCAGCGGCCGCGTGGAAGGAAGGAAAATTTAAAGACGAAGTGGTTCCTATTACGGTGAAAGAAACTTATGTAGACGAGAACATGAAAAAGAAAACACGGGAGTTTGTGGTGGCAACGGATGAAGGCATTCGCACCGAAACCACTGTAGAGGGACTCTCAAAATTGAAACCAGTATTTGCTATTGGAGGTTCTGTAACGGCAGGTAACTCTTCACAAACTTCAGATGGTGCAGCCTTCGTTGCGGTAATGAGTGAACGTATGGTGAAACAATTAAATGTGAAACCCATAGCACGGATGGTAAGTTATGCAACAGCCGGTGTTGATCCACGCATCATGGGCATCGGGCCAGTAGCAGCAATTCCAAAGGCTTTGAAAATTGCCGGATTGAAACTCGATGACATTGATTTGATCGAATTGAATGAGGCCTTTGCTGCTCAATCACTGGCGGTAGTAAAGGAATTAGGCATTGATCGTAAAAAATTAAATGTGAATGGTGGAGCTATTGCAGTGGGACACCCATTAGGATCATCAGGGGCTCGTTTATCTGTACAACTTTTCAATGAACTTCGCAGGCAAAATAAGAAGTATGGAATGGTGACAGCGTGTGTTGGTGGAGGACAGGGTGTAGCTGGGATATATGAACTTTTGAATTAGTTGTTCGCTATTGGTTATTCGTTGTTAGAATGGGAGAAGTCACAACATATAAAGATTTAGATGTTTGGCAACAGACTCGTATTCTGGTAAAGTCGATTTATCAGTTAACAAAAAAATTTCCCAAAGAAGAGCAGTTCGGATTGACCAATCAATTAAGACGAGCGGCAGTATCAATTCCTTCTAACATTGCCGAGGGATGCGGTCGCAATCATTTCAAGGATTCAATTCAGTTCTTTTTTATAGCTCGGGCTTCACTTTACGAATTAGAGACACAAATAATTTTAGCGTGTGATTTAGAGTACATTCTTGAGCATGAATTGTTGTATATAACCGATCAGATTACACGATGTAAAAAACTTCTGAACGGGTTCATAAATTATTATCAAAAGCAATCAAATAACCAACAACTGACAACGATCAACGAATTAATAGAAGAATATGGAAGCAACAAAGACTAAACAAGCAATCAAAGGAGGCGAGTTCCTCATTCGCGAGACCGAAGCACATGAGATCTTCATACCAGAAGAGTGGAGTGAAGAGCAAAATATGATTGCACAAACTTGTCGTGATTTTATTAAGCAGGAAATCTCACCACGTCTCGATGAGATTGATTCCATGAAAGATCCTAAGTTAATGCCTTCACTACTTGACAAGGCGGGCGAGTTAGGATTGCTGGGAACATCTGTGCCGGTAGATTTGGGCGGATTCGGAATGTCGTTCAATACCACCATGCTGGTGGCAGAAGTGTTAGGCGCGAGTTATTCTTTTGCCGTAGCCTATGGGGCGCACACCGGTATTGGCACCCTTCCCATTCTTTATTATGGCACCGAAGAGCAAAGAAAAAAATATGTTCCAAAGCTGGCTTCGGGTGAGTGGAAAGCTTCATATTGTTTGACAGAACCGGATTCTGGTTCAGATGCCAACAGCGGAAAAACAAAAGCAACACTGAGTGCAGACGGGAAACATTACATCATCAATGGGCAAAAGATGTGGATCACCAATGGGGGATTTGCTGATATACTGATTGTCTTTGCTAAAATAGATAACGACAAAAATCTTACTGCGTTTATCGTTGAAAAATCCTATGGTGGCATCACGATGAATGAAGAAGAGCGCAAGATGGGAATCAAAGGATCCTCTACACGTCAGATATTTTTCAACGACTGCAAGGTGCCGGTTGAGAATATGCTGTCTGAAAGAGAGAATGGTTTCAAGATAGCCGTAAATGTGTTGAACATTGGTCGTATAAAACTTGGTTCGGGGGCAGTTGGTGGCAGTAAGGCTACCATTTCTTCTGCAGTGAATTATGCAAAAGAGCGCAAACAGTTTGGCACATCGATCGCAAACTTTGGCGCAATCAAACATAAGATTGCTGAGATGGTTACGAAAGTATTTGCTTCTGAATCGGCTCATTATCGGGCAGGTCAAAACATTGATGATGCTTATGATGTGTTCGTAGCCGGTGGCATGGAGAAAGGCAAAGCAAGACTAAAATCTTTGGAAGAATATGCGATTGAGTGTGCGATTCTCAAAGTGCACGGATCAGAAGTGTTGGATTTTGTTGTGGACGAAGGAGTGCAGATTTTTGGAGGCATGGGATTTTCAGCAGAGGGCCCAATGGATCGCGCCTATCGCGATGCGCGTATCAACCGCATATTTGAAGGCACCAATGAAATCAATCGCATTCTTACGATTGATATGTTAATGAAGCGTGCAATGAAAGGAACACTGGACCTGATGAATCCGGCCATGGCAATTCAAAAAGAGTTGATGGCAATTCCTGATTTTGCGGCAACCGATGACACGGCATTATTCGCTAAAGAAAAGAAAGCGTTACGTAATCTGAAGAAAGCCGGACTCATGGTTTCCGGTGCTGCCGTGCAAAAGTTCATGATGAAACTTTCAGATGAACAGGAAGTTTTAATGAATCTGGCTGATATGCTCATTGAAGGTTATGTGGCCGAGTCTACCATTCTACGCGTAGAAAAATTAATCAGTATACGTGGCGAGAAAGCATGTGAAGTGGAAAAAGAAATGGCTATTATTTACTTACACCATGCTATTGAAAAGGCAGCATCGGCTGCGAAGGAAGCTATTTATGCGTTTGCAGAAGGAGATGAATTAAAATTCATGATGTTGGGATTGAAGCGGTTCACCAAAATAGATCCATACAACCTGAAAGAAGCAAGGCGCAAGGTGGCAAACTTTGTTATTGAAAAGGGAGAATATCCTTTTTAGAAGCAAGAGGTAGGACATAAGGATTATGACATTAAGCCTGGGAGAGATTCCGGGCTTTTGTTTTTATAGGGCTATAACAAATTGCTTTTGCAGTTATTCTGAAACTGTCGTTAACTTAGAAGTTTATTCATTATTACTATGTATCAAACCAAGAAGACAAGTAGGTCTGTAAAGCCAATAGTTAATGAAACCGATGTAACCCTTATCGGTGCCGGCATTATGAGCGCTACCCTCGGGATTATGCTGAAAGAACTAAGTCCTGAAATTACCATTCAGATTTTTGAACGAGCGGACGAACCCGGAACGGAAAGTTCTGACGCCTGGAATAATGCAGGCACCGGACATTCTGCCTTTTGTGAACTTAACTATACTCCTCAGAAAACAGGAGGATCCATTGATATTTCGAAAGCGATCAACATTTGCCAGGACTTTGAAGTCTCGCGCGAGTTTTGGGCCTATCTTGTAGAGAAAGGATACCTTGGTGATCCATCTTCGTTTATTCGCCAGGTGCCGCACATGAGTTTCGTGTGGGGTAATGATAATGTTAACTATCTGAAGGCTCGCCACCATTCCATGAGCGAAAGCGTGCTCTTTAACGGTATGGAATACACTGAAGATCGAGACCTCATTGCGCAGTGGGCTCCATTGATTATGAAAAACCGTGACACCAAAAATCCTGTTGCGGCTACAAACATGCAGATCGGAACGGATGTCAATTTTGGAGCGCTCACCCGACAGTTGATTGCCAAACTCGAAAGCATGCCCGGTGTTACGGTACATTATAACATTGAAGTATATGACATCGATCCGCACAAGCGTGGAGGATGGGAGGTGGAAACGGAAAACATGCTAACCGGAGAGAAAATCGATTGCCGAACACAGTTTGTATTTATTGGCGCAGGCGGGGCAACCCTCCACTTATTGAAGGATGCTGAAATCAAAGAGAGAAAAGGATATGGAGGCTTTCCGATAAGTGGTTTGTGGCTAAAGTGCAATAATGAAGAAATGATACAAATGCATAATGCCAAGGTGTATGGCAAGGCTTCCGTAGGCTCACCACCTATGTCTGTACCCCACGTAGATACACGAATGATTGATGGTAAGAAGGAATTGCTATTTGGTCCGTTTGCGGGATTTTCCATGCGTTTTTTAAAATCTGGATCGCAATTGGACCTGGCCAAATCATTCCGTTTTGACAATATGGTCCCGATGATTTCGGCTGGTTTAACTAATGTACCACTCACGAAATACCTGATCAACCAGGTGCGACTGACGCATGAAGACCGTGTGAAGTCACTCCAGGAATATGTGCCTATAGCGGAACTTAAAGATTGGGAATTAAAAAAGGCCGGTCAGCGTGTTCAGGTAATTAAAAAGGATGAAGGCACCAGGGGTAAACTTGAGTTTGGAACCGAAGCGGTGGTGGCCACCGATGGTAGTGTGGCAGCACTGTTAGGAGCATCCCCCGGAGCATCAACAGCAGCGGCCATCATGTTTGGGATACTTCCAAAATGTTTTAAGGAAAAGAGTAAGTCAGAGGCATGGCAAAGCAAATTGAAAGCAATGGCCCCATCATATGGCCTTTCTCTTTCTAAAAACGAAAAGCTTTTACAGGAAACACGCCAGCGCACAGCCAATATTTTGGGGTTAGGCAATAAGTAATAGCCACAATACAGCAATTTTACTGTGTTTTGATAAAGGCCGGAAGAAATTCAGGCCTTTTGCTTTTTAGACACCAAAATATTTTACATATTTGTTTAACAATTTTGTTAAACAATGATCGATCATAAAGAAAAGCCTACCGAAGAGTTGATTCTCGATGCTGCCATGAAGGTTTTTACCAGAAAAGGATTCGCAGCTGCGCGTACGGAAGAGATTGCGAAAGAAGCGGGCATCAACAGAGCCCTCTTGCACTATTACTATCGCGATAAGCAAACGATTTTCAATCTCATATTCGAAAGCCGATTTAAAGAATTCTTCAAAGGGCTATTTGTGATTTTCGAATCGGATAATATCTCCTTGTTTGAAAAAATCAGACGCATGGTTGATCACGAAATAAGCACATTGACGAAGCATCCCGATCTGGCGCGCTTTATTATCACCGAGATTGCGCAGGATCCCGAATTGTTGATAGCGTTCGGGAAAAAACTGGGAGTGAATCCCAAATTGTTCATCGAAGCATTTCAACAACAAGTTTCGAAAGAAGTGAGCGAAGGTGTAATAAAGCCGATTGAAGGCAAACAATTACTCATCAATATTATGTCATTATGCATTTACCCATTCGTTGCCAGGCCGATTATTCAAAAGATGATGGCCATGGAGGAAGCACAATTTTATCAAATGGCGGAACATCGGAAAAAGGAAGTGAGCGAATTCATCATCAATGCTATAAAAATATAACTATGCGCATGTATCTAAAAACAGCAGTGGTTCTTTTTATGCTGACTGGTTTCAGCCCTTCATGGGCACAACTTCTTACCCTTGAAGAGTGTTATCAAAAGGCAAGACAAAACTATCCGCTGATCAAGCAGAAAGAATTGGTGGCTAAAAGTAAAGAGTTTTCGGTAGTCAATATCAAATCAGGACTCCTTCCTCAGGTCTCCATCAATGGCCAGGCATCCTATCAATCGGATGTTACAAAAGTTCCAATCGACAATCCCTTGTTTAAAGTTGCCCCTCTTTCAAAGGATCAATACAAAGTTTATGCAGAGGTGAATCAATCTATTTACGATGGGGGATTTGTAAAGAAGAACACCGCATTGCAAGAAACCGCTTCATTGGTGGAAGATCAGAAAATAGAGATAGAGTTGTACAAAATAAAAGAGCGCATTAACCAGATTTATTTTGGAGCTCTATTAATCAACGAGCAGCTTGTTCAGATTGAGCTTGTAAAAAAAGATATTGAAGCGAATGTATTTAAAATGGAATCGGCCATACGCAACGGCACGGCATTCAAAACGAATGCGGATATACTTCAAGCCGAACTTCTCAAAACGGAACAGCGAGCAGTAGAATTAAAAGCAGCTCGTAAATCTTATCTTGATATGCTGGCAATGTTTATTCATCAACCGCTAAATGAAAGCACAGATTTACAAAAACCACAACAACTAATTATTCAAAATGAGCCAGTGATTTCTCGTCCTGAAGTTTTACTTTATAACTATCAAAGTCAATTATATGCAGCTCAACAACAGGTAACAAATACACGGGTTGTTCCGCGGGTAAGTCTTTTCGCTCAAGGCGGATATGGAAGACCAGGCTTAAATATGTTGTTGAATAAGTTTGATACATATTACATCGGAGGGTTACGATTCAGTTGGAATTTGGGTGGATACTATAATGCCCATCGCGATAAACAACTTCTCGATATGAATCTTCAGTCAATCAATCAACAGAAGGAAACATTTTTGTTTAACACGCAATTGTCTTTGCAACAGCAAAATAATGAAATCAGCAAATTGGGCGAACTTATCCAGATCGATGAGAAACTAATTGAGTTGAGAACCCGCATAAAAAACACAGCAAAATCGCAACTGGATAACGGAGTGATTACCGCCAACGATTACGTAAGAGAATTAAATGCGGAGGACCAGGCGAAACAAAACTGGTCGGTTCACCAGATTCAATTACTCATGACTCAATATACTCAACAGAATACAACCGGAAACTGAAAATATTACCTTATGCAAATCAACAATTATTTTATGGTAGGGCTTCTTCTAGCGGCTACATCATGTAATCGCAATGGCTCTGAATTTGATGCAACCGGAAACTTTGAAGCCGATGAAGTAATTATTTCGGCAGAAGCGTCAGGAAAAATAATTCAGCTTAAGGCAGAAGAAGGCTCGGAATTAGAACCACAATCGGTTATTGGGCTCATCGACACGACACAACTTTATTTACGTAAAAAACAGTTGGCGTACGGCATTCGTGCAATAAATGCCAGACAGCCAAATGCATCAGTTCAGCTTGCTGGTATTACTGAGCAAATTGAAACAACAAAACGTGAGAAGAAGCGCGTAGAAAATCTTCTGAAGGATGATGCAGCAACGCAAAAGCAATTGGACGATATAAGTGCACAGTTGGATTTACTGCAACGGCAGTATGCGGCAACTCAATCTACGTTAAGCATAACGAAACAATCACTGCAAAGTGAAACGCTTCCGTTAAAGGCACAACTGGAACAAGTGCAGGATCAAATCAATAAATCACAAATCACAAATCCTGTAAAGGGAACGGTGCTTTCACTGTATACAAAGCAAAATGAAGTTGTCAATCCCGGCAAAGCATTGTACAAAATTGCCGATCTGAGTACCGTGATTTTGCGCGCATACATTTCAGGAAATCAGTTGTCTCAAATCAAACTGGGTCAGCAAGTGCAAGTGCTGGTGGATGCACCGGATAACAGCTATAAAACGTATTCGGGAACAATCACCTGGGTTTCTGCTAAGGCTGAATTCACACCCAAAACAATTCAAACAAAAGAAGAGCGAGCGAACCTTGTGTATGCCATAAAGATTGACGTGAAGAACGATGGCTATTTGAAACTGGGGATGTATGGTGAAGTAAAACTAAAATAGTTGTTTAATGTTAGTTCTTCGTTGTTCGCACAGGACATCACTAACCAACAACCAACAACCAACAACGAAATGAATGCTGTCGAAATAAAAAACATCAAAAAGACATTTACGGTTGACAAGTCAACGGTTACTGCTTTGCATGATATTTCTTTTGCGGTGCAACAAGGAGAACTTTTTGGATTGATTGGGCCGGATGGTGCAGGCAAAACAACGTTGTTCAGAATTCTCACCACATTGATGCTTGCTGATAGTGGAAAAGCTTCAGTAGATGGACATGATGTAGTCAAGGATTTCAAGGAAATACGTAAGCGTATAGGCTATATGCCTGGCCGTTTCTCATTGTACCCCGATTTAACTGTTGAAGAAAATCTTTCCTTCTTCGCCACCTTGTTCAATACATCCATTGAAGAGAATTATGATTTAGTAAAAGACATTTACGCACAGATAGAAAAATTCAAAAACCGTAAAGCCGGGGCGCTCTCTGGTGGAATGAAACAAAAGTTGGCGTTGAGTTGTGCACTTATTCATAAACCATCGGTGCTTTTTCTTGATGAACCCACCACAGGTGTAGATGCTGTTTCAAGAAGAGAATTTTGGGATCTGCTGCGCCATTTGCAACAGCAAAAAATAACCATCCTGGTTTCAACACCGTACATGGACGAAGCTGGTTTATGCGACCGTGTTGCGTTAATACAGGAAGGCCGTATACTAGACATAGACTCACCACAAGGGATTACGCAAAAATTTAGTCATACATTATGGTCGGCACGTGCCGGGAATATGTACAAATTATTAACGGATCTAAATGCACAAGAAGAAATACATTCCTGCTACCCATTTGGTCAGGTACACCATGTAACATTTAATAATGGTGAAGAAAATGTGAAGTTGGTAGAGGCGAGATTAAATGAACTCGGTCATGAGTCCGTAAAATTTGAAAAAATAAAAGCCGGCATTGAAGATTGTTTTATGGATCTCATGATGAATAATACACAGGACATGAGTAGTAGTAAGACATAAGACTAATTCTGCATAGTCATACTACTTATGTCTAAATTCAGAAATATGAAAGCGATAACCGTACATAATCTCACTAAACGCTTTGGCTCATTCACTGCGGTGGATGAAATTACGTTTGATGTTGCACAAGGTGAAATTTTTGGATTTCTGGGAGCAAATGGAGCGGGCAAGACAACGGCTATGCGCATTCTATGCGGACTTTCCATGCCGAGCAGTGGCGAAGCAACGGTAGCAGGGTTTGATCTTTATAAGAATGCCGAAAAGATAAAAAAGAATATAGGCTATATGAGTCAGAAATTTTCCCTCTATGAAGATCTGACCATCCGTGAAAACATTCGGTTTTATGGGGGCATTTATGGCCTCAACAATTCAGAGATTAAATTAAAAACCGAGCATTTAGTAAACACACTAAAGCTGGAAGATAAATTGAATTCATTGGTAAAGTCGCTTCCGTTGGGATGGAAGCAAAAACTCTCCTTTTCGGTGGCGATGATACATGATCCAAAAATTGTTTTTTTAGACGAACCAACCGGAGGGGTTGATCCGATCACACGAAGAGAATTCTGGACAATGATTTTTGAAGCTGCAAATCGGGGCACCACTGTTTTTGTCACTACCCATTATATGGATGAAGCAGAATATTGTAATAGAATTTCTATTATGGTAGATGGGCAAATTGCGGCATTGGGTGCCCCTGAAGAGTTAAAAAACAAATACTCGGCAAAGGATATGGGTGAAGTGTTTTTGCAATTGGCGAGAAAAGCAAAAAGAGGAGATGATTAATAATTGTTGTTCGTTATGGATTATTCATTCATCGATAATGACGAATCCCTAATAACGAACAACCAACAACGAATAAAATGAAGCAATTTCTATTTTTCGTACGCAAAGAATTTCTACACGTGTGGCGTGATAAGCGCACAATGCTTATTCTTTTTGGAATGCCGCTCATGCAGATTTTGATTTTTGGTTTTGCACTTACCAATGAAGTGAAAAATACCCGAATAGGTATTCTTGATAATTCAAAAGATGAAGCGACTGGTGCAATTATTCATCAATTGGAAGCAAGCAGGTATTTTGATATTGTTGAGAATATTCCATCCAATTCTCAATTAGAGCCGGCATTTCAAGCGGGTACAATCAAACTGGCGGTAGTGTTTCCGGAAAACTTTCAGGAGGAGCTTCTACATAACAATTCGGCATCGGTGCAATTAATTGGTGATGCTACTGATCCCAATACGGCAAATACATTGATCAATTATGCTTCTGCAGTAATTATTGATTATCAAAATAGCCTGCGCGGTCGTTCCGAATTGCCATACATGATCAACACAGAAATGAGAATGTTATATAATCCCCAACTAAAAGGCTCCTACAACTTTGTACCTGGTGTGATGGCGATGGTATTGATGCTCGTTTGTGCCATGATGACATCGATCTCCATTGTGCGTGAAAAGGAAATGGGTACCATGGAAGTGATTTTGGTTTCGCCAATCGTGCCCATTCGTGTGGTGATCGCCAAGATGGTGCCTTATTTTATTCTATCGGCAGTAAACATCGGTAGTATTTTGTTGCTGAGTGTGTTTGTACTGGAAGTACCAATACAAGGAAGCTTAACCTTGTTGGTGGCCGAATGTCTTTTGTTTACGATTACCGTGCTTGCACTGGGCTTGTTGATTTCATCGATATCAAACTCTCAACAAGTTGCCATGCTAATTTCGCTGATGGGCCTTTTTCTTCCCACGATTATGCTGAGCGGATTTATGTTTCCAATTGAAAACATGCCGGTGCCGCTTCAGATTTTTTCGAATATCGTGCCAGCCAAATGGTTTTACTATATCGTGAAAAACATCATGATCAAAGGTATTGGTTTTGAGCACGTATGGAAAGAAACGATCATTCTCACAGGCATGACCATTTTCTTTATGGTGGTGAGCATTAAAAAGTTTAAAACCCGATTGGAATGAGAGCGCTTCTTATTTTGCTTGAAAAAGAATTTCGTCAGGTCTTTAGAAACCCGGCCATCCTTCGCATGATGTTTATCATGCCCGCAGTGCAGTTGCTTATTATGCCATTAGCGGCCGATTACGAAGTAAAGAATGTTAAAATCTGTGTAGTGGATTACGATCACTCTTCGTATTCGCAAAAGCTGGTAAATAAAATTACGGCTACGGATTATTTTACCTTGGTGGATTATACTGATTCATATGACAAAGCATTGACCTATGTTGAACATGATGAAGCCGACCTGGTGCTTCAAATTCCAAACTCATTCGAAAATAATTTAATTAGAGAAGACGAAACCACACTTTTTCTGGCCATTAATGCAATCAATGGAGTAAAAGCAAATCTCGGAGGAACGTATTTACGCAGCATCATTGGCGACTTTAATCGCGAAGTGCGACTAGAGTGGTTACAATTTCCAAGACAGAACCCACAGCCGGTGATTTCTATCGCTACAATCAACTGGTTTAATCCCCTTATGAACTATCGTTTCTTTATGGTACCGGGTATCCTGGTAATTTTAATAACCATGGTGGGGGCTTTTCTCTCAGCGTTAAACATTGTGAAGGAAAAAGAAATAGGAACGATCGAGCAAATCAATGTCACCCCTATTCGGAAGTATCAATTTATTCTTGGAAAGCTTATTCCGTTTTGGGTACTGGGGTTAGTTGTTCTCACAATTGGCTTGTTAATTTCCTGGATTGCATATAGTATCGTTCCACTGGGGAGCATATTTACCATTTATGTATTTGCCGGTGTATATATGATTTCAATACTGGGCCTGGGTTTGTTGGTATCAACTTTTGCAAATACGCAACAACAGGCCATGCTGCTTTCATTTTTTTTGATGATGATTTTTATTTTACTGGGCGGATTATATACTTCCATTGATAGTATGCCGGGGTGGGCCCAGATGGTTACGAAGTTCAATCCGGTGACTTATTTTATTGAAGTGATGCGCATGGTTGTGTTGAAGGGAAGCACCTTATATGATATTCGCTATCATCTTCTTAAGGTATTGTTATTTGGGTTGGTGTTCAACGGTCTGGCCGTTTGGAATTATCGCAAGCGAAACTAGTGTTCATTTTCGTAAACCAACCTGTTCATTTATATACAATCCGACACATCGTAAACTTTGTTTTCTTACAATTTTTAGAAATTTCTCATATTCGTAAAATGAGAATGATTATTGCTTTTGTGTTTACGTAAATATAATGTCCATGTCAACTCGAAGTACATCCTCCAGTTCAACCGTATTAATCGTAATTATTCTTGTGTTAACTTTTCCACTTTGGATTGGTCTTGGTGGAGCACTCATTGGTGTAGTTGCCGGACTTTTTGGAGCAATGATTGGCGTAATGGCCGCATTGTTTGGTGGTATTATAGCACTTATCGCATTTCCATTTAAATTGCTTTTCGGTTGGGGACATTGGTCTGGTCATTGGCCACATGTGTTCCATGGCAATGCTTTTGTCTGGTTGGCACTACTGATCTTTGCGGCCCTGGTGATTAACAAGAGAAGGAAGTAGTAGTCAAAACTTAAGAGACTCCCGCATAGCCTGCAAGTGATTTTTCAGGGCGTCTTGCCAGGTAATATCGGCATCCCACCCTTTACCCAAAAAGATATTTCCATATTCAATGTGCTTCACATAAAACTTATACACAGTCTGATTAGCAGGAATCGTTTTAACGTCCGCCTCTCCATTTAAATAAAAGATAGTAGATAACGAGTTTGCCAATTGCGAAAGATCATAACCGAGAATTTCTTTTGCTACACTGCCACGTGTGTGAACAAAGCGGAGAACGGTTCTAAATCCTTTATTGCCCAATTCCCGTTCATCCAGTTCAGGATCAACCAACTCATATTTAACCGGAAAGTATTCTTTCAATATTTGCTCTAACTCAGCATCAGCTTTCTCGTTGCCCCATCGGGCAACAGCGATTTTAAACGACTTGGCATCGTTAGTAAATATTTCGTTTCTCCTGCCAATAAAATATTTTAACGACACATCTGTTTCTGGATATTCATTTATAAGCAAGTTTTGTTTCTTTTGATTGCTGATAGCGAAGCGATAAAGCGTAATTAAAAGTTCTTTTAATGAGCTATTCGCTTGCCTCCAGGCAGGCGCAGAAATATCCACCAGATCTGTTGTATTATTATATCGAACGAATGTGACCGAATAGTCATTTTCTTTTTCGAGAAAAATAAGATAGTTAATGGCGCGGCCGGAAAGGTAGGTCTTGAATGCCCTTAATGGATCCGGTCCAGCCAATACATGATCCGTTATCACATACGCCACAGCATCAATGCCTGTTTGCTGAAAGGCCTTTTGGGTTTCCTCCAATTCGTTTTCAGAAAGAGTTTCATCATATAATACAATGGCACGACCACTTAATAATCCCTCAGGAACAGCATCCATGTAGCTAAGACGGCTAATCACCGCCTCTTTTTCTGTAACGGGTTGTGCGACCGAATTGGCACCGATGAGAAGTAAAAATATGAGTGTCTTGATTTTCAATAGTTTCAATTTAGCATGTAAACGAAATAACCCGTACCCTATTATAAATTTTCAAAGGCCAATATACAATCCATCTTCTTCTTCGCGAATGGGGAAGATGACTAAATCATCAGACCGTTGCTGATACTCTCGGCCTGTCTTCAAACTGAACTGATGGCCATGCCAGGGGCAAACCACATCACCGGCAAAGTTCACAATGCCCTTACTTAATGATTCGCCATTGTGAGTACACCGATCGCTTACTGCATAAAATTGATTATCACGTTTCACAAGGCAAATTCTTTTTCCGTGCACAATCAGCAACTGCGGTTTGTTTTCCAGCAGCTTTTCACGCGCATCATTTAAGGAAAGGATTTTTACCAACTCCATAATTTCACTTGTTTAAGAGAATTCCTTTTCTCTATTTGATTCAAATTACCCAAACCTATGAAGAAAATTTATCAGTTCATTTTACTTCTCTTATTGCCGCTATCGGTGGCATCACAGATAACACCAAAGCTACAGGCTAAGCTGGATCAGCAAGCCAAAGAGATCGAAGTGAAAGTGATAGAATGGCGAAGAAATTTTCATCAAAATCCGGAGTTAGGAAACCGCGAATTTAAAACAGGTGCCACGATTGCTGAACACCTTAAATCGCTGGGCATTAAAGTTCTGTATCCGGTTGCTAAGACAGGTGTTGTTGGTATTCTGGAAGGAGGAAAGCCCGGTCCAGTTATCGCATTACGTGCCGACATGGATGCATTGCCGATTACGGAAAGGAACAGCCTTGCCTTTGCATCAAAGGAGAAAGCAATTTTTAATGGACAGGAAACAGGAGTAATGCATGCCTGTGGCCACGATGCTCACGTGGCAATTTTAATGGGCGTAGCCGAGATCTTGTCAAAAAATAAAAATGACTTAAGGGGCACAGTGAAATTTTTGTTTCAACCTGCGGAAGAAGGACCACCAAATGACGAAGAAGGCGGAGCGTTTTTAATGATTAAGGAAGGCGTTCTGAAAAACCCAAAAGTAGATGTCGTATTCGGATTGCACATGCTTTCACTTTTACCAATTGGACAAATAGGGTATCGCCCGGAAGGTATAATGGCTGCAGTAGACGGATTGAAAATTAAAGTAATAGGGTTGGGTGCTCATGGCGCAACGCCATGGGATAGTAAAGATCCTATTATGATTGGCAGCCAGATCATGAATGGTTTGCAAACTATTGTGAGCCGACAAACGGATCTTACCAAAGCACCTGCTGTAATTACGATAGGAAGTTTTCATTCGGGCAATCGTGGAAATATTATTCCTGAAACAGCTATGATGCAAGGAACCATTCGCAGTTTTGATGTTGATATGCAAAAAACGCTTCATCAAAAAATTAAACAAACAGCGGAGAACATTGCAGAAAGCGCAGGCGCAAAAGCAGAAGTTGAAATTGAGATAGGATCTCCTGTTACCTACAATGATGCAGCACTCACAGCAATGATGGCACCAAGTCTGCAGCGTACCGTTGGAATGAATAATGCAATTATAGTTGCCCCTACCACTCTGGCAGAGGACTTTTCTTTCTTTCAGGAAAAAGTACCAGGACTTTTCTTTTTCCTTGGGGCCTATCCTTCTGATATTAAATTGACCAATCCCCCGGTACACCACACAGCTGATTTTATGATGGATGAAAAAGCATTCGTAACCGGAGTAAGGGCAATGTTGAATTTAACAGTAGATTATATGTATGCACCAAAGAAAAAATAAAAACAGATGGACATAAAAGAAAAAATTATCGAAGCGGAGAAAAGAATACGTCCATATTTAAGAGAGACGCCTTTAGAATATTCTTACACACTCAATAAAATGACAGGCAGTGAAGTGTATTTAAAGTTAGAGAATATCCAGATTACCGGATCCTTCAAAGCCAGAGGCGCATTGAACAAAATACTCTTACTTAAGGATTCACCCTCAAGAATTGTTACGGCATCTACGGGCAATCATGGTCTTGGTGTGGCTAATGCCTTATCGGTAGTGAAAAAGGAAGGAACAATTTATTTGCCAACAACGGCTTCACCGGCTAAAGTAGAAGCCATCAAAATGAGGGGAGTTCCTGTAGAATTTTATGGAGACAACTGTGAAGAAACTGAGCTGCACGTTCGTTCACTTTCTGTAAACACCAACCAGGTATATGTATCTCCATACAACGATGAAGAGGTGATGGCAGGCCAAGGGAGCATTGGCGTAGAGTTGCTGAGGCAGCTTCCCGATCTGGATGCCGTTTTTATTTCTGTTGGTGGAGGTGGTTTAATTGCTGGAATTGCATCGTATTTAAAGGCGGTGAATCCGAAAATAGAAGTGGTTGCCTGCTTGCCTGAAAATGCTCCGGTTATGTATGAATGTATTAAGGCTGGAAAGATTATTGAAGTGCCTGAGAAGCCCACGTTGTCCGATGCTACTGCGGGTGGCATTGAAGCCGGGTCAATCACGTTTGAAATATGCCAACAACATGTTGATGCCTACATTACAGTAAGTGAAGAAGAAATAAGTGACGCGATGAAATTAGTCATGAAACATCATCATCTTATTATAGAAGGATCTGCCGGGGTAGCCGTGGCTTCCTTGTTGAAGGAGAAGGATGGCTACAAAGGAAAAAAAGTGGTGATCGTAATTTGCGGAGGTAATGTGAGCGAGGCCGTTCTCAAACGTTTAATTTGTGAATAGATGCCGAAGATCTTTACCCTATCGGAAATAAAAGAGGTCATTCAAAAGAATTCCAAGATCGATCTCATCCAGACGATCGAAGAAGGATTTATGATGTATTCGCAAAAAAAAGTAGTCGTTCCACCCGTTGGTTATTTAGGATTCAAACAACCACCTGGAGATGTGCACATCAAATATGGATACATTGAAGGTGATGATTATTATGTAATCAAGATTGCTTCAGGATTTTATAATAATCCGGCTTTGGGATTGAATACGGGCAATGGAATGATGTTGCTGTTTAGTCAAAAAACGGGAGAAATATTGTCAATATTATTAGATGAAGGTTATCTCACGGATATACGAACAGCAGTGGCCGGAGCCGTAGCCGCAAAACATTTTGCTCCTTCAAAAATCACCAGTATAGGAATTGTTGGCACAGGCACCCAAGCAAGATTGCAGTTAGAATATTTAAAACCAGTAACCGAATGTCGTGATGTAATTGTTTGGGGCCGCAGCGCGGATAAGTTGGCGTCTATTAAAAATGATCCCACCTTAAAAGATTTTTCAATTACAGTTACTTCAGACATCCGGTTTCTAACCAGTCATTGTAATCTTATTGTAACCACAACACCATCCAAAAACGCATTATTGATGTCTTCTCAAATTCTGCCGGGCACTCATATTACGGCCATGGGTGCCGATGCAGAGGGTAAGCAAGAACTCGATCCATGGCTGTTTGCCAAGGCGGATATCATTGTGGCGGATAGCAAAGAGCAGTGCATCGACCATGGAGATATTGGTTATGCCGTAAGGGAGAAAATAATAGATCCATCAAAGATCGTAGCATTGGGCGAGGTGATTGAAAATAAAAATCTACGAAGGGGTAACGATCAGCAAATAACCATTGCTGATTTAACGGGTGTAGCGATACAAGATATCCAGATTACCAAATATGTATATTTATTCCTGACAAAATAAAAGAGGTTTTAGAGGTCCTCTTAATTAAATACATTGCCACCAACAATTGAAAAATGAAAAAACTTAACATACTGATTTGTGTGCTTGTAACCTTTAATGGTCTTGCTCAAACAAGTTCAAAACTCAACAGCAAAATAGAACAACAAGCCAAAGAACTTGAGCCAAAGATTATTGAATGGAGAAGATACTTTCATCAAAACCCGGAGTTGTCTAATCGCGAATTTAAAACAGGGGCCAAAATAGCGGAGCATTTAAAAGCGTTAGGGCTGGAAGTGCAATATCCGGTAGCAAAAACAGGAGTAGTGGCAATACTACGAGGTGCAAAGCCAGGCCCAGTGGTAGCACTTCGTTCAGATATTGATGCACTGCCCGTAACAGAAAGAAATTCATTGCCCTTTGCATCCACAACTAAAGTGCAGTTTGGTGGACAAGAAACCGGGGTGATGCATGCCTGTGGTCATGATGGACACATGTCGATTTTATTGGGTGTTGCCGAGATACTCACAAAAAATAAAAGTGAATTGAAGGGTACAGTAAAATTTATCTTTCAGCCGGCTGAAGAAGGTGCAGCACCAAGCGAAGGAACATCGGGCGCTGAGCTGATGGTAAAGGAAGGTGTGCTTGAAAACCCTAAGGTTGATGCCATCTTTGGTTTGCACATTCAATCTCTTTTACCTTCTGGCCAACTGGCCTATCGCAGCGGAGGATTGATGGCCGCTGTAGATGGAGTAGATATCAGAGTGAAAGGTCAAGGCGCACATGGAGCCACGCCATGGGATAGTGTTGATCCGATAGTAATTTCTTCTGAAATTATTCAGGGCCTTCAAACCATTGTGAGCAGACAGACCGAACTTACCAAAGCAGGTGCTGTGATAACCATTGGAAGTATTCATGGCGGTATCCGAAGAAACATCATTCCCGAAACAGTAATGCTGGAAGGAACCATCCGCACGTTTGATGATGACATGCAAAAGAAAGTTCACGAAAAAATTAAACTCACCGCGGAGAAGATTGCAGAGAGCGCAGGAGCAAAAGCTGAAGTAGATATTTTAGTAATGTATCCGGCAACGGTAAATGATCCTTCACTCACTGATAAAATGGTTCCAAGTTTAATTCGTGCTGCAGGAAAAGAAAATGTGGTAATCACACAACCCGTTACAATGGCCGAAGACTTTTCGTTTTATCAGAGAAAAGTGCCAGGCTTGTTTTTTTTCCTTGGGGCATATCCGGCAGAAATGAATTTGAAAACACAACCAACTCATCATACTGCAGATTTTATGTTCGATGAAAAATCACTGATTACTGGGGTGAAGGCGTTGGTGAATCTGACGCTGGATTATATGGAGATGAACAAAAAATAAAATAACACATAGCGACCCTTGGTCTGTTCCTTACAGACCTCAATAACCTTACCATATAAACATTATGAAAAAAATTATACTCTTCGTTCTCTACATTGCTATTCATCAGGCGATGGCTCAGGTAAATCCTAAACTTCAAATCAAACTCGATCAACAAGCAAAAGAACTTGAGACGAAAGTGATAGAATGGCGCAGGCACCTGCATCAAAACCCCGAACTATCAAATCGCGAAACACAAACAGGTGCTTATATCGCGGAGCATTTAAAATCATTAGGATTGAAAGTACAAATGGGTGTAGCTAAAACCGGTGTTGTTGCTTTGCTGGAAACCGGTAAGCCCGGACCTGTGATTGCTTTACGGGCTGATATGGATGCGTTGCCTGTTACCGAACGCAATAGTTTACCGTATGCTTCAAAAGTTAAAACGACCTACAATGGACAAGAAACAGGCGTGATGCATGCGTGTGGCCATGATACGCATGTGGCCATGTTGATGGGCGTTGCAGAAATTCTTTCCAAGAACAAAAGTGATCTTAAGGGCACGATCAAATTCATTTTTCAACCAGCAGAAGAAGGGGCTCCTGTTGATGAAGAAGGTGGCGCAGCGTTGATGGTGAAGGAAGGCGTGCTTGAAAATCCAAAAGTGGATGTCATTTTTGGGTTGCATATAAGTTCGGTTACGCCATTAGGACAACTTACCTATCGTTCCGGTGGAATTCTGGCTGCAGCCGATACGTACAGTATCAAAATAAAAGGAAGACAAGCACACGGTTCAACGCCATGGATGAGTGTTGACCCCATTGTTGTATCCGCACAAATTATCAATGGACTTCAAACAATCATTAGCCGCCAAACTGACTTGACGAAGGAAGCGGCTGTGATTACGGTAGGAAGAATGCAGGCCGGTATTCGTGAAAATATTATTCCTGAAGAAGCACTTCTTGCGGGAACCATTCGCACACTAGATACAGCCATGCAACAAAAAATTCATAAAAAAATTATTTTAACAGCTACCAAGATTGCAGAGAGTGCGGGGGCAAAAGCAGAGGTTACTATTCGAAGAGGGACACCGGTAACCTATAACGATCCAGCCCTCACACAAAAGATGGCTCCGAGTTTACAAAGAACAATTGGCGCATCGAATACACTTGTTATCAATGCCATTACGGGAGCTGAAGACTTTGCGTTTTATCAGAAGAAAGTTCCTGGGTTATTCTTCTTTGTAGGAGCGATGCCTCCGGATCAAGATCCAAATACGGTTCCTTCGCACCACACACCTGATTTTATGGTGGACGAAAGGGCATTTGTTATCGGAGTAAAAGCCATGCTCAACCTTACAACGGATTATATGTATATGCCAAAGGGAAAATAGAATATTAATAAATGATATACACGCCTGATTGTTATCTGCAGTCAGGCGTTTTTTTTGATACGATCAATTTAAACAGACAAACAGCAACTCAAGAATATTATCGACTGACAAAAGATTTTTTATAGTCACGTGTAGCTCAAGCGAATTATGAGAAGTCTATGCCCGGTAAATTGTGATTAGAAATCAATCGTGAACGGAGATGTGATGATTGGCCTTGAGGCGATCAAAAGATATTTTATGTGGGATGCCTTGATGTTTTTCTGTGGTTACTGACACGTCCAATTTATATCCGACAAAATGGTAATATTTTTTCGATATTGCAGATAAGCAATTTTAAATAATTGAAACTATAAATTAATGAGCCCACAACTCAAGGAGCTTTTTGAAAAGGAACTATTAAGCAAAGAACAATTTGAAAAAATCGATGCAATTGCCTCGCATAAAGTGGTCTCCGTTTTTTATGAGCTCCGCACACTGCTCTACTTAGGTGTTATGTTGTTTACCACAGGAGCGGGGATGCTTATCTATCAAAATATTGGTGACATCGGACATATCGTGAGCATTATTGCGCTTACTTTTATCATGATTGGTTGCTTTTGGCACACCATCAAACAGGCAACTGAATATGTAAACACGCCTGTAAAATCGCCCACACCATATTATGATTATGTGTTGCTGTTGGGGTCGCTTTTATTTGTTTCTATCCAGGGATATCTTCAACTTCAATACGGCTTGCTAAATGACACATTGGGTTGGAATACGCTGTTTACATCACTATTCTTTTTTTATGCAGCGTATCGGTTCGATCACATCGGGTTGCTATCATTGGCAATTACCGCCTTGGCCTCTTTCTGGAGTATTACCATTTCACCACAGAAATGGTATAGTGGTGAGTTTTTTTCTGCCGCTTACCTTCATCGAACGGCCATCGCGTTTTCAATTGCCCTGGGAATGATTTCAATGATATTGGATAACAAACAGATTAAAAAGCATTTCACTTTTACCTATTTGAATTTCTGTATGCTGATATTCTTTGTTGGTAGTGTGACAGGATTATTTATAGACGAATTTATTTATGGTGCATATGTTTTATTAATCTATACGGGTTGCTTGTTTGCGTGGTATCAGGCAAGAAACAAAACATCATTCTTATTTCTATTATATGCTTTCTTGGCTGGATACATTGCTACTACCTATTGGCTCGCGGACTTTGTTTTTGACAAAGAGCCTACCTTATGGTTCTATTATTCAATCCTTTCGTGTGGAGGCTTTGTCTATTTTATAATTCGCTACAGAAATTTTTTCAAGCAGGCATGAAAAGCGCATATAATCGCCAGTGGGTTTATAATCTTGCCGTGATCAAGGAAGCGAAACGCTGGGCTAAACATGACTTTATACAGGCCGACCAACTAAACAAAATCAAGGAAGTGTATAACACGCCCTTCTATCATCCTAACCTGATTATCCGAATTTTATTAGCGGTGGCAACACTCCTTGCTCTACTCGGTGTAACAGGATTGATTTTTTTATTTTTTTCTGGCACCGAAACAAAGACGATCGCAGTTGTAAGCGTGTTGTATGGTATAATTTCATTTGTGATGCTTGAGAGATTTTTCATCGATAATAATCATTACAAATCGGGAGTCACGGAAGCATTGATTTATCATGGGTGTGGATTCACGATTGGTGGCATTGCGGCTTTTGGCGATATGGAGAACACCAGTCTCATTTTAATTATAAGCTTGTTGGTGTTTGCCTTCGCGGCCATACGCTACCTGGATTTAATCACTACGCTGGCAGCGATGGGCTCATTGGCGGGATTCATATTTTATCAATGCTATGAAGCAGATGGAATTTTTAGAGAGGTTATTCCATTTATTTTCATGATTGTTTTTATGGTTATCTATTTGGTAGGGAAGCGATATGCCCACCGGATTGATTTGGATCTCTGGCACCATAATTTTTTGGTGGTGGAGGCCGTCAGCTTGTTGCTGATATATGCCAGTGGCAACTACCTGGTAGTGCGAGAACTCAGTGTGCAACTGATGGATCTTACGCTAGCGGATGAAATGGACATTCCTTTTGCTTTTTTGTTTTATTTTTTCACCGTAGTAATACCTGTTGTTTATTTATGGGTAGGCATAATGAGGAAAGACATGGTGTTATTGCGAGTGAGTTTACTTGTGCTGGCATTCACTGTTTTTACATTTAAATATTATTATAGCCTGGGACATACTGAAATTACACTTACACTAGCCGGCACCTTGTTGATTCTTGCGGCAATATCATTGTTACATTATCTTAAAAACGTACGCAATGGATTTACACGGGATAATCTGATGTCATCGAAATGGGCTAACCTGAATGTGGAGGGATTTCTGATTTCCCAAACGGTGGGAGGCAATCAATCAATAAAATCTGAAGTGGCAGCAACGAGTGGTGGAGATTCGGGAGGAGGAGGGGCGAGCTCTTCGTTTTGATTAATTTTACTTAGCCTTCCAGATTAATTTTCCATTCGTAGCCTTATCATAAAAGTCAGGGCATTGGCCATCGCCTTTGCCCGTGAGGCCACCGCTGGGAGCACAAAGATATTTGCAGGTTTTATCGTATAATGAGATGTATTGATCACAGCAATCAGGAATGACAAGATACACGAGCTGCCCATTATAGGTATAGCGCCATATTTCAAGAGGTGGGCTTATCACATTGATGCGCAATTGAAAACAGGAGGGACAAAACTCATTGTCCATTCGGTTGCACGAGAGCAATACAATCGCAAATGTCCAGATCAGGATTCTTTTCACGTTTTACTCAAGTAGTTTAATCTCCTCAAGACATGTAATTTTCGCAATCTTTCCATCCATACAAACACTTACAACATCTTGAATTTCTTCATAACCGATGCGCACCTTTTTGCCCTCCACAAACTGAAAATTATAAAGTGGATCTTCCGTAATTTCTTTGGATGAAGGTATGCACATAAAAATCTGTGGTCTAATAGGCTCTAGTCGTGTGCCATCAGCCAGTTCAAACACAAAACCGCATCCGTCTAAGCCGGTGAGGTCCTTTACCGTAGCGAATACTCCGTTCGGGCACGAAATGTTCATTGGTACATCATCACAATTCCAGAATGAAAATGAAATCGAAAAAATCAACAGGATTGAAATATGCGTCCTCATTGTATCAAAGGTTTGCTGATTAGGCACATCAAAGTATTGATAGGTTGGAATGCAAATAATAATAAACCCTCACCATCACTATTTTGTTTGATTTCTCTCACACATTCGCTAATCTCAGGGCTAGGAAAAAAGACACCTTATAAGATCATTATTGTTTAACAGATCAAAGATACAGCCATGAAAAAAGTAACAACCCTACTGTTTGTACTAATAAGCATCGTAGCAATAAGTCAGAAGAAGAAAGCAGTCGTTAGTGCAAATAAAACCTATGTGGTGCAGTCGGTAGATAAACATCAGCCGGAATTAATCGCTGTGAGTGATAAAATCTGGTCGTATGCAGAGACAGCACTAAAGGAAAATAAATCAGCGAAAGAACTTGCCGATTATGCCAAAGCACAGGGCTTTAATGTTAAGCGGGGAGTCGCGAGTATGCCTACAGCTTTTACAGCAGAATATGGATCAGGCAAGCCAATCATCGGCATCATGGGAGAATTTGATGCCTTGCCCGGCATCTCACAAAAAGCACAACCAACTAAAGAAGCCCTTGTGCCTGGCGCTGGTGGTCATGGCTGTGGACACAACCTGTTTGGAACCGGCAGTTTAGGGGCAGCCGTGGCGATCAAAGAGCTAATCCAACAAGGAAAGCTGAAAGGCACCATTCGTTTTTACGGAACACCAGCCGAAGAATCTGTAGGCGGAAAAATTTATATGGCACGTGATGGCTTATTTTCCGATTTGGATGTTTGCCTTGATTGGCATCCGGATGTTGAGATAGCCGCAAGCACGCAAAGTTCTCAAGCGATGGTAGATTTCATTGTGGAGTTCAAAGGCAAGGCAGCTCATGCTGCGGCAGATCCTTGGAATGGAAGAAGCGCGGTGGATGGATTGGAAGCCTTTACCGATGGAGTGAATATGTTGCGCGAGCATGTGCGCCCTAGTGTGCGTATGCATTATGCCATTATAAATGGTGGGGATGTGCCCAATGTGGTACCCGAATATGCGAAAGTATGGATGTGGGTGCGCGACAGCAAGCGTGAAGGAGTAGAAGAAGTGTTCAAACGCGTAAAAGAGATCGCACAAGGCGCAGGAATTATTGCTGGTGTAGAAGCAAAAGTCACCGTGCAAACAGGGGATTATGAAATGCTGGTGAATCGTACAGGGGCATCCGCTCTTCAAAAGAATTTAGAAATATTGGGCCCAATCAATTATACGCCTGAGGAGATAGCGTTTGCAAAAAAAATTCAAGAAGTACAGGGAGGTCAACAAACAGGGTTAGATGGGAAAATTTATCCATTGAAAGAAACTCAGGAGCATCCTACCGGTGGATCAACGGATGTGGGTGATATTAGTTGGATTGTTCCGGAGATAACGTTAATTGCTACAACCGCACCTTCCAATACCGCATGGCACGGCTGGAGTGTTGTAGCATGTGGGGGCATGTCGATAGGCCACAAAGGAATGACCTTTGCCGCCAAGTCACTCGCCATGACGATGGTGGATCTTTTTGAAAACGAACAATTACGAAAAGACGTGCGCGCTGAATTTGAACAACGCAGAGGGGCACATGTGTACAAGGCATATATACCAGAAGGTCCACCCCCTGTTCCTGTTCAAAAGTAAAATTTATGTTATAAGTTTTCTGATCATGATTTCTTACTCATTCTCTTCTGTGAAAGCGAGATGATCAGAATCACGAGACTGGGAAAAATTCGGATAGCGAGGGCATTTAACTTTCCAACAAAAGAAAGAATTGATTTAAATTTTTTCTTGCGAATCATATAAAGTACAGCGTGCGCCACTTCTTCTTGAGTTTGTTGTAAGTAAGCCGGCCTTCGTGCAACGGGTATCAATTCGCCTTTTGCATTAAGCACCCGCTTGTCTTCATCATTCCGGGTAAATCCGACATGAACAATTCCAATATGAACGCCCGTATTGGCCAACTCAATTTTAAGAGACTGGGCCAGTGCAGTAAGTGCCATTTTGCCGGCACTATACGCTGATGCTGTTGGTAAACCAACCATGCCCGCAGCACTTGAAATAAACACAATACTTCCTTTTGATTTTTTAATAGCAGGGAGCGCCTTTAATGCTGGATAGGCCGAGCCATGAATATTACTTTCTATTATTTGAGCAAAAATTTCAGGCTCAAGATTTTCAAAATGCTCGCGCATACTAATGCCGGCATTAGTGATCAGGATGTCGATCTTTCCAAATACGGCCACCGTTTTCTCAATAAGTTCGGCACATTCTGCTGCACGTGTAACATCGGCCTGCACAGCAATTACGTTATATCCATCACGCAAAAAGTCCTGATGTGTTTTTTCAAGACGTTCGGCATTTCTTCCGTTTAGAACAACATGAGCGCCTTGCTTACACAATTCCAGTGCGATGGCCTTTCCGATGCCCATGCCCGAACCGGTGACGATCGCAGTTTTATTTTTGAAATAGGTCAATTGATTTATTTTTTATTATCCAGATAACCGTTTTCCTTCAACCATTCAAAACATTCTTTTATCCCAGTTTCTATGGGCGATTGGGGAAGTTGTAATTCTTGTATGGCTTTGGCAGCAGAAAAATAATGTTCATCACAAGCGATTCTCGAAAGCGGATAGCTGATTGCAGGAGTCTTGTCACTGATTTTTCCAATGATAGTACCAATCCGGCCATACAATTTCGCGAAAACCGAAGGAATGTGTAATGAGGGGGGCTTCACGCCAATGGTAGTGGCAATCTTTTCAAAGGCCTCTTTATATGACATGTTTTGATTTCCTAAAATGTAACATTCACCGATGCGGCCTTTCGTTAATGCATTGGCTATCGCAACCGCTGCATCTTTCGCGCAAAGATAATTTCTTCCGCCTGACGTATATCCAGGAACTTTTCCTTTATATAAAGCGACAATCATCGCCCCCGAACTCGGATTAGAATCATACGGGCCAAACATAAAGGTTGGATTTACGATTACCGCTGGCAACTTATTTTCCTTTACTTCTTTCAAGATAAGTTGCTGTGCTTTGTATTTGGAATCCATATAATCCAAACTGTATGTCGCTGATTTATATGGATTGGTCTCTACGCCTGGATTTTCTTTTGAGCCAAATCCAAATGAATTAGCAGTACCGATATAAACCAGGCGCTGAATTTTATTATGATAGGCCGACTTAATAATATTTTTTGTGCCATCTATATTTACTCTATTTACCATTTCTGATCGGGTAGGCCATACACTTGTACTGGCCGCACAATGGATAATAGCATCACAACCCTCCGCAGCGTTTATTACATCATCTTCATCCAGAAGATTTCCTGAAATTTTTTCAATGACTAAACCATGGAGTGTTTTCTGCTGCCGGCCGGGCTGAACAAAAGCACGGATTTCATCACCTCTATTTAATAATTCTCTCACCAAATTGCTGCCAAGCAACCCATCGGCACCAGTAACCAAAACTTTCATATCCTCTTATTAACAAAACCGTTAAAGATACCTATTCCAAATGAAGAATCAATTCAAGAGAATATTCACTGAAAAAACTCGGTATGCATAATCATGGTAGTTTTCTGGTGAGTCTTTGGCGAAGTTTGAATTTGAAAGAGCACAATTTATGAGGCCTTTACTATTGCTTTCACTGATTTTATTGGCCGCTGGCGTTCGTGCTCAAAATGCCAGCCAAGAACTACTTTCCATAAACACCCAATTGATGAAGCCGTGGTGAATAAAAATACAAATGTGTTGGAAAAATAGTATACCAATGATTTTGTGTTTACACATAGCGCTGGCCTTGTTGATGGCAAAGAGGTAGGATTAAAAATGTTTCTAATACAAATACATATTTTGTTTCGCGCCAGCAGGCCTCTAGGAGTGTTGAGTTGCTGCTTTGGTAATTGGCAAAATTGAAATTATCCGAAAAGACAAAAATGTAGTCTATGGAATTTGGTACATACGCGTGCATTGTAAGAATATGTATCGTAAATGAGTTCTCACTGCACCACCCATGAGTGGCATACATTAGAGAGAAGGCCGATTCATTGCAAAAAATTACCAATCCTTCCATCGAATATCACTCCTGATTGCTTTTGATTTAGCAATCGGCATAGGCTTGCTATCAAAACACAACCGTGTCTTCTATGAAATATTTGTTTGCCCATGCAGCATTGTGTTTATTAAAATCGATGGATCCTATGTAAGCCACTTTTAATTCTTTTGTCAACACAAAAACATGCGGAGTGTTGGTAGCGCCATAGGCTTTGGCCACATTCTGTGATTCGTCAAAAAGGTATGGAAATTTGTAATTTTTCTTTTTCGCAACCCATACCATGTCATCAAAAGAATCCCCGGATCCATCATTGGCGTTGATGGTAATTACCGAAAATCCTTTCGGAAAATATTTGTCATTCAAGGCAATGATACGATGATTATACGCCTTTGAATAAGGACATGCGCTGCAATCAAAAATAATAATGAAGCCGTTGGCATCTTTGTAGTCAGACAATGAAACGATCCGCCCGTCTACATTTTTCAATTTGAAATCAGTAGCAGTATCACCGATGTCATAACCTTTCTTTACCGGATGTGCCGCCATCAATATGATCAGGCACATCATTAAACCCAATACTCTTTTCATTTCCAAAAAAATTATTTCTTAACCTCTTCAATAAACCTTTCGAGGTCGCCTTCATGTAATTCTTTTTGAATAAATTTTCTGTTTCCGTTTTGAGTGTTTACAATAAGCGTGGCTGGCAGGGCGCCACTCCAGTTTTTGTCAATCTTGTCAATCCAGTTGTTTGGATCTTGCTCGGCCAGAATCACCACCCTGCATTGCAAATTTTTCCGCGCAATAAAACGATATACTTTTTCTGGATTAGGGTCTAAGTCATAGTCCATACTAACCAACATGATCGCTACTTCTTTATTCTTCCGGTTTATATTTTCAAACAATGGAATCTCTCTTACACACGGTGCACACCAGGTTGCCCAAAAATTAACCACCTGTATTTTATCAGATTGTGTACGGATTATCTGCTGTAGGCCGTTAAGTCTGATTTGGTCGGCCGGCTGGGCATTCGCCAACAATTGAGTGAAAAGCAGAACTATTATTATTGAAAGCCCTCTCATTGGTTGGGGATAATGTAGTATACAGGTAATTTGTCTTTGCTCTTTTACAACAATAAAAATAGTCGTGTAAGTAATATGAGTGAAATTAAGTAAAATGGTAGAATTCAAGCATTTAGAAACCATCAAAAAAAGCGCTTATAAAGAATCCCACAATTATTAATAGTTGTCAACATAGATGGAATATTTAAGTTTAATTGATTGAACATCAATTAATTAACCACACCATGATTAATCAGTTCTTTGTGGACAACTTAAATGCTCACACAAGGAACCATTAAAATATCAATCTTTCTAAGTAGCAGACTTTCAAGTTTATAGGATGTGTAATTTTGATAAAAATGTAGAAACAATGGCCTCAGAAAGAATTCAAAACTTATTAAATATTCACATACCTATTATTCAGGCCGGTATGGTTTGGTGTAGTGGTTGGCGGTTGGCAGCTGCCGTTAGCAAAGCTGGTGGTCTTGGTATGATCGGGGCTGGATCCATGCATCCGGAAACATTAAAGGACCAAATCAAAAAATGTAAAATGGCAACTTCAAGGCCATTTGGAGTGAATGTGCCCTTACTATATCCTGAAATTGATAAGATCATGAAGGTCCTTGTTGATGAGCAAGTGAAAATTGTATTCACATCAGCCGGGAATCCTGCTCTTTGGACTGGTTTTTTAAAAGAAAAGGGGATGACGGTTGTTCATGTTGTTTCAAGTTCAAAATTCGCTAAAAAAAGTGAACAGGCTGGGGCAGATGCCGTGGTAGCCGAAGGCTTTGAGGCGGGTGGACACAATGGACGTGAGGAAACTACTACTCTTTGTTTAATTCCAATGGTATGCGATGCCGTATCGATACCGGTGATTGCTGCCGGAGGCATTGCCTCTGGCCGATCGATGTTAGCGGTTGAGGCTTTGGGTGCCGAAGGGGTTCAGATCGGGACTCGGTTTGCCGCGAGTGCGGAATCGTCTGCGCATGAGATGTTCAAGAAGAAGATCACCGAGCTTAATGAAGGAGATACTGCCCTTGTAATGAAACAGCTTACCCCGGTGAGGCTGGTTAAAAATGAATTTTATCTACAAGTGGCGCAAGCCGAACAAAAGGGGGCCACAGCAGATGAGTTACAAAAAATATTGGGACGAGGCAGAGCAAAAAAGGGAATTTTTGAAGGCGACTTGATAGAAGGCGAACTTGAAATTGGACAGGTGGCCGCTTCCATCAAAGAAGTTAAACCGGCAGCAGAAATTGTGTTTGAAATCTGGAATGAATATCTCGAAATTAAAAGTAAGCTGTGCGCGTCATGAGGATTAGGCTGATTAAAAAACGACCACGAATACGACCAAATTGAATCCAACAAAACACCTGACAATAAAAGAGCTGAGCTAGCGTATTGGAGAATTATAAAGTCATCAAATCAATTTTTAGGCAAGCAATAAGGTGATGGTTTGCTTCAATCAGAATAGCTCCAGCATGATGAAAAGTACACCAACATGCATTTCAGGTGAGAAAATAGCGCCAAAAATGAATTACAATTTCTGATAATCTTATTTTGAAGAACGGCATGGAAACTTTCTATATCAATGACGCGATAGGAAATGAAGTAGAAATCGTGCCAGGAGGAATTTGAGAATAGTTACTTAAGAGCCAATTGAAATGAGTTTGTTCGCACACCCTCTGTTTTATTGGCGACAATATTTATCGTGACCTGATACGATTCACTATACCACTCCAGGTAATCGCGATATTGTACACAGTCTTTTAATATTACTTCATCTCTTAAAATTTTTATTATTTTTTCTTTCGATAAAGAAGCATTAATACGCTCACTTTGTTCCTTTGGCAAATTTGATAGACGAACAAATTCAATCCCCTTGTATATCTCTCTCTCAATCATAGTAGTATAG
>CAYGGY010000034.1:0-55037 GCA_964349405.1 uncultured Ohtaekwangia sp. | reverse complement strand
CGACAAAAAAGCTTCACGTATAGTGAGGCTTTTTTTGTTATGAGATATTCGGTTTATACTACAAGTCGTGTGTATGATTCTATACAGGCCAAACACATGATCTACCAAATCGTATTGTTGAACATAATTCAGGGGAGACCAAATTTATAAAGGCATGTGTTCCACGGATTCTATTGTGGACGAAAGAATTATCAACGCGATCAGATGCCATGAATCTGGAAAAGAAAATCAAATCACGCGGAGCAGGTCGGGTTCTGTTAGATATTGGAATCAGCATTAATCAATAGAGGTATTGCGTGACGCTTAGGCTCCAAGATCGTCAGTTCGAATCTGGCCACACTGACTCAAGGATTTATAATGATTGTGAAAGATTCTTAACGATTCTTGCAAAGACTACTCTAAACTAGTGTTTAGAGACGGATCTGTGGAGAGGTAATAATTGATTCCTTCCAATATACCTTCCGATAAAATAGATTTAGCAAAATAGATATTCTTGTTTTTTCGTAAGTCTTCCAACTCCGGACTATAATTAGCCACTACGATTCCCTTTGTTTTGCCTTTGAGCATATCGATATCATTACCGCTGTTGCCAGCAGTAATAATATTTCCCATGGGCATTTTCCATTTGTAACTGAGGTAACGAACGGCACTGCCCTTACCCGCACGAAATGGTAACAGGTCGAGATAATGGTTTTCTGTAAGTAATATTTTAGCTCTTAACTTCTGGTCTTCAAGAAACTTATTAAGATTGGCAAGATCATCTTCATTAAAATTATCATCCACATAATAACTCAGTTTAAAACGCCACTGCGCAGCTGGTTCCTGCAAACGAATTCCTGGAAATTTTGATAGTGCATTTTGTAGTTCACTCTTTTTCCATTGAAAATCGATATGACTTTCCCACCCATTGTCAGGAATGAATTTGTCGGTGTAGTATATTTCCGAACCTGCTGAACAGATCAAAATATCAGGGTTAGGAAGGTTATAGTCTGTAAAGGCCTTTTGTGTGATTTCCCTGTTTCTACCACTGGCTACACCAAAGACAATCTTATCTCTGTGCTCAATAATCCAGTCCTTTAATTCATTGAGACCGTCCGTTTTATTGGCATCCACAAGGGTGCCATCTAAATCACAAATGATAAATAGGTCGGCTCCTACCAATTTTTTTCCATAGGCTGTTTTATTTGTAAAAGAAAGGGCATCCGTATCTTTTCGTTTAAAAAGATCTTGAATAATGTTTATGTATTTGTCTGCGTGAGCAGACCATGAATACAATTGGTTGACAGCCTTGATGCCGTTGGCCGAATATTTTTCCCACACCGTTTGGTCAGCAATGATTTTCTTCAACGCATCGGCAATAGCCGTGGGGTCTTCGACATCTACTAATAATCCATTATTGCAATGCCCAAGGATTTCTTTTGGTCCCCCGGTGGGAGAGGCTACTACTGGCAAGCCACAGGCTGCAGCCTCAACAATCGTTAATCCAAAATTTTCTCCTGGCGTGGCGTTTACAAACACGCCTTTTTTGCGGGCAGCCACCCGATATATTTCTGGCACTTCCACTTTAGGATCATTTTTTTTGGGGATTGCCATTTTTCCATACAGATCATATTTGTCGAGCATCAAGAGCAGGTTAGTCAATAGCTCCTGTTCATCGGCAGGCATTTGAGTGATATCTTTTCTTACTCCGGCAAAGATGGCAAGATTGGCCATCGCTTGCAGCTCCTTATCCTGACCGTAGGACTGAATAATTGTCTCAAAGTTTTTCCGTTTGTCGGCACGACCAATGGAAAGGATCAATGGTTTTGATGGATTGAATAAAAAACGTTCTATTTCCGAATTAACCCGATACAACGCCTGCTCTTGTTCAATGGTCATTTTGAACGAAGGCATATCAAATCGGTAAAACGGGTAAAACAAATCATTGTTCACTCCGGGTGGTACCACCTCAAACCTGCCTGAGTTCTTATTAGTATATAAGCTGTATTGAGTATCAATTTCTTGAAGGGTACTTACGATAATCACATCGGCTGTCTGCAACATATTTTCTTCGATGGCAATACGCCTATCCATGTTGAACTTTTCATTGATCTTTTCAAAGGATAACCCTTCATGTAATAAAATATTTTGTTTGTTGCGGCCCAGGGAATGACTTGTGACCAGTAAAGGAATTCCAAATACTTCACTGATTTGGCCAGCCAGGTAGCTGCCATCCGCATAATGTCCGTGCGCCACATCAGGAAAATCATCTTCTTTTTCAGTAAATCGAATCGTCTTGTCAATGAACTCATCCAGGTAATCCCATAAAGATTCTTTCTGACGATAGGCATTACCTCCACACGTCATGCGCACGATGCGCGCTTTTTCATTTATGGTTTCAACTTCTTTTTCATATGAGGATGAAACTCGTTTATCAACGATTCTTCTGGTGAAGAGGTCCACTTTACGTACGTGTGGATGCTGTGAAAGGCTTTCTAAAAGTTCTAATACATATTTAACCTGCCCACCGGTATCTTTATCGCGCCCAATTTCTGGATTATTGAAGCGGATAAGTCCATGCGGGCTGAACATCTGAATATAATATCCATCCATTATTTCTTATTTCACATTGGCTGATTTATGTAAATTTAACCAAATCAAATCAAGTAACGTGTTTAGAATATTTAATAAAAAAAATAAAACAGATAATGTATTCAGGATCGGGATTCAGTGATTGGGAAATCGGGGACATAACAGTAATCATTCACAAAGGTGTTTATCATCTATTTCATCTGATCATTCCTAATCATGATTATATCGCACACGCTATATCCAATGATGGAATCTCCTGGGAGCGTGTAAACAACGCTTTATTCGTTGGGAACCCAGGACAATGGGATGACGATATGCTATGGACGATGCATGTGTGTGAAGTGGGAGGCAAATTTGAAATGTATTATACGGGTTTGCAACGAAGAGATCGTGGTGTGATTTCACGAATAGGATTGGCGGAATCCAAAAATCTTGTTGACTGGGAAAAGAACCCAAAAAAAATATTTCCTATCGAACCCAAGGGGCTTTATTATGAAGCTTTCAATTCGAATCCAAGAAAATGGTTAAGCTTTCGCGATCCTTTCCGATTTGAATATAAAGATGAAGTTTACTTGTTAGTATGTGCCCGTAGCAATACAGGGCCAATAAGCCGCAGGGGATGTGTAGGCCTGGTTAAAATCACAAACGATATGGTGGAATTAATGCCTCCGTTGTTATTCCCGATCGTGTATGATGACATTGAGTGCCCCTGTGTGTTTGAATTGCACGGAAAATTCTATGTGATCGGATCGATCCGGGAAGATATTAAAGTAAGATATTGGTTTGCACCCGATTTTTTTGGTGAATATCATTCTTTTCATGCTGATGTTTTATTGCCACAAGGAAATTATGCGGCTCGTATTGTACAGGATGGGGATCATTTATTGGTATATAATTTTTTCTACGCGTATGGAAAAATTGATGCCCTACGAGTATTACCCCCACCTAAAGAACTGGACACTGATGAAAACGGAAGATTATTATTAAAAAGCTATTACCGCTGGGAGCTGATGGTAAAAAAAACAATTCAGCAACTCGATATGGTAGGGGTGAAGCATATGTTTTCGAATCCAACGGCTTCGTCTACGATAGAGCCGGATAAGTGGACGTGCGGATCACGAAGCGGCTACGAGGTGTTTTATTTTCAAAAACCTTCGGCCAGTTTTATATGGGAAGGATTGCTTACGGTGGAGGGAATGGGGAAACTGGGGTTGGTATCCGATATTGATCAGGAAGGAAATGGCTATTTCATTTCATTTGATGTGTCCAATGGTTTAGTACAGATACGAGCCTGGGGTTTCAATGAGTTGAATCATCGTCAGAATTTTATTTTTAATAATATACAGTCAGCGGTTTTTACAATCAATGGAAATAAGTCTTTTCAATTCAGACTGATTCGCTATGGTCACTATATCGAATTGTCAATAAACGATGTGGTAAAGCTTACGTTGATGGACTATAATTATTCTGGAAATGGTATCGGGTTATATTCGGCCTCCGCGGTTGTTTCATTGCAGAAATCTACAGTGAAGGTATTGCCAGATCCAAAAGAAGAATATGCCAGTCAGGAAGAGGCACAAAAAACAGTTGAATGAATTTGCATACGATAATCCTGTAAAAATTCATTTAAATACTATTGATGCTGAAGGCGGATCATGACTATTATCTCAAACTTTGATGATATAAATCAAGTACACGTATCTTCTTTCTATTTTATATTGAGCACAGATATTTCGGTAAGTAGGTAAAGTCATAACATGGTGATTAAAAACTTGCTCTACTTGTGAATAGTTGGTAATGGAATGGTTTTCATTATTGACACACCTCCAATCATTTGGAGATTGATTTAATGGTGAAAATGGTATGTTGGATATCACTTGATTGCCTCTACGTGTGATGCAGTATGAAAAATCAAGCGTGCGATTAACTTCGTTTTATTTTACCAGTGCATCTTTTCTTTTATTGCTAAGTTTATTTCTCTATGAAAAACACAAGCAATGTTGTTGTCACGAAAGCATCCGGTGAAAAAGTAGTGTTTGATCCCTCCAAGCTTCGCCACTCGCTGCAAAAATCAGGTGCTGATAACGAAGTAATCGAGCACATACTTACGGAAATACAATCTTTACTCTATGAAGGTATAAGTACCAAAGAGATTTATAAAATAGCGTTTTCCTTTCTACGTAAAAGCTCTCGCTCTACGGCAGCGCGCTATAAACTTAAAAATGCTATCTATGAATTGGGGCCTTCCGGCTTTCCCTTTGAAAAGTTTATAGCAGAAATCCTTAGATATGAAAAATTTCACACACAAGTAAACGTGATCATTAAAGGCCATTGTGTTAATCATGAGGTGGATGTGATCGCTGAAAAAGAGGATAAACATTTTATGGTGGAGTGTAAATTTCACAACAGTCAAGGTAATTATTGTGACATTAAAGTTCCTTTGTATATCCATTCTCGCTTTCTCGATGTGCAAAGACAATGGCTAAAAAGTCAAAGGCATAAAAATAAATATCATCAAGGGTGGATTTTCACCAACACCCGTTTTACCAGGGATGCGATTCAATATGGCAATTGCGCAGGATTAATGTTGGTGGGCTGGAATTATCCCAATAAAGACAGTCTGAAAAAACGCATTGACGATTCAGGGCTTCATCCGGTTACCAGTCTTACCAGTTTAACAAAAGTTGAAAAGAAAAAGCTGTTGGATATTGAAGTGGTACTTTGCCTGGAGCTTTGTGATCATCATGATCTGCTATCGTCTGTGGGAATACCAGAAAATAGACATAAAAAAATATTAAGTGAGGTGCAGGAATTATGTGGAAAGTCTGGATGAGTATAAAAGACCATCGTTAATTAATTGTTTGACAATAGGAAATTTATCAATTTATGAAACACCTGGATACCCAATATCAACGGCTTCTTCTGGAAGCATTAGAAGATATGATGTATAAACGCTCGCTTCAACTGGAGGAATTGAAAGGTGGGCCACTTACCAGGGAAAGGATGGAGTTGACCCGTAAACAAATTATGTTGGAAGAATTGCAACGTATCGTTTCCTCTGAAGGTATGCTCGGATAATTCTTTATCTAGGGGTATTGTAAATAGGCAGAATCACTTAATATTCTGCACACATGATTTTCCAATCAACTTGTAAAGATCCTTCGTGATAATAATCATTTATCTGATCGATTACCATCATAAGAAATTAAGTGTTGGGTAATTACATTTAAAGAAATGACAACAAAAGTCGGCATTGGTAAGATAACCCGTGTGCGTGGTAGCGTGGTCGATATTCAATTTTACGATCAACTACCTTCTATTAATTCCATATTAATTACCGGAAAAGATAAGGATACGATCATTGAAGTATTGCAGCACCTGGATAGGTATCACGTACGGGGTGTTGCATTAACAGCTACGCAAGGGCTTGCCCGTGGCATGGAAGTAATTAATACGTTGGCACCACTCAGGGTCCCGGTGGGAAAAAATATTCTCTCTCGTGTATTTAATGTTTTTGGAAACACAATAGATCGATTGCCTGAACCTGAGGATTTGGAATGGCGATCCATACATCGTGATCCTCCGTCCATAAAAAGCAGGTCAACTAAATCTGAAATATTTGTAACCGGAATAAAAGCAATTGATGTGCTGGTTCCGCTCGAGCGCGGTGGAAAGGCAGGACTGTTCGGTGGAGCAGGGGTGGGAAAGACTGTTTTACTTACTGAGATGATTCACAACATGGCGGGGCGCAATGAAGGGGTAAGTATTTTTTGTGGCATTGGTGAACGCTGCCGCGAAGGGGAAGAACTTTATCGGGAAATGAAAGAAGCTGGTGTGCTGCAAAATATGGTTATGATTTTCGGGCAAATGAATGAGCCCCCGGGTAATAGATTTCGTGTCGGGCATGCCGCTCTTACGATGGCTGAATATTTCCGGGATAACGAACACAAAGATGTATTGTTACTCATTGATAATATTTATCGGTTCATTCAAGCCGGTATGGAAGTGTCTGGGTTGCTTGGAAAAATGCCTTCCCGATTGGGCTATCAGCCTACGCTGAGTACGGAGTTAGCAAAACTTGAAGAAAGAATTGCTTCTACCGATGCAGGTGCCATCACCTCCATACAGGCCGTTTATGTTCCGGCTGATGATCTGACCGATCCATCAGCAGTACATACGTTTTCACATCTGTCAGCATCGATTGTTTTATCCCGTAAAAGGGCGGGCGAAGGTCTCTATCCAGCGATCGATCCGCTTAATTCAATTTCGAAGATTGCAACGCCCGGCATTATTGGAGAACGTCATTTTAAGCTGGCTCAAATGGTAAGGCAAACGCTGGCGCAATACGAAGAGTTGAAGGATATTATATCCATGCTAGGCTTGGAGCAACTTGCCATGGAAGATCGAAATATTGTAAACCGGGCCCGAAGGTTGGAGCGATTTCTTACACAACCCTTTGTGACAACGGAAGCATTTAGTGATGCGAAAGGAAAAATTATAACGCTGGAAGAAGCACTGGATGGTTGTGAACGGATTCTAAGTGATGAATTCAAAGATTATCCGGAGAGTGACTTGTATATGATCGGTTCGGTAGATGAAATTATAGAAAGAAGTGAATTATTACATGACCTGATAATAAGGCAATGAATAATGTGAACGATAAATCATTGAGTTCTTCGCTCATGCAGCTCAAAATGCTTTTGCCTTATGGAATTTTGATCGATAAGAAGGATGTCCTGCGAATGGTGCTTGAAACAAGACAAGGATCTTACGGATTTTGGCCAAACAGACTTGATTGCACAGCTGCCCTGGCACCGGGCATACTTACCTATGAAACACAATCTGACGGTGTTATGTATATAGCCATCGATGAAGGTGTGGTGATCAAAATAGGAACGCATGTATTTGTCTCTGTACGCAATGCTATTGCTGGAAAAGAGCTTGGTAGGTTGCGTGAGGCTGTTGAGCGTGAATTTCAAAACCTGGATGAAAGAGAAAAAAATGTGCGTACTGTGCTTGCAAAACTGGAAAGTGGTTTCATTCGAAATTTTCAAGAGCTGATTAGTGATGAACACTGACGATAAAATGGAATTTAGTCGCAAGGTGGGCGAAAAGGAAACACGAAAAATTAAAGCGCAGCAGAGCGCAAAGCGTGGAATATGGTTTGGATTCAAAATGTTTGGATTGGTAGGTTGGTCGGTGATGATTCCAACGCTGTTGGGTACGTTGTTGGGATTATGGATTGATAAACATTATCCTGGCAAACCCTCGTGGACATTAACCTTTTTGATCTTGGGCTTAACGGTTGGTGTTCTCAACGCTTGGTTTTGGGTTAAAAAAGAAAGTGGCGAATTGCAAAACGAACAAGGTAAGGAGAAAGCGACCAATAGAAATAACGATCTGTAAAAACATGAACGAGACCGGAATGCTAATATTGATTTTTATAACCGGAATATTTCTGGGGCTAATTTATTTTGTAGGGTTATGGTTTACTGTACTAGTTGGTTTACAAAGTAAAAGTCCAGCGTTATGGTTTATCATCAGTTTTGTTTCCCGTACCGGTGTAGTCATGTCGGGATTTTATTTCCTGTCCGCACAAGGGTGGGAGCGGATGCTGATTTGTCTATTTGGATTTATTACAGTCCGCATAGCCATTACAAAATGGGCCCCTTGGTTTTTAGATAGAAATAACAAAGCGATAAGAAAGGAGGTTAATCATGAGTCTGAGTCCTGACAACTGGATACTTTGGGAGCATGGCTTCTTCAAAGTAAACGCAACCATAGTAATGACATGGGTAATCATGATTATACTCGTGCTAGGGTCAAGATTGATTTCCCGAAAATTATCCAGTGGTATTTTTATTTCACGATGGCAGAGTGTTCTTGAAATTATTGTGATCGGTATTAAAAAGCAGATCAGTGAAGTCGGTATCGAAAGACCGGAAAAATACATGAACTTTTTGGGGACTTTGTTTTTGTTTATTGCGGTTGCCAACCTTGGGAATATTTTTCCTGGCTATCAATCACCAACAGGATCCTTATCCACAACATCTGCTCTTGCTATTAGCGTGTTTATAGCGGTTCCTGTTTTTGGTATTTCTGAATTGGGGTTTAGAGGTTATTTTAAAACCTATCTGAAGCCAACCTTTCTTATGCTTCCTTTTACTATCATCAGCGAATTGTCACGCACGATGGCACTCGCAATCAGGCTTTTTGGCAATATGATGAGCGGCACGTTGATCGTTGGGATATTAGTGGCGATAACTCCATTTTTTTTCCCTGTGCTTATGAGAACCCTGGGTCTTCTTACCGGTATGGTGCAGGCATATATTTTTAGTATGCTGGCAACTGTTTACATCGCTGCGGCTACTCAACGGAATAATGAAACGGGTAAGTCAATTAAAAAATAACGTCATGGATAATATAACCATTATAGCAATTGTCTCCATCATTACAGCAGGATTAACAACCACGATTGGATGTATTGCACCTGCTATTGGCGAAGGACGGGCCGTATCCGCTGCATTAAATTCGCTGGCCCAACAACCGGATGCTTCTCCCACCATAACACGAACTTTATTTGTAGGATTAGCGATGGTTGAATCCACGGCTATTTATGCGTTGGTACTTTCAATGATCCTGATTTTTGCAAATCCTTTTTGGGAATACATCATCACTAAAGCAGCAGGAGGTTAAACATGTTGATAGATTGGTACACCGTTGTCGCTCAGCTTATTAATTTTATCATCCTGGTATGGCTGTTAAAGAGATTTCTCTATAGACCTGTTCTGAGTGCTATTGATGAACGGGAAAAACACATTGCCAAACAAATTAATGATGCCGAAATAAAGATGTCGGATGCAGAGAAAGAATTAGATACCTATCAACGGAAGAACAAGGAATTTGAACATGAACGGAAGTCATTATTGAATAATGCGAAGGGGGAAGCTGACGAGAAGAGAGAAGAACTTATCAAAGAGGCAAAGAAAGAGTTTGACGAATTGCGTTCACGTTTCGTCAACTTGCTGGGCAGTGAACAGCAACGGTTAACCAATGAAATTATTCATCGTATTGCAGCCGAAATATTCACCCTGGCACGGAAGACTTTGGAAGATCTTGCCTCGGTGAATCTGGAAGAACATATTATTGAAATATTTGTTGAACGCTTGCGTAATCCTACCGGGGAGGAACGTGAACAGATGATGGCTGCCTTTAAAACGCCCCCTCAACATATTACCATTCAGAGTTCCTTTGAACTCCCGGAAAAGTTACAGATAAAAATTAAAGACGCTGTTGAGGTACTGGTTTCTGATTCAATTCAGATCAGATTCGACACCTCACATCAACAGATCGCAGGTATCGAATTGATAACAGATAATTATAAAATGGCATGGAGCGTAGCCGATTATCTTTCTAATCTGGAGGAAAGAGTTTATGAAGTTATAAAAGACAGCTCACTCACGGTAAACTATAATATGGAATAGGATGAATGCCTTGCCCAATCTCATTGGTGATATTTTTGATAACGTCTTGACGGGGATAAGGCGTACGCAGGAGGAGCATGTGCCAACGCTTATCACGGAAGAGATAGGAAAGATAGAATCGTTAACGACAGGCATTGCTATCGTTACAGGACTTCCCGGCACAGGTTACGAAGAATTGTTGCGGTTTCCGGGTGAGTTATATGGAATTGCATTTAACATCGATGAAAATGAAATGGGGGTGGTGTTATTGGGCGAGTATGATCATTTACAAGCCGGAGACCCTGTTGAACGTACGTATCGCGTGATGGATGTTCCGGTTGGTGAAAGACTTATAGGACGTGTAATTGACCCGTTGGGTAAACCGCTGGATGATATGGGGCGGGTTTATTACAGTCAACATGATCCGATCGAACGTTCTGCTCCCCCTATTACAGATCGATTACCAGTGGAGCAACCTTTACAAACCGGAATTAAAGTAATTGATGCGCTTATTCCCATCGGTCGGGGTCAACGCGAATTGATCTTGGGCGATCGTCAAACAGGGAAGACTTCCATCGCTGTCGATACAATACTTAATCAACGGAATCAGCATGTACTATGTGTTTATTGCAGCATCGGGCAACGCGCTTCTTCGGTAGCCAAAGTGATTGCAACACTTCGCGACAGAGATGCGCTTGATTATACAGTTGTTGTTGCCACCAAAGGAAACGATCCTCCCGGGTTGGTCTACCTGGCTCCCTATGCGGCCACTAGTGTGGCGGAATACTTCATGAATAAAGGTAGCGATGTTTTAATTGTCTATGACGATCTTACTCATCATGCACGGGCCTATCGTGAATTATCGCTTTTGTTACGAAGGCCTCCGGGAAGGGAAGCCTATCCGGGTGATATTTTTTATATACATGCACGCTTATTGGAGCGCGCTACGCATTTGAAAAAAGAATTCGGTGGTGGTTCGCTCACGGCCTTGCCGATCATTGAAACAGAAGCACAAAATATTTCAGCGTATATTCCTACAAACCTTATTTCCATTACGGATGGACAAATTTACCTTTCGCCAAAGTTGTTTGAATTGGGAGTGCTTCCTGCGGTAGACGTTGGTAAATCCGTATCGCGGGTAGGCGGTAAGGCGCAGAGAAAATCATATCGCATGGTTACTGGAAATCTCAAGCTTGCTTATGCGCAGTTTGAAGAATTGGAAATATTTTCTCGCTTCGGAACACGACTTGACGAGCATACCCAAAAAAGTATTTTGCATGGCCAGCGTATCCGAGCGTGTCTTAAACAACCTGAGTTTGAACCACTGCCTGTAGAGGAACAGATTATGGTACTACTGGCTTTGACAAAAGGATTGTTTGACCGTGTGCCACTTAATCAAATGGTGGAAGCGGAATTAACATTACGTAAAGCAGTGATCGAACTGCCAACGGAAATTGCTGAACGGTTATTCTCAGGAGAAAAAATTCCGGAAGATGAACAAAAGATAATGTTGGAAGTTGCCGGAAAAGCACTTGCTCCCTATTGTATGAATGTTAATCGCGATGAGTGACACCATTGAAAACTTACGCAATAAAATCGAGCGGGCTACCGATCTTGAATCAGTTGTAAGCACGATGAAAGCATTGGCGGCTTCCAATATAGGGCAATATGAAAGAGCGGTTCGCGCTTTAGCTGATTATTACTATACTGTTGAGTTAGGCTTGTGGGCTTGTATGAATCAAATAAAGGAAGAGTATGTGGGTGAAAATAAAGTTCAGCATGAAGATACAACGGGTGTTATCGTATTCGGTTCGGATCAGGGACTTGTCGGTCAGTTTAATGATGTGCTTGCAGAATTTGTATCTGAAACGTTACAACATTTTCATGGTAAAAAGATTATATGGGCTGTGGGCGAACGCATGCATGCACGATTGATGGATATGGGATTTACGGTGACCAATTTGTATGAAGTTCCAAATTCAGTGAGCGCCATTACGCCACTGGTTGGGCAAATACTGGTGCAAAGTAAAACCCACTTATTGTATATTTTCCACAATCGCCCAACGTCTGATGCACATTATGAACCTGTTCGTCAACGGTTATTGCCGCTCGATAAAAAATGGCGCAGAGAACTTATGAAACCTCATTGGCCAACACATCGATTACCGGAAATTTTAGGAAATAGGAAAGATACCTTAAAAGCGTTGATTCGTGAATATCTTTTTGTTTCACTTTTCAAAGCTTGTGCAGAATCATTAGCCAGTGAAAACGGCAGTCGGCTTGCAGCCATGCAACGTGCTGAAAAAAATATCAATGAGTTGCTGGACGAGCTAAAACAAACCTATCATCGGTTGCGGCAAAGTTCGATTGACAATGAATTATTTGATGTTATATCAGGATTTGAAGCGCTCAGAAAAAACACCACTCCGTTCTCATCGAATTGAATGCCGGTACTACCTTCACGGACCAACTACTCCGGGGATTGGGTAACACGGTCCACGGCTCCTATTATTCATTTTATTTACAGGGCAAAGCACATTAATACTTTTACTAACCCATCGATGCTCATACGCAATTCATTTTATATGATCAGTTTGTTAACTTTCGTAATTGATTTATCCTTTTAGTTTCCATCGATAGAGTGAACTATTATCTATATAACAATTTTCAATACACGTTTACTGAATTGTATTAATAGGGTAGGGATGAGACTGAAAATAAAAATAATAGCCCAGTGGGTAGGTTCAATAAAATAGACTAAGGAAAGAGCTACTCGCGCGTTGGGCATTGACCACACCAGCAAAACGATGCCGAGGCAAATCAGCAAGGCTAGCCATACATACTTATTCTTAGTTACCTCATTTTTAAAAAAAGAAACACTCGCCTCTGGCAGGTTAAAGACATTCCACAGTTGAACAAGAATAAGCGTATAAAAAGTCATGTTGTTAGCGGGCTTCTCCGCAAGGTGCAAAAGATTCAGGCTTACATATTCGATTCCAATTACAGCTATCGTCATTCCAAAACCATATGCAATGATAGACTTCCATAAGGATACAGGAATGATATCTTCATTAGGATCCTTTGGTTTTTTACTCATAATATTTTCTCCTCCTTCGCCCATGCCTAAGGCAAGGGCCGGAAACACATCCGTTACCATGTTGAGAAAGAGAATTTGAAGGGGTAATAGGGGTAAAGGCATTCCAATGATGGAAGCGGTGGCTACTACCAATATTTCGCTCAGATTACAGGAGAGGAGGTAGACAATAAATTTCCTGATGTTCTCGAAAATAATTCTGCCTTGACGGATCGCGAGAACAATGGATCCAAAGGAATCGTCATTCAATATGAGATCGGCAGCTTCTTTTGCCGCTTCCGTACCTCGTAGCCCCATGGCGATTCCAATGTCTGCCTTCTTTAATGCCGGAGCATCATTAACGCCATCGCCCGTCATGCCGACCACATGATTATGTTGCTGAAATAATTTTACGAGGTCTAACTTTTGTGAGGGATTAATTCTGGCAAATATTTTTGTTTTTAAAATCGCGTCAGTTTGGTTATAAGAGTCTTCTGTTTTTAGTAATTCTCTCCCATGCACTTTAAAGGCTTTTCTTCCATTTAACACAAGACCCGTTTTTTCTGCAATGTACCCGGCTGTTTCCGGATGATCACCGGTAACCATGATTATCGTAATGCCGGCTTGCTTGCATAGCTGAATTGCTTCCACCACTTCTTCCCGAACCGGATCAATAAAATTTCCAAGTCCAATAAAGGTGAGGTCATTCATAAAATTTGTTTCGTTGGGCTTTTCTTTGGATTGCTTGAAGGCAAAGGCCAATACACGTAACCCATTGGCAGAAAGCTCTTCTACTTTTTTATTCCATTTATTTCCATTTTCTATAGGAATAACTTCTCCTTGATCGTTGAGTGCAAACGGGCATCTATCCAGAATACTGCCTGTTGCACCTTTGGCACAAACCAGAAATCCTTCATGGGTCTTGTGCAATGTGCCCATCACTTTCAGGTCTGGATCAAAAGGCATTTCAGCGATTCGTGGGTAACGGGTTATTATTTTATCGGAGTCGTGAAGCAACTCACTGGCAGCAGATAATAAAGCGATCTCGTTTGGATCACCCGATATACCATCTTCACTGTCCTTTCGGAAAACACTGTTGTTGCACAAGACTCCTGTGATTAACAGCCGTTCCACATTGGCAGGGTTAGATGGTTTGTTTCTGGTTAGTTCTGAAAAATGCACGGTGCCCTGCTGGAAGGTTAATGATTCCAGGTGCATTTCATTTTTGGTGAGGGTACCGGTCTTGTCAGTAAAGATCACATCGGTTTCACCCAGCGTTTGAACGGCCTCCAGCGTTTTTACAATTACATTTTTCTCCGCCAGCTTGAGCATGCCTCGTGCTAAGGTAATGGTGGCAATTACAGGTAATCCTTCCGGGATGGCAGCCACCGCCAGGGCAATGGCAATTTCTACGGTGATTAGCAATTCCCGTTCATCCGCAATGCCGATACCAATGATCAGCATAGTGATTATAAGTGTAAACCAGATCAGCTTGCGCGTAAGTTTTCTCAAACGCTTGTCTAATGGCGTAATTTCTTTTTCTGCCTCCTGAACGATTTCCGCAATGGTTCCCAACTCCGTGTTATTTCCGGTGCCGGTGACAATGGCATAGCCATTTCCGTTGGTGACTACGGTGCCTTTGAAAATACAATTACTGCGATCTGCTACCAGCGTATCGTAGGGTAGTATAGCAATTCGTTTTTCTATTGGCACCGACTCTCCCGTTAAGGCTGCCTCTTTCACAGTAAGATTGTGCTGTTCAATGATGCGTGCATCGGCTGTCACCAGGTCACCGGCTTCGAGGTAAAGTAAATCACCTGGAACCAGGTGAGCAGAATCGATTTCTTTTCGTAACCCTTCGCGGACAACTTTTGATTTAGCCCGGCCCATCTGCCTTAACCTCGTCATGGAATTCAGCGCTTGCCATTCCATAATAAAACCAATGAACACCGTGATTAAAATAACGATGATGACCGAAATGCCTTCCATTACTTCCTGAAAGGTAAAGGCAAGAATACCCGCAACGATTAACAGCCAAATGATGGGATTGGCAAACTGTTCAAAAAAAATTATCCAGATGCTTTTTTGTCTTTTTCTTTTCAGTAGGTTATGGCCATATTTTCTAAGTCTTTCGGTAGCCTGATGTTTGGTTAAACCTCGCTGAGTATCCGTTTGAAAAAGGGAAATAACTTCTTCAATACTTTTTGCGTGAAATTGATCCATAGAATTGATGAATTGGAGCCGATTGAAACTCCGCTGCATCAGTGATCATATTAAGTAGAAGAGAGTCACCCGACAATGAGGGTGGCTGTGATATGATAAGACTTTAATCATCTTAGTCATGATGTTGCATGACAAAAACAGATAGTACAAGGCGTCATAAAATCTGAAAACCTATTGGATTTTTTGTGTTGGGTGACGCGTAGATAGGTTTGGATGATAATGATCCTAAACGTAGTACTGAGTCAATCACTTGGATCGGATCAGCGAACCGGTCAATGAGGCAAATCCTCCTACCAATCCTCCGATCAACAGGGTGAGTATAAAAGAATTGATCGGCAGGAGTCGATTGATTTTTTCGGTGAGAATAGAATGGGTGAGCACATCCATGTAGAAAGCAAATCCCAACCATAATAACCCCACCCCTAAAAATCCTGCGGCAAAGGAAGGAAACCCCTTGTTGCCAGCTACGTAGGCAACAGCAAAAGATCCTACTGCCATCGTCCACCAGGGTAGAAATGATTGAAGGGTAAAACAGATGATAAGGGTGGCAATAAGGTGTACTATAAATTTCATTGGGCAGCAGGTTTTAAGGTGAGTGATGAAAACACTGATTTCATCTTTGAAGGATCGGAAGTAAATTGAAAGGTAAAGTATTCTCCTTTTGACCAGGCGCTGAGCATATTATTATAGAACGGACTGCCCGGATTGCCGGATTGCCCTCCGGGATATACCCCCCATGCTTTTACCATTGGTTTTTCCAGGCTTACCACCATACGCCAGCTGGGGCCATGTGTGCGGGAGGAGGCATTTATGATATCGTGATTGCCGCCATGTTCTACATGATAGCTGAAGGCAGGCAAGCCTTGAAGCAAGTGACCTACATAGGTGTCTTTATAATCAGCCCAGCGAGGTTCTTTTCCTTTTTCTGATTTCCAGTTTTCGATAACGTCAACTCCTTTTGTAAAAGCAATACGCACTACATCTTTGGCAGTTTCTTTTTCAGGCGTTTCCACGATATCGAAGAAACTAAGATCGGGCCTCTCTTTAATTAATTTGATGGTAGTGTACGTGGTCGGATCATCAAGGGCAACGTTACTTTTTTTGATTTCATCCCAAATCAATGGAAAGAGTGAATCCCACCAGGCTTCATAGTAGGAGGCTCCCAAAGAATTAATATTATTCTCATAATCCCAATTTTTTAAAATTTCATAAGCAGGACGTTGTGGTTCTGTTAAGGAGGTTGTATCCAGCATGGAAAGAAAAGCAGGAAGGCTTTCTTCCGCTTTCAAATTGTAGGTATCAAATTGCATTTCTCTCATGTCTCGCGGTGTGATCTCGGTCATTTCGGATAGTAATTTGTTGATCCTGCGATTGCGATACGCTTCATAACTGGTGGAGGTAACATAATACGGATAGCTGGCGTCTGCTGGATATTGATTGGCCGAACTCACGAAACCCCGCGAAGGATTTTTATACATCACATTTTGTTCGTTGGGAATAAAGGCTTGCCATTCAGCCGAGGTCTTGGTGCCATCGAGCAAATATTTCCCTTCTTCCCTTCTTCTTACCGGAAACTTACCCTGAATGCGCATGGCGATATCACCATTGACGGAGGCAAACACAAAATTCTGTGCCGGTGAAGTGTAATGGTCCAACGCTTGCAGATAATCGTTGTGGTTTTTAGCGCGGTTTAATTTATAGAAAGTGAGCACTTCTTCGGATGGATCATGTGCTATCCATCTGAATGCATAACGATTCAGTGCTTCATCACCATGAAAGCTCTTGTCATAAAGGATAGGTCCGTGATGGGTGTAGGTTACGGTGTCATAAAAAGGATCTTCACCTTTGATACTTATCTTTTCAATTACCTTTCGGGATGGCCTCCAAATACTATCACTCAGGTATTCACGATTACTTTCGTCTTTGAATTGGATTTTGTACCAGTCCACCAGATCGCGTTGTGCATTGGTTACACCCCACGCAATCGAATCATTAAAACCGCTGATCACCGAGGGTACACCTGGTAGCGAAGCTCCCATTACATTTACATCATTTGAATGCAAATGAATGATATACCATATGGATGGAAGGCTTAAGGTGAGATGAGGATCGTTGCATAAAATAGGCGAGCCTGTTTGTGTTTTCGCTCCACTGACAGCCCAGTTATTGCTGCCTACATCTTTGGATGGTTTTTCCAACGGTTGTATGGTAACCAATTCATCAGGCAATGCCAACGGTACACTTGCTGGGGCGATTGGTTTAAAGTTCCAATTGCCGGCATTGTCCACAATCGGATCGCCCGTGTTTTCATTATCAGGCCACAGCAAATCAACAGTCTCTTTCCCAAACAGTTTTAAGGCATTAGTCATTTCCAGGTCTTTATCACCCACGTTTAATGTTTTGGCCATGTATTTAAGCAGTAATCCGAATTTCAAATTGGTCCACGGCTCTGGCGTATAATTTAAAAGTTTGTATTCAATAGGAAGGTCATTTTCATTTAATGATTCTATATATTGATTGATACCGTTTTTATAACTTTCTATCATCGCCAATGCTTCGGGGTTTTTTTCTGCCGATTTCAATGCTTGTTCTGCGGCATACACCATTCCCATTCTTCGTTGCCTTCGATCGAAATCAAGGGCAGCGTTGCCGATTATTTCACTTACCCGGCCTGCAGCGGCATGCGTTTGAAACTCCATTTGCCACAGCCTGTGTTTGGCGGTTACATAACCTTGCGTGAAAAACAGGTCGTCATTATTTTTAGCATAGATGTGCGGTATCAACAGACTGTCGTACATCACAACCACCTCCTCTTTTAATCCGGCTAATTTCAATTCTTCACGCTTACGTTCTTTGGTTTCTGCATTTTGCCAAACCCCATGAAAGGGGTCCATGAATTTACCCAAGGCCGGAATCGGTTGGCCGAAGTTCCAGGTAGTGTTAAGAAAATAAACTAATCCAAGTGTGATAAATGCGGAAATACTAACCTTGATGATCTTCATGTGGTGAGGAATATTTTACTTAATTTTCGACCTTAATTTAAGAAAATTAGCAGCAAATGCCGGTTAAAGAAGTGCTGGGTAAGTATTCGAAGGAGCAAATCAAGAAAGCAGCCCAGATAAAAGCCATTTTTTTTGATGTGGATGGCGTGCTCACCGATGGCAAAATCATCTATGACGACACTGGTCGGGAGTCTAAACAATTTAATGTCAAGGACGGCTACATCATAAGCCACCTGAAGAAGGCGGGCATCCTTGTGGGCATTATCACGGGCCGTGAATCAAAAGTGGTAAGCAACCGGGCCGCTGAATTAAAACTCGATTTCTGCCATCAGGGCATCATGGATAAGCATGCTGTGTTTGAAAAACTAGTACAGTTTCACAAGCTGAAGAAAAAACAAGTCGCCTATATCGGTGATGACATCAATGACCTGGGTGTTCTTCGCGATTGCGGACTTTCCGCGTGCCCTGCCGATGCCTTAGACTATGTAAAGACCCATGTTAATGTAGTCACCTTAGCGAAAGGAGGGCAGGGTGTTGCCAGGGAGATCAGTGACCTGGTGCTGGCTTCGCAAGGTGTGCTGGATAAAATCATTAAGTAATGAACAAGTGCCTATGGGCATAAGATAATCACCCGCCAACTTTCGACCAGGAACTATTAACGAATAACTAATTACCGTGGATATATTTAAAGAGAAGGTTTCGATTACAGACAACATCACCCTGGGTGGTGATCGTATGGTACTCTTTGCTGGCCCCTGTGCGGCCGAGAGTTATGATATTTGTATGGAGACGGGCACGCATGTGAAAAAGTTATGCGAAGAGTTGGGTATTGACTATGTATTCAAAGCCTCCTTCGACAAAGCTAACCGAACTTCTTCTGGCTCTTATCGTGGTCCTTCTATGGACATGGGCCTGGAGATTCTCTCCATGGTGCGTAATGATCTGAAAGTGCCGGTGGTCACGGATGTACACGAATCCTATCAGTGTGAAGAAGTTGCTGCCGTAGTAGATGTATTACAGATACCGGCCTTTTTATGCCGTCAAACCGATCTATTAATTGCCGCAGCCAAAACCGGCAAACCGGTGAAGGTGAAAAAGGGGCAGTTCATGGCTCCGGAAGATATGAAGTATGCAATTGATAAAGTGAAGGGAGAAGGAAATAAGAACGTCTTTCTCACCGAGCGGGGAAGTATGTTCGGTTATAACAACCTGGTGGTGGATATGCGTTCACTTCCCATCATGCGCCAGTTTTCACCCGTTGTATTTGATGTCACTCATAGTATACAGCGACCCGGTGGTTTGGGAGGCAAGAGTGGGGGCGATCGCCAGTATGCACCTTACCTGGCCAAAGCAGCCGCGGCTGTGGGGGTGGATGGTTTTTTTATTGAAACCCACCCTCAACCTGAAAAAGCTCTCAGCGATGGGCCCAACATGGTGCCACTGCATGAACTTCGTTCATTTCTGGTTTCCTTAAAAAAGGTTTGGGATATTACTCGCGACATGCAACCGTAAAATTGTAGAAAAAAAGGATGGTGGGACGCGTTTTGATGTACCATGTTTTTTGATTCAAAAAGGTTACCATTTGGCGCTATTTTGTAATTATTGTTGCCTAAACGGAGAAAATTTAAAGAATTAAAGCCTGAATCGACAGAGTGCTCTGTACGGATTTAAGCTGTAATATTTTTAGATTTTCAGTAAAAATGACAATATTTGACAAAACTTTGCCCCTTGAAAACCAAACAGTTTTTTACTTTAATGGCAGTATTTCTTCTTTCTGCCGGTAGTTTATTTGCTCAAACGCCTGATCCTCGCGGAACGATTGTAACCCCGGCTACGCCAGTTACAAATCCAATGGACCCCAATGGGGATGGATTTATCTTTAAACCAGGGATACCATTTTCTAATGATGGCTATTACGTAGATGAGTTTGAATATAAAATGTTCGGCATCCCCAAGGTTGGGGGGGATGTTGCTAATGATAACCAGACAGGCCCGAGTTGCGGCATGTCCGATTTAATACCAGACCTTTATAATGGAAACCCAGCAGATCCACTAAGCGGATATGGTGCCTATGCCTATAAGGATAATAATAATAATTTGATTTTCAGGTTCCGTTTAGGGGATGCAGCAAACAGCGTTAATTCCTGGCACATTTTATTAGACACTGATGGTAAGTACGGCATGGGTAAAGATCCCAATGCCACAGACTCAAACCCAGGCTTTGAAATTGATATTACCCTTATAAACAAGCAATCTCCGGGTGTTTTTGTTACTAATATTGATGGATCGTCTGGTTGCCCTAACCCTGTATTATTTTATCCATTAAGTTCAAATTTTCAAATGTCGGTGGGCGACCTGGTAACCTGTGGTGACCCTGATTATTTCTTTGACTTCTATGTTCCGTTTGCAGATATAGTAACTCAGCTTGGAGCACTTCTCAATATCGATATAAACACCGGCCTTCGCTATGTGGCTTCAACCAGTAATTCAGCAACCTGTTCAATGTCAGGATCCGCTGCTGATATTTCCGGGGTGAATAACAATAATGCCCCCTATGTAGGTTGTGATTTGTGTGCTTATACGGAACTTATTGACTCACAGTGCCCGACAGCGGTGGCGCAGCTTTGTCAAACCTGCGAAGGATTCAATACTGGTATTGCAACTAAACCAACAATCAAGGACGTAAATGTAGGAGATTTGTTGGTTGCAGGCACTTCAGAGGGTGCGTTTGTGAAGTTATCGGTGTATTCGAATACCAACCCCGATGCTCCCACTACACCGCCTACCTGGAATTTAACTACCCCAAGAGAATTTCACACGGTGGCAGTTACCGCAAAAACATGGACTGTTAACCTAAATAGCCCCCTTCTTCCTTATGATAAAATTATAGCACAAACGCAGCTTACCATTGATGGATCATCAGTCTGTGATGCCATTGGCAGTAACTCCAGTACTTCCACCACCATTGTTTCAAATTATAAACCGGTGGCAGTAGATGATGCCGTTACTACGAATGAAGATGTGGTGGTAACTTTTTCAGTTACAGCCAATGATACCGATCAGGATGGCAACAACACGATTAATGTAGCTTCTGTTGATTTGAATCCTGCTACTGCTATTGAAGATAAGACCTATACCGTAACAGGGCAGGGTACCTATACGGTAGATAACCTGGGTAATGTTACGTTTACACCGGTGGCCAATTATAATGGGATTGCCACCCCCATCACGTATACCATCAAAGATAATCAGGGGGCATTGTCTAATGTAGCACAGATACAGGTAACGGTTACACCGGTCAATGATGCGCCCGTGGCCAACAATCAATCGGTAACCACCAATGAAGATACCCCATTGCCCATTATCCTTACGGCCACCGATGTTGATGGAAATCCGTTGACGTATGCCATTGTATCGTCTCCACAACATGGTACCTTAAGCGTAATTGTAGGTGCGGGAGTGACCTACACACCGGCTGCCAATTATTTTGGTTCTGATAGTTTTACGTTTACGGCCTTTGATGGAACCGCATTATCCAATGTCGCCACTGTTTTAATAACGGTCGCATCCGTAAATGACGCCCCGGTTGCCAATAATGTGAGTGTAACTACCAACGAAGATGTGGCAGTAATCATTCCGTTAAGCGCCACGGATATTGAAAACAACCCGCTTACTTACATAATAGTCACGCAACCTGCTCACGGAACATTAAGCGGTAGTGGAGCCAATCCAACTTACACACCGGTAGCTAACTACAACGGGGCTGATTCATTTACCTATAAGGCAAATGATGGCACAGATTCTAACATCGCTACTGTTAATATAACGATTAACGCGGTCAATGATGCCCCGGTGGCCAGTAGCCAAAGTGTTACTACTAATGAGGATACTCCGATTGGAATCACGCTTACGGCTACGGATGTAGATGCCGGAACAACACTCTCCTATAGCGTTGTTGTTGCCCCAAAGTTTGGTACATTAAGTTGTAGTAATTGTTCTAATCCCACCTACACGCCAAATGCCAATTTTTATGGCGAAGATAGTTTTACCTTTAAGGCAAATGACGGTATTGTTGATTCGAATATTGCTACCGTTACTATTACGGTTGACCCGGTACCGGATGCCCCCGTTGCTTATGATTTAACCGTAAATACAAACGAAGATACTCCGGTAAGCTTTACCATTGCTGGTTCAGATCCGGATGGCAACCCTATTACCTATACCATTGTTTCCAGTCCTGCCAATGGAACATTATCAGGTACCGCTCCGGGGTTAACATTTACACCGGCCCTTAATTTTAATGGTGTTACTACCTTTACCTTTAAAGTAAATGACGGAACCTTCGATTCAAACATCGCTACAGTAACAATAAATGTGGCAGCGGTAAACGATGCACCCATTGCTAACAATCAGAGTGTTACCACAGCAGAAGATACACCGGTAGCAATCACACTCACCGGTAGCGATGTAGATGGCAATCCGCTTACCTATACGATTGTATCATCGCCAACCAAAGGAACATTGGGGGTGTTGAGTGGGGCAGGTGTAACCTATACGCCTAATGCTAATTATAATGGATCGGATAGTTTTACCTTCACGGTAAATGACGGGGCCATCACCTCTTTACCGGCAACGGTATCCATCACGGTTACTGCTGTCAATGATATTCCGGTAGCCAATGCACAGAGCGTAACAGTAACCGAAGATGTAGCCAAAACGATTACCTTAACCGGCAGTGATATCGAAACACCTTCTGCATCATTGACATTCAGTATTGCAACACCTCCGTCAAACGGTACCTTAAGCTGTACTAATTGTTCAAACCCTGTCTATACACCTGCTCTGAATTATAATGGGGCGGATAGCTTCACCTTCACGGTGAATGATGGCACAGCCACTTCTACAGCCGCTACCGTATCTATTACGGTAAACGCGGTGAATGATGCGCCAATTGCTAATAATCAGAATGTTACTACAGCAGAAGATACACCGGTAGCAATCACGCTCACGGGTAGTGATGTAGATGGCAATCCGCTTACCTATACGATTGCATCATTGCCAACCAAAGGAACACTGGGTGTGTTGAGTGGGGCAGGTGTAACCTATACGCCTAATGCTAATTATAATGGATCGGATAGTTTTACCTTCACGGTAAATGACGGGGCCATCACCTCTTTACCGGCAACGGTATCCATCACGGTTACTGCTGTCAATGATATTCCGGTAGCCAATGCACAGAGCGTAACAGTAACCGAAGATGTAGCCAAAACGATTACCTTAACCGGCAGTGATATCGAAACACCTTCTGCATCATTGACATTCAGTATTGCAACACCTCCGTCAAACGGTACCTTAAGCTGTACTAATTGTTCAAACCCTGTCTATACACCTGCTCTGAATTATAATGGGGCGGATAGTTTCACCTTCACGGTGAATGATGGCACAGCCACTTCCTTAGCCGCTACAGTTTCCATCACGGTAAATGCGGTTAATGATACTCCCGTAGCCGATAATCAGACGGTGAGCACCAATGAGGACACAGCCTTACCGATAACACTTACGGCAGTAGACGTTGATGGAAATCCCCTCACATACTCGATCGTTACAGGCCCTGCCCATGGAACCTTGAGTGCGGTATCTGGCGCTGGTGTTACGTATACTCCTGCTGCAAATTACTTTGGCCCGGATAATTTCGTGTTCAAAGTATTTGATGGGACGGTGTTTTCAAATGATGCATCGGTTACCATTACCGTGCTTCCTGTAAATGACAAACCGACAGCCTCCAATATCACTAGCACCACCAATGAAGATGTGCCAGTGGCCATTACATTAGTTGGATCTGATATTGATGGTGACCCGCTTACCTATGTGATTACTGTTGGGCCTTTACATGGCACCTTGTCTGGAAGTGGTGCGAACCTCACCTATTATCCGAATCTGAATTATAACGGAAGCGATAATTTTACCTATGTGGTAAATGATGGTACCATTGATTCTGATCCGGCTACCGGCACCATTACGATCAATGCAATAAATGATTTGCCAGTCGCCAATAATACAACCGTATTTTATGAACTAAATACGCTTGTAAACTTTACATTGGATACATACGATGCCGAAAGTGACGCACTCACTTATTCGACACTTTCCTTGCCGAACCCGGCAACTGAGGGTACGGTGGCAGGAACATCTCCGAATTTAAGCTATATGCCATTTAATAATTATACAGGCACCTCAACAATGACCTTCAAGGTGAATGATGGAACCGGGGATTCAGACATTGCTACCGTAACCTTCGTTTTCAATAGTGCAAGTAATGATCCTCCGGTAGCGCAGGATCAACTGGTAACTATTCAGGAAGATCAAAGTAAGGCGCTTATCTTGGTGGCTACCGATGCAGATCCTGGTGATGTACTTACGTATAGCATTGTTTCAGCTCCCACACACGGCACGTTGAGTTGCACGAATTGTTCAAATCCGACCTATACACCGTTCGCTAATTATTTTGGTTCAGATAGTTTTGTATTCAGGGCTACTGATATTGCCAGTGCATATGATGAAGGTACCGTAACGATTACCATTGTATCGGTGGATGACACCCCGGTGGCCAATCCACAGGCTGTAACCGTAACGGAAGATACTCCAAAGGTTATTACCCTGACTGGAAGCGATGTAGAAACTGCCACCGCTTCGCTAATCTACGCGAACACAACCCCATTGCATGGATCACTCAGTTGTACCAACTGTGCCAACCCTACCTATACGCCAAACTTGAATTACAATGGGGCAGATAGTTTTTCATTTACTGTAAATGATGGGGCTATTACTTCCTCACCAGCGATAGTTTCTATTACCGTAAGTCCGGTGAATGATGCACCGGTTGCCAATGGACAAACATTGAATACGGATGAAGACACTCCCTTACCGATTACGTTAACAGGTACAGACGTGGAGGGATCGACATTAACTTTTGCTTCCAGTATTCCGGCCAACGGAACCTTAAGTTGCTATAATTGTGCCACTCCTGTGTATACACCTGTTGCTAACTTTAATGGTTCAGATAGTTTTACCTTCACGGTGAGAGACGGGGCGCTCACCTCAAATACAGCTACCGTTTCGATCACTGTTAATCCGATCAACGATACACCCATTGCCAATGCACAGAGTGTAACCGTGGCCGAGGATGGTTCCGTTGCCATTATCCTGACCGGAAGCGATGTGGAAGGATCGGTATTGACTTTTGCCTCTGGGTTGCCTTCGCATGGCACCTTAAGCTGTACGAATTGCTCTAACCCTGTTTATTCACCGGCTCTGAATTATAATGGTTCAGATAGTTTCACCTTTACTGTGAATGATGGGGCACTTACTTCTATTGCTGCCACAGTTACGATTACGGTAACGCCAGTAAACGATGTACCAGTAGCGGATGCTCAATCCGTGACTACGGATGAGGATACGCCTGTCGCCATCACCTTGTCCGGATCGGATATTGATCTGGATGCGTTAACGTATGAGGTGGTTACGGCTCCTACACAGGGTACACTCAGTTGCAATAATTGTATAAACCCTATATACACACCTTCGGCCAATTACCATGGTGCTGATAGCTTTACCTTTAGGGTAAAAGATGCTAATAACGCCTATTCACCTGCGGTTACAGTTTCAATCACCATTAATGCAGTTAATGATACACCTATCGCCAATCCGCAGAGTGTAACCGTTGCCGAAGATGGTTCTGCTACGATAATACTCACCGGAAGCGATGTGGAAGGATCGACATTGACTTTTGCGTCTGGGTTGCCTTCGCATGGCACACTGAGTTGCACGGATTGTTTCAATCCTGTTTATACTCCGGAACCCAATTTTAATGGTTCAGATAGTTTTACCTTCACCGTGAATGATGGGGCACTCACCTCTTCGGCCGCAACAGTTTCTATTACGGTTACACCGGTAAATGATAGGCCAGTGGCCAACGCTCAATCCATAACGACCGATGAGGATACACCCGTTACCATCACCTTATCCGGTTCTGATATTGATCAGAACGCATTAACCTATGCAGTCGTTATACCACCTGCGCATGGAACACTTAGTTGCAACAATTGTGCGAATCCTGTATATACACCATCAACAAATTATAATGGTGCCGATAGTTTTACCTTTACGGTGAATGATGGAACACTTAATTCAGAGGTTGCCACGATTTCTGTTACGGTTAATGCGGTCAACGATGCTCCCGTTGCCAATTCGCAGAGTGTAACCGTTGCCGAAGACGGCTCTGTTACGATTACCCTTATTGGAAGCGATGTAGAAGGATCATCCTTGACTTTTGCGTCTGGGTTGCCTTCACATGGTGCATTAAGTTGTACAGATTGTTCTAGTCCTGTATATACGCCCGATGCAAATTACAATGGTCAGGATAGTTTCACCTTTACCGTACATGATGGAACCGTTAATTCCAACACGGCCACCGTCTCTATCAATGTAACACCTGTAAACGATGTGCCTGTAGCAACCAATGATATTAATATTACCACGTTGGAAGATAATTCAGTACCGTTTAGCGTAACCAATAATGATATCGATATCGATGGTACCATTGATCCATTGACGGTTGACCTTGATCCGACAACTTTAGTGGAGGATAAAATCCTCACCGTTACAGGGCAGGGTGTTTATTCGGTGGATAATAATGGAAATGTAACCTTTACTCCTGAACTTAATTATAATGGAACAGCCTCATCCATAAGTTATACAGTAAGAGATAATTCTGGTGCGTTATCAAACACGGGAACCATTCAGCTAATAGTAACACCGGTTAATGATGCCCCGGTTGTTACCTCAACTACTGTGACGATTAACGAAGATGAAACAACGACAATATGCTTTACCGTTTCGGATGTAGAAAATGATCCTACCTTATTTTCAGGAGGAACTTCAATGGATGGCAAGGGATCGCTGGTGCTTGATAAAATAAATGACCCGTACTGCTTTATTTATACACCCAATCCAAATATCAATGGTCAGGACAGAGTTGAGGTCACGGTATGCGATACCAAGGATCCGGGATTGTGTAGCACAGGGGTTATTACGATTATTATAGCTCCAGTTAATGATGCCCCAGTTATTTTGGTTGGTGGTAACCCTGCTTCGACCATAACCACGACTACCCCCGAAGATACGCCTCTTGATTTCTGCTTCGATGCTGACGATCTGGAAGGTGATAATATTCATGTGGGTTCAATAGCCAATACATCAGGTGGTGGTACACTGGTATCTGGTACCAGTGGGGGTGTCAATAATTTCTGTTTCACATTTACGCCTGATCAGAACTTCAACGGTGTTTCAATATGGACGGTGCAAGTATGTGATGATGGAAATCCATCACTTTGCAAAACATTAACCGTTGAAATAACCGTTACCCCGGTACAAGATGCACCGGTTGCCAGCAACCAGACGGTAACAGTCATGGAGGATACCCCCAAAGCGATAACACTGGTAGCCACCGATACCGATGGAGATCCATTGACCTATACCATTATTAACAACCCAGCCTACGGAACATTAACAGGCACAGGAGCAAATTTAACCTATACGCCAGACCCCAATTATAATGGAAATGATACGGTAACCTTCAAAGTGAATGACGGAACCGTTGACTCGAATATCGCAACGATTTACATCAATGTAACTGCTGTAAATGATGCTCCGGTGATTGCCTTTATTCCTGTTCTGACAACGCCTGAAGATACTGAACATCCGGTATGTTTGGGAGTAAAGGATGTAGATGGGGATATTGTAACGAATCAAACACCGATCAATATTTCGGGGGGTGGCACCATGACGCCAAGTACCCTGCTCGATTTTTGTTATGTGTTTAAACCAGCGCAGGATTTTAATGGTAGTTCTTTCTGGAAATTCACCGTGTGCGATAATGCTAACCCATCCTTATGTGGCGAAATTATTGTTCAGATCATTGTAACTCCGGTAAACGATGCACCCGTAGCAGTGAATGATTACCTTACCGCACAAAGCTACGTGAAGATTGCCCCTGTCAATATTTTAGCCAATGATATCGATGTAGATAATGATCCGTTGGTATTAACAACAACGGCTTTGTCTGGACCCTTTAACGGCAGCATTAAAATGAATGCCGATGGCTTCTTCGAGTATCAGTCCAAATTAGGTTTTATTGGTTCTGATTCTGTTCGATATCAAGTGTGCGATTCAGGAACTCCTTCACTTTGTGATGAAGCCGTGGTGTTCATTGAAGTAGGCCCGGCACCCTTTAAAATTTACCAGGGGCTTTCACCTAATAATGATGGACTCAATGATTATTGGCGCATCGATGGAATCGAAATGTATCCCAATAACCACGTCCAGGTTTTTGACCGTTTCAATAATCTTATTTATCAAACTAAGGGATATGATAACGCAGACAATAATTGGCGAGGACAGACAAATCATGGATTGATCAATGGCAATTTGCCAGAAGGGACGTATTATTATTCGGTAAATCTCGGTGACGGATCGGATTTATTCAGTGGTTATGTAGTATTAAAAAAGAATTAAGTTATCATGCGCATATATTTAACGGCATTTGCTTTACTAATTTTTTATTCCAGTGGATCTGCCCAGCAGATAGCTACCTATTCACAATACATGTTCAATGGGCTGGCCATTAATCCCGCCTACGCTGGAAGCCAGGAAGCGTTGAGTGTTACTGCTCTCGGGCGTTTTCAAAATGTCGGTTTATCCGGGGCTCCCAATACACAAACATTTGCGGCTCATTCACCATTGATAAACAACCGGGTGGGTGTGGGGTTATTGGTCATTCATGATCAGTTAAGCGTGATCAGCCAAACCGGGGTTCACTTTTCGTATGCCTATCGTGTGCCGATAAAGAAAAATGGAACCACCTTATCATTTGGTTTACAGGGTGGAATGAGTATGTACAACGCTGAATATACGAAATTGGATCTTTATAATAATGCTCAAACAGGACTTCCCGACCCTGCTTTTAGTCAGAATATCCGCGACTCAAGACCCAATATTGGTGCGGGTGTTTATTATACTACTCCTGTTAGTTATGTTGGCTTGTCGATGCCTTCGATGCTTAATAACGTGTTCGAACGGGGAAGAAATATAACGACTGTATATCAAAACGTGCCGATTATTCTTACCGGGGGCTATGTGTTTACACTCAACAGAATGCTAAAACTGAAACCCAATTTTCTGTTTAAAATGGTGGATGGTCAACCGGTAGAGTTTGATATCAATGCAAATATGCTTTATGATGAGGTATTGTGGTTTGGATTATCTTACAAATCATCGAAGCAGGTGGTAATGCTTACGCAGTTTAAAATTAATGACCAATTACAATTCGGATATTCCTATACGATTACGGCCGGTCCGATACGAACGGTAGAATTAGGATCGCATGAAGTAATGGTTAATTATCGGTTTTGGTTTAATAAAAAAGGTGTTGTGTCACCACGTTATTTCTAATGAAGAAGTATATCCTTATTTATACGGCATTATTATTTTTGCCTTTCATTTCGTATTCGCAGAGTACCAACATTTCTACTGCCTTTTATAGTACTATGAAGAAGGCAGACGTTTACTTTAATCATTATGCGTATCGCAATGCCTTGACCTTGTATTTGCAGGCCTACGAAAATGACCCTGGCAACGTTTACGTATGTGATCAGATTGCTGATTGTTACTTTAAATTACATGACCCGGCCTCTGCAGAGTTATGGTTTTCCAAAATCATTAATGGACCGAACCTCCATCCCGAATCGAAATATGAATATGCAGAAGCGCTCTCCATGAATGGAAAGTATGAAGAGGCAAAATATTGGTTTGGTCAATATTTAAAAGAACACCCTAATCATAAAATGGCGATGGAAAAGATCGCTTTTATTGATAACTTAAAATACTATAAGACAGACTCGTTGCGATTTATCATGCTTGGGGTAGGTTTTAACACCGAACACTCTGAGTATGGAGCCCATTATTTTCATGACGGGATAGTATTTGCTTCTTCGCGTGACCTTGATTGGTACATCAAACACACACCCTTCGATGCGGTAGATTTAGAAGAATCGTTATTGAATATGTATTACGTGCCCGGCAAAGCACACGGTGAGCATGGAGCGGTGGAAGAGCTTCATAAGCAACACATCAAGTCCGTTTTACATGAAGGACCTATGACATTCTTTAATCATGACAAACGGGCGGCCTTTACTCGAACCAATATTAAACGCGGAAAGCCGGTGTATGACAAGAATCATAAGGCGCATCTTCAAATTTATTTCGCTGATGTAGAAACGTTGTCCTCAATGATTAATATTACTCCGTTTGAATATAATAGCAACGATTATTCACTGGCGCACCCGACCCTGTCGCCTGATGGATCGATGATGTATTTCAGTTCAACGGCACCGGGTGGATCGGGTGGATCCGATATCTACTTCTCTACGTATGCAAATGGGAAGTGGTCATTTCCAGAAAATGTGGGACCGAATATAAATACCGCTGGTGAAGAGTCATTTCCCTTTTTAGCAAACGACTCAACACTCTACTTCTCATCGAATGGTCATGGTTCATTGGGTGGCCTTGATATTTTAGTAAGTTATAAACGCAACGGAAAGTTTACCAAGGCAACTAACTTTGGAGGTCCGCTCAATTCACGTTTTGATGACTTTTCCTTGATGACGGATTCTACGGGCCGTGTAGGATACATCGCATCAAACCGCCCGGGAGGAGGAGGGCTGGATGATATTTATTATTATATCGCCACGTATTATTGGCTCACCGGAAAAGTGATTGCCTACGACAAAACCGGTGATCCAATTGATGGAGCAACGATATATGCCATTGACCAAAAGACCGGTAACATACTCGATTCGGCTGTTACCGATAGCAAGGGGAGGTATGATCTTAGTCTTCCTTATGATCATGATTATAAAATTGTGGTGAAAAAGGAAGGATATGATTTATTGAACGATACGGAGTTTGCTACCCATGGTCGCCCGATGGGTACCGATACGCTCAACGTGTCTTTGTGGAAACGGGAGCTTTTCGCCAAAGGCCGGTTGTATAGTAACGAAACACAACAACCACTGACAGGAGTTACCGTTAGGTTATTTGATCTTACGGATAATAAGGTGGATACCCTCGCGCTTACTAATCGCAGTGAGTATACGCTCCCGTTGAAGCCGAATAAGAAATACAGAATGGAATTCAGTAAACCGGATTATGTCACGGCAGAATTGAGCCTTAATACTGATGGCCAGCTACGGGGTGAAATTCTCAATGATATTTTGCTAGTACAAGAATCAATCGAAAATACAATTATTCATTTCGACTATAAAAAGAGTGTTATTACGGATGCCTCCATAGTGCTAATGAAACCACTGGTTAGTACACTCAGAAAGTTTCCTGATGCTACATTGAACATTGGTGCCCACGCAGATTCTCGGGGAAGCATCCCTTATAACCAACGACTTTCAGACGACCGTGCCCGAAATACCGTTCAGTATTTTGTGTCGCAGGGAATATCGCGCAAACGCATCACCGCCATTGGCTTTGGTGAAACGTTGCTGTTAAACCGATGCAGTGATGAATCAACTTGTGAAGAAGTAGAACACTCCATCAACCGCAGGGCTGAGATTAAAGTGCAAAAAGAAAAAAAGTAAAGGGGCATCTTCGGTACCATATATTGATTCGTAGTTTTACGTTTCTTCTCTGTGATATCTTCAATGGTATCCGTATAATTTTTTTACGCCACTGATTCACAGATTTGTTGAATTACGTAATCCAGAGTCTGTTCCAAGTTATTGCGGGTCGCCTGACCCGCGATGTAAACCCGCTACTTTTTCCTTTTCCATGGTCTGTATCCTTACAGACCATTAATTGGCTACAGGTTCACACTACCAGGTTATTGACCCATCATGTAAACGCGTACTACAAGAATCAAAGTGATCGCCTGTCTTCCTGATATTCTGAATTTTCCACGTGGATGATTAGTTTGTTTGTAGGTCAGGCGACCTGCATGATTCAAGATTATATTACATTAAAGTAGTCTCCCGGCTAATTTCAACGATATCAAATACCGGAAATCACTGGTTTTTAGTAGGTAAACAGATTCTGTTAATTGGATAGATGTGGTGTTTTTTTTAATAAACATAATATCTACCGAATTACTTGATATTAAGATTTTGATTTCTACCTTTGTGCCAGGCAAACAAGCCACGAAAGGTTCTGACAAACTAAACTGTAACAAGCATGAAGGAAGTGACTGTACAAGAGTTAAAATCTCTTTTTGATTCCAACGTAGATATTCAGCTCATTGATGTGCGTGAAATTTTCGAGCACGAAACCGCCAACCTGGGTGGTAAACTTATCCCGATGGGCGAAGTCGAAAATTCAGTAAATGAATTTGATCGTCACCGCCAGGTAATTGTTTATTGTCGAAGCGGAGCACGGAGTGGCCGGGCTATTCAATGGCTCGAACAAAATCATTCTTTCGATAATCTCTACAACCTGAAGGGAGGAATTCTGGCCTGGGCCGAACAAATTGATAACTCCATCTCGGTTGAGATTATCGTTTAAATTACCAAACATATTGCTCATGTTAAAAAATTGTGATCCTTCCATAGTTATTGGAAACCGGGCACGAATGCGGGGATGGTGTTGTTGCCTTGGCATGCCCAAACACAAATGCAGAAAAGAGTAGTGTAATAACAACTATCCGAAGCAATCGGGCCTTTCTTTTCTGGTTACCATGAAGAAAGGCTTTTTTATTTCCTATTCATAAAATAATTAAGATGCAAAGTTTCCGCTCTGAACTTGAAGACCTGAACAAACCCGTGGTTGCCAATGATATTATCCAACTCGAAAAACAAATACGTCAATTTCGGGATGGTAAAATCAGTGATGACAAATTCCGTAGCCTTCGATTGGCTCGTGGCATCTATGGCCAGCGTCAACAAGGAGTACAGATGATCCGTATCAAACTCCCATTGGGAAGAGTAAACACCAAACAACTGCGCAGAATAGCTGACATGGCCGATGAATATGGAAGCGGTAATCTTCATGCTACTACACGTCAGGATATTCAACTCCATTTTGTAAGCCTTGAGCGTACGCCAGAGCTGTGGGCTAACTTGGAGAAAGATGACATCACCCTACGCGAAGCTTGCGGTAACACCGTGCGCAACATCACCACTTCAGCTACGGCTGGCATAGACCCGGCAGAACCTTTCGATGTATCGCCTTACGCCTATGAGATGTTCCAGTATTTTCTTAGGAACCCGGTGTGCCAGGAAATGGGAAGAAAAATTAAAATAGCATTTTCATCAAGTAATGAAGACACGGCCTTTACGTTTATCCATGACCTTGGATTTATTCCACGGATAGAAAACAACCAGCGTGGTTTTAAAGTAGTGATAGGCGGAGGACTAGGTGCTAATCCTTATCTGGCAGAAACGGCTTTTGATTTTTTGCATGAAGATCAACTGATACCGTTTGCTGAAAGTGTGCTTCGCGTGTTCGACCGTTATGGCGAACGCACCCGCAGGATGAAAGCCCGCTTGAAATTTTTATTGAACGAAATCGGATTGTCGAAACTCCGGGAATTAATAGTAGAAGAGAAAAAAGCATTAAAACATAAATCATATAAAATCAACCGTGAGATTCTGCCTAATCCTGTATTATCCAATACAGAGACATTGACTGAACCCAATGGTATAGATGAAACAAACTATCATCGTTGGTTTAAGTCCAATGTGTTCGAACAAAAGCAGAAAGGATTTTATGGAGTATATGTAAAAGTTCCGCTGGGCAATATCTCATCTGATATAGCCAGAAAGTTTGCGGATATAGTTGACCGCTATGCGGCAAATGAGCTCCGCGTTACCATCAACCAGGGGTATCTTGTTCGCTTTGTTCGCCCATCGGTATTAAAACATTTATACGTTGAATTAAATCATATTAGATTAGCACAACCCGGTTTCGATAGTGTAGCCGATGTAACCGCTTGCCCGGGAACAGAATCGTGTAACCTGGCAATTTCAGGAAGCACGGTACTTGCTCTTGAATTAGAGCGAGTGGTGAAAGAAGAATATCCTGATTTGATTTTCAATAGTGATATCAAAATTAAAATCAGCGGATGTCCAAACTCCTGTGGCCAACATGGCCTGGCTTCCATCGGATTGCATGGCAGCACAATTAAAGACAAACAAGGCCATGTAATTCCTGCATTAGTAGTGTTATTGGGTGGAGGTAAATTAAAAAATGGCGAAGGAATTATTTCTGATAAGATTATCAAAATACCGAGCAAACGTGGAGCTGATGCCTTGCGTTTATTGCTCGATGATTATGAAGCGAATAGTTTAGAAGGCGAATATTATCATCAGTATTTCCAACGGTTGGGTCGCATACATTTCTATACGTTGCTAAAGCCACTCACACTTTTGACTTCACTTCGTGCTGAAGACTATGTGGACTGGGGTGAAGAGGATAAATTTATTTTGCATACCGCCACGGGCGAATGTGCCGGGGTGATTATCGACCTGGTGGCAACGTTGTTATACGAATCGGAGGACAAATTGGAGTATGCCCACGAGGCATTGAATAAAAAACTTTATGCCGATTCTATCTATTACAGTTATAGTGCCTTCATCAATTCGGCCAAAGCCTTGTTGTTGACACGCGATAGCAAGCCAAGCACACAACATCAGGTGATACAAGAGTTTGATAAAGAGTTTGTGCTATCGGGAGACGTTTCCCTTCCGGTCTCGTTCAGCGAATGGATACTGCGTATTAATAAGAACGAACCTGATGAAAATTTTGCGCGCCTGTATTACGATGATGCGCAAGCTTTTACAAAACAGATAACTAGTTTCAGACAAGAAGAACAACTGAAACCGACACGATGAGATCAACAACTTTATATAACAAAGGCGCACAGATAACCTTAGTGGGTGCAGGGCCGGGAGATCCGGAACTAATTACACTGAAAGGACTTCGTGCTCTCCAAACTGCTGATGTGGTTTTGTACGATGCTCTTATATCAGCATCACTGCTGGATTATTTACCCAATAAGATACCGGCTATTTCAGTGGGTAAGCGTGCTGGCAGTCATTCCTTGTCCCAACAAGAAATTAATGAACTATTGGTTGAATCCGCAAAATTATACGGCCATGCGGTGAGGCTTAAAGGCGGTGATCCCTACGTGTTTGGGCGAGGCCATGAGGAGTTGGATTACGCGGAGTTACATGGAATACCGGTTACTGTTGTGCCTGGTATTAGTAGTGCCATTGCAGTGCCGGCATCGGTAAACATTCCGGTAACGAAAAGAAACTTGAGTGATAGTTTTTGGGTGATGACGGGAACAACACAATCCGGTAATATTTGTGATGACATAGCTGTTGCCGCGCAATCCAACGCAACGGTTGTTATCCTGATGGGATTAAATAAAATACAAGAGATTATGGACTGCTTTCGTCAACAAGGTAAAGCCAATGTGCCAGTAGCTATCATCCAAAACGGAACTCTCCCGACAGAACGTTGCTTAATCGGTACAGTAGCAGATATAGCTGCACGTGCAGAAGCCGAAGGAATGAGTTCTCCTGCTGTGATAATAATAGGTGAAGTAGTGCGCTGCGCAACTTCGTATAAAGATTTAATTACAACACGCAACGTAGCAGAAGCATTATTAGCATGAGAACAACCAATACACTTTTTCCGATTTTCTTGAAACTGGATACACTGCATACGCTTATTGTAGGCGGAGGCACTGTGGGATACGAAAAACTTTTCGTCATTTTGAAAAGCAGCCCGGAAGCCAACGTTACTTTGGTAGCTAAAAAAATCAGCGAGGAAATTAAAGTGCTGGTATCGAATAAGCCCTACGTAATTTTAATAGAAAGAAATTTTGAAAGTACGGATTTGTATAACAAAGATTTGGTGGTGTTGGCCACAGCCGACAGGAACCTGCATAAAAAAATCAGGGCTATGAAAGAAGATATGAAATTTCTTATCAACGTAGCCGACACACCGGACTTATGTGATTTTTACCTGGGTTCCATCATTACCAAAGGGAATTTGAAAATGGGCATTTCTACCAACGGCAAGTCGCCCACGTTTGCAAAGCGACTGCGCGAATACTTTGAAACCATATTGCCCGAAGGAACAGAGGAATTGATCAGCAACCTGAATAAAGTACGCGATACCCTTAAAGGCGATCTGCAATACAAAATAAAAGAACTCAATATGTTAACATCTTCATGGCTACATGACAAGAATCAGAAAAATAAGATGGAGGAACTTGCATAATTGAGCCCGGTTAAACCAGTTAAAACAACACCAATAACAATTGATATTTTATGATATTAGATCATGTTGCAAAAAAATGGATTTATAAGATACGTGCTAACGGGCACATTATCAGTATCGTCAAAGCTATTTCCTGGCGCGTGGTGGGCACCATGGACACCATGTTTATTTCGTGGATGGTTACGGGTAAGATAAATCTTGCCATTACCATTGCCTCGGTAGAAGTGGTCACCAAGATTGTTTTGTTCTATTTACATGAACAAGCCTGGAACAAGGTATGGATCAGGGATAAAGAATTAATTAGTTAAACAAATTCAAAATGGATTTTGAAGGGATAAAATTAAAATTGGAGTTGTACGGAAGAGCGCGTAAAAAAATATTCACGTCCTCTTCCTTTCAGTCGCACAGCGTAGTGTTGTTGCATATCATCAGCCGGGTGGATAAAACCATCCCCGTTTATTTTATCAATACAGGTTATCATTTTCCGGAGACAATACAGTTCAGGGATCATGTGACCAGTTTGTTTGGATTAAACACAATAGACCTGAAACCGGAAACATCCAAGCACATGCAACGCGACCAGGAAGGTAGATTTCTTTACGCTTCCGATCCGGATCACTGCTGTTACCTGAACAAAACACAACCCATGGAGGTCATACTAAAGTCACATGACATTTGGATCAATGGTGTGCGTGCCGATCAAAGTTCGGTGCGTGCTGCAATGAAAACTGAACAGCCCGCCCGCTATGGATGTGTACGCTTTCATCCTATGCTCGACTGGTCGGCCAAAATGATTTGGCAATATCAGCAGGAATACAAGTTACCGATACATCCGCTGGAAGAAAAAGGGTATCGAAGCATAGGCTGCGAACCGTGTACGCGCAAACTCGATCCTGATATGCAAGAGCGTGAGGCACGCTGGTTTGGAATGAAAAAGACAGAGTGTGGCCTGCACACGGATTTAGTAAAGTAAAATATTCAAAACTAACTTGACATGAAGATATTGCTAACCGGGGGGGCTGGCTATGTAGGCACGGAACTGGCACGCTTGCTAGTTGCACGGGATGAAGTGGAAAAAGTACTTATTTACGATAACCTCAGCCGCGCAAATTATAATTTATTTCTCGGTGCTAAACCGACAGGCTATAAAAAAATAGAATTTGTAAAAAGTGATATCCTGGATTCGCGCAGCTTGAAGAAAGCAATGAAAGGTACGGATGTGGTTTACCACCTGGCGGCCAAAGTAACCACGCCCTTTGCCCATGCCGATCAGCATAGTTATGAGCAGGTCAATCATTGGGGAACAGCCGAAGTGGTGTATGCGGCAGAAGAAAGCAAGGTAAAGAAGTTTATCTATGCCAGTAGTGCAGGTGTGTATGGTTCCACGACAAATCCCGTGGACGAACAAACACCTCCTAACCCGCAAACTTTTTATGCTATTTCGAAATGGCGCGGGGAGGAGCATGTGCGCAGGTTGTTGGATAAAATGGATACCTACATATTTCGGTGTGGTAATGTATATGGTTATAGCAAGAGCATGCGTTTCGATGCGGTCATCAACAAGTTTGTGTTTGAAGCGAATTTTAACAAACGCATTACCATTCAAGGCGATGGAAGGCAATCGCGCTCCTTCATTCACATTGACCTGCTGGCAGCCGCGCTTAGTCAGGTATTAGATACCACACTTCCCGGTGGACTTTATAATTTGATGGAAAAGAACCTGGAAGTGATTGAAGTGGTAGATCAACTCAAACAATTGATACCTGATCTTGAATTTATTTTACTGGATCAGCATATTAAACTACACAACCTTCAGGTTAAGAAAAATGATAGGGCAAATAATATTTTAGGAATAAATCAATCCTGGGAGCTAAAAGAAGAACTCAGTAGTTTTTTAGAAAAATTTTCTTTTTAAATGTAAGTAACGAATGGCGATTAAGATTACCAACGAATGCATCAACTGTGGAGCGTGCGAGCCTGAATGCCCCAACACAGCCATCTATGAAGGTGGACGTAAATGGAATTGGAGTGGTGGTACCCAACTTAAGCAGATTGAACTGGAAGACGGAACACAAGCCCAAGCCGATGATTTGCAATCTGCGCTATCGGATGAGTTTTATTATATCGTATCCGGAAAGTGTACTGAGTGTGTGGGCTTTCATGAAGAACCACAGTGTGCTGCGGTTTGCCCGGTGGACTGCTGTGTGCCCGACCCGGATTATGTGGAAGAGAAAGAAGAATTGATAAACAAGAAAACATGGCTACACCAGGAAGTGATGCTGTAACTTTAGATTGCCGATTATTAAGCGATGAATTTTTTCGGAATCAGCAATTGAAAGGCGAAATCATTTTTTGGAAAGCTTCTTCTGGCGCTTTAAAATATCGGCCAGTGTACTCTTGCCCAGTATTTTTAATGTTTCATCACGTACATCAATGAACACATCGCGCACACCACAGAGTTTTTCATTTTCGCATTCGATGCAAGGTTCATAGTAGTTGAGTGATACGCAGGGGAGCATGGCAATGGCACCGTTCATCAATCGGATGATATCAATCATGTTGATTTCTTCGGGAGACTTGTAAAGGTAATAGCCGCCCGTTTTTCCCTTTTTGCTGTGGAGTACGTTGGCGTTGCGCAGTTCCAGCAGGATGCCCTCCAGGAAACGCTTGGGGATATGGTGACTGTCGGCAATTTCCTGAATGGAAACGGGATCTTTCCCGGATTTTCCTGCCAGGTAAACCAGGGCATGAATGGCATAGACACTTTTTTTCGAAAGCATAAAAATGGATTCAATTTTTTACGAATATATCACTGAGGAAGTTCTAAAGTGACAAACAAGGTAATTTATAATAAGGTGGCTAGGTGTACTTCACTATTTGAATCCTTAATGGACACGACATGGAAAATATTTATCCGATACTGACAAAAGTAAGTTTGGCACAGCGCGAAAGACTGCTGGGACAGAAATCAAGGTTGATCTGGTTTACCGGCCTCTCGGGTTCGGGCAAGTCAACGCTGGCCGTGCATCTGGAGGTACAACTTCTGGCACTTGGTTTTAAAACTTATCTGCTCGATGGCGACAATATCCGCTCCGGGTTAAATAAAGATTTAACATTTTCTGATGAAGGCCGTGCAGAGAACATCCGCAGGATAGGAGAGGTTTCGAACTTATTGTTGGAGGCCGGCATCATCGTTTTATCAGCATTCATTTCTCCCTTCCATGCCGACCGGCAGAAAGTAAAAGAAATTGTTGGCCCGGAAAAATTTATTGAGGTTTTTGTGGATTGTCCTTTAGATGTTTGCGAGCAACGCGATGTAAAAGGTTTGTATAAAAAAGCCCGGGCGGGTGAGGTAAAAAATTTCACAGGCATAAACTCTCCCTATGAACCTCCACATAATCCAGATATAAGAATCCCTTCTCATCAAGTTAGTGTGGCTGAAGCGATCACTTTTTTGATGAATACTGTAAAACCAAGAATTATCTTCCAATGAGCAAATATTATTTAGGTCATTTAAAAGAACTCGAAGCAGAAGCCCTCTATGTTATCCGCGAGGTAGTGGCACAATTTGAAAAGCCGGCATTGCTTTTCTCCGGTGGAAAAGATTCCATTGTGTTGGCATACTTATCGCGTAAAGCATTTTTTCCGGCACGCATACCCTTTCCGCTGGTGCATATCGACACGGGCCATAATTTCCCGGAAACGATGGAATATCGCGATTGGTTGGTCAATGAGCTCGGTGTGAAACTGATCGTAGGATCGGTGCAAGAGAGTATCGACAACGGTAGAGCAAAAGAGGAAACAGGGCTTAATGCCAGCCGAAATGCGTTACAGACAGTAACCCTGCTGGACACCATTGAACAACATAAGTTTGATGCTGCTATGGGCGGAGCCAGGCGTGATGAAGAAAAAGCACGTGCCAAGGAAAGATTTTTTTCGCATCGTGATGAATTCGGTCAGTGGGACCCCAAGAATCAACGGCCAGAGTTGTGGAATATATTTAATGGACGCAAAAACCCAGGCGAACATTTTCGTGTGTTTCCTATTTCAAACTGGACCGAAATGGATGTGTGGCAGTATTTATATGCTGAAAACATACCGATACCCAGATTATACTTCGCCCATGAGCGGGAAGTCGTTTTACGTGAGGGAGCCATTCTTTCCACCTCGCCCTGGTTAAAACTAAAACCCGAGGAGGCGCCTGTGAAAAGGCAGGTGCGTTTTCGTACGTGTGGCGACATGCCGATAACAGGAGCCGTTGAGTCAAAGGCTGATACGATGGAGAAAATAATTGCTGAAGTGGCTGCTTCCCGTAAAACAGAACGAGGCACACGGGCTGACGATAAACGCAGCGAAACAGCGATGGAGGATAGGAAGAAATCAGGTTATTTTTAAAATAGTTGCCAGTCTCCTGTTATCGTATAGATCTATGAAAAGCTATAGAGATTTAGAAATATTCCAAGAGTCAAAGAGACTAGCCATTGAGATTCATAAGTTGTCTCTTTCATTTCCTAAATATGAACTTTATGAGGAAGGAAGTCAAATCAGACGATCATCCAAAGCGGTGGCTTCAATGATTGTTGAAGGTTATAGCAGACGAAGGTATAAGGCTGATTATATTAAGTATCTGGTATATGCACAGTCTGAATGTGACGAAACAATTGTTCATCTCGATTTCTTGTTTGATACGGGGTCATTTATTGATAAAATTAAGTATGATCAAATCCAACAAGATTATGACACACTCAGTAAACGAATAAATAAATTCACGCAGTGGGTAGAAGATAATTTTAATTGACTTAACAAAAAACACAAGTCCGGCAACAGGAAGCTGGTAACCGGCAACTTATATATGGAACAACTATTACGATTTACCACAGCGGGCAGTGTGGACGATGGCAAGAGCACATTGATCGGACGCTTATTATACGATAGCAAATCTATCTTTGAAGACCAGCTTGAAGCCGTGCAGGCATCAAGTACAAAAAAAGGTTTTGACTATGTGGATCTTTCCTTGCTCACCGATGGATTAAAGTCAGAACGCGAACAAGGCATTACCATCGATGTGGCCTATCGCTATTTTGCTACTCCCAAACGGAAGTTTATCATTGCCGATACTCCGGGGCATATTCAATATACACGCAACATGGTCACCGGTGCTTCCACCGCGAACCTGGCCTTGATTTTAATCGATGCCCGCAAGGGATTAATTGAACAGACTTTTCGTCATTCCTACATTGCTTCGTTGCTAAAGATTCCGCATATCATTGTGTGCGTCAATAAAATGGATCTGGTAGAATATAAAGAAGAGGTGTATGATAAAATTGTAGAGGATTATAAAGCCTTTTCATCCAAACTGGAAGTACATGATATTCAGTTTGTGCCGATCAGCGCCTTGCTGGGCGACAACGTTGTGAATCGTTCGCTGCATATGGATTGGTATAAGGGCGCCACACTCTTACACATGCTGGAGTCAGTGCACATTGAAAGTGATTACAATCATATCGACAGCCGTTTCCCGGTGCAGTATGTGGTGCGTCCACAAACCCACGAGCATCCGGATTTTCGTGGCTATGCCGGGCGTGTGGCCGGTGGAATATTTCGTACCGGGGACGAGATTCTGGTATTGCCTTCTGGCTTTACATCCAAAATTAAAACCATTGAATTCGGCAGTGAGCAATTGAAAGAAGCATATGCCCCTATGTCGGTGACCATAACCCTGGAAGATGAAATTGATATCAGTCGTGGCGACATCATGGCGAAGCCTACCAACCAGCCTCAAAGTGAACAGGATGTTGATATGATGCTGTGCTGGATGAATCAACGGACTGCGAACCTCAATGCAAAATTTTATTTACGTCACACGACCCGCGAGACAAAAGCGATTCTTAAAGAAATTCAATATACCTTGGATATTAACTCCTTGCAAAGAGTAGAAGGTACCGTACAGTTAGGAATGAATGATATTGCACGGGTAAAACTTCGCATCGCTCAACCATTGGTATTTGATAGTTATCGCAAGAACCGGATTACCGGCAGTCTTATTTTGGTCGATGAAAATACAAACGAAACGGTGGCGGCAGGGATGATAATCTAAATCAGTTCCTGGTCCCTGGTAACCGGTAACTGGCGACAACAAGTGCAGGGCAAATAATATTACTGACCGATAACTAAATTCACCATGGATCCATTCTTACAACTGGCCATCCACGCTTCTGAGGAAGCCTGCAAGGCAATTCTTGAAGTATATAATACCGGTGACTTTCAAACGGAAGCCAAAGGCGACAACTCACCATTAACGATAGCCGATAAGAAAGCCCATGAGGTGATTGTATCCATCCTGCGATCTACTAACCTGCCGGTGCTGAGTGAAGAAGGGAAGAGCATTCCATACGAAGAAAGAAGGCATTGGAAAAAATTCTGGATGGTTGATCCCCTGGATGGCACGAAAGAATTTGTAAAACGAAATGGTGAGTTTACGGTAAACATTGCGTTGATCGAAAATCAAAAACCGGTGTTGGGTGTGGTAGCCATTCCGGTAACAGGAGATGTTTTCTATGCACAACACGGTGCCGGTGCTTTTGTGAAACGAAATGGTGGCGCCTCACGATTGGCCAGGCGAGAGCCAATGAACCTGCAACAACCCGGATTGCGTGTGGTGGCCTCGCGCTCGCATATGAGTGCAGAGACGCAAGCGTTTATTCAGACATTATCAGCTCCGACACTTGTCTCACAAGGTAGTAGTTTAAAATTCATGCTGCTGGCAGAAGGTAAAGCAGATGTATATCCGCGCTTGGCACCTACAATGGAATGGGACACCGCGGCAGCACATGCCATTGTTAACGAAGTAGGTATTTCGGTACTTCAAAAAGATACCGACAGGCCATTGCTATATAACAAACCGGATTTATTGAATCCGTTTTTTATGTGTAAATAACATCGAGCACGCTTTTGTCTGATAATCAGTTCAGATTAATTCAGTGTCACCCGTTATTGCGGGTCATGTTATTGCGGGTCGCCTGATCCATGTTATGGCGGGTCGCCTGACCCGCAATAATAAGAATATATATTCAGCGCGATCAATTTTTTGAAGAGAAGGATCATACCCTTGATTTTATCATAAAGGTTGCTGATGGGTAACGCTTGCATCTCAGGCGACCGGCACGAAAAAATGGAAAGTCGATGGGTACATGTCGCGACCAGCCTTCGTTTTAAACTCTCCAAGCGTTATAAAAGGAATTCCTTTACCCTTTAATTCACTAAACAAACTCTTGGAGAGTTATTTTGGCGGGTGGAATTATAGCGACAATTTGGAATATACCCTCCATCGGGTAACCCAATTACCCTAAATGTATTAACTTTACTTAGCGCACAAAATCAGATAATGTTGACATGAAACCCATCACCGACATCAATCAGCTTGACGTAACCAAGAGCTATACGTATGCCGATTACCTCACCTGGCAATTTCAGGATCGGGTCGAATTAATTCTTGGAAAGATCTTTCGGATGTCGCCCGCACCTACAAGCAAGCATCAATATGCAGTGTCGGTGTTGCACGGCACCATTTTTCAATATTTGAAAGGTAAGCCTTGCCTGGTTTTCCCCGCGCCTTTTGACGTCATTTTGCCAATTCACGAGGTAAAGAATAATGTGGTTCAACCCGATGTTACCGTTGTCTGTGATTCATCAAAAATTACATACCAGGGGTGTGTGGGCACACCGGATCTCGTAGTAGAAGTAGTTTCAAAATCATCTGTCACCAGAGACCTTCATGAGAAGTATACGCTTTATGAAACAGTTGGTGTGCGTGAATATTGGGTTGTGCATCCCCATGATAAAACACTTGTCATCTTCGTGCTGGGTGGTGATGGTGTTTATCAACCTTCCAAACCACTGACCAGAGGTGATAAAGCAACCAGCCATGTGTTGCCAGGATTGGTAATTAATCTTGATGAACTTTTTGTGGATGTAGTGGAAGAACCGGAAGAATCGTATCCGCAGGGAACAATTCGGGTTTAGAATTCAAAATTCATATTATCTGCGATCAGGAGGCTGTGTTGATTTTTTTTTGCCACTGATTCACTTGTGTTATGGTGGGTCGCCTGACCCGCAATATATTCGGTACTGAAAGAGCTAATACAATCGCCTGTCGTGCGGGCTTCATCCAGCAAACATCCGTATGCCATAACCGTTATAACGGCCACTATTTTTCAGTTTTTAAAAGGAAAACCGTGCCGTGTATTTCCGGCTCCGTTTGACGTTATCCTTCCTTTAGAGAATGTGAAAAATAATGCGGTGCACCTGATGTTACCGTCATTGGTAACCAAGCCATCAATATTATTCGAATACCTCCAGGTTTTAATTCGCTGTCAGGACGAAAGACCGTAGTAAGCCCGAGGGAGTACAACCGTGTTGCCGGCTTCGAGCCTCCAGTTTTGCTACCCGTTGCTAGCTGTCAGCGTTGAGTTCAGGTGAAGCATTTTTTACCTGGGGTCAATATGCAAGACATAACCGTAAAAAAGAGTGGCATGCCGAAAGGAGGGGTGAATGGATTGGTTCCTTACCCATTCACCCCATTCCTATTTTAAGATGACTTACGTACCCTTTTCACGAGCCACTTCATAAAAAGGGAAAAACTAAAACTGACCACCGCGCCCAGGCAGGCCAGGATCACGGTTCTCATCACCTCTTCCATGTGCAAGCTGGTGACTATGGTGAGGAGGGTACCGCCTGCTGTTCCGGCAAGAGTACCACCCTGTGTGTTAGTCGTGGCCATACTCACCCGTATCATCGGTTTCACCGGCTACGGCCGACTGGCTCACAGCCGTCATCACCCCGCCCGCCACCGTCAGGTAGCCGCCCAGTGCAACGAGTGCCGATGGCAAGGCCACCGGGGCGGCCAGCAACGTGCCCCCCGTAGCGGCCAGTGCCAACCCAATGGTGCGCAACACCCGGAAAAACTTCGGGGTAGGCGCCTTCATCCTTTCACTGATTTTCATATTGTTTGGATGTGATGGTTAAAACACTTTTTCATTACGCCCCCAGGCTTCCAGCACCAGGGCATTCAACCTGTCAGTTGCCAGCCGTGAACGGATACCTTTGCCCGGCCCCGTGAGCACCGTTACCGGGGCGATGCATCCTTTCAGGTCGCGCCCAGCCTCGTTGCCGGGATGTACCAGAATACCTTCCCTTCCCGGCACGTCTTTGATCCGAATGTGCAGTCCGCGCGCCTGGCTTACTCCCTTCCGAAGCTCATAGCGCCCTTCCGGGATACAGGAAACCTGGCGTTGGTTGCCCAGCCAGGGTAACTCAATGGCCTGGCACACATTCAGTCTGATGGTGCCATTGGTACCTTCTTTATGATAAGTTCGCTCCAACTCCAGCTCCATCAGACACCTCCCTCTATTTTGATCAGCGCTAACGCATTGTACGCTCCGTTTTTCAACGGATAGTGGGTCTTGTTCACCTCCTGAAAGAAGGCTATGCCAAAGGCCAGGAACAACGGCTGGGCGCTGTTGGTGGGCAAGGTAAGGGTGAGTGTTACCTCCGGCTGGGCTTGCTCATTCAGCCGAAACAGGTCACTCAATCCGCTACTCATTCCAAACTGGCCATCGGTGAAATTCACTTCGGCTCCTGCCGCCATCAAGCGGGCGTGGGTAGCGCCCACAGGTGCCGTAACCATGTCCTGTGGCACAAATTGAGGGACGGTTACGGACAGCGCGCCATTAAGCCGGTCGATGGCAGCCGTAAAAGAGACAAATAACGTATTGCCCAGCTTGGCGTAGTCATTAAATTCAAAGCCTTCCAGCATTTTCGTATTGGGGTCCAGCACGGTACGGGCACCCCGTGTATTCACCGTATCGGCCTGCACCACTTTCATCATCTCCCGGGTGAGGCGGCTGTACATCAGGCTATCGGCATTTTTTAAAATCAGTGAGCGGAAGGCTGAACGCAAAAGCCGGGTAGCCCTGCCGGCCCTGGCAAATTCATTTCCGTTTTCGCGCGTGCGCTGAAAGGCCGGATCATTCTTGATTCGGTCAGCACTGACGCCTCCCTTCTTGCGTACCTGGTAGCCCAGCTTCGATTTGAAAAACGATAAGCCTCCTACCTGCCCGATTACCGGGATCACTCCATCTTGTCTTCCCATACTAGTTAAAATTTTAGTTGGTGGGTTTGACGTTCGGCCCAAACCCGTGGCCGTTGGTTGCAACCGCCAGCATAACGTTTGGATATGGTATAAAACACATAGCCTATTTCCGTTTATGCCGTTTTTTGCCGATTTATACCTTTATGATACTTTTTTGCCGGGGTTTGATATGACCAAGGCATGCCATGACGTTAGCAGTCCATGTCCCCGATGTTAAAACTTTATTCCCATTAATATGATGAAGCAGCGCTTATTCCTGTACACGAAAGATGTTCAGCGGATCACCAGCTTTGGTGAGCGCACGTCACGCAACCTGATTCGGAAGATCCGAACTGTATTTGGTAAAGAACCCCACCAGCCTATTACCGTTGCGGAGTTTTCGGTTTATATGAATGTTTCAGAAGAAGACGTGCACCGCGTTTTGGAGGAGTGGCGAAAATAACTCAGGAATATTTTTGATGGTAGTGATTCTTTAGGCTGCAAGCTGCTGGCTACGAGCTTTGAGCTTTATGCTTTTTACTTTCCACTTTTTACTTTAAGTTTTTCCCATTGGCTTCAAGCTACAAGCTTTGAATTTGCCACTTTCAACTTTTAGCTTTCAGTTTTACACTGATTGTGCCTGGGGCTTTTTTCATCATTTCCCGAAGGAATACTTTATTATGGCCGAGGGGCTTTATACCGGCACTATACCGGCTTTATACCGGGCGTATGGTGGGCGTATCCTGGCTTTGCCTGCTATGACAAGCTACACGCTGCTGGCTGTGAGCTACGAGCTTTGAGCCTTTAGCTTTCTGCTTTCCACTTTCCACTTTAAAATTCCGAATTTTGGTATATGGGAGAGATCATCACCGATATCAATTAACTCGATTTAACTCGTAGCTATACCTATTCCGATTATCTCACCTGGCAATTTCAGGATCGGGTTGAATTGATTCTTGGTAAGATAGTTAAGATTTCGCCTGCGCCTACCAGCAGGCATCAGTATGCCATAACGGTTATAACGGCTACTATTTTTCAATTTCTAAGAGGAAAACCGTGCCGTGTATTTCCGGCTCCCTTCGATGTAATCCTTCCGGTAGATAAAGTAAAAAATAATGTGGTGCAACCTGACATTACCGTCATTTGTAACCCGGCCATCATTACCGATAGGGGGTGTGAGGGTGTGCCCGATCTGGTAGTGGAGATTGTTTCAAAATCTTCGTTACCCGCGATTTGCACGAAAAATATAAACTGTATGAAAGAGCGGGTATTGAGGAATATTGGGTAGTTCATCCTTCTGATAAAACACTGATTATTTTTACCCTGGGTGCGGATGGAGTTTATAAGCCTTCAAAACCATTGACGAAAGGTGACCTAGCCAATAGTTCTGTTCTTCCCGGTTTAGCAGTTGATCTCAGTGAACTATTTATGGATGTGGTAGAAGAACCTGAGGAGGGTTATTATCCGAATGCCTCCAGGCTCTAATTTCCTATCAGCTACAAGCTTTGAACTTTGCACTTTCTACTTTTAGCTTTACGCTTTCTGCTTTCAGTTTCAATTGGCTTCTAGTTACTGGCTACAAGGTACTAGCTGCTGGTTGTGAGCTTTGAGCCTTTAGCTTTCTGCTTTTTACATTCAACTTTTAGCTTTCAGCTTTCCACTTTTACACAAGCTATCCATTTCAATTTCCATATATTTACATTTTATATTGTTTTACTACGTATGCTACGATTTTTTTTCTGGGTCTTGCTGGGATGGGGCATGTTGACGGCCTGTGTACCCAATCAACGCATTGTTTACCTGCAAAGCGGAAGTGAACCCAAACGAGGCCAGGTAAACAACGCGGATACCCTGGCACGGGTTTATACCACCCGGTATCGCGATTATCGGTTTAAACCACATGATGTTATATCGTTGAATATAGCCAGTATTACCCCGCAGGAGTTTGACTTCGTAAAGAAGTATGAAGAACAGTTGGGCATTATCCGAAAATTAACTCAATATGACCAGGCTGCCATGGGAGGATCCGGACGCACACAAGGCGTGGGGGGAATTAGTGGAGGAGTAGGAGGTGCAGGCATTAGTGGTGGCATGGGCACAAGTGCGATTGCACTGGATCAGATGCAAACGGGTTTCGTATTGGACGAAGAAGGCTTCCTGGAATTACCCTATATCGGAAAAATCATGTTTACCGGCTTTTCTATTCCGCAGATGGAAGCGGCCATCCGCGAAAAACTGACTGGTTATTTTGAGACCCCGGTGGTGCGCATCCAGTTGCTAAGCTTTCATTTTACTATATTAGGTGAAGTAAACAAAGAAGGTCGTTATACCAGCTTTGATCCGAATATGACCGTTGTTGATGCCATTACGCTGTCTAACAACCTGACCGATTTTGCTGATCGCTCAAAAATAAAAATTGTGCGCAGGGTGGGAACCACCGCAGAAGTACATTACGTGAACGCACTCTCCGAAGACCTGTTAGGAAATCCCGGCTTTTATCTTTCACCAGATGACATCATCATTGTGCCTCCGTTGCAGGCACGGGCTACCCGTAAATATACCTTGCCTGCCTATACTTCGGTGGTGGGCGTGGTTACCAGCACCCTCACCTTCCTGTTTGTTCTTTTAACCTATAATCGGTAACAGCAGATGAATGAGTTTACCCCGGAAGAGGTCCTGGAGCGGGGAGCAGACCCAGGCATTAACATAAAGAAACACCTCCTTAATTTATTAAAAAGGTGGCCCTATATTATTTCTTTTTTCCTGCTGGCGGTGGCCATCGGCTATAGTATAAACCGCTATTCCACACCTATTTACCTGGTAAAGGCCCGTATCACCACCAAGAAGTTCAACGACAAACAGGCCAACCCGGTGCCTGGTCTCATCGATGCCAGCTTCTTTTTGAGTGGTCTGATTGAGGCATACGAAGAGATACCCATCCTCAAATCGACTAAACGGATAGCCGCTGCCCTTAACCGGGTGGATTTTCGCATCAGTTATTACGCGAAGGGCTGGATTAAAACGATCGAATCGGAAAATGGTATGGGTTTCACCGTTATGATCGACTCGCTCACTGAAGAGAACTACCCTCACAGCATTCCTATCTTTGTAAATCGCCTTTCGGATAAGTTCTATGAATTGTCTATCGAAGGAAACAAGACCTGGCAAGATATCGTTGCTCACCAACAGTTTCGTTTTGGTGAACCGGTGCGTTTGGGATCATCCGTTATCCGCATCATCAACACGCAGGGAAATACAGGCGATCACGATAAATTTTATTTTGTGTTCAATCGCAGTTCTGACCTGGTGACCCGTTACTCCCAAAGGCTCAATGTGAATTGGGCGGTGCAGGGGTCTGCCATGCTGGATATTCAGATGCTCTCGGAACTTCCTAACCGCGACCTGAAGTTTATGAATGCCTATTATGAAGTGGTGGAAGAAATGGGCCTCACCGAAAAAAATGAATTACTCAACAATACCATTCGCTTTATCGATGAGCAGATGAAAATGGTCAATGATTCACTGGATTACTACCAGGGCTTGTTAAATGATCTTCGGCTCGACAACCGTAAGATGCCTTTGGGTACGGAAAGTGTTTTTAACCGAATGAATGAATTGGATGGCAGCAAGGCCAATATCCTGCTGGAAGAACGGTATTTTGATTACCTGATCGATTACTTTAAATCAAACCGGCAGGCCGAAGTGTTTGCCCCCAGCCTGATCGGACTCCATGTTCCCCTGGTGGAAAAATGGGTTAGTGTTTATATTGAAAAAAAACTGAGCGAAAAAAAGAGTATTGTGTCGGAGGCGAACGCACAAAATCCATTGATAAACCGGATGGATAGCGTTGACAGCCGGTTGGAGCGATCTATTTACGAGGCCATTCGCAGCGCACGCCAACTTAACCGCCTCAAATTAAAAGAAGTCGATCAACAGTTTTCGATGTTTTATTCTTCCATTGATAATGTGCAGGCCAATTCGCGTAACATGAGCCGGCATGAACGCCTCTACCAGATCAACAATACCCTGTTTGATCTGTTTGTTCGCAGAAAAGCGGAGGCGGCCATATCGAAAGCCAGTGCCACCTCCGATTATAAGGTGATCAACCCTCCGGATTTTTCCGGAAGTCCGGTGTCTCCGGATACTAAAAACAACCTGATGATGGCCGCCCTGCTAGGATTACTTCTGCCGATTGGCTTTTTCCTGGTGCGCGATATAACCAATGGATTCATTATGGACCGGGATGATCTGCAGCACTCCCTACATATACCTGTTCTGGGCAATGTGGCGCACAATGGTTATGACACCCGGCTGATAGTAAAAACCCATCCCCGTTCTGTGGTAGCGGAGTCGTTCCGGGCGGTTCGTGCCAACCTGAAATTTCTGGTCAGGGACAGCTCCGCAAGGGCGCATACCTTTGTCATTACGTCCACCATTGGAGGTGAGGGTAAAACTTTCTGTTCCATTAATCTGGGCTACTCCCTGGCCAATTCGCAAAAGAAAACCATCGTTATCGGTGCCGATTTGCGCAAACCTGAGTTGGCCAACTACCTGCAGATCCCTGCCGAAAAGGGACTTTCGGCTTACCTGGCGGGCTATGCTACGCTGGAGGAAATAATTGTGGTTGGCAAGGAACATGAACCTGACTTCATTGAAGCTGGAAAAATACCGCCCAATCCCTCTGAACTGCTGGCACACCCCCGCATGGCTGCATTGATGACCTTTTTAAAAGAACGGTATGACTATATACTCATCGATACAGCGCCTATTGGACTGGTGTCTGATGCGATGGAACTGTTCAAATACAGTGATTATAATATTTTGATCGTGCGCAGAGGCGTTACCCCCAAGGCGGCACTCCGTATGATCGATGAGTTGTATCAGGACGGCAGGCTACCACATTTTACTACCCTGTTTAACGATCTGGAGCTAATCAGTAAACGCAATAGTTATTACGGGGGGTATCTGTACGGGATGGGGTATAGTGGATATGGGTATGGGTATTATGAGGAGGATAAGGGGAAGGGTAAAAGTTGAAAGTGAAAAGCAGAAAGCAGAAGGTGAAAAGTGAAAAGTTCGCTGCTGGCAGTCAGAAGTTAGTGGCTATTTTGCCGAAGGTCGGTGTTATCGCCAATGTCATTAAGTTAAGCGAATGTACCCCAGCTTGACGCGATTAGATAATGCCACCCCGATGGGGTTATGATTTGGTTGATAGGCAATCTTTACCAAAATGCCGCCCCTATGGGGCTTTAAAGTTCAGTAGGAACGACATTATGGTAGAACATGGTGGCAGAATGGTTTTTCAGCCCCGTAGGGGGCGATTATTATTTTACGTTGTCAGTAGCAAATTTGGGATGCCTCTTGAATCTGCTTTTCTATCTGGCTTTGCCGGAGGCCGGTGTTATCATTGATCCTTAAACGACACCAAGTAAACCTTCCTTTGTGCTGGTTGGCTTACTAGCATATATCTCTATCGAATATAGATCCCGCTTCGAGGATTCTGCATTCGGAAAGTTGAAAGTAAAAAGCTTGTTGCTCGCTGCTGGCAGCTGGAGGCTATTTGCAATGCCGTCAGATTTTACAATTTGTCAATTTTTTGCCTAGGAAACTGTCTGCCAAGAAGCCCGACAATTTATCGATAACCAGCAAACTTTAATGAGTAATAATTTTACTCACTCAACTCTTTCTGTTATTTTTGTCCTAGATGGAAACGAACAACCAACAACCATCAACGAACAACCAATTTAAGTGTTAGACACCCTCATCACCTCTAAAACCCGCATCAAAATGCTGCTGAAGTTCTTCACCAACAGCGCAGCAACCGCCTATTTGCGTGGGTTAGCCGAGGAGTTTGATGAAAGTACCAATGCCATCCGGCACGAGCTCAACAACCTGAGCAAAGCCGGTTACCTGGTTTCGCAGGAGGACGGTCGCACCATAAAGTATCGTGCCAATACACAGCACCCGCTATATAATGAAGTAAAAAACCTGGTACATAAATACCTGGGCATTGATAAAATCATTGATCAAATCCTTTCTCGGTTGGGTGAATTGGAAGCGGCCTACATCATTGGTGATTATGCCATCGGCAAAGACTCGGGCACCATTGAATTAGTGCTGGTAGGAGCGGTGAACCGGGTGTACCTGGACAAACTGATCCTGAAGGCCAAAGACTTACTCAATCGGAATGTGAAGGCAGAAATAATCAGCAAGGAACAATATCTTATTGATGCCAGACGACTGGAGAAAGCGTTGCTGATCTGGGCAATGGATAATAAACAATGGATGCTTGATCAAGATAATGATTAACGAAAAATCTGAAAGCTTGCAGCCTGAAGCCAGCAGCTTACCGCTTTGTACAAATATGAATTGTAAAAAATAAATGACTGAAGTAAACGAACTAAAAGAAGAACAATGGGACCTGGTAATTTCCGGCAAGAAGAGCCTCTTCTCCCTGCAACTCAACGACATCTGGCGCTACCGCGATTTGCTGTACATGCTGGTAAAGCGCGACTTTGTGGTGTTGTATAAGCAAACCATCCTGGGGCCGTTGTGGTTTTTTATCCAGCCCGTATTAACGGCCCTGGTGTACATCATCGTGTTTAGCCGCATTGCCGGCATCTCCACCGATGGCAACCCACCCATTTTGTTTTACCTTAGTGGCACCATCATCTGGAATTATTTTGCCGATTGTTTTAATAACACGTCCACCACGTTTATACAAAATGCCAGTCTCTTTGGTAAGGTATATTTTCCGCGCATCGTGGTGCCGTTGAGCAAGGTGATTACCGGCTTGCTCAAGTTTTGCATTCAGTTATTGTTGTTCCTGGTGGTTTATGTCTTCTATTTTCTGCAAGGCGCTGAACTGCATCCAACAGCAACGTTGCTGTACCTGCCCCTGATGGTGGTGATGATGGGTGCTCTTGGATTAGGATTAGGGATATTCTTTACCTCTTTAACTACCAAATACCGTGACCTTACTTTCCTCATTCAGTTTGGTGTTCAGTTACTGATGTACACTACCCCGGTTATCTATCCGCTTTCAACAGTACCTGAAAAATATAAAATGTGGATTTTACTCAACCCCATGACGCCCGTGCTGGAAGGTTTCCGCTCGGCATTTCTGGGTACAGGTGCATTTGAGCCTGGTCACCTGGCGCTTAGTTTTGGTATTACCATCGTGATTTTCCTGATCGGGCTTTCCGTATTTAATTATACCGAGAAAGATTTTATGGATACGGTTTGAAACTGGGCACTGGCTACTGGTCACTGGCTACTAGCGACCAGCAACCAGCAACTAGAGACTAGCGACCAGAGACCAGCAACTAGAGACCAGCACCAAGTATCTTTAAAAAATAAAACAGAATATAAAACGTGGAAGTAATCAGAGTTGAGAATTTAAGCAAACTATACGACCTTGGCCAGGTGGGCACCGGCACCATTAGCAAAGACCTTAACCGCTGGTGGGCCAACGTGCGTGGCAAAGAAGATCCGTATTCTAAAATTGGCCATATAAACGACCGTACCAAAAAAGCCGGCAAGGACGACAGCGTGTGGGCGCTTAAGGACATTAACTTCTCCGTAAAACAGGGCGAAGTAGTAGGTATTATAGGCCGCAATGGAGCAGGCAAAAGTACGTTGCTTAAAATTATCTCGCGCATAACGACACCTTCCACGGGTAGTGTAAAAGTGAAAGGCCGCATTGCTTCTTTGCTCGAAGTGGGCACGGGCTTCCACCCCGAGATGACCGGCCGCGAAAACATCTTTATGAACGGTACCCTGCTGGGCATGACGCGCAGAGAAATACAAAGTAAACTTGACGAGATCATAGACTTTGCCGGGGTAGAAATGTATATCGATACACCCGTTAAGCGCTACTCATCTGGTATGCAAGTACGGCTTGCTTTTGCTGTGGCTGCCTTTTTAGAACCGGAGATTTTAATTGTGGATGAAGTGCTGGCCGTGGGCGATGCGGAGTTCCAGAAGAAGGCCATCGGTAGGATTAAAGAAGTATCTCAGGGTGATGGGCGAACTGTTTTATTTGTAAGTCATAACCTAGCGGCTGTCATCTCTTTGTGTAATACAGGTGTATTACTTAATAATGGTACAATAATTAAACAAGGTCAAATTAATGAAGTAATAGATAGATATCATAGTTTGCGAAATATAAGGAAAGAGAATTCGAAGATGTGGTTTGAAGAGAAGCAACCTAGAAATAGTTCATGTAGGTT
>CAYGGY010000033.1:0-55226 GCA_964349405.1 uncultured Ohtaekwangia sp. | reverse complement strand
GACCTTGTTCCACAGGCTACGGTTTTCTAAACCTTCTGTTTTATTTCTGTCTATTTTATTAATCTAACCCCCATTATTTATGGCAACTTTAAAAGTAGTTATTGGCTTTACAGAATTGCGCGATGATGACCTGGACACCAAAGCAGCCTCCATCATTAAAGGCATGACGGGCAACACCAATTACACCACACCCGTGCCCACGCTGGCGGTGGTGCAAACGGCCCTTACTGCGTATGAAACCTCGCTTACCGCAGCCAAAAATGGCACCCCCGAAAAAACAGCCATCAAAGACCAAAAACGTAAAGACCTGGAGGCCCTGTTGAAACAACTGGGCACGTATGTGCAACTGAACTGTAAAAATGACCTGGCCATCTTGCTCAGTTCGGGCTTTGAAGCCGCTAAGCCAAAAGTGCCTGTGGGCATGTTGGCCAAGCCCGAAAATTTTAAAGTGGAGAACGGCCCTAACTCAGGCTCGATAAAACTTAGCGTGGACAAAATAAAAGGCGCCAGCAGCTATCGTTTCGAAAGCATGGTGGCACCTGTGGTGACCACCACCAACTGGACGGTGAACGTGGGCACGGCCAGCAAGTTTGTTGTTGATGGCTTAACCAGCGGTCAGCAATATGCATTCCGTGTGGCAGGCGTGGGCGCAGATCCTACCATTGTATATTCGGATGTGGTAACAAGGTTTGTGCAGTAAAAGCAAAAAGTGGAAAGCAGAAAGTGGAAAGCAGAAAGTGCAAAGCAGAAAGCTTAAAAATTTAAGCGGAAAGATTAAAGATCAACGCTAGCCGCTTGAAGCTGGTAGCCAGTAACTTACTCTGCGTTTACCAAGATGAATAATTAAAACGTGGAGTCTTCGGCATGGAAGACTCCACCTGGAAGCGAAGATTTTAAAACCGAATGCCTACCCCGAGTGTTCCATCGCCTATGGCATAGGTTCTCTCCCCGTTTAAAACAGTGGCACCAAAACTCAATGATACTTTTTTGTAAGAAACCATCAACCCTCCTTCAATCTCAATACCACTTTTCGTCCAAGTATCCCATCGTTTATCAAACCATTGACCATAGCCTCCACCAAAATAAGTATGAATACTAAATCTGTTTTTAATATAAACAGGAAGAATCAATCCCGTGGTAACAGAGAATAACTTTGTCTCGGTGGTAGTGTTCGTCTCAGCATGATAAATGGTTCCATTACCATAACGGCCACCCAAATAGAAGCCTTTCTTTCCCAGAAATCCAACACGTAAGCCCATTGGAGTATGGAGCAGACCCGAATTAGTGGATACAAAATATTTTTCGACACAATCCTTACACCGGAAGGAACTGAAAACATTATAATCGTTCTTATTCTTTGTTGAGTCTTGAGCAAAGCCCGACAGGAAGAATAATCCGAAAAACAAAACCAACGTTAGTCTTTTCATACTTGTATTTATTTATGTTACTAGATAATTTGATTTGTCGGATTGATAACGGCTATCCCTACCATGTATTGTCTTGTTTTTACTTCTTCTCATCAGCTTGGACGGACATCAGGGATAATTTTTCAATAAGCTCATGAATCGTTTTGTCTGGGATGTTTAAGACAAGAAAAAAGTTTTATACCTCGCGAAGTCTTCCTTCCACGCAGTTTCGCTTCGTTAGTCCGCGATTGAGTTCATAAAGAGTACCTAATAGTAAAATGTGGAGTCCCCGAAACGGGAGACTCCACGTAGAAGTAAAAAGCAAACACTACCTGAAAGAAAAAGGGGTGAAATCACCGCTGCCACTTAATCCCAACCGAATTTATATCCAAATCTGAAAAAATTGTTTTTTTATAATATGTTTGACTATTACTTATTAAACAGACTATTTATATGAAATTAAAAACCATTTGCCTTTACCTGTTTGTGACTGGAGTATTTTCCGCTACTCATTCATTTGCACAACAAGTACCAGCCGTATCACCGATGCCCATGAAACCCGAAATGACGGAAATATGGGAACCAGAAGTACAAGTAATTACTCCGGCTAAGAAATTAGGCGATGCTCCTTCGGATGCTATCATTTTATTTGACGGAAAAAATCTTGATCAATGGGTGAGTCAAAAAGATGCAACCAAACCGGCTCCTTGGAAGATCGTGAATAATGATCATATGGAAGTAGTGCCCGGTACCGGTGGCATTCAAACAAAAATGCAATTCGGAGATTGCCAGTTGCATATTGAATTTAGCGCACCCGACCTCGTAGAAGGTAATAGCCAGGGCCGTGGCAACAGTGGTGTGTTTTTCCAAAATCGCTATGAACTTCAGATACTTGATTCTTATAATAACCGCACGTATCGCAATGGCCAGGCCGGAAGCATCTATAAAGACCATGCTCCGTTAGTGAATGCCATGCGCACCCCACTGGAGTGGAATACGTATGATGTTATCTATACCGCTGCCCGCTTTAAAGCCGATGGTCGTTTAGACGCACCTGCCCGAATCACCGTATTGCATAATGGCGTATTGGTTCAAAACAATACAACCATTAATGGACTAACACTTTACATCGGGTTACATACTTATCCATCCGCCCACGGTGATGATGTGATTTCACTACAAGATCATAATAACAAAACCCAGTTTAGAAACATCTGGATTAGAAAGCTTTAGAAGACCCATGATGTTCGTAAAAAAGGAGACCGATTGGTCTCCTTTTTTATTTTATACTTTATCCACATGCCGGCACTAACCTCCGCGCACATCAACCACTCACTTTATTCAATTCCTTTAACAGTCTCTTTCTAAAAGCGTGATAGTTTACCGTGATGGTATGACGCGGTGTTTTTATTTGGTTAAAATCCGGATGTTGTATTTCACGCAAAGCACGTTGAGCTATATTAACCGGTCGCTTCCATTTACCAGCAAGCTCATTGGCCATGATTTTACTTTGCAATTCTGAACCTGGCCAGATGCAACCCAATGGTTGAAATAATCCAATGAAATATAAATTTTCAATTTCAGGGTGTAGCATGCGCAAATATAATGGCACTTCACCCTGGGAGTAATCGATAAACGTTGAATCAAAAAACGGATGTGACAGGTGGTAGCCCGTGCACGCTACGATCACATCATATTCACTTTCTTTCCCATCTTTAAAAACTACTGTTGAACCATCATAATGATCAATGTCTGGCCTCGGGGTAATCTTCCCGTGACGCAAGAAATAAAACAACTCACTGTTTACTGTGGGGTGATGAAATCCGAAATCATCTTCAGGCTCAGGAAGTCCATACATAGAATTTCTTCCTTGTAGCACTTTAATCATGAGACTCGTTGACTTTCTCCAGATAGCGGTTGGAAGAAACCGAAGCAACCCTCCTACGGTATCCGAGGGCTTGCCAAATATAAATTTTGGAACTACCCAATAGCCTCTTCGCCAACTGATATCGGTACTTTTCGAAAACCGTGAGGATTCCACCGCTACATCACAGGCAGAGTTACCGCCACCAATCACCAATACACGTTGATCGGAGAAAACAGAAAACTTTTTCACATCATGCGAATGCATTTGTTTGCCAGTGAACGTACCGGGGTATTCGGGATAGCGGGGTTTCCAATGATGGCCGTTGCATACCGCTAAGGCATCGAACATTTCTGTCTTCTTTATTCCGTTGGTGATGGTGGTTACCAGCCATTTTTTTGAAGCATCCAATACGCACTTTTCTACCAGGGTGTTAAACTGAATATGTTCATATAACTTAAAATGACGAGCATAGTGTTGAAAGTATTCGGCCAACTGTTGGTGCGATGGATAATCAGGATAGTGCGCAGGCAAGGGAAAGTCATCATACTGTGAAAGTGATTTTGAACTAATGATGTGTGTGGTTTCAAACACGCTGGAGTGTGAAGACTCTTCATTGAAAATCCAATTTCCACCAACGTCCTTCCCATAATCATATACCGTTACTTCAAACGAGTGATCCAACAAATTTTTCGCAGCCGTAATGCCCGAAGGGCCAGCTCCAATGACACATACTTTTTTATTCGCTTCCATGAATGACAGGTTTCTTTATCTTTTTTTTATGTGCTTTGATCCAACGCTAATCGTGCTTCTTCCAAATCCAGTTCATATTCAATCTTGCGCACCAATTCGTCACTCACCTTCCCTTCTTTTCGTAAGTTCAAAATCAAGGCTCGCTCACGGCTTATTAGTTCGTTCTGTATCCGATGTAATTCATCAATTTGCTCGGGTGTCATACGATGTTCTGATTCATCCTTTCGTATGCGTTGAATACGAATTTCATATTTTGACTTGATTTGATTGAGTACGATATCACTTAATTCCAATGAATAGTTTTCTTCAATATGCTCAATTACATGAGCTGCCAACTGGACGCGTATTCTTTCCTCGTCTTTAATGTGCTGATCATCCGATTTTACGCCCAGCCAATGAATCAGTTTTCGCAGCGTCATGCCTTGCATTACGAGCGTAACGAATATTACGCAAAACGTAAGAAAGATGATCAGATCACGATTGGGAAAAGCCTTCGTTTCAGACACCATCAGGGGAAGACCCAACGCAGCGGCTAAGGAAACAATGCCTCTCATCCCTGACCAGGCAACGATGGAAACATTTCTAATGCTTGGCCTGGGTTCACGAATACGGATACTTTTGCTTAACCAACGCGGCAAGTAAGTGCCCGGAAACACCCAAATGATTCGCGCCAGTACAGCCGCAATACTTACCACCGCACCATACCAAAACAGGGTGCCGATGGAATCGCTGGTGATATGATTCAGGATAATCGGAAGTTGCAATCCAATCAAAATAAAAATCACACCATTCAGAACAAATATCATCGTATCCCAAACGGCCGCAGCCTGAAGCCTGGTACGATTAGAAAATACCTGTGACGACCGTGGGCTCAAAAACAATCCTGCCACCACCACAGAAAGAACACCTGATGCGTGAAATTCTTCTGCAATTAAATAGGCCGCATAGGGTGTAAGCAGGGTAAACGTAGTATCGGTAGTTGCGTTATTGGGTGTAATCTTATGAATCCAAAAAAATACATATCCTATTATAAGGCCGAGTGCGATTCCTAAACCGGCCACGTAAAAAAAATTAATACCTGCCAACCAAAAAATAAAGGTTCCTGATGTAGCCGCAATGGCATAACGATAAGCAATCAAACCGGTAGCATCATTCACCAGACTTTCACCTTCCAGTATCGTGATAATGCGTTTCGGTATTTTTAAACCTTTGGTAGCAGCGGTGGCGGCCACCGCATCGGGTGGCGAAACAATGGCACCCAATACAAATGATTCGACCCAACCAAAATCAGGAATGAAATAATGTGCCGCAGCAGCAACCATGATGGTAGTAAACAATACACAGCCAATGGCCAACAATGAAATGGGGCGAATCGATTCTTTAAAATCTGGCCAGGAAGTGTTCCAGGCTGCTGCATAAAGTACTGGAGGCAGAAAAACTAAAAATACAACATCAGGGTCAAGGGTGATAATGGGTAGTCCTGGAATCACACCGATGGCAATCCCCGCCAAGACAAGCAAGATAGGGTATGGAATTCTTACCTTATCAGTAACTTGCGCCAACGCGGTAACAATCGCTAATAACAATATTACAATACCAATATTGGTCATACTATTAATTTAAATCTCCAACCAATCCTCAATATGGTAAAAGTTAGTGAACCCATTTATCTCAACTTTTCAATTAAATTTAAAGTTATTAACAAAGCGGTTGAACCATTTACTGCTTTCAGGGTTTATAAATAAATCAAATGAAGATCGCTGTCTCACGTAAAGAACATTTCAATGCGGCCCATCGCTTATATAATCCGGCCTGGTCGGACGAAAAGAATGATGCCGTATTTGGAAAGTGCAACAATCCAAACTATCATGGTCATAATTATGAATTAATTGTGACTTTAATAGGAACCCCCGACCCCGAAACGGGCTATGTATATGATATGAAAATATTAAGTGATCTAATCAAAAAACATATTCTCGTACATTTCGATCATAAAAATCTTAATTTAGATACTCCCTACTTTAAAAACCTGAATCCTTCGGCTGAAAATATTGCAGTGGTGATATGGCGGATATTGAGGCAACAAATAGACAATCAGTACGACATAAAAGTCAAACTCTATGAGACAGAAAGAAATTTCGTTGAATATCCAGCCCATTAAACCACTTGATGAGGATTTTGATGATGATCACATCATCACCTCGTGGAATACACCCTTGCGCGAAGATGCATTCGTGTTGAGCGATGATGAGAAAGTAGAGCAGATTGAAAAACGCTTTCGCGAGATCATGGAGATTCTCGGTCTTGATCTTACGGATGATAGCCTTAATGGCACCCCCCGCAGAGTAGCTAAAATGTATGTGAAGGAAGTTTTCAGTGGTTTGAATCCAAAGAACCGCCCCGTAGCTAGACTTTTTGAAAACAAATATAAGTATGATCAAATGCTGGTAGAAAAGGATATTACCTTCTACTCGCATTGCGAACATCACTTTGTGCCGATTTATGGAAAAGCACACGTGGCCTATTTCTCCGGTGGCAAGGTGATCGGATTATCAAAAATCAATCGCATCGTTCAGTACTTTGCCAAGCGTCCTCAAGTGCAGGAACGATTAACCGTGCAGATTGGCAAGGAATTGCAACTCATATTGGGAACCGAACACGTAGGTGTAGTGATGGATGCCAACCACATGTGCGTAGCCTCCCGTGGTGTTGGTGACACAAACAGTAAAACTGGCACTGCCTTTTTTGGTGGAAAGTTTGGAGAAGAGAATTTCAAGCGTGAGTTTCTCAACTATATCAATAGTAAATAACCGTTACTGGATATACGCGTTACGAGATGTTAGGTTGACTATAGACGCTAAATGTAGTAATTGCTTCCAGCTGCCGGAACCAATGTGCTTCCATAAGTTTTCCCCTCATCAATTTCATCACCTTCGCAACAAAAATTTTACTAGCTTAGCGGCTCATAAAACATCGAAAATTAACGATTTATGGTATTCGACTTAGACATGATTAAGGCCCTATACGCAGCAATGCCCGGCCGTATTGCCAAAGCCAGGAAGGTAGTTGGCAAACCTCTCACTTTATCTGAGAAAATTCTTTACTCACATCTTCATGGCGACCAGAAGCTGGAAAACTTTGGAAGAGGAACATCCTATGTAGATTTCGCTCCGGACCGCGTGGCTATGCAAGATGCTACTGCCCAGATGGCGCTTCTTCAATTCATGTCAGCCGGAAAACCAAAAGTAGCGGTGCCTTCTACGGTACATTGTGATCACCTGATCACCGCTAAAGTAGGTGCTAAAGATGATTTAACAGTAGCGAATACTGAAAGCAAGGAAGTATTCGATTTCCTTTCTTCCGTTTCAACAAAATATGGAATTGGTTTTTGGAGACCCGGTGCTGGTATCATTCACCAGGTGGTACTTGAAAACTATGCTTTCCCTGGCGGAATGATGATTGGAACCGACTCTCATACGGTTAATGCCGGTGGTCTTGGTATGGTTGCCATTGGTGTGGGTGGTGCCGATGCTGTTGATGTAATGGCAGGTATGGCGTGGGAATTAAAATTTCCAAAGCTAATCGGTATCAAGCTTACCGGAAAATTAAATGGCTGGACCTCTGCTAAAGATGTGATATTAAAAGTAGCTGGTATTCTTACTGTTAAAGGTGGAACTGGCGCTATCGTTGAATACTTTGGTGAAGGGGCAACTTCTATGAGTTGCACAGGTAAAGGAACCATCTGTAACATGGGTGCTGAGATTGGTGCAACTACCTCTACATTTGGATACGATGAATCAATGGAACGTTATCTTGTTTCTACAGGTCGTACCGAAGTAGCTAAAATGGCTAACAAAATTAAAGAACATCTGACGGCCGATCCGGAAGTTTATGCTAACCCTGAACAATACTTCGATCAGGTATTTGAAATTAATCTTTCTGAATTAGAGCCACACCTGAATGGTCCGTTCACTCCTGACTTGGCAACTCCAATTTCTAAATTGAAGGACGAAGCAGCTAAAAACGGATGGCCTACCAAAATCGAAGTTGGCTTAATTGGTTCTTGCACCAACTCATCCTATGAAGATATTGCACGCGCTGCAAGTTTAGCTAAACAAGTGGCTGATAAAGGACTGAAAACCAAAGCAGTATTTACTATTACCCCTGGTTCCGAACAAGTGCGTTATACCATCCAGCGTGATGGATTTATCGATACATTTGACAAGATAGGAGCTCAGGTATTTGCCAATGCCTGTGGACCTTGTATTGGTATGTGGGCCCGTGTTGGAGCTGATAAAAAAGAAAAGAACACCATCGTACACTCCTTTAATAGAAACTTCCAATCACGTAATGATGGCAATCCTAATACGTATGCATTTGTTGGATCTCCTGAATTAGTAACCGCCTTGGCTATTGCCGGGGATTTGAATTTTAACCCGCTTACCGACTACTTAACCAACGAACGTGGCGAGCAGGTGAAACTGGATCCTCCTTCCGGAGATGAACTACCTCAAAAAGGCTTTGATGTAAAAGATCCAGGCTATCAGGCTCCTGCCAAAGACGGCAGCAAAGTACAGGTAAAAGTAAGTCCAACTTCAGATCGTTTACAATTGCTAGCTCCTTTCAAAGCATGGGAAGGCACTGATCTTAAGGGATTGCGTTTATTGATCAAAGCAAAAGGCAAGTGTACTACCGATCATATTTCCATGGCCGGCAAGTGGTTAAAATACAGAGGTCATTTGGATAACATTTCAAATAACCTGTTGATTGGGGCAACCAATTTCTTCAACGAGAAGATCAATATTGTAAAGAATGGATTGAGTGGTGAATACAATGAAGTGCCCAACGTACAACGCGCTTACAAAGCACAAGGAATAGGTTCTATTGTTGTTGGTGATGAAAACTATGGAGAAGGTTCATCACGCGAGCATGCTGCCATGGAACCACGCCATTTAGGAGTCCGTGCGATTCTGGTAAAATCATTTGCCCGTATTCACGAAACCAACCTGAAGAAACAAGGTATGCTGGCATTAACGTTTGCCAATAAGGAAGACTATAATAAGATTAAAGAAGACGATTCATTTGATATTATTGGTCTTACCAGCTTTAGCCCTGATAAGCCACTCACTTTAGTTATTCATCACAGCGATGGAAGTAATGAGTCCATCCAGGTGAATCACACTTATAATAAGGGGCAGATTGTGTGGTTCAAGGCAGGATCAGCCTTGAATGCGATGGGCAATGCCAAAGCAGCTGCTTCTGCTGCTACAAAATCGAAGGCTAAGAAAAAAACATCACCAAAGAAAGTAGCGGTGGTTGCGAAAAAAGTTACTAAACCCGTTGCAAAGAAGACCGCTAAAAAGGTAGTAAAGAAAACAGCCAAGCCTTCAAAGAAAATTGTGGTTAAAAAAACGACTAAGCTTACCAAGAAAGTGGTGATCAAGAAAGTTGCCAAAAAAGCAGTGAAGCCTGCAAAGAAAGTAATTGTTAAAAAAGCAACGAAGAAAGTGGCCAGACCAGTAAAGAAGTTGGTTAAATCGGCAAAGAAGGTAGTTAAAAAAGTAGTGAAGAAAGCTTCAAAGAAAAAGAAGTAATCGATCAGTGAATAGTTAATATAGAAAGCGTCCTTCGGGACGCTTTCTATTTAAACCAGATTTTGTAAAACAAATCTAAACTCATTCAAAATCATCGCAGTAGCTCCCCATACTACCTCCCCTTCAATCTCAAAATGTGGAGCCATCACGGTATACATTTTAGCAGCTAGTATCTCTTTAGTTTTGATAGCATCTGGCAGAATTAAATCATTCACCGAGCCATGTATTATTTTCACGACCTCTTTTGGGTCTGGATGAAATTTTGCCCTGTTCCTTAAATAACCCACTACGGGAGTAACTATAAAATTGCTGGGAATCACAAAAAATTCGGTCAGTGTTCCTATCACTTCAATGTTCGCACGAGTCACACCGATCTCTTCTTCCGCTTCGCGCAAAGCAGTATCAATCAATGATTCACCAGCTTCGGCCTTACCTCCAGGCAAACTGATTTGTCCTCCATGTGTGCCCAAATAATCGGGACGTTTGGTTAACGGGAATTTTAAAGTCCCTTCATCTTCATAAAGCAAAATCATCACCCCTCCCGGCTTGGGTGGAGCTGAATGGTCAAATCGAGGTTTTATAATTCCGGTAGGAATAGCGCGAAGTGGTTCATGCGCCACCGGTCCTGGCAGTGGTTTCTTAAGTCTTTCCGAAAGTATTGTATAATCCAGTACCATGACCGAACAGAGAATCTATTTCTCCTTTTCTGATTTACATAATCGCACAAGATCATCTGTTACCATTTGATCACCTCTCTCTTCGGATTTATTAAAAGAAATACAAGCCACTCCTTTGTTCCCGTTATTAAGGTAGGCCATGCCCAAGTAAAAATAAATTTTATCTACAAAGGGATCCATATCCAAGGCTTGTCTTAAAATACGTTCAGCATGGGCAAAGTCCTTATTTACCAATAACAATACACCTTTGTTCCGATAAGCCCAAGCATTGTATGGATCAAGACCAATACTTTCATTAATATCTGCCTCAGCATTGCTTAGATCATTCATACTCAAATAAATAAATCCCCGGTTGTTAAGGAAATAAGGCTGACGGGGAGCCAAGTCCAGCGCTTTGTTTATCAATACCATGGCTTGTCCATAATTTGATTTTTCAGTTTCAATCAAGGCCAACGTATTGTAGATATTGGGCTCATCTGGCTTTACTTTTATGGCATTCTCCATTTCGGCTTTAGCCTGATCAAATCTTTTAAGATAGAATTGAACGGTAGCATGATTTACTTTATAATCGATATTATCCGGTTCGATCTCACTGGCCTTTTCAAAAGCCATTAAGGCCTTATCGAACTCCCGCATCTTTGTATACACCAGTCCTTGGGTAAAATATACAAGTGAGGTATCCGGTTTGAGTTTACCTACTTTTTCTAAATCAGATAAAGCAGCGTAATATTCTTTCAGCTCGTAACTGGTATTGGCATGATTGAAAAGTGCATTTATAAAATCAGGTTTGCAGGCAATGGCTTTTTCATAATTTTCATGCGCAATATCAAACCGATCTTGTTCAAAATACACTGTACCGAGATTATTCCATGCATCCGCATAACAAGGTTCCACTTTAATGGCTTCACCATAAAAATAGCTGGCTTGTTCAAAGTTTCGCTCTTTATATGCCAGGTTTCCCTTTAATAAAAACTGTTGTTTTTTTGTCTCCTTTGAATCTGTGCATGCCACCAACATCAATAAAAAGATCCACTTTTTCATTTCATTCATATTAACCTGTTATCGACTACCCGGTTCAAATAATTCTATGTTTCGATTCTGTAAAGATACAGCAAACGATCCATTCATAATGGGTATAGGATAACCCCTATAAATTAGTTTTACATCACCCTATTTACGACTGTCTGTTATTCTGCAATCGGTTACGTAAGGTTCGATACCTTTCCGGCTATATCATTTTAATCGCTTTTATTAATTATTATTTTGAATAGTTAAAAGTTCTCTTTTCCTTTGAGCCCTCAATATGAATAACACACAAAACATCCACGGCCATCACCATCATGTACATAGCTTGAATGGCTGGTCTTTGTTTTGATTGATTTATAAATGAATTAATAAAAGGCTTGCCAACTACATGGTAGGCCTTTTTTGTTTTTTAATGATGTAAAATTTATGAGTACGATGTTACGAATTGCCATTCAAAAATCCGGAAGACTACAAGAGGAATCGCTCAAACTTTTAAAGGAAAGCGGCCTTGCTTTCAGCAATGGAAAAGACCAGCTAAAAACACAGGCAACCAATTTCCCAATAGAGCTTCTTTTTCTACGCGATGATGATATCCCACAATATGTAGAAGACAAGGTAGCCGATGCCGGCATTGTGGGAGAAAATGTGATGATTGAAAAGCAAAAGAAAAATGAATTAGTAAGAAGGCTTGATTTCGCGAAGTGTCGTTTATCAATTGCGATCCCAAGATCAGAAACCTATGGAGGAATCAGTTCTTTAGCAGGAAAAAATATAGCTACCTCCTACCCGACTATTGTGCAACAATTTCTTGTTAAGCATAATATTGAAGCGGGCATACATGAAATCAGCGGTTCGGTTGAAATTGCTCCTGGCATAGGCCTGGCCGATGCTATCTGTGACATCGTGAGCACTGGCAGCACCCTATTAAGCAACGGATTGAAAGAAGTAGAGGTGGTAATGAAATCTGAAGCAGTGCTGATAGCGACACCCGGTTTAGCATTGGAAAAGAAAAAGATTCTGGATAAATTATTGTTCCGCATTCAGGCAGTGCAATCGGCCAAAAACAGCAAATATATTTTGCTTAACTGTCCGAATGAAGCGATTGAAAAAATCACCAATGTTATACCCGGCATGAAGAGTCCCACGATTATGCCATTAAGTAGACAAGGTTGGTCATCGCTACATTCTGTGGTGAACGAAAATGATTTCTGGGAAAAGATCGATCTTCTAAAATCATTTGGTGCAGAAGGGATCCTGGTAATACCTATTGAAAAGATGATTGCCTAATTTGTATGAAGATTATCAAAACCCCGGCCCGTTCACAATGGTCAACACTTTGTCTGCGGCCACAAATTGAATTAGAGTTTTTAGAAAGTGCGGTAAGAAATGTATTGAACCGTGTACGGAAATCTGGGGATGAGGCATTGAAAGAACTTACGCTCCAATTTGATAAGGTAATGTTGGATACGATTCAGGTGACTCAATCTGAAATTGACGATGCCGTTGCCACCCTTCCCGCCTCATTAAAAACAGCCATACTTTCAGCAGCCAAAAACATTGAAACTTTTCATGCTTCACAAAAGCGCGATATAACGTTTGTTGAAACTATGCCTGGCGTAACCTGTTGGCGTAAAGGAACTCCCATTCAAAAAGTAGGCATCTATATTCCGGGCGGGTCTGCACCTCTCTTTTCTACGGTGCTGATGTTAGGGGTGCCCGCACGACTAGCAGGTTGTGAAGAGGTGGTCCTCTGCTCTCCCCCTGATAAAAATGGAAAAATAAATCCGGCTATTTTATTTGCTGCCTATCACACCGGAGTGAAAAAGATATTTAAAGTAGGTGGGGCACAAGCCATTGCCGCTATGGCCTACGGAACCGAATCGGTGCCTTCGGTCAGTAAAATCTTCGGACCTGGAAATCAATACGTAACCAAAGCAAAACAACTTATAAGTCAAGAGGGTATTGCCATCGATATGCCGGCAGGTCCCTCTGAAGTGTTGGTAATTGCTGATGAAACGGCTAACCCATCCTATCTTGCAGCCGATCTATTGTCACAGGCCGAACATGGTCCGGACAGTCAGGTAGTATTGGTAACCACAAATACTGATTTGATATCCACGGTACTTCAAGAAATTGATTTACAGATTAATCAACTGCCAAGAAAAGAAATTGCGCGAGAGGCCCTGACCAATAGTCTGGCAATTGTATTTGATTCAAAAAATGAATTAATAGATTTTGTCAACGAGTTTGCTCCGGAACATTTGATCATCAATACAACTGACTACGATCAATTGGTTGATCAGATAGTAAATGCTGGCTCCATTTTCTTAGGACCCTATACGCCAGAAGCTGCCGGTGATTATGCGTCAGGAACGAATCACACGTTGCCAACCAACGGCTTTGCAAAAGCGTTTGGTGGTGTTTCGTTAGAAAGTTTTATGAAATACATAACCATTCAAAAGATAACCAAAGCCGGGCTTGAGTTGCTCGGACCTATCGTGGAAGAAATGGCAGAAGCCGAGCAATTGAAAGCTCATGCTGAAGCGGTAAGAGTAAGAAGAAAATAAATCTATGTTTGAATTAGAAAAGTTAGTTCGTAAAAACGTGTTAAAGTTGAAACCGTATTCTTCTGCACGAGACGAGTTTCAAGGAAGTGCTTCAGTATACCTGGACGCCAATGAAAATCCATACCCATCAGCCTACAATCGTTACCCAGATCCGCATCAGCTTAAGCTGAAGGAGAAAATTGCTGGCATAAAAAAGATTCCTGCCCATCAGATCTTTCTTGGCAATGGCAGCGATGAGCCAATTGATTTATTGATCCGCGCTTTCTGCGAACCCGGTATAGACAACATCTTAATTCCACAGCCCACCTATGGGATGTACACCGTGAGTGCAGAAATAAATAACGTTGAAATTAAAACCATAAAACTTACCCCGGATTTCGATATTGACCTTGACCTTTTAAGCAATACATGGGACGATCACACCAAACTAATTTTCTTATGCAGTCCTAATAATCCTTCAGGAAATTTATTAGACCCTGAAAAGATTAAAAAGGTCCTTAACCAATTTAAGGGAATCGTGATTGTCGATGAAGCCTATATTGACTTCACGAACAATCCGGGCTTTGTTCCATTATTAAAAACCTATCCTAACCTGGTTGTTTTACAAACCTTGTCTAAAGCGTGGGGCCTGGCTGCCATTCGTTTAGGAATGTGCTTTGCCAGTGAAGCAATCATAGCCATGCTAAACAAGATCAAACCACCATACAATATCAGCATCCTATCACAACAAACCGCTTTGGAAGAATTACACTTCGAGGTTAGGAAAAACAGATGGGTAAATGAAACAATAACCGAAAGGGAAAAACTAAGAGAAGAGTTAATTAAAATTGATTCTATACAAAAAGTATATCCATCCGATGCTAACTTTTTATTGGTAAAGATCAAAAACGCAAGAAAGGTATATGAAGCGTTGGTGCAAAAGGGAATCATTGTACGAGATCGTTCGAATGTAATTTTATGTGATGATTGTTTACGCATTACCGTGGGCACTCCACAAGAAAATAAAATCCTGCTAAACGAATTAAAACAATTATGAAGAAAGTTTTATTTATTGATCGCGATGGCACTCTGATCAATGAACCTGCTGAAGATCCGCAAATTGATAGTCTTAATGAATTGAAGTTTGTTCCAGGTGTCTTTACGTGGCTTGGTAAAATCGCACGTGAAACAGACTATGAATTAGTAATGGTTACTAATCAGGACGGATTAGGTACAGAAAGCTTTCCAGAAGATACTTTTTGGCCCGTTCAAAATATGATCATTAACACGTTGGCCGGAGAAGGAATACATTTTGAAGCGGTTCATGTGGATGGTTCTCTCCCGCATGAGAATAAACCAACACGAAAACCAGGCATAGGGATGCTCAGTAAATATTTTAATGGAGATTATGATTTAAAAAACTCCATCGTGATTGGCGATCGACTCACAGATGTTGAGCTGGCGAAAAATCTTGGAGCTTCCTCTATTATTCTGAATGACGGAAGTATGAAGAAGATCATAACTGAAAAAAGACTTGACGCTTTTTGCCAACTGATTACTCCAAACTGGAAGGAAATTTATAACGCTGTGCTTCCACCACGCGCAGCACAAGTGCAACGTACCACGAAAGAAACAGACATAGTGGTTTCAGTTACGTTAAATGGAACCGGCAAGTCAACCATTCAAACCGGACTTGGATTTTTCGATCATATGCTGGATCAACTGTCGCGGCATGGGTTGATTGATCTTGAAATAAAAGTAAAGGGAGACCTTCATATTGATGAACATCACACGATCGAAGATACCGGCCTTGCACTGGGTGAAGCCTTTAACAAAGCCCTGGGCGACAAACGTGGTATTGAACGATACGGTTTCTGTTTGCCTATGGATGATTGTTTAGCACAAGCAGCCATTGATTTTGGAGGAAGACCCTGGTTGGTATGGGAGGCCGAATTTAAAAGAGAAAAAATTGGTGAGATGCCAACAGAAATGTTCTTCCACTTTTTCAAATCTTTTTCAGACGCTTCAAAATGCAATCTTAATATAAAGGCAGAAGGAACCAATGAGCATCACAAAATTGAAGCCATCTTCAAGTCATTTGCGAAAGCAATAAAGATGGCGGTGAGGAAAGATCCATTTAATGATCAGTTGCCAAGTACGAAGGGAACACTTTAGAAAATTAAATGCATTAAAGGAGTACCATTAATAATAAGTAACACTGAACTCATAAACGGTAATCCACAAATTAAATATCGCAAATCCAAAATGGTTGCAGTAATAAAATATAATGCCGGGAATATTCGCTCGGTGGCCTTTGCGTTAGAACGGCTGGGAGTGGATTTTACCATCACGGATAATCATGAAGAAATACGCAAAGCAGACAAGGTTATTTTTCCAGGTGTGGGTGAAGCCAGCAGCACCATGAAATATCTTAAGGATTTCAAACTCGACCGGGTAATTAAGGAACTAAAACAGCCTGTACTTGGTATTTGTCTTGGTATGCAACTAATGTGTTCTTTCTCTGAAGAAAATAGCACTACCTGTTTGGGTATTTTTGACGAAACAGTCAAATTATTCAAACCGGTAAATAATGAAAAAGTACCTCACATGGGGTGGAATTCTCTTACCCTAACTAATGGATGGTTAGATGCGGGTGTCAATGGACAATATGTTTACTTTGTACACAGTTATTATGTGCCCGTAAATCCACACACAACGGCTATTACAGAATATATATTACCCTTTAGTTCAGCATTAAAAAAAGACAATTTTTATGCTGTACAATTTCACCCGGAAAAATCATCAACCGTAGGTGAAAAAGTATTACAAAGTTTTCTAAACATATCGTAAATCGTACAAATTTTTAAGTGATGCGTATTATTCCTGCTATTGACATTATTGATGGAAGATGTGTAAGACTCACCCAGGGTGATTATGGTAAGAAAAAAATATACCGTGAAGACCCGGTAGAGGTAGCTCTTGAGTTTCAGAATGCAGATTTGGATTGCCTGCACCTGGTAGATCTGGATGGAGCCAAAAAAGGCAAGGTGGTGAATTGGGAAGTCGTGCGCGAAATTCAGGAGAAAACTGCCCTAAGTGTTGACTTTGGCGGTGGTGTAAAAACCGAGGAAGAAGTTGAGCAACTACTTGATCTGGGTGTTCATCAAATTAACATTGGTAGCATGGCTGTAAAAGATCCTGAAAAATTTTCTGAGTGGCTCAAGAAATATGGCCCTGAAAACTTTGTACTAAGTGCCGATGTAAAAGGAGAAAATGTTTCGATTAATGGTTGGGTGGATGAAACAAAACTGAAGTTGTTTGATCTTGTAAATCAGTTCGAAAAACAAGGCCTTGAGTTTTTGACGTGTACTGATATTGGAACTGATGGAATGATGGAAGGCCCGAATCTTGGGCTCTATAAGAAACTCGTGAATCGTTATCCCAAATTAAAAGTCGTTGCCAGCGGTGGAGTAAGTTCAATCGATGATCTGAAAGAATTAGAATACACACAGGTGTATGGAGTAATCATCGGAAAGGCGATTTATGAAGGTAAACTCAAACTTAACGAACTAAAGATTTTCCAAAACTCCTAATCATTTTGCTTACAAAAAGAATTATTCCTTGCCTTGATATCAAAGACGGCCGCACTGTGAAGGGTGTCAATTTTGTTGACATTCGTGATGCGGGTGATCCTGTTGAACTGGGTGCTGCCTATGCCGCACAAGGTGCTGATGAGCTCGTCTTTCTTGACATCTCAGCCACCAATGAAAACAGAAAAACATTCGCGGCACTGGTAAAAGAAATAGCCACCAACGTGAATATTCCCTTTACGGTGGGGGGTGGAATAACCAGCGTGGCCGATGTAGCTCCATTACTAGAAGCAGGAGCCGATAAAGTGAGTATCAACTCTGCTGCCGTAAAGAACCCTTTCCTCATTGATGAATTGGCCAAAGCATTCGGATCTCAATTTGTCGTACTGGCAATTGATGCAAGAAAAACATACAATCAATGGACGGTGCATACACACGGAGGCACCAGGCCTACCGATAAAAAATTATTCTCATGGGCCAAAGAGGGACAATCTCGGGGCGCTGGAGAAATATTATTCACCAGTATGGATCATGATGGCACCAGGCAAGGTTTTGCCATCGATCCACTGGCTAAACTTCATGAACTCTTAAGCATTCCTGTGATTGCATCGGGTGGCGCTGGAAACATGCAGCATTTTATGGAAGCATTTGTTATGGGCAAGGCCGATGCCGCCTTGGCTGCCAGTTTATTTCACTTCGCAGAATTGAAAATTCCTGACCTGAAAAATTATTTACAAAACAACGGTGTACCGGTGCGGGTATAAAAGAACATGATCGACATACAAAAACTAAACTTTGAGAAAACACAAGGACTTATTCCATGCATTGTGCAAGACGCTCAAACAAATATCGTTCTGATGCTTGGATACATGAACCGTGAGGCGCTTGATAAAACATTAGCAGAGAATAAATTAACTTTTTTTAGTCGCACCAAAAAACGCCTCTGGACAAAAGGAGAAACGTCAGGTAATTACCTGTATCTCGTTGACGTAAAAATGGATTGTGATGACGATACTCTCCTATTCAAAGTGAAACCAGAAGGACCTACTTGTCACACAGGATCAGACACTTGCTTCAATGAAACAAACGAACTTTCAGGATTGAAATTTTTAGAGACAATCATTCAGGAGCGTAAGAAAAACCCCAAGGCAGGATCATACACCAATCAGCTTTTTGACAGTGGGATAAACAAAGTAGCACAAAAAGTGGGTGAAGAAGCTGTTGAATTGATTATCGAAGCCAAAGACAACAATAAAGAATTGTTCCTAAACGAAGCAGCTGATTTGATGTATCATTATCTCGTTTTATTAGCCGCTAAAGATTATCAACTGGAAGATGTGTTATCCATCTTAAGACAAAGGCACACAAAATAATTTTCATACGACTCCACACCAGCTCAGGCTGGAATGTTTTATCTTTTCAAGTAAATATATTTTTATGGATTCTGATCAGGTAAAAATGATTGATGGCTATCCTTTTGTAGCCTATAAACATGAAACCTATGCTGAAGAGGAAATGCTATTCAGAAGCAAGGTGTTTTATAGCTGGATGAACAAGCGCAGAACAGTTCGTGATTTTTCTAACAAACCCATAGCGCGAGAGGTCATTGAGAATATTATCCGTACGGCATCCACCGCACCGTCAGGCGCACATAAACAACCCTGGACATTTTGTATTGTAAGTGATCCTTCCATTAAATCAGAAATCCGTAAAGCGGCTGAGAAAGAAGAATATGAAAGCTATACCAACCGAATGAGTGACGAATGGCTAAACGATATAAAACCACTTCAAACAGATTGGAAGAAACCTTTCTTAGAAGTTGCCCCTTATTTGATTGTTGTTTTTAAAAAGGCATATGACGTTTTACCAGACAAGAGTAAACGAACAAATTATTATGTGAACGAATCCGTAGGGCTTGCTTGTGGTTTTTTATTAGCCGCCATTCATCATGCCGGGTTGGTAGCACTAACACATACACCAAGTCCCATGAACTTTCTTATGAACATCCTCAAGCGACCGGAAAACGAAAGACCTTTTCTACTTATCCCAGTAGGATATCCTCATCCGGAAACTTATGTCCCTCAACTTGATAGGAAATCGTTAGAATTAGTAGCTGAATTTTACTGATTTTATTTACGCGAACTCTCCGTTTGCCTGGGTTGCAGCTTCACGTAAGTGAGTTGATAGGTGTATTCAAATTGACCACTATTTTCTTTACGTATACCTTCGAGTATATCTTTTGCCTGATCAAATGTGAACGTATAGGAAGTTACCCTACCTCGAGCTTCAAGGTATTTATAAATCAAAATATTGGCATCGGCCATACGGTTGAATTCACCTCGAATGGAATAACTGGGAAGATACTTCTTATCTAAAGGAACCTCGATATACTCACGGTTTCCACCATCAACATCTTTAATAATGGCTACCTGTTTATAATTTTCCTTACGCTCCCAAATTTTTTCTTTTTCCGTTGCAGAAAAAATTCCTTTACCCTTTCTGTGTACCACCAACGAAACCGAATAGATTCCTTCAATTTCACTACGACCATCGCTTTCCTTGATCATATAACGTTTTATAAGATCATGAAAATCAATCTGCTCATAACCATACACCTTATTACGTTGCTTCATTGAATATAATTTTTCAACGGAACACGAAATCGACAAAACACTAATTAATATGACGGTGGCTATTATTCTCATCATAGGTAAGTTCATCTTTTTCATTTAATAAGACAAACTTAAGATGCATTTCAAAATCTCCGTGGGTTCGATCAAAATATGTTTCGTTCCCACGGAACTTTGCTGAACTGATTCTTTCCTCAAGCACCAAAATTTCGCCTCTATTTAGGAGTAAAGCTTCATCAGTACGAAACATAGGTAGTATAGAATAAGGGGAAATCAATCATTGCTCCGCAAAGAAAAACATTTTTTACAGCGACAATCGAAATGCACCCAAACGGAACCATATTAGATGACGAAAGTCATTTCTCACCTCATAGGGTTGGTCTAAGTTTATTATAAAAGAGCCCCATGAAAAACCTTTTTCGCAAAAACCGGGAATTCTGGACTCATGACCGAAGCATCACCGCTTTATTAATCTATTTGATTTTAAGCCTTTTCCTATGGATAACCTTTTCAGGCAAAGGTTGGATTGAATTTATAATTCGTGATATTGTTTTTAACCTGATTATCCTTTCAGGGATTTTTGCTGTTTTGACCCGGTGGAAACAACAAATATTTTTTATTCTGCTCGGCATCCTTGCGCTATCGGTACGCATTTTTTCCTATGCTTTTCCGGTATTGTGGCTTCATGTGTTTACATCCATATCGGCCATATTATTCTTCAGTATTTTAGTGTACCTCGTCTTACATCATGTTTTTAAAGAAGGGCCTGTAAATTTCTATCGAATTCAAGCTGCCATTGTTATCTACCTGATCATGGGTATCATTTGGGCAACCATGTATGAACTTATTTATCAAATAAATACAGGCAGTTTTGAATTTATAGATATTGTTAAACCAGCTGAGAATACTTTTTCACAATTCCTATACTTTAGTTTTGTAACCCTATCTACTTTAGGATATGGCGATGTAATACCCGTAGCCAACGTGGCACGCTCACTGGTTATTTTTCAGGGAATGTTTGGAATGTTATATCCGGTGGTAATGATAGCCCGACTAGTCTCGATGGAAGTTGAACACAGTAAAAGTCACCACAAAAAATATAACTAAATCAGAAAACAATATCTTCATATTCACCATTCACGGATTTACGGCAAGATAGATGCCCGCGCAACGCAGTGGGTTTAAATAATGACTTGCCCATAAGCATGCGCACACATTCCTGTATTCCTTCTGTGATGCTAGGATGTGGATGAACACATTCAGCTAACTCTTCGATACCTTTATTCATAGAAATAAGAACAGCCACAGCTTGAATAGCACTACTGGCATGATTGCCCACTACCTTCATACCCAAAATTTTCATTTGATCATCACAGGTGGCTAATAATTTGATAAACCCCTGTGTGTTGCGTTTGGCAATGGCCCTGGGAATCGTGCTGTATTCTAGCGTAACCACTTTATAGTCTATCCCTTTTTCTTTCGCCTGCGTTTCATTGAGTCCAACACCCGCTACCTCCGGACTAAGAAACATAATGGTACTTATATTTTCATATACTAACTTCCTTTCCGGTTGGCCAAAGATTTTTTCAACTGCATAGCGGCCTTCCAGTTCTCCCACGTTTACTAATGAAATATCGGCAGTCAAATCTCCCACCGCATAAATGTTGGGAACGTTAGTTTGTGTATCATTATTATCAATACCACGTTTGGAAATATCAATACCTACTTTATCATCCCAAAGATCCTCCAGATTGGCTACACGCCCTACAGAAACCAGCGCCTTCTCAACATTAAATATTTCGCGACTACCATCCGTATATTCCAATTCGTATTCCACGCGTGCATTTACGATACGCATATTCACCAATCGTGAATTACGATGGATCAATATGCCATTATTTTCCATGTTACGTTCAATGATTCGCACCACATCTTCATCTTCAAAAGGCAAAATCCGATCGCCTTTATCTATTAAATGAACTTTGGTGCGACCAAAGCCGCTGAATATAGTAGCAAATTCACAACCAATTACCCCAGCGCCCACAATCACCATACTCTCCGGGAAATCAGTCATCTCTTCAATCCCATCACTGGTAAATACATGTTTCTCATCGATCGGTAATTCCGGTAAATACCTCGGCCTGCTTCCGGTTGCCAGAATGATATAATCACTCTGTACAACTTCTTTCTTTGCCCCTATTAAAATTTCCACCTCATGTTGGCCTATTACTCGTGCTTCTCCTTTTCTAAATTCCAGCAGGTTTGAGTAGGATGTATTAGCCAACTCTTGAATGTGCAGTTCAAGCATACTTTTCCGCTCATGCACTGCTTTGCGAACTTCATTTTGAATCTCTTTATAACTAATGGAAGGGATTTCAATATTATAGCGTTTGAGACTCTTACGGAAAGCGGAAGCCTCTCTTGAAAGCTCCCACCATGTTTTGGAAGATAACGCCCCATTGGTTACACCGGCTCCACCCAGTTTGTTTTTTTCAATCAGCAGGATTTTTTTCTTAAAATCCAATGCACGCATAGCGGCTGCGTATCCGGATGGGCCACCACCAATAACAATGAGGTCGTATTTCTTCATTTCTCAACTCTTAAACTTCCAATTTACCATTTAAAGAAGCTGAATTACAAGTAAAATTTAGCAAACAACGCGGTTATCGATCCAAAATAGAATATGATTTATTCTATCTACCTTTGCAACAATTCCTGGTATTTGAATAAACTATCACCTTTTGTGGATACACAATGATTGAGGAGTTGATCGGCATAGATAAAAAAATCCTCATTTTTTTAAATGGATTCCATACACCGGTACTTGACCCGGTGATGCTACTTATTACCAAGACCTTTTTTTGGATTCCTTTATACCTTTTCCTGATATTTTTATTATTTAAAAATTTCCGGAGTGAAGCGTGGTATATTTTAATCGGTGTTGCCATCACCATAGCGCTCAGCGACCAGATCACATCTGGTTTGATGAAGCCTTTTTTTGCCCGCCTTCGACCTTCCCAAGATCCTAGCATGCAGACACTATTGCATTTTGTAGATGGTTATCGAGGAGGGTTATATGGATTTGCCTCCAGCCATGCTGCCAATACAATGGGGATAGCCTTTTTTATCTGGTTAACGATGCGACCTGTTTATCGATGGATTGGTTTGATTTTTATATGGGCAATAGTGATGACCTACACCCGTATATACCTGGGGGTACATTATCCGGGAGACATAATCGTTGGTGCAATGATTGGCTTACTTTGCGGATGGATCGGATTTAGGACATCCGAATATTTAAGAAATAGATTTAAAAAAGCTCCATCAGTTACCTGAAGGAGCTTTTTAATTTAGTTTTTACTACCTACCCAATAATCGCTTCACATATTTACCAATAATATCAAATTCAAGATTAACCAAGGTTCCAGCCTTGATTTGATGGAAATTAGTATGTTCGTAGGTATATGGAATTATAGCAACCGTAAACCCATTGTCTTTGCTATTGAAACAGGTAAGACTAACACCATTAATGGAAATCGATCCTTTCTCCACGGTGATGTTTCCCTGAGAAGGATCATACTCAAACTGATAAATCCAACTACCTTCTGCATCATCCACCGAAATGCATTTTGCGGTTTGATCTACATGTCCCTGCACCACATGACCATCAAAACGACCATTGGCAATCATGCATCGCTCCAGGTTTACTTCGTCTCCGGGGCTTAATAATCCAAGCGTTGATTTTTGTAACGTTTCATCTATCGCTGTGACCCAATGTTGGGGCCCTTCTACTTTGGTGACGGTAAGACACACTCCATTGTGCGAAACGCTTTGATCTACTTTTAATTCGTGGCTGACAATGCTTTCGATACAGAAGCGCTTGTTAGAACGATCCTGATTAATTTCTTTGACAAGGCCAATGGCCTCGATTATACCAGTAAACATAAAAATTAAATTTCGAGGTAAAACTAAGAAAAAGGTTACATCTGCCTATCGTATAATATGCACCCATCCTTTTATTTGTTTAAATCCCTTCGATGGTTCGAGTGTATCAAATACTACATCGGCATTAAAATAATAAACCCCTGCAGATACAGGGTTCCCTGAAGCGTCATTTCCATCCCAAAGCAAAGTACCTTCATTTTGAATATTTGCTATTTTTTGACCCCACCGATTAAACACAGAAAGTATAATATGGTCAATAAACCGTGAACAAAATTCATCTGTATTAAATAATTCAAATTTCTCATTATAATTATCACCATTTGGTGTGATTACATTAGAAATAAATATGGAAGGGCAATTATCATAACAAACAACATCACTAAACTCACTTTCATTGCCGGACCTATCCACAGCAGTAATTTTATAACAACGAGATAATTTATTCAAACCTGTCTCGATAAACTCATTCCCTAAAACTGAGCCCAACAAACTAAACTCTTCCTTTGAAGAATTTGCCCCATAAACCCGATACTTGTACACATCTTTCCGGCATTCACCAAGCGGCTCCATCCAATGTATTGTATTACTGAATATTTTCTGTAAACATGGAGTTTGAGAATTAAACAAGTCACAATTAACTTCTTCTTTTACTATACTTGGTTTACAAGGTGGAGTCGTGTCAAGCGTTGTTGAACATATTACTTGTGAGAAGTTTTCCAAAGGAGATTGAATGGATGAATTTCCGTACGTGCCTCTGGTCCTTATTCGATAACAATAAAATTCTGAATCATTCAATCCCTTACCTTGAAAAGAACCAGTATCAAGATAGTAAAATCCATTTTCGGCCACATTCACACTATCGATTAATATCAGATTATTTCCTGCTGAATTTTCGTCATATCGATAAATTAAATGCCACGGGTCGTTCTGCATTACATTGCTCCAAGGGGTGTTGGCTTGCCAATTCAATTCAATACTCTTCGATTGAGGTATTGCGTTGTTCCATACAGAGGAAGCTATCGATGAAGTGTCAATTGGAATAAGCGATGAATTATTTACTGATCTGGCCAACAGAACAATCCGGTAATTGTATGGAAAATCCTGCGTGTTTATTGCTTTATCGGTATACGCTGTATCAAGAATATTGGCCGAGTTTACTTTGGTAAGTTCAGCATCACCTGTCAAACCTTTACTACGTAATAAAACATATTCATAGGGTTTTAAAAATTCAAATTGACTTAGATCATATGGACTTCTCCAGCTAATTATCATTTCGCCATTTTTCTCATCCGTCTTTGCAACAGAAACCTGGGTTATCACAGGGGCGTCCGCCAGAATTGGAGGCAGACATAATTCGAAAGATACTTTGCTTTCGGCTCCATCAACCCGTGGAAAAAGTGCGGTCAATCGATAACAATACACAGCACCAACCGCCAGCCCCATACCATTATTATCATCGATATATTGTGTATTATCAGATGAGACTTCCGATATTTTTGTGTAGCCAGCATATTTTGGTAGCCCTGATGTACAATCATCAGGATTATATTTATAGGAGTCTACTCTTCGCCAAATTTGTATTTTGGTTGCATTTGGACAAACGTACGAAGACCATGTAATTGTTGCCTTCTTTTGGATAATGTCTAAACCTGCGTTGTTAAGAACAGGTGGAGGCGCTACCACTTTTATATTCCACACTTTGAAACGTACGAGGCCCGGACCTATTGGAGGATTGTCTGTGATTTTTATGGTTACCTGATAAGGCTGATTTCGAACCTCCTCACAAGAAGGCGTCCATAGAAATGAAGTTGACGCAACTGGTACACTAGATTGAAACACGGGAGGGTTAGGAGAAAAAGAAGCCGGATTGTTTGGCAATGAAAAAACCCCTGAAAACATTTCAATTTTCACACCATTTAGATCAGGATCTGAACCGAATATATTCTCTGAAATTGTGGTGCCGGCTATAACACAAATGTCCTTTGGAATAGTTAATTCAGGTCTTTTATTATTGCATTCTTCTACAAGTATTTGCATATCCCGTCTTACTGAACCTAACTTGATAAACACATTGTTTACTTTTCTCCATTCCTCCACTATAAAGGATACATTATATTCCCCCACAGCTCCTGGAGCATCCCAGGTAATGGTACCCGTTAACGGATCAATCGTAAATCGAGGTTGCCCATTGGCCGCTTCATTCGCTCTATTAAAATCAGTATAAAATGAAGAATGATTTGGCGGCAAGTAAGTTGCCAGTTGATCAATTGCAGAAAGTGGCGTTGCCAACGTAAAGGCCAAACTATCACCTTCTTCATCAAATGCTGCTGGGTTGTGAAAAAAACTTAGACGAGAACAAGCTTTATCTATCGGTGGTGCTAATAATTTGGGTGAATTATTACAGATCTGTTTATTAAATGAAATTAACGTTTCGATAAAAAAAAATGTATTGCTGGAATTCTGTATATTAAGAATACCTCCATTACGATTGGCTTCAGAATATGAGATCGTATATAAACCAGGCAGGGTAAACTTATGATCTATCGTAAAAACAAAGATACCCACCGTTGGTGGTAAATCAGACCTAAGCACAAAGTTACCACTCGGAACAGTGATTATTGAGCCATCTCCAAAACTTAATTTGCCATCTCCAGGATTAATAGGTGAACCCTTATCACCATACAGGATCAAGGTAATTGAAAAAATGCCCTCTTGACAGTTAGACTGCTTGACAACAATCTCACCGGCACGTAGATGCGAAGCGTGGCCAGAATGATAACTTAGAATAAGAAGGACGAGCCAGAAGCAATAATCCAACTTCATAAACTTCATATACAGAATTTACTATATAACGGGATTAATATCCTGCAACGTATATCAAAATAAAAATCTAGTCATTAATAATTAATCTATTCATTATTTATTATTGCAATCTTTTCAAATTTCTGACGATAGGGTTCATCACTTAGATAGGAAAGAATTAAATGATTACCTTCAATCACAAAGTAAATGGTTTTCGGGAAACGGCAATTATCCGGAGTGAGTGTTCCTGCTTGTATATCAAATGTTCCGGATGTTTGATAAGGATAGAGACCTCCACTAATTTCACACATCACTCTAGTTGCTTTGAATGTGTTATCATTAAAAACCTCTATCGTCATATCAATCGAAGTTTTGTTAAATTGGCCACTTCCATCTCCAGGGTCAGATAGAATTTCAATTAACTTCCACGTGCCAGTCAAATCAATTGGACCATAACTTTGGTTTTGATACATGCACGCAGAAAGAATTCCAAGCAATCCGAAGAAATATGATTTTCGCTTCATTCGAAAATAATTTTAGGTTTACGAACCGATGGAACCTCGCCATTTCTATAGTCCTAAGTGCTAAATTTTATCTCGCTCGGTTTCATATGTATATGCACTTACTGTTCAATTCTTTTATTAGACTCCTGTTTATCGCCAAAGGTTGGGACACCATTTTTACTTACCACGATAAATGCAGATCCTGATTTAATCAGTTGTTTTTTTCTTCACATTTTCCTTTTCAACTGCCTCTTTCTGATCAGGTCGTATTGTTGGATAAACAATACCCAACTGATCGAGATATGTTTTATACTTTGTTGGATTATAGTAAAATGATTTCAACTTGGGGGCATACTCGGTCATAATTTTCTGATTGAGCGTGATGGCTGGCATATCCTTTTCACCAATAAGAGGAGTGTATTTTATGTCCTTGGTTTGTTCCGTGCGATAATACTCCCAGGCGTTTTTCAAAATCTCCGGTTTCAAAAGCATATCCAAAAGTGTCATCACTTCTGCTTTGGCACCATACACAATTCCTTTATGGGCAATGGGGGTCGCCATCGATATAGCATTGCTCCAGTGATGGCCGGGTAAGCCGGGAATGTTGGAAGGATAACGTAGTACGATGGTGGGTAATGACCAACTGATGTCTGCAATATCATCAGAACCTCCACCCATAGCCATTAACTGTCGGCCCATTACATTTACGGGTCCGGTAGGACTCGGCATTCCTAACGTATCTAACTTTACAGCTAATCCTTCAATTTTTGGTGCTCCTAACTCTATCTGAGTTGCCTTGGCAAGTAGTTGATCATCTTCTGACCATTTTGGAAGACCTACTTTTTTAATATTTGAATACATAGTTTCCGCAATTGGCTTATTAAAATGACCCGGCCATGCAGAACCTAAAATCTCATACGTAAATTTAGTGTCCGTCATCAAGGCAGCGCCTTCGGCCATCTTAACACCAATATCAAAAAGCTTTTTAATGTTTGGATATGTTCTCTCTCTAAAATAATACCACACCGCAGCCTTGGAAGGAACAACATTGGGTTGGTCTCCACCATCTGTAATTACGTAGTGCGATCGCTGCGTGAGTTCAAGATGCTCACGTCTGAAGTTCCAGCCTATGTTCATCAATTCAACTGCATCCAACGCACTTTTTCCACGCCAAGGAGCACCTGCGGCATGGGCAGCCGCGCCTTCAAAATTAAAACGAACCGAGACAAGACCATTGCTACCCGAATCACCATAACCTACTCCGAGATTATTGGCAACGTGTGTAAAAATACAGGCATCCACATCTTTAAAATATCCCGCGCGAACATAATAGGCTTTAGTGCCCACTAACTCTTCGGCAATACCAGGCCACAACATGATAGTGCCTTGGATTTTTTCTCGCTCCATGATCTTCTTCAGGGCCAACGCAGAAATGATATTCAGCGCCTGCCCGGAGTTATGTCCTTCACCATGACCTGGCGCACCCACTACGATGGGATCCGCATAAGCGACACCTGGCTTTTGTGAAGCCTTTGGAATACAGTCAACATCCGAACCAAGCGCAATTACCGGTTTACCTGAACCCCATGTAGCAATCCATGCTGTGGGTACTCCTGCTACTCCTTTTTGTACTTTGAATCCATTCTTCTCCAACAAATTAGTGAGGTAGTTGAAGGTTTCATATTCCTGAAAACCAAGTTCCGAAAAACTGAACAGCATGTCGTTGATCTGTTGCCCCAAGGTTGCATACTTGTCAACTTCCAAGGCAGCTTCTGCTTTCAATTTTTCAACCTGCTGTACTTCCGTTTGACTATACAATGTATGGCTAAGGAAAGCCATGGACATAAATAAGAAAATTTTATTCATAGGATTAAGGTTGGATACATGCCAATTTAATTATTGTAAAATTCTACCACCATAGAATTACAAGAGCGGAAAATAAGTCATTTTAAAATTTGAATGCATCGCGAGCAGAATATACACCAATGATTGTTTACCTTTAAATCAATCCTGACACCTGATTATTCAAAAAAAATAACCATTCTAAAATTTAAATGGCTAAAGACAGCAACATAGTTCATCAATACTTTAAGAAAGATTTCGAGGGAGGAAAAATTCTGGTAAAAGTCAATCCCGTACATTTAACTGGCACCGAGCTCACGATCGATGAATCGGGCGAATTGCAAAGCCGTGATTTAGAATTTGATGATCAAATCTTTGACGATCTGAAGTACGATGGGTTTTTGGAGGTAAATGCATTGGAGTTTAACATTTATTTATCCGGATTGCTGTGAATATTGCGCGTATTGCATGTCTTTTTATTACTTTCGCACCGGCAAATCGGCACGACCAGCTCCTGCTGAACTCCCCCAGGATCGGAAGGTAGCAAGGGTAGGCAGTTGTAGCGGTGCGATGTTCGGTTTGCCACTTTTTTTATTACCTCGCATAATAAAACCGTTAAGGTTTTTCGTTTTTTGAGTTAGTTTTGCATCTCACTAACCATTGTTTACATGAAGTTTTTTATCGACACCGCTAATCTTAATGAAATTAAAGAAGCTTTTGATCTTGGAGTGCTGGATGGCGTAACCACCAATCCTTCGCTCATGGCCAAAGAAGGTATTGGCGGTAAAGAAAAAATAATGGCACATTATAAGGCCATCTGTAACATTGTAGATAATAATGTTAGTGCCGAAGTAATCGCTACCGATTATGAAGGAATCATTAAAGAAGGAAGAGAACTTGCCAAGATTGATGATAAGATTGTAGTAAAAGTGCCGATGATCAAAGACGGTGTAAAAGCAATCAAGAAATTTACGAGTGAAGGAATCCGTACAAATTGTACCCTGGTGTTTTCCCCTGGTCAGGCATTGCTTGCGGCAAAAGCTGGAGCTAGTTATGTTTCTCCTTTTATCGGTCGCCTAGACGATATTTCTCAGGATGGCATGGATCTGATCGCCCAAATTCGATTGATCTATAATAACTATGGGTATGGAACTGAGATTTTAGCAGCCAGCATCAGACACACCATCCATATTATAAAGTGCGCAGAAATTGGCGCTGATGTTGCCACATGTCCACTTAATGTAATCATGGCATTATTAAAACATCCTCTTACCGATAGTGGCTTGGAGAAATTTCTATCCGATCACAAGAAAACCAATGGGTAAGAAATCTTTATCCTTAATTATTATAGCCAAACACAAAAGTATCTCCTTAGATTATTGAAATTGAAAATATGTTTTCAACTGATCCTGTAGTAAGGGTAAAAGACACCAGCATTTTTCAAGACAACAGCACGGTACTTGACAATATTAGTTTTGAAATTGATAAGGGAGAATTTGTGTTTCTTATAGGTCGCACCGGATCAGGAAAATCTTCTTTATTAAAAACGTTATATGCCGATCTGCCTCTGCACATAGGGGACGTTAATGTAGCTGGCTTCGATATTAGGAAAATTAAAAGTAGTCAGGTACCTCTCTTAAGGAGAAGAATTGGAGTTATCTTTCAGGATTTTCAACTTTTTCCGGATCGAACTGTAGGCGAAAATCTAAATTTTGTAATGAAAGCCACCGGCTGGAAAGATAGCGCCAAGATGAAAAATCGACTTGCTGAGGTGTTGATGCAGGTGGGGCTTGGGTCGGTTGAAAAAAAGATGCCGCATCAACTTTCAGGCGGTGAGCAACAGCGAGTAGTAATAGCCAGGGCTCTTGTTAACGAGCCACTGATTCTTATTGCTGATGAACCAACAGGAAACCTTGACCCTAAAGTAGCCAGCGAAATACTTAGATTATTTCAGCAAATAAATAAAAGTGGTACGGCTGTGTTAATGGCAACACACAGTTATGGCTTAATACGTAAATTTCCAGCCCGCGTATTGAAGTGTGAGGAAGGTAAAATCGTAGATTCCACCACAGAAAAATTTGAACTCAAAAGCGAAGAAGAATTTTAGATAGCCACTTCCTTTGATTTCTTTTCAGCATCTTCAAGATTTTTGATCTGTTGATTTAGTAAATCAACACGCACCAGCATGTTGAGAATCATAGCGTCTTTTATCTTTTCCGAGGGGTGCGCTTTCATCTGCTCACGCAATACCTGGTACATGGCATCTAGTTTTTCAAGATCCTGAGCAAAACTATCTTCATCATTGAATTCCTGAATAGTACTGATCAACGCTACTTTGTCAGCAATCTGGCCATTATAGAAGTTTTCTAAATCCAAAAATTCAACTTGTAGTTTTGCCCTATCGGCACGCATATTTTGACTGTTGCTCCTGAAAATCAATAAGTAAAATGAAAATGTAAATAACAAAATAGCAGCCGCTCTCCACACTTGCACATTACGCCATAGTGATATTCTGCTGCCGGGCAAACGACTTTCAATTTTGCTCCAAGTAGTATCAGAAGGCTGCTTATCGTCAAACTCCTGACGATTTTTCGTAATGAAATTTGTCAATGAATCTTTCATATCATTTTGATTCAAGTAATTCTTTTAATTTCTTTTTTGCTCTATTGAACTGAGATTTTGAGGTGGATTCAGAAATACCCAGCACCTCTCCTATCTCAGCATGATCAAACCCTTCAAACAAATACATGCACAATACCGATCGGTAGCCATCCGGAAGAAGCTCAATGGCTGCTTTTACTTTTTCTACCGTGAATGGATACCCATCCAGCACATCCGTTTCTTCTTCTTCTTTCAAATCCCATCGGTCATCTTCCGGTATGCGTTCCAACTTTCTTTTATGAAGTTGATTGATAGCTTTATTGATAACAATTCGTTTAAGCCACGCGCCAAACGTTGAGTCACCCCGATAATGATGCAGATTATTAAAAGCGCTTATAAATGCCTCCTGCAATACATCCTCCGCTTCAATTTCATTACTAACGATACGATAGCTAATATTATACATACTACGGCTATATAATTTATATAGTTCATAGTATGCAACCCGGTCGCCATGGCGGCACCGATCAATAATCTCATGATGAATATGTGTTGTCTGAGCCTCCAACCAAATTTAACTTAGTCTACAGACCAGCATGCAACCAAAAGGTTGCATCACATTTACTTTAATTTAACCACGTTCTGCTTTGCCGGAATGAAATCAGGGGAAATAGCCAAGGCTTCTTCAAATGATTTTTTAGCGGCTGCCTTATCTCCAAAATGTTCTTGCTGAATCAATCCTTTAAGGTTTAATATTGAAACCTTCATAGGGTATTCTTTTGGCTTATTTTCAACGTCATTAAAAACAACTTTCGCGCTATCGAGTTCATTGTTTGAAAGGAGTATATCAATAGAGGCAAGCCCTTCGGTGAATCGCTTCAAATCATATTGCAAAAAAGCCATCTTATATAAGGTTGCTATATTATTCGTGAGCAAATAAAGGCTCTCATAATTTTGCAACGCGCGATCGGGCACTCCCATGGTTTCATAGCCTATTGCCGAAATCTCAAGAGCAGTCGTGTTCTTTGGGTTTCTGGCCAGTAATTGCTGTGATACTAATACAGCAGATACATGCTTTTGATTTTCGTGGTAATAGTAAGCAAGATTGAAGATTAGCGAATCATTCTGTGGGTTTTCAATGATCAGATCATACAAGGCGTCTTTGGCAACTTCATTATCATTCCATTGAAGAGCTGTTACATACTTTTTGTAGAAGTGTTCCGTCAATGGGTTAACCGGCTGTTTTTTCGCATCTGTTTGATTAGCAGCTTGTTTGGTTTCCGTTTTTACCGCAGGCTTAGCCTCTGTTTTTACAGGCTGTTTTTGTGCCTGCGTAAATGCATTAAGGGAGAAGAGCGTTAAAAAAAAAGAGATAATAACATTTATTTTCATAGAGTTTTATAGGTTATGCACTTTAAGAATTGATTTCATTACTTACTAATCCTTTTCGATGGGCAATTTTAATCAATAAATCATAAGCTTCCTGACGATCATTTTTAATTATTCCGTCAAGGATTGCTTCCTTTATTTCTTCTTTTATTTCACCAATAATTGGCCCAGGCGAGACGTTATATAATTGAATAATTTCATCACCGGTGACGGGTGGCTGGAAGTTTCTTACCTGATCTTTTTCTTCCAACTCCACCATCTTCTTCTCTACGTGTGCGAAGTTTTGCAAATACCTCGCCACCTTTTCATTATTCTTTGAGGTAATATCCGCTTTACACAACATCATTAACGCTTCAATGTCTTCACCTGCTTCAAAAAGTAAACGCCTGATGGCGGAGTCGGAAACTTCTTTTACCAATGCAATCGGTCTGAGGTGAAGTCGAACGAGTTTCTTTACAAACTCCATCTTTTCATTCATTGGCAACTTGAGTCTTCTGAAAATGCCCGGCACCATGCGCGCACCTTTGTCTTCATGACCATGAAAAGTCCATCCAACAGCTTTATCAAATCGCTTAGTGGCCGGTTTAGCAATATCATGTAAGATAGCCGCCCAGCGCAACCACAGATCGTCCGATACTTTTGAAACATTATCCAATACTTGAAGTGTATGGAAAAAGTTATCCTTATGTGCTTTGTTGTCCTGATACTCCACCCCATGCAAAGCCACCATCTCGGGGAAAATCTGCTGCAACAATCTGCTTTGGAAAAGCATTTTAAATCCGTAAGAGGGCACCGATGACACAATGATTTTATTCAATTCATCAATCGTGCGCTCCATGGAAACAATAGAAAGCCGATGTGTGTTTTTTATAATGGCCTCGTACGTATCAGCATCAATATCAAAATTCAATTGAGTAGCAAACCGAATTGCCCGCATCATTCTTAACGGATCATCAGAAAAGGTGATGTTGGGATCAAGGGGTGTTTTAATGAGCTTCTGCTTTATGTGCTCCACTCCTCCGAAAGGATCTATTAACTCACCATACGAGGCTGATGATAAACTTATGGCCATAGCGTTAATGGTAAAATCCCTCCGTTGCTGGTCTTCGGCAAGGGTGCCATCTTCAACAATTGGTTTTCTGGATTCACTTCGATAGGACTCTTTACGTGCCCCCACAAACTCCAAATCGAAATCATGATGTTTAATCATGGCTGTACCAAAATTCTTAAACACCGTAACTTGCGCGTTACCTAGTTCATGGCCCACCTCATTGGCCAATTGAATTCCACTTCCAATGCAAACAAAATCTATGTCTTTGCAAGGTCTTTTCAGGATCAAATCTCTTACAAACCCTCCTACTACATAAGTCTCCAGTCCCAGCTTACGCGATACACGCGAAACCACCTCAAATATCTGATTAGCGTCTAATTCGTTCTTAAAATTCATTTCCCTAAAAACCTAAAAGTGTGATACAAAACGAGGCTAAAGGTAATGACTAATTTCAGTATTTACAGAGACCAGGAATTATGGGCGGTAGGCAACCGGAATTAACAAATCACTTATGCATGAAAGTAGGACAAGGAATATACTTCTCCAATTTCTTGGCCTTGGCCTTATGGATAATTGGAAGGTTATATTTTATAGCCACCTCGTGACTCCCACCAGAATTAGGTCCCAACTCTGAAACGGTCAGATCATAACTGTATGCGATTTCAAATTTTTCAAACTGAAACCCTAGAATAATAATAACAGCATCCTGACTCAGGTTGTCACGTACATTTTGTTGAAGCGGAATACCCCGATACCAAAAACCAATCATGACAGGACTATAAATAAAATATAATCCAAGATCCAATTGATCAAACCTACCCTGTTTCTTATATACAAACGATGGGGATAAAACTGCTATGTGGTCTTTTTTATGTGGTCCTTGGTACAAAGGAATCCTGACGCCTCCATGGATACTTGTTTTCATAGGTATGACAGACTCTTCATTTAATAACGATCGGTTCGGTGTATTAAGATGACTTGCGGATAGTCCTATCCAGAAATTTTTATTGTAGGCAAGAACCCCTGTGTTAAAATCAAAATAACCGACTGTTCCAAGATTAAATAAAATGGGATCATCGCTGGGAGTTGTTCCGTCCGAATCAAATAATAACTGATCACCAAATACGAGCTTATTCATATCGATCGAGCGAAAAGCATAGCCAAAATTTAATCCGGCAGAAACCACCCATTTATTGGCCACACGCCATTTATATGAATACAGAAAATTAAATTGCGATGATTTCATCCCGGCACTTCCTGCCTGATCTACGGTCGCTAAAAATCCAACTCCACTATTGTATTGATAGAGATCTGCGTCATAAGAGACAGCATAGGTAACAAATCCGCGGGCTACATTAGGCCATTGGTTACGATAATTTGTAATGAAGCGATGCTCTTGTGACGTGCCCGTAAATGCTGGATTTAAATAAAGTGGCGCTGAATAATATTGTGAGAACTGGGGGTCTTGAGAAAAGATCTTCCCAGATAAAATAATCAAAAACATAAACAGGAAAATTCGTTTCATCGAATCAGATTAATATCTCCTACCCGCACAACTCGTTCACCATTTTCGTAGGATGCGGTAAACTTATATACATACACATCCTGTTGACATAATTTTCCCTGGAAGGTTCCATCCCAACCTTTTTCAGAATCAGTACTTTCAAATAGTAACGTACCCCATCGATTAAACACTAAGAGTTCAAATGCTACGACTCCGCGGGTAAGCGGTAAAAATGTATCGTTTTTCCCATCACCCGTTCCTGCCCCAGCACCTCCACGATTCGAGCCAGGTGAAAATGCATTTGGTATTAATATCACTCCTCCTTTTATCACTTTTACAATATTTACAAGTTTCGTAGAATCCGAACAATCAAATTGATTGTAGGCCGTGAGTGAAATGGTGTAAATCCCCTCGTCTTTATATTTATGTTGTGGTTCATAGTCGGTAGAGGTAGAACCGTCACCAAAGTCCCATTCAAATCTTGATACATCAAAGCTTCGATTGTTTGTATATAATATTCCGCCTGGGATATAAACAATATTGGGTTTGATCTCAAAGCCTGACTTTGGCTTAGGAAATACTTCAATAACTGCTTGTTTCGTTTCTGTAATTTTTTGACCTGTGATATTGGAAGCAGATAAACTTACTGTATATCGCCCTGGTTCATAATAAGTATGTACTGGATTAATTGAACCGGACGATGTTAAGTCACCAAAATCCCATTGATAGGTACCTGGATCTGCAAATTGTGAAAGGTTATTAAAGTTTACCGTTAATGGAACACAACCACTGGGAGGGTCCACTGTAAAATCAACAATGGGTGGAATTGCTAATATTTCGATTTGCTGCGTTTGCACTGCAGAGCAAACTCCGGTGGTTACAGTGAGTGTGATGGTGAATTTACCCGAAGTTGTATAGGTATGTGAAGTAATTCCAGCGATGGTTGATTGTGTGCCGTCTCCAAAATCCCACAGATAGGTCCATGGTCCAATGTTGGTTTGATTATTAATACTTACTGTAGATGAAGGCAATGACTGTAAAGCTGGAGTTGCTGTAAATGAAATATTGATGTCATCACGTTTGGGAACTATGATATTCTTACTCGTTGCAATACTTGAGCAATTCGCAAAATTTTTCGTGTCTAGTGAAACGTTAAGATTTAAATCATTACCTGTTGAAGGTTGTCGGTTGACCATATATTGATATTTGTCGCTCGCTTGAGTAACATTCACGGTGGTCACTCCATTTTCTTCAACGATCCAATGATAATCCTGAAGCCCTTTCTGAACAGCTTCCAATTGTAACTTCATCACATTGCAATCAAACTGAAGAGTGTCTAACAAAAATAAAGATATGGGTACGGGGCTTATCCGGATCGTTCGGATTGAATCACCAAAGCACCCGGAAGTTAATGTGGTCGTTAAGGTTACCGAAAAATCTTTGATGGCCTGACTTGTATTGGAAAATGTATAATTAAAATTGGGAGTAGTGCCTGTGCTCGTTTCGGAAATCAAACCCGTATTATCTGATATCCTCCAACGATAATCACTTGGATTGAGCGCCTTTGTTTCTGCATCCACATTAAAACTGATAGTTTGCGGTGAACAGTTAGTATTAAAAGGTGAATAATTGGATGAAATAAATCCTGATCGTGTACCCGGAAAAACAGTTATTGTAACCGGTGCAGAAATTGTTTCACATCCTTGAACGGCAATTGAGCGTAATCGTACATCGAATAACTTGTTCGTTGTTAAAACATTTTTAAATGTTGTTATAAATAGATTAGTAAATAAGGGATCTGATAGAAATTGTGTAAAGACGGGCTGAAAACCAAGACCTTGTTTTTCATCAATTTCCCAAACATAACGGTCGATTACACTTGTTTGGCCTACAATTGAATTATTAGTAAACGTAACAACCAGCTCACTACAGCCAGCTGTAACATCCGGAGTAAATAAAGCAATCGGAGCAGGATCAACAACTACCGGTATAACTTTTATATCAGAACATCCACTTACACTGGCTGTTGTGCGAAGTGCAACCTGATAAGTGCCCGCGACACCCAGTATACGAGAAAAATTTTTCTGATTATCAAAGAGTGGGTCTTTATTGAATACGATGCCATTGTAATTAAAATCCCATTCAATGTTTGTGATTCTTTCGCCCTGCACTGATTGAAGCGTTGAATTTTCTATAAATGAAGTTGATATTCCTTCACAAACACGGGTGGCTGTAAAAACTGGGATCGGTTTTTCAAATATTCGTATTTGAGTTACATCGATCGTTTCACAACCTGTGATCGCATCACGTATAAACAACTTAACGCTATAAATGCCACGATTAGTAAAATTCTCAACAAAAGGCCCTAAAATTACCGATGAATATCCGGTTGCCGGTACCTTTCTTACCAACGTATTGGATTCATTGTAGAATTCCCATCGCCATTGCGTATCAGGGGTAGGCGTGCCTACTGAAACATCCGATAACTTTACCTGAAAAGTAGTAAATGGTGCATTTGCATTTTGACAAAAATCAGGTGCAATTGAAATATCATTAATATCAGTTGTACTAATTTTTGCAACGAGTGCTGGCGACATGGTTATCACTTTCTCAACTATTGCAACACAATTACCAACAGCATTATTATCAACTACCGAAAGTCGAACCATTTTAGGTCCTGCTGTTGGGTATGCAAAAACCGGATTGGCACTAGTGGAAGTTGAAAGTGGTGTGCCAACACCTGTGTTATTATCAAAAAACTGCCAGGTATACCCAAAACTTGCACCACTAATTCCCGGAGTTTTATTATCAAAATAGATATTATCACCTATACAAAAAACAGACTGTAATGCACCGGTTGCATTGCCAACCCGCGTGATGAAATCAGGTTGTGGAGACGCGACTATAACAACCTTTGCCGTGGTTACTTGTGCCGCATTATCTCCCAAAACCAAATTGCCTGAAACAGGATTAAATGGATTGCCATCTAAGAGATTTTTATCATAGGCGTTACACTGATTCCAATTATTCAAGGTTACAACAAACTCTTTACCTAGGTCGGCTGGTAATGTTGCAGGAACATTAATAGCAAGACTTTGAAGACCAGGGGCCAAAACCGGGTAGATAGGATTTTGGGCTGGTGCCGGATTCTTATATGGAAATGCACCGGGTGTTACCCCATTCACTTTTATTCCCGGGATTTGGTTGGCTAAAATCCCCGTTCCGTATATCCATTGTATCCATCGAGGTTCACTATTTTCACGAGTGGGTCGTGGAAAACAGTTCCAGGTGCTATTATCCGTAAATTGAAGACTAGCGGCAAAACCCTGACAAACACGAAATACTCCTGGATTAATGGCCACCACATCATTGGTCCAGACGATAACCTGTGTGTTTATCGGTACCACACTGCCACGTGGATTACAGGCATTTGAAGCATCAACTACTACATCGTAACCGCAATTTACTGAGGCATTTGGATAATTATGTGACATGGAAACACCAGTCGCGTTTACTTGAACGTAAGTCTCCTCTGGTGTGCCATCACCCCAATCTACATAGTATTCGGTCCCTGCCACCGAAGATAAATAGAGTGTTTGAATATTAACCGTAAATGGAGCACACCCCCTGCTACTGGTTAAAAAAGCAAATCCAGGCTCCATTATCCCGGCACACTGACCAAAACTTTTAAATTGAAAAATGGAAGCAATAAGCAGTAATGATAATAGCCAAAACCGTTTCCAAATCATTTTACTTATCGAATATAAATTGAAGAATATCGCTAGTTACCTTTATAATGTCGTTATCTAAAAAAGCTATGGATGGGTCAGCTAAATCATCGATTAACCATTGTATTTTATTGATAAACAGCAGATACGAAAAATTAATATTGGATAAAGCTTTCGGTTAAATACTAATCCAATCAGTATAAAGCCGTTATAGTTTTTGTTAATTGATTCAGAAATCTAAGATTTTTTGAAAAGTGAGCGTGGGTTAAGAGTGTCAATTACCTACCTTTGCGACCAAATTTCCGGGATTACGCATGTCTTCTGCTAAATACATCTTCGTTACGGGTGGTGTTACCTCTTCTTTGGGCAAGGGTATCATTTCAGCCTCTTTGGGTAAGTTACTTCAAGCCAGAGGCTTTTCAGTGACCATCCAAAAATTTGATCCCTACATCAATATCGATCCAGGCACGCTGAATCCATATGAACATGGGGAATGTTATGTGACTGACGATGGTGCAGAAACCGACCTGGATCTTGGGCACTATGAGCGTTTTCTTAACATTACTACCTCGCAGGCAAATAACGTAACGACTGGCCGAATTTATAATAATGTAATCACTAAGGAGCGAAAAGGCGAATATTTGGGTAAAACCGTTCAGGTTGTTCCTCACATTACTGATGAGATCAAAAGAAACATTTTTCTTTTGGGCGAAAGTGGCAAATATGACTTCATCATTACAGAAATTGGCGGTTCTGTCGGTGATATTGAATCTCTTCCTTTTGTAGAAGCCGTACGTCAGGTACGATGGGATTTAGGGCCGAACAACGCACTCGTAATTCATTTAACACTAATCCCCTATTTAAGTGCTGCCAAGGAATTAAAAACCAAACCCACCCAACACTCTGTAAAAGAACTTCTTTCTTACGGAATTCAACCTGATATATTAGTTTGCCGAACTGAGCACGCCCTTTCTATGGATATTAGAAAGAAGCTAGCTTTGTTTTGCAACGTCAATCTCAACTCCGTGATTGAAGCTATTGATGCAGAAACCATTTATGATGTGCCCATGCTCATGCGCAAAGAGAAATTGGATGAACGGGTACTCTCAAAACTAAAAGTTACTACCAAGCAAGAGCCAGACCTTGAGCAATGGAAAGTGTTTTTAGGCAAACTAAAAAATCCAATCAATGAAGTAAACATAGGCTTGGTTGGTAAATATGTTACCCTGCCAGATGCATACAAATCCATTGCTGAAGCCTTCATTCATGCAGGCTCTCAAAATGATTGCAAAGTAAAACTTAAATGGATTTCTTCAGAAGACATATACGCAGACACCGTGCAGAGTATGCTCGGAAACCTGGATGCTGTTTTGGTAGCGCCAGGTTTTGGCGAACGTGGACTTGAAGGGAAAATTGAAGCGATAAAATTTGTACGCGAAAATAAAATCCCATTTTTAGGGATTTGTCTGGGTATGCAGTGCGCTGTAGTAGAATTTACACGCAATGTACTTCACCTGGCAGAAGCCAGCACCACCGAGTTGAATCCTAAGACCAAACATCCTGTAATCGACATGATGGAAGAACAGAAAAAAATCACCAGCAAAGGTGGCACCATGAGGTTAGGATCTTATGCTTGTAAAATAAAAAAGGGAACAAAGGCATATCATGTTTATGGCGATTCCATCATTCAGGAAAGACACAGGCATCGCTACGAATTCAATAATAAATATTTAGATCAGATTGAAGAAGCCGGATTAAAAGCAGTGGGTATTAATCCTGATACAAATCTGGTTGAAATCGTTGAATTAAAAGATCACCCTTGGTTTATTGGTGTGCAGTACCACCCCGAACTTAAAAGCACGGTATTAAATCCACATCCTTTATTTGTAAAATTTGTTGAAGCTGCAATGAGTCATAAAAAGTCAAGTTCGCAGTCTTAAATCTCACTTAATTAAAAACTTGTTCACATTTAGATCATGGATAGAAACTCAGCAATTGGACTTACACTCATAGCAGTACTCCTCCTAGTATATTTTAATTTTCTTGCTCCCACGCCAACACCTGAAACGGCACAGCCTGCGCAGGTTACGTCACCCGCTATAGAAGGTAGTAGTGTTAAGATTGATTCACTCACTCAATTCAGTAAAATAGACAGCACCGTAATATATCAATACGGCACGCTCTCATCTTTTTTGTCGGGCAATGAGGAATCAACTACTATTGAAAACAATGACGTTCGAATCAGCTTATCCAATAAAGGTTTTATTAAAGATGTTCAACTAAAGAATTTCAAGACTTATTCACAAGAACCATTATACCTTGCAAAGGATGGTAATAATACCTTTTCATTAATTGCCAACTACGAGGGAAAAGAAATTGACTTATATAAATTATACTACCAGGTAGAATCTTCTAAGAAGGCTGACACCACATTAATTTCACTGACTGCAAAAACCGGTGAAAGTAGTTTCATCAAGCACATTTATTCTATTCCTCCAACCGGTTATCAAATTGGTTATGAGATACAAACGGCAGGCATTTCGCTAGGTGGAAAAAATATTACTTACCGGTGGCACGATCAGATTGTTTTACAAGAAAAAGCGATGGCCGATAGCCGTACCAAAACAACCATTAATTATTATGATGTAAATGGAGATTTTGACGGGCTTAGTGAAACCTCCAGTGATCTTGAAACTGATGCTATTGTAAATCCTATAAAATGGGTCGCAGTACGTCAGAAGTTTTTCATTTCATCGATCATCGCAAAAAACTCTTTCGCAGGTGGCGAAGTAAAAACTTTTGCTAACCCGAATGACACCAACATAGTAAAAGAGGCCAATGTAGAACTCTATATTTCCTCTGATGATCTCGCTTCCAAAAAGGCAACTTTTCAATACTATTTTGGCCCCAACGATTATGATATCTTACCAACTGTCGCTGAAGATTTTTCTAAAAACCTGAGCTTAGGTTGGCCCCCGATGCTGTGGATCACCAAATTTGTTTTGATTCCGGTTTTTAAATTTCTGGAGCGCTTCTTTGACAACTACGGTATCATCATCATTTTGTTAGTACTATTCGTAAAAATGGTGTTGTTGCCATTGTCATATAAGTCATATCTCGGTATGGCCAAAATGAAATTATTGAAGCCAGAACTTGACCTTATCAAGGAAAAGAACGGAGACAACATGGCTCAAAATCAACAGGATCAGATGAAGCTATATCAGCAGGCTGGTGTCAACCCCTTTAGCGGATGTATCCCGCTAGTACTCCAAATGCCTATTCTGTTTGCCATGTTTTGGTTTTTTCCTGTGGCCATTCAATTACGTCAGCAACCATTTTTATGGGCTGAGGACTTATCCGCATATGATTCAATAGCCACCCTTCCATTCACCATTCCATTTTATGGCGATCATGTCAGCCTATTTGTAATTCTAATGACAGGCGCTTCGTTGCTTTCGGTTTGGCAAAACAATCAGGTAAGCACGGTGGAAGGCCCCATGAAATCCATGCAATATCTCATGCCTGTTGTGTTCATGTTTATTCTCAATTCATTCTCTGCGGGTCTTAGTTTTTATTATTTTTTCTCCACCATGGTAACATTTGCGCAACAGCTTATCATTAAGCGCTTCGTGGATGAAGATAAAATCATGGCTGTGATGGAAGATCACAAAAAGAAGATGCTGGCCGGTGGTGGCACAGGTAAGAAATCAAGTTTCATGAGCAAATTAGAGCAGGCGATGAAAGCAAGCGAGGAAGCCCGCAAGGCTTCGAAAAAGAAGTAGTAGGACAGCAATAACACTGAAATTTCGATTTTCAGGCACGTTGGTACATCAATACATTACCCTATATTTGTAACCCCGATTATGTCGGGGTTATTTTTTGCTAAACAACCACGAGGTCCTTAAAAATGGGTAAAATAATCGCTATTGCGAATCAAAAAGGAGGAGTCGGTAAAACTACTACGGCTATTAATCTGGCTGCCAGCCTGGCTGTATTGGAATTCAAAACCTTGTTGGTCGATGCAGACCCTCAGGCAAACTCTACTTCCGGTTTGGGTATCAATCCAAAAGAAGTGCAGAAGGGAATCTATGAGTGTATGATCGATGGGGTGAATCCCTCGGAAGTAATTGTAAAAAATGAATTGAAGTACCTGGACATACTACCTTCACACATTGACCTGGTAGGTGCCGAAGTGGAAATGGTGAACATTGAGCACCGCGAAGAGAAAATGAAATTGGCGCTAGCTAAAGTTAAAGATCAGTACGATTTTATTATCATCGATTGTTCACCATCACTCGGGCTAATAACCATTAACTCCCTTACCGCTGCCGATTCGGTCATGATACCCGTACAATGCGAATATTTTGCCTTGGAAGGTTTAGGTAAGTTATTAAATACGATTAAGATCATTCAAACACGCCTGAATCCAAAACTGGAAATAGAAGGTATCCTACTCACACTTTATGATTCCCGTACTTCATTAGGAAATCAAGTGGTGGAAGAAGTAAGAACACATTTTAAAAATATTGCATTCAATACCATCATACCCCGTAATGTGAAACTAAGTGAATCCCCTAGTTTTGGATTGCCTGTGATCGTGCATGATGCAGAAAGCAAAGGGGCCGTGAGTTACCTTAACCTGGCCCACGAAATATTGGATAAAAATGGAATGTCAAAATGAGCAAAAAGAAAGCATTGGGAAGAGGACTGAGTGCGCTTTTAAGTGATACTCCAGACGAAGAAAAGCTGGAAGTAGATGTAACCAATCCTGTTGGCACTCATACTACTCACGAAAATCTCAACGAAATCCCATTGGATGAAATTGAGACCAATCCATTTCAGCCACGACAGCACTTCGATCAGGAAGCATTAAAAGAACTGGCTGAGTCAATCAAAGTTCATGGTATTATTCAACCCATTACTGTTCGCAAACTAGCCCAGAATCAATATCAATTAATATCAGGTGAACGAAGGTTTCAGGCCTCAAAATTAGCGGGACTTAAAGCGGTTCCTGCCTATGTAAGACTGGCCGATGATCAGCAAATGCTGGAAATGGCGCTGATCGAGAACATCCAGCGAGAAAATCTAAATCCTATTGAAATTGCGTTAAGCTATCAAAGACTTCTAACAGAATGCAATCTGAAACAGGAGGAATTAGGTGACCGTGTCGGCAAAAACAGATCGACTGTTACCAACTACCTTCGTTTATTAAAACTTCCTCCCGACATTCAAATTGCATTACGTGACAATCGTCTTTCTATGGGGCATGCCCGTGCCATCATTAACATAGACAATTCTGAGTCACAACTTTATCTCTTTAAAAAGATACTAACCGAAGATCTTTCCGTTCGAAAAGTTGAAGAACTGGCTCGTCAGCTAATGACGGAAACCAATACCAATGTAGAACCTTCCAAATCGGTAACCACACCTTCTCATTCTAAGGAGATTTCACAATTACAGACAACCTTATCATCACACTTTGGCACAAAAATTAACATAAAGAGTGATGGAAAGAAGGGTGAAATCCGTATACCATTTCTTTCGGTAGAAGACCTCAATCGAATTCTGGATATCCTAAAAGTCTAACATGCGTGGTTTACTTTTTCTTGCATTGCTCCTAATGGTATCGGCAGGGATATGCTGGTCACAAGAAATTAAGAACGATACATTAATAAAAAGCCAAACACTACCTCCTGATACTTCCCACATACAAGGAGAAAAGCAAATCGTGGAAATCGAATCCTATTCAAAACGATTTGATCCACGCAAAGCATTACTATATTCAGCAATTTTTCCGGGAGCCGGTCAGGTCTACAATAAAAAGTATTGGAAGATACCCTTGGTGTATGGTGGATTTGGAGCATTACTTTATGCTACCAATGTTTATCATAAAGCAAATTTGAAATTCAGGGGGCAGCTTTTTGATTTAATCAATGAACCCTCATCTGGATCAACAAAAACCACAAAAGGCTATACCATAGATCAACTTCGCAATATTGTTGACCGAACCAGACGCGAACGGGATTTCTACATCATTTTAAATGGCTTTTGGTACATTTTACAAATGGTTGATGCACATGTAGATGCTCATCTCAAAGAATTTGAAATTAACCCTAAAATGCAGGTACGGTTAGAGCCTATGATTGAAAACTCCATAATGACTGGACGCAATTCTGGTATCGCATTAAAAATAAAGTTTTAAAAGGCAGATTATTCATAATTATAAATCAGAAAATGAAGATAGTGTTGATTGGCTACGGTAAAATGGGCAAGACCATTGAAAAAATTGCTCAATCAAGAGGCCATGAGATAACAGGCAGAATTGACGTTGGTGACAACATTGCTTTGTTTGAGAACTCCGTAGATGTGGCCATTGAATTCACACAGCCTGAAGCAGCAGTAAATAATTTAAAAACATGTTTTGATAAGGGAATACCAGTAGTATGCGGCACAACAGGATGGTTGCAACATAAGGATGAAATAGAAAAGCATTGCCGGCAGAAAAATGGAACCTTGCTATACTCATCCAATTTCAGCCTGGGTGTGAATTTGTTCTTCAAATTGAATGAATACCTTTCAAAGTTGATGGATCGATATATCCAATATGAAGTATCAATCGATGAAACTCACCATACTCAAAAGAAAGATGCACCTAGCGGAACAGCCATCACACTTGCCGAGGGTGTAATAAAAAACCTTAAGCGAAAAAAAGAATGGAACTTGGGGGCGGCCGAAAAGTCTAATGCACTCGTTATTAACTCATTCCGTATTGATCCGGCTCCGGGAACTCATAGTGTTAAATACTCATCGGAAGTGGATGATATTGAAATCACCCACACAGCCCATTCGCGTGAAGGGTTTGCCTTGGGTGCCGTACTCGTGGCTGAGTGGCTTGCCGGAAAGAAAGGGATATTTACTATAGATGATTTTTTGCAGTTGTGACCCTTTCTAACTCAAAAATCATTTTCTTTGCCAGATTTTTAACAATTATCGAACTATGAATTGGAAGTTTTGGGAGAAAAAAGAGAAAGCACAGGAAGTTAAGAAACCTAAGTCCGCTGTACGCGAATGGTGGGACGCTGTGCTATTTGCGGTAGTTGCTGCCACCCTGATACGTTGGCTCATTATGGAAGCGTACACGATCCCAACACCCTCCATGGAAAAATCCATGTTAGTGGGTGATTTTCTGTTTGTAAGCAAGTTTCACTATGGAACACGCACACCTCGAACGCCTCTACAACTGCCATTGACACATCAAAAAATATGGTTTACCAACTTACCCTCTTACGTAGATTGGATTCAACTTCCTACTTACAGACTCCCCGGTTTTAGTGAAGTAAAAAGAGAAGATGTGGTTGTTTTCAATGTGCCACCTAAAGATCTTAATGAAGGTAAAGATTATCCTATCGACTTAAAGACCAATTACATTAAGCGGTGCGTTGCTATTTCTGGTGACGTTTTAGAAATAAAAAATAAACAAGTAATAATCAACGGTCAGCCATTGAGTAACCCTTCTGAGATGCAGTATAGTTATTTGGTTACTGCCAATGACGAAATCAATGAACGCAATCTTAATAAACTCGAATTAGACCCTGACGATTATACGTATTTAGGAAGACCTGAAAATAATAAAGCAGTGTATCAAATGTTCTTAACCAAATCAAAGGTAGATGAACTAAAAACATTGCCATACATTGTTTCCGTTGATGATGACTATCGCACAGGAGAAGGACAGGATACCAGAATTTTCCCTGGCTCAAAATATACTCCCTGGAACGGTGATAACTATGGGCCACTCACCATTCCGAAAGAAGGAATGAAAATCCCTGTTAATGACTCAACCTTAGCAATTTACGGCACTGTGATACGTGAATATGATCACAATAAAGAAGTAAAAATCGAGAACAGTAAACTTACTATTGAAGGGAAGGAAATAACTGAGTATACCTTTAATCAGAATTATTACTTCATGATGGGTGACAACAGACATAATTCACTTGACTCGCGTTATTGGGGTTTTGTACCCGAAGACCATATTGTAGGTAAAGGGTTCTTTATCTGGCTTTCCATCGACAAGTATGCAGACTTCGTACATAAAATTCGTTGGAGCAGATTCTTTAAGCTGATTAGATAATCGTTGTTAGTTCTTCGTTGTTGGCATTGAGTAAATCTCACCAACGAAGAACTAACAACTAATAACCTACTTCACCATTCTATTTCCTTCAATCCTTTACTTTTTAGGTATTCATTTGTCTTACTAAAGTGTTTACATCCAAAAAAGCCACGGTCTGCAGAAAATGGCGATGGATGTGCTGACATTAAAACGAGATGTTTATTACGATCGATGATTTCCCCTTTCTTCTGCGCATAGGCACCCCACAATAGAAAAACCAAGTTACTTTTCTGATCTGAGATTTGTTTGATCACGGCATCTGTAAAGGTCTCCCATCCTTTATTTTGATGCGATCCAGGAGAAGAAGCTCGCACCGTAAGGGTAGCGTTTAATAACAGCACGCCTTGTTTGGCCCACCCCTCAAGTTCACCATTTTTCGGAATAGGCTTACCTAAGTCATTATGTATTTCTTTGAAAATATTCTTGAGTGAAGGTGGTGGTGTAACACCATCACGAACAGAAAAACAGAGGCCATTTGCCTGGCCAGGGCCATGATAAGGGTCCTGGCCTATAATTACCACCTTTACTTGATCAAAATCAGAACAATCAAAAGCCCTGAAGATCTCTTTGCCAGGCGGGTACACTGTGTGGGTTTGGTACTCATTTTTAACAAATTGAATAAGCTGCTTAAAATAAGGCTTGCGAAACTCTGTTTCGAGTTTTGTTTTCCAGGAAGGAGCAATTTTTACGTCCAAACTCATTAAATTTATTTTCGGTCAATGAAGTTAATAACCGGGTTGAAAAATAGAAAAATTTGATATTTTTGAACGCATGATTACAGAAATAACACAAGGAATAAAGGTGAGTGTGGAAACAGAGTACCAGCCTTCGTACTCGAGCCCAAGCCAATATCACTATGTGTTTACCTACCGCATAAGCATAGAAAATCAAAGTGAATACACGATTCAATTGCTACGAAGACATTGGCATATTTATGATGCTGGATTTACGCCTCGTGAAGTAGAAGGTGATGGGGTGGTTGGTCAGCAACCTGTACTTGAACCTGGTCAGAATCATCAATATGTTTCGGGGTGTAATCTTAAATCCGGAATTGGTAAAATGGTGGGAACTTACCAGATGGAGCGTATCGTAGACGGTGTGAGATTTGAGGTTATTGTGCCTGCGTTCACCATGATAGCACCGATACGCCTAAACTAATCTCATTCATTTCTCTTCCTGAATTTTTCTTTCGGTAGTTTTATACTCTAAGAAAATAAAGCATCACTTACCAACCACACTAATCTGTGTCTAAATTCTTTCAGATAAGGTCCTATTTTAAACATTGGCTTGATTCCGTTGACGAGCATTCGATACACTCTCCCTTCTTCTTTGATTTTTATAATAAGGTGATAAAAAATGATAATCCGGATAAACCAGAATTTACAGCCATTGAAGAAATCCGCCAAAAGCTGTTGGTAAATTTAACGGAAGTAACGATTCATGATCTCGGAGCCAAATCATCTCATTTTAAAAAAGAAAACAGAACCCTTTCAAAAATCGCAGAAACCAGTCTAAGTCCGGCATTATTTAGCCGATTATATTACCGGATCATCCATTATATGGATGCTTCACAAGTCGTGGAATTGGGCACTTCAATGGGAATTACATCCCTTTATCTTGCACAGAAAAATAATATCCATGTAACAACGTTTGAAGGTAATCCCTCCATGATTAATGTAGCGCGTACTCATTTTGAATATTTCGATACAAAAAACATCAGATTGATAGAGGGCAACCTTGATACCGAACTAGAAAATTATCTATTAAAGCCTGCTAAAATTAATTTCGTATTGATGGATGCCAATCACCAGTATGAACCGACTATTCGATATTTCAATTTACTTTCAAGGAGAATGGCCGAAAAGGGAATTATTATACTAGATGACATCCATTATTCAGAAGAAATGAATCGTGCGTGGCTAGAACTACGTGATCATCGACTCGTATACGGCAGTGTTGATCTTTTTCGATGTGGAATACTATTCTTTGATCCGGCTCTTAATCGACAACATTACATTTGGTCAGTTTAACAGGCATTGAAAAAAACATTAATTAACGCTAATTTCGCATTCTGAATAATAAAGTAATGAATCAACCTACTTCTCCAATCGAACCAAAAAAAGCAAGCAATAAATCCAGTGTTATTATCGCTCTTCTTTTGATTATTGTTTTGGTGCAAAGCATCAAGATCTACCTCGACTATAAAGAAAAAGTTGAAGTAAAGGAAGAACTAGCCACTACTACGGAAGATTTAGCCTCCACGATGCAACAGCTAAATGATGTGAGCATTGAACTCAAACAAAAGATAGATGAGATTACCAAATTGGGTGGTGATGTTGCCGAACTTGAAAAGGCCAAAGCAGAGGTGGATGCAGAACTGAGAAGAAGCTACGCGCGAAGAACAAAAGACATCAAAGAGTTAAAAGACCGCTTGGCCGGATACGAGGAGTTATTGAACCAAAAAGATGAAGAGATTGAAAAACTCAAGTCGGTTAATAAAGAACTATTTTCAGAAAACAGAAACCTGAAAACTAATCAGAATGCATTGAACGATTCACTTAATCGCGTTACTAAAAATAAGGATGAGTTGGCAACCAAAGTGGCGATAGCCTCTCAACTTAAAGCAGAAAATATCGTACTGGTTTCAGTGAGTTCGAAAGGCCGAGAAAAAGAATCTCCTTTCCGGAAAAAACAGCTAGAGAAAATAAAAATCGAGTTTAGTATTGCTGAAAATAAAGTAGCTCCCATCGAAGGCAAAAAAATACTTATACGAGTAATTGACGAGAATGGGCAACCTATTTTTGATACCACTAAAGGATCCGGAACTTTTATATTAAATGGTAAAGAAGAGTTTTATACTGCAGCACAAGAAATCCTTTTTGACAACACAAAGCAAAAGTTGATTTTCACTTACGAAAAAGGATCAGAATATATTGCTGGTAACTACAAAGTAGAAATCTACACCGATGGTTACTTAATGGGGTTAACTCAATTTGATGTGAAGTAATTAATCCTTAACTCTATTCAGTGATAATAGCTTGAGAATCCAATTAGGAAGTGGTTTTGACGCATCACGTTTCTTTAAATTCAAATACCACCCAGCTTTTTCAATAATAGGTATTTTGTGAGTCTCTACAAGTTCCACTAAGGTTCCATCCGGGTCCTCACAATAAGCAAAATGACCGGCTGCCTTGCCCATATCAAACGAATTTCTGCTATCAACAGTAAACTCAAAACCCGCTTGCTGACAAGTGTTCGAAAGTGAATCTATATTCGATACATCAAAACATACGTGAATAAATCCTTTGTCACCCCACCACCGATTTTGAAATATTTTTTCTGCTTTCCTTTCTTCTACTTGTATCAACTCTATTTCATGTTGTCCTAATAATCGACCAAAGGCGCCCTTTCTTGATGAAGAAGAACGAAGCAAAACTCGCCTGAATGAATGGCATCCACCGGACAAATCGGAAAGATCATCAAATCGTTGGGTTTGGTCATAGATTACTTCACCAAAACCAAGTGTATCACGATACAATTCGAGTGCCTTATCAATATTAGTAACACCCACCACGCAACCTGCTACTCCTCCTAAATTTCTATTTCTCTCCTGAAACCAACTCGTGGATTCAATCACCTCAATCAAATTTGAATAGGGATCTTCCAGATAGAAATGCTTGCGACCGTCTGGACCAACTACTATTTCCGTTAATAAATTAACACCTTTTACTCGTAGATCTTTATATGCCTCCTCAACAGAACGAGCCTTTATTTTGATTGCGGAGACACCCGTGTCGCCCAGTAGAATTTTGCTCGAAATATCCTGTGGTTTGCGACTAGTGTATTGCCAAATTTCAAGACCTGCTCCTCCTTCGAGATTCATTGCTAAAATTGCATACCGTTGATGAGCTACATCACCTGTGTACCGCGTCATCAGTGAAGCAGTGGCATGGTCTCTGAATATCGGAACGTTCATCCCAAATGATTTTCTATACCAGGCCCAGGCCTGTTCAGCATCTTCTACACCTAACCCAATTTGCTGTATTCCACTTACTTGATAATTCATTTCTTGATGATCGATAATTTGTTTCGACTATTTACTTGATCCTGTTGTCTTTATATAAGTAAGTCTGTTTTGTACATGATCAACTCACTCCTACAATAACTGATCAAAGGTCGTAAAATAAAAGTTTATCTTTATGAATTCGCGTATTCTGACGAAAAATAGCCAGTATTCTACTCATAATTATATTGAAGGTGATCTAGGATGTTATTCGGAATACCATATAGGATTGGAGAATATTTATAACTTAACTGTTTTCGACTTAATTGTAAATCGTAATAATATTACAGTTATGAAAAAAATATCATTGATTGGGTTCCTCTTATACAGCGTTATCAATGCCAATTCACAAAGCAAAATTTCGCATGAATTGTTTAATGGTTTGCTTAAAAAGCATGTTACAACAGAAGGAAAAGTAAGTTATACGGGATTCATCAAAGACTCGATTACACTCAACCAATATCTGAACCTGCTAAGTAAAACGCCTCCAGACACAAAAACATGGACTAAACAAGAGCAGATGGCCTATTGGATTAATGCTTACAATGCATTCACCATAAAACTCATTATCCAATACTACCCTATAAAAAGCATCAAAGAAATTGGCAGCAGTATTCAGATTCCATTTGTGAATTCGCCTTGGGATATCAAATTTATTTCTGTCGGCAATAGCACGATGGATCTGAATGACATAGAACATAGAGAGTTGAGAAAATCATTCAATGACCCCCGCATTCATATGGTATTAGTGTGCGCAAGCAAATCTTGCCCAATCTTGCTTAATCAAGCCTATGACCCTGAAAAGCTGGATCAACAACTTGATCGTCAAACAAAGACCTTTTTAGATGATCCATTCAGGAATAAAATATTGCCCGATAAACCCCAGCTTAGCATGATTTTTAACTGGTATGGTATGGATTTCACCAAAAATGGACGGTCTGTGAGCACTTTTGTCAATACTTACTCACAAATAAAAATAAAGTCAAACGCGAAAATTTTATTTCTTGAATACGATTGGGGCCTCAATGAGTGACAACACCCAATTTTAGGGTTATTTTCAGGAATAGTTGGCACATCAGCTCAATTTTCCTATTTTTGCACCTCATTTTTAAACAATTTATTTAACTCATGAAAAACTACGAGACGGTATTCATTTTAAATCCCGTTTTGTCTGAAGATCAGGCAAAGGATACTGTCGAGAAATTCGTGAAGGTTTTAACCAAAGCTAATGCCGAGGTTATTAACGTAGAGAAATGGGGACTTAAGAAGATGGCTTATCCCATCCAAAACAAGTCTACCGGTTTTTACAACCTTATCGAATTCACGACTACCTCTTCCGACATGATCAACATACTCGAAACCGAGTACAGACGAGACGAATCAGTAATGCGTTTTATGACAACAGTATTGGACAAACATGCTGTTATCTATAACGCACGCAGACGTAAAGGCGAATTTAATCGCACTAAAAAATCAACAGGAAGCCCAAGAAAGGAGGACGTGAAAGCATGACACTAATGAACGAACCTATTAAGCGCGCGGAAATTAAACCTAAATACTGCCGCTTTAAGAAAAACGGAATCAAATACATTGATTATAAAGATCCTGATTTTCTTTTAAAGTTTATCAACGAACAAGGCAAACTATTGCCTCGCAGACTTACAGGCACAAGCTGGAAGTTTCAGAAGAAAGTATCACAGGCTGTAAAAAGAGCTCGTCATATTGCTATTCTTCCTTATGTAGCTGACTCTTTAAAATAACCTTAACCTGTAATCATTATGGAAATAATTTTGAAACAAGACGTAGCAGGACTCGGTTACAAAAATGATACGGTAAACGTGAAGCCTGGTTATGGAAGAAATTTTTTGATTCCTTCAGGGGTAGCGATTATCGCGAATGACTCGAACAAAAGAGTAGTTGCTGAAAACATTCGTCAGGCCGCTCATAAGGCAGCCAAGCTAAAGCAAGATGCTGAAGTATTGGCAGCAAAAATTGGTGACCTTACCGTTGAGATCGGAACCAAAGCTGGTGAATCAGGAAAGATTTTTGGTGCCGTTACAGCGGTTCAGGTATCAGACTTTCTTAAGACTAAAGGCTTTGATGTTGATCGCAAGAAGATCCACTTTAAAGAACAACCTAAGCAATTAGGAGCTTATACCGTTACGCTAGATCTTCATAAAGAAGTGAAGCACACGATCAACGTGAACGTAGTAGCTGAATAAGTTATTTAACTTCATAACAAAAAAGGCCTTGCTAATAGCGAGGCCTTTTTTTATTTACCAGTCCCAATAAGATCTATTTTGGTTGCTCAATAGCAATTACCAATTCCTTATACCACATCTCGCCATATTTTCGACTGAGAGGTTCTTTTAAAAATTTATACAAAGGCACTTGAAGAGACTTTCCATACGAGCAAGCCGCTGAGCAAATATCCCACTTGTGATAATTCACAGCTTCAAAACCTTTCTTGTTTTTGGTGATACGTATTGGATACAAATGACATGAAATGGGTTTTTTAAAACTTATTTCCCCATCGAGGTAGGCCTGTTCGATGCCACACTTTAAAACTCCTTGTTTGTCATAATGAGCATAGGCGCATTCCTTCCCTTCGATTGTTGGGGTGGAAAAATCCCCATCTTCATCTAAAATATAAGTTCCTTGCTGCTCTATGGACTTAAGACCTTCAGGAGTAAGATAGGGCTTCACATGTTCAAGAATTTCATTCATCACAGGCAATTCATCTTCTTCCAGCGGGGCACCCAAATCTCCTTCCACACAACATGCTCCTTTGCACTTCTCCAAATGACAGACAAACTCAACATCTTTGATATCATCAGATACCAACACATCACCTACTTTTATCATTTCATTCCTATTTTAATTTCCAATTTAGTACTTTGTGTATCACCTTTTTTCTTTTTGTCATATTCTTTGTCGGCAATGTAACAATGTCTTTGTATTTCTGCGTGCACGACTTCTTCCTAATCTATCCATTGTCTTAAAAAATCATACGTAGTGTGCCCATATTCTTTTACCCTGACCTTTATTTCATTTAACATCTCATTGGTTACTTCTAATTTCGCATACTGCGTAGCCAGGCCTGGTTTCTTAAATTTTATATTTGCTGATTTATCCCAACTCACAAATGATGGTCTTAATGACCTCAACAACATGAGCCTATAAAGGGGGCAGCAGCAGAAAACAAACGTCCACCGAAAATGGTGCCGACATAATTAAATGATCAGATATTAAGTCGAAGCCCGAAGTGAACTTCGGAGTAATCCGCAGCCCAAAAGTGAATTTTCCTTCCAGTTCCAAAATACTTCGGATACCAATTCATCAATGTTCGAAACCACCAATTCTTCTATGATTCCTTCTTATTTGTTAAAATAAATACAGGTTTCATGTGATGATCGAATAAAAATATTTGTTCTATACTTGATATTCATAACTCAAAGTAAATCAACCTCATTCGGCAAATCAATAAATTAAAAATTGAATGAATAATTTATGATTGTTATCTATAGTCAATTTGATTT
>CAYGGY010000032.1:39496-56565 GCA_964349405.1 uncultured Ohtaekwangia sp. | reverse complement strand
TCATTTGTTGGTGAACCTACCCACGTTGCTCACTCACAACACCAACAAAGGCGGGGGCGAGAAAATAAATCAGTGAATCTGTGGCTTCCAATTTAGCCCTCTTTTGCCACCATTCTTCTCCAACAAACACTAAACCCAATCCCACCCCTTCCTATACTTCCTGTTCAGCAACGCATTCGCTTCCTTATCATCGATAAACTTTTCTGTAGCTGCATTCCACTTCATGGCACGATTCAATCGCCACGAAATTAAGGCGAGGTGCATGGGCAACGTCATCTCTCTCGCATAAGCGAGATTGCTTTCCGGTTGTGTACGTGATTTTACTGCATCGACAAAATTTTGCTGATGACCGGGAGAACGTGGAAGTGTCTTTGGTGTCTCAGGAATGTCCGTTACCGTTTCACCATTGATCGTGATCGACCGCGATTCATAATCGCAAATGAGTGTGCCTTTGTCTCCTTCAAAGTAAGCACCAATGTGACGCTGTGCTGCGCCCGGCACATCGGGTGGCAGGGAAGTCCAGAAAATTTTTAGATTGTCAAATTCAAAATCGGCATCGAGCCATTTTGGTGCATCGGCAACACCATCGGTTTTTTCTCCTCGGGCTACTACCCTATTTAATCCTTTCGGCTGAATGGCCCACCACACCACATCAGCAATGTGGCACCAGAAATCAGCAAATACCCCACCGGAATAATCCAGAAAATAGCGATACGTAAAATGACATCGCTCCGGAAAATAATCCGCATAAGGCGCTGGCCCAAGCCACATGTCCCAATTTAATGTTGGCGGTGGCGTTTGAATTTTCGGATGGCCAAGGTCTGGCGAAAAACCTGTTTTCCAAAGCCTTACCGTGTGTACTTTTCCAATAGCACCCGCCTGAATGAGTTCTACTACACGATGGTAATTATCTCCGGCATGAATCTGTGTGCCTAATTGAAAAATACGATTGTGTTTCGTTTGGTGCTTCAACATCATCTGCCCCTCCTTCACACAATACGAGAGCGGCTTTTCACCATACACATCTTTGCCCGCCTGAAATGCAAGTGTGGCAATTTGTGCATGCCAATGATCGGGTGTAGCAATCGTGATGGCATCAATATCTTTTCGATCCAGAATATGACGGAAGTCTTCATAGCCTTTCGCCTGCGAATCGGGTTTTAACCCTTTCAATGTGTTGAGCGTGCCGTTAAGATGGTCCTGATCAACATCGCATAAGGCGACAATATCAACATCGGGTAAGTTGGCGAACCAGTTCATGTGGTTGTTGCCCATGCCTCCCAACCCAATGTGCGCAATGCGCAATCTATCGCTGGGTGCTGCTTTTGAAATCAGGTTGGGAAGAAAGGTTAGCCCCATGGCACCCAATGCACTCTTCCTGATAAAATCTCTTCGGTTGATGGTGTGTTTCATATGCTAGCTGATTGGATGATCGAATCTATTAAAAATGAATTGATATTCCTTGCCAGACAATACAAGTTAAAAGCGTGCTGGTTGAATTGGTGATTATTAGCTTTGATTGGCATTTCTACTTCAACAAGTAAAATCGCTAAATTGAAATCTCATTTAGCAGAAACCACAAATTACAAAACATGAACTTTTCAAAAGTGAATCAATATCTTTTTTCTCTGCTGGTTTTCTTTCTGTTTACACAATGTCAGTCGTCAACCACAGCGAATCAATCAAGCGGACCTCACACACTTCTTGCCATCTTCGCTCATCCCGATGATGAAGCAACGGTAAGCCCGGTGTTGGCCAAGTATGCAGCCGAAGGAGTGACGGTTTATTTGGCTATCGCTACGGATGGAAGGTATGGAGTAACGGAACATGCTAAAATTCCCGCAGGTGATAGTCTGGCCGCTGTTCGCACAGAAGAAGCAAAATGTGCTGCAGAAAAGTTAGGCATTCAGCCTCCCATCATGTTTGGTTTACATGATCAGTTAAAAATGGGTGAAGGATTTGGGCCTGTTCACGAACAACTCAACACTATGCGCGATAAGGTGAAAGAACTATTCACTACACTAAAGCCTGATGTAGTAATTACCTGGGGCGCTTCCGGCTGGACGGGCCATCATGATCATCGATTAGTAGGTAGCATTGTAACAGAAGTGTTTCAAAGTCAGAAGTGGGAAAAACCCGCACAGCTTTTTTATTCGGCTATTCCTACAGGAAATCTTGTTGATGATAGCCCGATGCAACTGGCTACCGTTGATTCTTCATTCTTAACTATAAAAATTCCAATTAGCGAAACGGACTATGAAAAAGCAAAAGCATCATGGCTTTGTCATAAAAGTCAATACACACCTGAAACCATTGAGGGCATGCATCAGATGATCAAAGCCTCTTTGAAAGGCACAGCTTACTTCCAACCATTGGTTGAGAAAGCAAAACAGGGACAATCTCTTTTTTAGTAGAGGTATCAAAAAACACAAGCACTTTTTATAGCCAGGCATGTAATCCTGCTCTATTTTATAATACAAAACCCGTAGATTGGCCCAGCTAACTTTACCTATTAAATAATAAAATATATTCTATGAATTTTAAAACCATGTTGTTCTGTGCGCTCGTGCTGATTGGAGGAGATACACTCGCACAGAAAAAAGAAAAAGCACCGATAATGAGTGCAAACAAAAAGGCCGTTATTCAATCGGTGGATAATCACGCCACCGAACTCATTGGCGTAAGTGATAAAATCTGGGCTGCAGAAGAAACCGCGTTCAATGAAGTTCAATCATCAAAACTGCTTGCCGATTATGCCGAAGCCAATGGTTTTAAGGTTGAACGTGGTGTAGCCGAAATGCCCACCGCGTTTGTTGCCACCTATGGAAGCGGCAGTCCTGTCATTGGTATTCTTGGAGAGTTCGATGCACTACCCGGGTTATCACAAAATATTGTGCCCACCAAGAGTCCCTTACATCAAGGTCAGCCAGGCCATGGTTGTGGACACAATTTATTTGGCACTGCCAGTTTAGGGGCAGCTATTTCCATAAAAGAAATGATAGAACAAGGCAAACTAAAAGGCACTATTAAATTTTATGGAACACCAGCGGAAGAAAAATTCTTTGGCAAATTGTGGATGGTGCGGGCCGGATTATTCAATGGTGTAGATGTGGTGATGGACTGGCATCCGGGCGCAGATACCAGAGCTTCTGTTCAAACCGGATTAGCGTTGGTGGATTTTATTGTTGAGTTCAATGGTCAGGCGGCACACGCTTCTGCGGATCCATGGAACGGAAGAAGCGCCTCCGATGCGCTGGAGCTTTATACCAATGGCATCAACTACTTGCGCGAACATATTAAGCCAACCGTACGCATCCATTATCATATTCAAGATGGTGGGCAAGTAGTAAATGTGGTGCCCGATTATTCCAGGCTATGGGTTCGCGTGCGCGACATCAAGCGCGAAGGAATGGAAGAAGTATATGGTCGTGTGAAGAAGATGGCCGAAGGGGCAGCCATCATGGCAAATGTGGATTATAAAATTTCCCTGGTATCGGGAGTATACGAGGTGTTAGTCAATCGCACGGGTGGAGAGATGATTACAAAAAATCTTGGGTTGCTTGGGCCGATGTCATATACTAATGAGGAGGTTGCTTTCGCGAAAAAAATTCAGGAGAGCACCGGTAAGCCACAAGTTGGGTTACATACAATCGTTGAGCCATTGGAAGAGACAGATCCAAACGCAGGAGGAGGCTCTACCGATGTAGGGGATGTAAGTTGGGTGGTGCCAACCATTCGATTGAGCGTTGCAACGGCACCGATTGGAACCCCATGGCACTCATGGGCTGTGGTGGCTTGCGGTGGCATGTCTATCGGACACAAAGGATTGTTGCATGCATCCAAAACATTATCGATGACCATGGTGGATCTGTTTGAAGACCCTAAAAAAATGGAAGCCGTGAAGGCAGAATATAAACAACGGAAAGGCGATGCGGTATATAAAGGTTTGTTGCCGGACGGACCTCCACCGTTGGATAAGAAGTAATCAATATTCATCAAACAAAAGAGGGGCTTGCGTAAGTCCCTCTTTTAGTTTTGAATAGAATGTTATGATAATTTTATGGGCGTCTCACGATAACGTTTACCCGTAGCAGCAAAAATGGCATTGGCTAATGCTGGTGCAACAGGTGGCACCGGTGGTTCGCCTACTCCGGTAGGTATCTCATCACTCTCCACGATATGTATATGTGTTTCAACAGGAGCATCACTCATGCGCGATACGAGGTACTTATCAAAATTGGGTTGTTCACTTCTTCCTTCTTTAAAGGAAATATTTCCTTTCAGGGCTCCGCTCAAAGCAAACACAAATCCTCCTTCAAATTGCTGAATAACTGAATTGCGATTTACCACTTGTCCACAATCAACGGCATAGTGTACTTCCGGTATGGTCAGTTTGCCGGCATCATCAATAGCTACATGAACAACACACGCTACATAGGTAAGAAAACTACGATGCGCACAGATGCCCATGCCATGACCTTTGGGCAACGTTTTTCCCCACCCGGATTTTTCTGCTACCAGCTCAATCACTCCACGCATGCGTGCTGTATTGGATGGATACTTCTCAATAGGCTCTCCATAATTTTCAAACTTCTCTATAAGTTCATTGAGCGGTATCATTCTGTCGGGCCCAAGTAATTCCAGTAAATTCTTTACAGGATCAACGTTACGATGTTGGGCAATTTCATCGAGCATACTGCCGATCGCGAAAGCATGTTGAATATTACTTACTGAACGCAACCAACCAATGCGCGTAAGAGCAGGAGCTTCGATGGCTTCCACGGAAATGTTGGGAATGTTGAGCGGAAAATCGACAGCACCTAACCCTAATTCGCCATCACTGGGTGTTAACTCCTTTGTGTTGGTAGTGCCCCCAATCGGAGGAAAGGCACTGCGGTGAATCCAGCCGGTAACATTTTTATTTTTATCGATGCCCACACGAATATTTTGCACGCTGCAGGCATGAAAAAAGTCGTGCGTTAAATCATCTTCACGTGTCCACATTACTTTGATCGGTGTGCCGTTCATTTCTTTGGCAACCAGTGCTGCTTCCACAGCAAAATCCGGCTTGGACTTTCTTCCGAAAGCTCCTCCAAGCAACGTTATGTTGACAGTAACGTTGGCAGCATCCAGGGCCAGCGCTTTAGCAATACTGTCACGCACCCATTGCGGATGTTGCACCGGTGCCCATACTTCGCATTTTCCGTCTTTCACTAACACGGTGGCATTGGGTGCTTCCATCGGTGCATGCGACAAATGCTGAGTTACATAGGTGGATTCCAGCACCGAAGTGGCACTCTTTAAGGCTTTATCAGCATCGCCATCAGACCTGCGCGCATTGCCCTTCTTTTTTATTTTCTCTTTTAATTCGCTTAAATATGCTTCGGAATCATAGGCGTTATTCACACCATAGTCCCACTCAATCTGTAATGCCTTCCGTGCGCTAATGGCCGCCCATGTGCTGGTGGCTACTATCACGATTCCACCTTGTGGCGTTTCAAAGCCAGCCGGAAACCCCGAGGCGGGCATTTCAAAAATCTTCACCACACCCTCCACTTTTTTTGCTTCAACATCGGTAAAGCTTTTCACTTTTCCGCCTGCCACGGGGCAGCGTGCAATCACGGCATAGTTCATTCCCGGCTTCACCACATCAATTCCATAAGTGGCTGTGCCTTTCACAATGTTAGGCACATCATATAAATTGGTGTGTTTGCCTATGTATTTCCATTCTGATTTCTTTTTCAGAACAATAGCTTCCTCTTTGGGTGGAGTCAATTTTGCTGCCTCTTCGGTAAGGTCTCCAAATCCTATTTTCTTTCCGCTGCTATGTACAACCTCATGATTGCTCGCCTTACATTCGCTCACCGCTACACCCCATTTTTTGGCAGCGGCTTGTTCTAATAGCATGCGCACGGATGCGCCAGCTTTTCGCATGGGCTCAAAAAACATACGCACGGAAAAAGAGCCATCTGTATTTTGATTGCCATATTTTTTTTCATCACCTACCGCTTGCACCAACGTTACTTGTTTCCAATCAGCCTCCAATTCATCGGCAATAATCAAGGGTAGGCTCGTACGAATACCAGTTCCCATTTCCTGACGATGTGCTACAATTATGATTGATCCATCCGGATTTACCGTTAGATACACATTCGGCACGAAGGGGGATCCTGTGTTAGAAGGCAAACATCCCATCTGAAGACCCAGAACAATGCCAGTGGCAGTGATGCCGGTAACTTTCAGAAAGGTACGTCTGTCAATTTTTTGAATAATTGAGTTTTCAACGGTAGAAGATGAATTCATATCGGTAGTAATTACTTTAGGCCAAGTTATGAAAAGTTTGAGTGAGGTTAAAAATGGTTACCCACAAACGGTAGAAAACGGACTACATTTTGTATCACGAGGGTGAATAATTACGCTTACATGGAGCTCATCGACTACTACCGCAAAGGACTTTTGTTTGTAACCTATCTTTTAATCAACGCTGAACAGGAGATAAGTGATCATGAAATGTATTATCTGCATAAAATGCGGGTGAAGGCAGGGATGACAGATGATGCCTTTGCAGAATATTTTAAGAGCCTTCTTGGGAAATCTGAACGGGAAATTTATCAGATTGGGATTGAGTCACTGAATCGTTGCCCGCAAGAGTTTAAAATAAAAGCCTTCTCCATTCTGAATAATATGGCAATGGTAGATAAAGTTTTAAACCAGAAAGAGGTTCGGTTTATTCAGTACGCGACCCTGACAAATTGAGGTGAAATTCTTTTATTAAAATAATGAAAGTTGTGAGTGGGTGCCGATTGCAGCAACACGTTTAGTGGTTGATGATCGGATATGAAAGATAGGGGTTTCCTTGCTGCGTGTGGCAATGATAATTTTTGTGTTGTCGGCAGCTTCTTCAAATAACTCCTTAACCATTTTTTGAGAATTATTTTCAGCCGATAAGTGAGCTAAAATCAAGTGACTCATAAAGGGAGGGCGGTGTGTTACAAATAACTCCACGGCCTGCTTATTCGATAAATGACCCTTACCTCCACGGATACGATTTTTTAATTGGATAGGATAGTGTCCGGTTTCAAGTAAGTATTCATCATAATTTGATTCTAAAAAAGCAGCGTGACATAACTGGAATTGTGCGATCACATGTTCACACGGAAAGCCAATATCGGTGAATACTCCCACGGTTACCGATTCATTGGACACCATAAAACTATGTGGATCGATAGCATCATGCAATTTGGGAATGGCTGTAACCGTAAGCCCGCCAATCGTAATCGCTTCATACGGACGAAAAGAAAAATCGAGGTGCTCTTTTATGTTTACCCGTCCCTGGCGTTTGGTGTCTGCAGTAATATAAACAGGAAGCTGATACTTTTTTGAAAGCGTAGACACACCATTGATATGATCAGCGTGCTCGTGCGAAATAAAAATTGCTTTGACCTTGCTTAATGATAAGCCCAGTCTTTTCATGCGCACTTCGGTTTCACGACAAGAAATTCCGGCATCAATAAGCACGGCTTCCTGATCGTTGCCCACATAGTAGCAGTTTCCGTTACTTCCTGAATTCAACGAGGCTACAAATAAGGACATGGGCAAAAGGGTGTGATCTAAAATTCATTAAAATTAATCAACTTTATAGAGCTTTCTCCTGAAACATCAATCTCATTATTAATGAAACGTTTTCATGCTTTTGAATTTGAAGATTTGCGTTGGTTCCCTAAAAACCTTCGCAACTACGCCACCGATTTTCTTCAATTTGGGGCCAATGCATTTGATATGTATCAACCCGTGATTCCAATTCTAAAAAAAGGAATTGAACATGCCGGCAATAACACCATTATCGATATTGCCTCGGGTGGAGGAGGAGGATTGATACGGATAGTCCGTCATTTGAAAAATGATAATCCTTCGCTAAAAATTATTCTCTCCGATTTTTATCCCAACATGGAAGCATTTGAACGCACCCGGTCAAAAGAGCCTGAAATAGTTGCGTATATACATGAGCCGGTGGACGCCATGGCTGTGCCAACATCATTAAAAGGCCTATGCACACAATTTCTTTCGTTTCATCATTTCAAACCGGAGCAGGCGAAAGCACTTCTTCAAAACGCTATAGACAACCGTCAGCCCATTGCCATTTTTGAAGGACAGCAACGTGATGTAAAAAGCATGATCGCCATGCTACTCTTTCCTTTGTCTGTGCTTTTTATGACTCCGTTCATTCGCCCTTTTAAGATTGACAGAATGGTGTTCACCTATTTGATTCCCATACTTCCTTTATTCATTTTATGGGATGGCGTTATTTCAGTGCTTAGAACGTATTCCGATAAAGAACTCAACAGTATGATCACTCGACTAAAAGATCATGAGCAATTTATCTGGGAGGTTGGCATTGCGAAGGGAAAGCCTGTCGATATCGGATATTTACTGGGTATTCCACGAAAATAATTTAACTTAACATCACCTAACCCCAACTACCTATGAGCTCTGCCGCCAAATCTGTTTACTATTTTGGATTCTATTTATTGCTGGTCGGTGTAATTCTGACTGTTGTTCCAAATTTCCTGCTCAATACCTTTCAGATACCCGAAACCAATGAAGTATGGATTCGTGTAGTGGGTGTGCTTGTATTCAGCCTCGGTATTTATTATGTTGTCATGGCACAGACTAACAACACACTATTCTTCTCTATTTCAATTTACATTCGCGCATCCATTTTATTATGGTTCACCGTCTTTGCATTGATTGGCTGGGGTTCTCCTATGTTAATCATGTTTGGTGTAGTTGATGTAATTGGCGCGCTATGGACTTATCTTGAGTTGAAAAAACAGAAGTAGATATTAATCTTTAAACTGCACCTTAGCTGGTTGCCAGGTTTTTGGGTCGCCCGAAATCCCGCGATTGTAATTGATCAGTTCCAGGTATTGAGGGGTTATTTTTATTAACAGATAACCATTGGTTCGATTAGCATAAAATTTTTTCCACTCCTTTTTCCAGTGTTTGTCTTTTTCGGTTTGATCATTCACTAATTCTGCTGTGCCATGTATAACCACATAACCTTTGTCTTTTTTATCAGAATAATATAAAGTGACATTGGGATTGTTTTTTATCTGTTGCACTTTGCGTGATTCCGGATTGGTAGCCAGCCACACGGTGAAATCCTCCTCTGGTTCAAAAGGATCCATCGTGCGTACTTGTGCAACTCCGTTTTCATCTTGTGTAATCAACGCAACCGTTCCGGCCGACTTAATAATCTCCCTGGCAGCTTCCAACAGAAATGGTCTTGAGGTATCAGCAGGTTGTGTATGCTGTGCAATACTGATTGGCGCCAAAAAGAACATGCACACTACGTAAAGCAAGAATACTCTTTGTATCATATTAAATGAGAATTACTTCCATTGAAATTCTTCTTCGAAAGATACATCTTCAAATTTGTAACTTTAATGCATCTTCACATCTGATATGGCAAACAACCACATTATTTCTTCAGCAGAACTCGCCCCTGAACTCGACTTTTCAACTTCCCGAAGCAGCGGCCCTGGCGGACAAAACGTAAACAAAGTAAGTACTAAAGTTATCCTACGGTGGAATGTTTTGCATTCTGCGCTCATATCAGATGAACAGAAAGTATTGCTATTAAATAAATTGCAATCTCAACTCACGCGGGAAGGAGAACTCATTATCTCTGCACAGGAAACACGGTCGCAGTTACAAAACAAAGAAGCGGCAATAGAAAAATTCGATGCTCTGCTGCGGAAGGCATTAACAAAACCAAAGGCCCGAAAAGCCACGAAGCCTTCTTATACTTCTAAAGTGAAAAGGGTAGATAATAAAAAGCGCCACGCTGAAAAGAAGCAGTGGCGTAAGAAATTGGATTAACTCTTTTATCAAGTGTCCTCGTGATTCAATAATTTTTTAAACCACGAAGACACTGAGACACAAAGTTGAAAATCAACTCAACACCTTCTCCGAAATTTTTCCAGTCTTTTTATTTTTGATAATTACTTTCTTAGCACCGTAGTGGGTAAGCTCTTCCTTTACAAGGTAATGGTCAGCATCGTATTCCTGCAGATGAGCATCTTTTGATACGCCCACACGACCTCTCCAGATATCCAGCTTCACGGGCTCCCATTGTTTTGATTTCGCAGAACGATAGGCAGCGTCAAGAACGGAATTCACTACATAGCCATCATAGAATGTTTCTCTTGGCTGAGTTCCATTTTCCATTGAGTTGAACATATCCATGAACATGTGATTATAACCTAATTCATTCAATTCATCTCCTACGGGGAATAACCAACCTGTATTGCTTTCTGCTTTTTCTGCCACATAATCGGCTCCTTTTCCGGTGGTGAACATTTCAAAACCTGTTCTTAAAAAGCTATTTACCCATATCGTTCCTTCGGTGCCCATTACTTCGTCACGTAAATCTAACCCTCCGCGAAATGTCCAGCTTGTTTCAAACTGCGCGATCGCTCCGTTTTCATATTTGATTAACGCGATGGCGTGATCTTCTGCATCAATGGGCTTTACTTGTGTATCGGCCCAGCACATTACTTCAATGGGCTTGATGTCTTTGCCGATGTAACTTCTTGTTATCTCAACACAATGACAGCCAAGATCAAGAATACAACCACCACCGGCTTGTTCAATATCCCAAAACCAATCACTGTGCGGACCAGGATGAGTCTCTCTCGATTTTGCCCATAGTATTCTTCCCAACGCTCCACTCTTTACACTCTCATGTGCCTTGATAAACTTAGGAGTATACACCAAATCTTCAAGATAGCCATTGAAGATACCCGCTTTCTCTACAGCTTCTAACATACGCTTCGCTTCTTCTGCATTGCGGCCGAGTGGTTTTGTAATGATCACTGCTTTTTTGTGTTTGCAGCAAAGCATCACAGCCTCTTCATGGAGATTGTTAGGCAGCGCAATACATACTACTTCCACTTCGGGGCGGTTGATGGCCTCTTCCATATGGGTGGTATGAAAAGGTACCTTATAATCTTCTGCGAATTTTTTTGTGCTTTCTTCTCTGCGCGAATAGATAGTAACGATTTTGTCTTTACTTCTGTAACCCTGAAGCGAGTCGGCATAAAAGCGGCCGATAAAGCCGGAGCCTAGCATTGCGATATTCATATTACTTCGTTGTTAGTTGTTCGTCATTGGTTGTTCGCGTTGGTGTGATGGTTGCGGATATTCGAACAACGAATAAGAACAACCATTTAACTGTTTTTTTATGCTGCCTTTATCTCTTTTTTCTCCTTAAAGAAGAAAATGAAATAGATCATTACGGCCACGGCAATATAGGCCGGCACATACCAAATCTCTTTCCACTGGTGCACACCATCAATCGTGTAATAGTCAGTGGCAAAACCGGAGAACCAGGTGCCAATAAACATTCCAACTCCATAGGTGGCAAATGTGAATAATCCCTGGGCAGCATTTTTGATTTTCGCGCCTGCCTTCTTTTCTGTGTACATATACCCGGTTACAAAAAAGAAGTCATAACAAACACCATGAAGAATGATGCCGGCATACAACATCCACAAATTGACATTGGCATTGCCAAAGGCGAAGAATACATAGCGAAGAACCCAAGCCGTCATGCCCAGCAACAGCATTTTTTTCACGCCAATATTATTGAAGAGAAAAGGAATAGCAAGAATAAACACGGCTTCTGACATCTGTCCTAAGATCATTTTGCCGGCAGCGTTTTCCATTCCCGCTTCATTTAAGAAGAGGTTAGCGAATCCGTAATAAAATGAAAGAGGGATGCAAACCAAAATAGCGGCTACGAAGAAAATCAAATACGGTTTGTCCTTAAAGAGCACAAGTGCTTCGGTGCCAATCGCACTGGCCGCTTTTGTTTCTGTTGTTTTCCCTTTGGGAGGTGTGTGAGGTAAAACAAAACTAATAACCCCTAACGTCAAGGAAGCGATGGCTGCCATTTCAAAAGTGTGCTGCGTTTTTTCTATGCCCAGGTTGCCAATCATGAAACCGGCTATAATCCAACCCAACGTTCCAAACACGCGAATCCATGGAAATTGCTTACCCGGATCGGTCATTTGCTGAAAAGCGATGCTGTTGGACAAAGCGATCGTGGGCATGTATAGCAAAGAATAAACAACGATCACCCAGTAGAATGCAGTATTATCTGAAATTTGTATGGCCAGATAAAGTAATGCGGCTCCTAAAAGGTGGAGTACGCCCATGATTCGCTGTGCAGCAAAAAAACGGTCGGCTACCATACCCACAAAAAACGGAGAGATCATGGTGGCAATGGCGAGCGCACTGTAGGCAGCTCCGATTTGAACTCCGCTCGAATGCAGAAACTCTGACATGTATGTACCCATCGTCACGTACCATGCGCCCCATATAAAATATTCGAGCAGCATCATTAACGATAGTTTCGTGAACACAACAGGTTTCATAGGCGAGGTTTAATAAGTGAAGAAAGATAGAAACGGATTTAGTAATTACGAAGAGCGATTCATAATTTTATCTGGACGGCAAACAGACCTCTGCTCTGAAAAAAATATTACTTGCCTGCGGGGCGGTATTTTGATTCGGTGAAAATTTCTTTGGCATCTTTCACCTTCATAATCTGCGGAAGCGAAAGATCGGAATTCTTTGCAGCATACTTATTTACAATCTGCCAACCTATCCAGGTGCCGATACGGCCAGGTGCCTGATCGCCAATTTCGTACGTCTTGGGTCTTTCAGCAATATAGCGTTGCTTTATCTGCTGACTGGTGGAATAAAAGGCTTCATCCTCCACCAATTTTTTCCAGATCATATCCTGGTTAGCACGTGCACCGGCCATTTCTTCTGCTGTGTAACCAATAAAAATACTATCCGGCACACACGGCATCATGTGTTTGGCAAAGTAATACGCCTTTCCATAGGTGATCATATCGGCCAGCACCGTGCGATCACTTAAATCGGTTATGTTATAACGATCATCAATACCATACAGTAACATGATAGAAGGCACGATGAAATTTTTCTCATACCTGCGCAGCATGTACTCATACATGTTGGGTCGATAGGGAGCCCCTTGGCCGAGATAGTAATCCAACCCGATGATGATCAATGAATCACTGACAAACAGATCACTTTCAAGCCCAGTGATCACCGTTTGCACACGCGGAAATTGAAATTCAGGATAATAGCTTTTAAGGTTGGTGAATGCTACCGTTAATTCTTCCTTCAGTTGTGATCCATCACCAAATATTTTCTTTGTTTCCATTAATAAAGTGTCCACGTGCGGATTGCTAAACCGACTGTATAGCTCATTAATAAATACGGAGTCGTTTGGATAGGCCGGACGGTTGAAGAAAAAATCGCGCATCGTAGCGTTGCGCGAAAAGAAATCCACTAATTCTTGTTTGCTTTTAATTGCCGGAAGAGCATCTTCCAGCGATTCGAACTGTAAATCAATGGTAATGCCCTCGGTATTGGGTGCATACACACATTCATCCTGTACGGTATTTCTGCAGGAAGATAAAACCAGAATGAAGAAGAGAAATACAAACAAGAACCGCATAGTCACAGATCAAAATTTTGATGTTGCGAAGATGAATAGAATTTCATTGATGACCAAGTATAAGAATCAGTTAAGGATTGTTCTTTTTTCAGGCAAATGATCTCAACGTGTCATTGCAATTCTATCCTGTTATTATGAATTTGCATACCTAAAAAATCCCTGTGTCGTCTCAACCCAAACATATCGCTGTGGCCGGAAACATCGGTTCCGGAAAAACCACGCTGGCAGAAAAACTTTCCAAACACTATGGATGGATGCCCCTCTACGAATCGGTGGACCACAATCCTTACCTGCGTGATTTCTATGATGACATGACACGGTGGGCTTTTCATTTGCAAATCTATTTTCTTAATAGTCGTTTCAACCAGGTGCGCCAGATCCGCGAAAGCGAAAAAACGATTATTCAGGATCGCACCATTTATGAAGATGCGCACATCTTTGCCGCTAACCTACGCAAGAGCGGGCACATCAATGAGCGCGATTACCAAAGCTATCTCGATATATTCAACTCGATGATCAGTTTTGTGCAGCCTCCCGACTTATTGATTTATTTGAAGGCAGACATACCCAAATTGGTGCAGCAAATTCAAAAGCGCAACCGCGACTTTGAGTTCAATATCAAATTGGATTACCTGAGAACATTGAATGAACACTACGAAGAATGGATTGGTGGATATAAACTTGGTAAGTTGTTGGTGATTGATGTGAACAACATGGATTTTGTGGAGCGTGTAGAAGATTTGTCTGATATCGTTGGAAGGATTGAGTTGGAACTAAATAGTTTATTCAGCTAAATGAAAGCCCTCACCTTCCACGGCAAACATAATATTCAATACGAGTCGATTGCGGACCCTGAAATCATAGAGCCCACCGATGTAATTGTGAAAGTAAAAGTGTGCGCTATCTGCGGATCGGACTTACATGCCTATCACGAACATGAAAAAGGTCTTGATCATGGCACTGCCATGGGCCATGAGTTTGCTGGTGAAATTGTTGCTATCGGAAAAGAAGTAAAAACACTGCGCACCGGTGACGTTGTGATGAGTCCGTTTACCACAAGTTGTGGAAATTGTTTTTACTGCAAAATTGGGTTAACCTGCCGCTGCATTCATGGGCAGCTGTTTGGTTGGCGCGAACAAAATAGTGGACTTCATGGTGGGCAGGCAGAGTATGTGCGTGTGCCTTTGGCTGATTCTTCGCTGATGAAAATTCCAGAAGGAATTTCGTTCGATGAAGGGTTGCTTCTGGGCGATATTTTATCCACTGGATTTTTTTGTGCGAAGCAAGCGGAGATAAAACCAACCAACACTTATGTAGTGATTGGCTGCGGCCCGGTAGGTCTTCTTGCCATTTTAGGTGCGATTGAATACGGTGCGGAAAAAATATTCGCGATTGACACCGTGCCTGAACGATTGACGATGGCACAAAAATTTGGAGCAACCACAATCAATGTAGCCGATGTAAAGGCAAGTGAGATCATAAAAGAAGAAACGGGCGGGCGCGGTGCCGATGCGGTGATGGAGGCAGTAGGAAATTCGGCTACCAATCGGTTGGCCTACGATTTAATCCGGCCCGGTGGAATAATTTCTGCCGTGGGTGTGTGCACCGATTTACATTTACCTTTTTCTCCCACCGAAGCATACAACAAAAATATAACGTATAAAGTGGGGCGTTGTCCAGCTCGTTTTATGATGGAATATTTGGTGCCGGTGGTTCAACAGCAGAAATACAATATTACTTCTATCATCAGCCACCGGATGAAGTTGAGTGAAGGCATGCATGGCTATGACATATTTGCGAATAAAAAAGATGACTGTTTGAAAGTGGTGATGGAGTTATAACTCTGGAAAAGAGTTGCGTTTGTCCTTTCTCTTAGAAGTGATTAACTTTATTCTATATGGATACAAAGGAAAAATATCAATTGATTGAAAAACTGGTTCTTTCAAAAGATGAGAAACTACTTTTACAAGTCAAGAGTATTATTGAAGGTAATGAATTAAAATTATGGGATGAGTTGAATCCGCGTCTTAAAGCGTCCATTCAAAGAGGACTAGACCAATCAAATGAAGGTTTAGGAATAGTGCATGAAGAAGCCATGAAAGAGTATCGTAAGAAACTCAAGAAATGAAAGTTATTTGGACGCCTGAAGCTTCTGAAACCTTTAATTCAAATGTTGATTACCTTCTGACGGAGTGGGGCGATCAGGTTACCTACGATTTTCTTTCCAGAGTTGATGAGGTTGTAGGGAACATCAAATCCAATCCGGAAATTTATCCACCCCTAAGTAAAAACGATCAGATTCGCAGGCGTGTGGTCGTTAAACAAATTACTCTTTACTATAGGGTTATCTCATCTGAACGAATTGATCAATTGACTTTTTGGAATAATTTTCAAAATCCAGAATCGTTTAAGATATAAACTAACATGGCATCGCGTAGAAAATTTATTAAAGCAGCCGGATTATTAAGCGGACTTACCGCTATGCCCTTATTAAGCGAAGGGTTTTCTTCCAATGAAATATCTTCTCTTCCGGATTTTCGAAATGCCTCCAGCGATGATGAATTGTTTGCGATGGTGAGAAAACAACTTCTCGTTCCTGCCAATATAATCTATTTGAACTCCGGCAGCTTAGGCCCATGCCCGGTGAATATTATTGACGCCATGCATGCAAACACACGTCAACTGGAAATGAATCCCGTTGGAGAAAATTGGGGGTCGCTGGGAAATCAAATGGAGTTAGTGCGAAAAAAAGTGGCCGACTTCATTCATGCTGATCTGGAAGAAATGGTAATAACACGAAACACCACCGAGGGTCTTAACCTGATTGCTCAATCCATACCACTTAATGAAGGTGATGAAATCATCACGACCACCTTAGAGCACGGTGGTGGTGAAGTGGGCCTTGAATTTTTGATAAAGACCAAAGGAGCCGTTGTCAAAAAGATTGAACTACCCATGCCTTGTAATCGTGTGGAGGAAGTTGTGAAGATGATTGAAAAGAACATCACACCCAAAACAAAGATGCTGATGTTAAGTCATGTGAATACTGTTACCGGTCTGCTCATGCCGTTGGCAGAGATTGCAAAAATCACAAAGCCAAAAGGAATTTTTCTGATTGCCGATGGTGCGCAAGCCCCCGGGCTGACGAACGTAAATGTGAAAACATTAGGTATAGATGCCTACGCGGCCAGTGGACACAAGTGGTTAATGGGGCCAAAGGAAACCGGATTTCTTTTTGTGAAGAAAGAATTTCAAGAGAAGGTAAAGCCTGTATTTATGGCTTCCGGATTTAGTGTTTACTCAGCCTCATCCGGCACCCGCAATGTGGCAACGATTATTGGTTTGGGATTAGCCATTGACTTTCACAGCAGCATTGGCAATGATAAAATTCAACAACGCACATTACAAATAAGAAACTATTGTCTGGCCGAATTGAAAAAGTTAAAAGGACTGAAAGTAATTAGTCCTGAAGCGCGATTGCTATCAACAGGGATCGTGAGTTTTTCATTGGATA
>CAYGGY010000032.1:0-39396 GCA_964349405.1 uncultured Ohtaekwangia sp. | reverse complement strand
ATTAGTCCTGAAGCGCGATTGCTATCAACAGGGATCGTGAGTTTTTCATTGGATACCGTAAAGAATGCCGATGTGTTCAACAAACTTAAAGAACAAGACATCATTGTAAAACTTCTTTCGCAACACAATGCCATTCGCATTTCATGTCATCTGTTTGTGTCCAAAGAGGATATTGATAAGTTAATTATGGCGTTGAAGAATTTGTTGACAGCTTAGTAGCGATGATGCATTACCACCCTACAACAAAGAACCCATTGGGAAATTAAGGAAAGGCGTGCTGTATTTATTTCTTCTTCAACAAATTTTTTACTTGTGGGGTGTGGTGAATAATGTGTTCGCGGAAAAACACAAGTGCTTGTTCAATGTTGAGCATACCGGCATACGGATGTTTATATATTTTCCGTTTGAGTTCATCATCATTAAATCGCGAGAGCACATCTTTTAATTCTGTCCGGGTTTTCATCCAAGCTTCATTCAATTGTTCAAACGAATGGTAAGATGTGGTTTTTTCTGTCACTACGTTAGGTGCCTTGAATTTTAAAAAAGGTAATCGTTGAGAAAGGATAACAACAATCATCTTTAATTCTTCATTGAGTCCAGTGTCGGTTGCCTCCTGTATTCCCAGGATCTTTTTGTTCAAATAATTAACCGACAGTTGTTCGGAGGCAATGAGGTGAGAGAGCACTTGGGCGATTGACCATTTCCCCTCAGGATGCTGATCCAGTTCTTGTGAACTCAAGCCCTGAATGCTATTCAGTAACCCCTGTCGCTGTTCTTCCAGGGTTAGAAATAATTGATGGAGAGAAGTATTCAAAATCTCTTTTTTAAATTCATTTATAAAGGTAACAGTTCTACAAGGCTTCTCTGCTTTTTGATAAAAGGGAATAATAATTTAGTTTTAAGCATCACTTAACTCCAATTCCTAAACCTCAAACTTAAAAAATTTATGCAAAATCAAACTACGGGTCAAAGACCTCCTAAATCCTGGTTGATCGAATCCATTTTGGTAACACTATTTTGCTGCTTGCCTCTCGGTATTGTCGGAATAGTTAATGCCTCTAAAGTAGAATCACGCTTTTATGCAGGGGATACAGTCGGTGCAGACCAGGCTTCAGCGGACGCAGGTAAATGGACCAAAATTGGATTTTGGGTAGGCCTGGCATTCGCTGTACTTTACATTGTATTAGTTGTTGTGTTAGGCGTTGGTGCTGGCTTATTAAGTGCTTTCCAATAAACTAAAATATTTTTTATTAATAGTATTAGTGGCAGGGTTGATTGTTCTGTACAGATCGGTTGATCCCGCCACTAATCCTTTCCCTAAATGTCCATTCAAAAAGGCAACCGGCTATCAATGTCCGGGGTGTGGTTCACAAAGAGCCCTGCATCATCTTCTAAATCTGGAAATTGGGGAAGCGTTTAAATTGAATCCTCTACTGCTGTTATCGATTCCTTATTTGATAGTAGGATTAGTTTTTGAAAACGTATCTATCAATATGGGTTGGTTACGAATCAGAAAAATTCTGTTTGGACCTGGTGCCATTAAGTTGATCCTGGTTATTGTAATTCTATTTTGGATAGGAAGAAATTTTGTATCCTAAAAACCTGATGAAGGAACATCATGTTGAATGATCATTCCCCCATAAACACTTGATTATTTAACTCAAAAAAAGAATTTTTCCTTTTTGCATCTCAACCCGTGCAGGCAATAGTCCGGCCAGTTCTCCTTCGGCTTCAATCCACGCAACATCGGGAGAAGTAAGCTCTATGTCAGTGGCGGTGGAATAAAGTATACAAGTATCATCTACTTTCTTTTTTCTTTTCACCTTCTGCAAAACACTAAGAATTTTCAACAAGGGCATATCGGTAGCGATGAAAGTTGAAAATAGGCCATCGTCTGGCTGAGCATCGGGGGCGATGTAATTTCTATTACCAAACGATATTCCATTGGCAATCGCCACTACACGCGCGTTCCCTCTCCATGTCCAGTTAGGTGTATGCACTTCAAAGGTTTCGGTAGGGTGAGTAATGAATGTATTTAAAACGCTAGCGTAATACCGAAAGCCCGCACCCAGCCATCGTGGCAAACGCTCCAATCGATGCACCGTGGCAGGACCCATGCCCACACTGCACACATTGATAAAGTATTTTTCTATTGTTTCGCTTTTCGGATTAAGGCAAGCGATTTTTCCTACATCCACCGGCTTTGGTTTATTTTCTTCAAGCAGTTTTACGAGCTGATCCGGGTTGCCATTGACGCTCATCATACTGGCAAAATCATTTCCTGACCCAAGGGGTATGATGCCTACGACAGGAAGTTTATGAAAGGATGATGATAGCAAGCCATTTACAACCTGATTTAGTGTTCCATCTCCGCCAGCTGAAAGGAGTACATCGTAACCTGCTGCAACTGTGTCACCAGCAAGCTGTATGGCATGATTGGAGAATTGGGTTTCAAATACCTCCACTGAAAACTTTTGTTGTAGTGGAGGAAGAATACGATGATAGAATGTTTTCTTCTTTCTCGAGATGCCGTTGAGAATGATGGCGACCTTCATTTACGATTTTGAAATGACGACAGGTTTCAAAAAAGTGAATCGTAAATCAGGCATCGCAGCGGGTAGGTTACTTACAATTTTTCTTGATCACCGCCTTCGCATCGGGCGAACCTAGCTCCTCGGCATGCTTGAGATCAAGACATCCATCATAATTATTATTCATCAGCAACTTTACCAGTCCGCGCTGATAATAAGTTTCCGGATCACCAGGAAACAATTCAATGGAAAAAGTATAATCCTCAACAGCACCGGCAAAATTTTCCTTTTCGGTTTTGCTCAACGCACGGTTATCATAATAAACAGGATTGGTGTCATCCAATTCGATCGCTTTCGTGTAATCCAGAATAGCGCCATCGTAATCCTCCATGGTGTGTTTGAGTACACCCCGTAGATTGAAAGTCTCCGGATCATTGCCATCCAATTCGATCGCTTTGTCGTAATCAGCCAGCGCACCTTTCATATCTTCGGCAGCAGTTTTTGCCAACGCACGGTTTTCAAATTTGAATGGATCTTTGGGGTCGAGCCGTATCGCTTCATTATAATCAACAATGGCTTTATCAAAGGTTGACGTATTATAAAAGGCTACACCACGATAGTTATATAGGGTTGCATCGGTCTTGTCGAGCTCGATGGCCTTTGTGTAATCGTCAATGGCACTCACAAACTCGCCAAGTTCTGCTTTTACAAGTCCGCGGTTGAAATACTTATCAGCGTCTGCCGGACCAAGTTCCAATGCTTTTGAAAAGTCAAAATAAGAACCCTGTAAATCCTCAATATTATATTTTGCAAAACCGCGGTTGGTATATGCATCCGCATAGCGAGGGTTAAACTTTATGGCTTTATCGAGATCCAGAATAGCTGCTTCGTCATCACCTAAATTAATTTTTGATTCTCCGCGAAAGTTGAGGGCTTCTGCATACGTTGAGTCTATTTCTAGAGCAAAACTAAAATCGCTGATGGCACCATAGTAATCTTCCAACCCCATACGTGCCTGACCTCGTAAAGAAAGGGCTGCTTTGTTTTTTGGATTTGTATCAATTATTTTAGAGAGATCCACTTTTGCAGCGGTATAGTTTTTTGCGTTCAGCTTTTTTCGGGCAGCTTCTAATGCAGCATCGGTCTGAGCCAAAACGAAAATTGGCAATAAAAGAATAAGCGTAATTAATCGTATCATAGAATAGCGTTCATCTTAACGGGCAAGTTAGCAAGATTTGCCTTAAATCTCCTGGCGTTTTCTGTTCAGCCGCTCTACACATTTTTATAACCTCCTTGTGGGATAATCGTAAATTGCCATACTTAATCTGACGAATATGAAATATTTTGTACCCCTGCTTTTACTTTACCTGACAAGTTTCGCTTCCCAGGCACAGGAAAAGCCATTGGACATGAAGATGGACTTTGAGCAATACGATCCTCCATCCACGCTGAAGGTGGAAGAACACAAACTAAAAAAATCCAAATTCCCTTTTATTGATATTCATAATCACTATGGCAACATGAACACGGCCGATCTGCGCGAGCGGGTAACGTTTATGGATCAATTGAATATGGGTGTGATGGTAAACTTGAGTGGAAGAGGTTTCAGGAGCAGTGGTGATCATCTCGAAAAGTCATTTGACAATATTAAAAAACAATACCCCAACCGATTCATCCTGTTCACCAACGTTGATTTTACAGACATTGACAATCCAGAATGGTCGGCCAGGATAACCAAACAACTCGAAGACGATGTAAAGCGCGGAGCCAAGGGATTAAAAATTTATAAAAGTCTTGGCTTGCATAATAAAGACAGCAAAGGCAACCGTATTACAATCGATGATCCGCGTATTGACCCCATCTGGGCAAAGTGTGGACAACTCGGCATTCCGGTTTTAATTCATTCAGCCGATCCAAAACCTTTCTGGGATCCAATCGATAATCAAAATGAGCGCTGGCTCGAACTCAAAACCCACCCGGGTCGCAGGTATGACGAGACTTTTGCCAGTTGGGAAACCATCATTGCCGAACAACACCATGTTTTCAAAAAACATCCGAAAACAAAATTCATCAACGCCCATTTAGGCTGGTATGGAAATGATTTGAAAAAATTGGGTGAGTTGATGGACACCTATCCAAACATGTATACCGAAATAGGAGCGGTGATTGCTGAGTTGGGAAGACAACCCCGCGCATCAAAAGCATTCTTAACTAAATACCAGGATCGTGTGTTGTTTGGAAAAGACAGTTGGGTGCCCGATGAATATGAAACGTATTTCAGAGTATTGGAAACCGAAGACGAATATTTTCCTTATCACAAACGCTACCATGCCTTCTGGCGCATGTATGGATTAGGCTTACCCGATGAAATCTTGAAAAAGATTTATTACAAAAATGCGATGAGTCTGATTCCTGGAATTGATAAGAGTTTGTTTCCTAAATAGAAAATGACGTATAGCGGATTGCCTGACCATGTTAAGAGGATAAAAGCAGTTTTGATTTTGTTGGTAATTCTATTGGGTTCTCTGAAGTTATATGCCCAGCAAGTAGAAGTTGCTTTTCGTATCTCAGAAAAAGATTTGATCCCTGAAGGAATTGCTTATGATGCCGCATCCCAAAGTTTCTTCGTGAGCAGCATACATAAAAACAAAATCATACGAATTGATGAACACAACAAAGTAACTGACTTTATCAAAAGTGGTAAAGAAGGGATTGGCCAGGCTTTGGGTATGAAAGTAAGCCAGGGGAAATTGTGGGTGTGCAGCAATACGGGTAAAGGAAATGCACAAGACCAATCCATGGTGCATACCTTTGATCTTACCAGTGGTGATTTAGTTAGCAAATGGAACCTGCCATCTGGAGAAATACACCTTTTTAACGATCTTGCTATTGACAGTCACGGGAATGTTATTGTTTCCGACTCCGATTATGGCGCGATTTATCGTGTGAGTCCAAAATCAAGTAATGTGGAACTGCTTATCAAAGATGCTCGGCTGCAATATGTTAATGGAATCACTATTGCCCCCGATGATGCAGTGATTGTAAATACCTTCAAGGGATTTTTTAAAATCAATACGACTACGCAAGAGATGAAAGCACTCCCGTTTCCTAACTACTACGTAATTGGGATCGATGGGCTTTGCTTTTATAAGCAATCGTTGGTCGGAATTCAAAATGTCACTTACCCGGTTAGTATTAATCAATACCAGTTGAATGCTACGTTTGATAAAATTGAAAATGCCCATGTATTGCTTGCTGATCATCCGCTCTTCGATATTCCCACAACCGGGGTAATTGTTGATGATTGGTTTTATTTCATTGCCAATAGCCAAATGAGCAACCTCGAGAAGGATAAAATAATAGACTCCTCAAGGCTCAAAGAGGTGTTGATCATGAAGATAAAGCTCAATTAAAAAATAAACGACTTTAAAATCGGTATATTCGACAAAGTCTTCATAATGAAATTAACGACTGCAATATTAATTTTACTCACCACATCGATCTTCGTTCACGCCCAAAAAAATGTGGTAGTTACAAACACACAGAATTTCTTGGGTACTCTTTCGCCTGAACTTAAGTCACGCGTACAATATTCTTTTGATGACACTGAGCGATTCAACTGGAATTTTGTGCCCATTAAACGAAGTGGACTAACCTTCTATGATTTTTCAAATAAACAACGCGATGCCGCGATGGCTTTACTGAAATCTTCATTAAGTGAACAAGGCTATCAAAAAGCAACGGGCATTATCAATCTTGAGAATATTTTGAAGGTAGTCGAAAAGCGTGGCCCTGACGATCATTTTCGTGATCCGATGAATTACCATTTCTGGGTGTTTGGCACCCCCGATGCTAAGAAACCTTGGGCATGGCGCTTCGAAGGGCATCATGTTTCATTAAATTTTGCTTTGCTTAATGGAGAGATCGTTTCATCAACACCATCATTCTTTGGATCAAACCCAGGCATTGTTAAAGAAGGTGAAAGCAAAGGACTTGAAGTGCTGAAGCAAGAAACCAAACTCGGTTTTGAGTTAATCAATTTGCTTAATCCTGATCAACGGACCATCGCTATCTTTTCAGAAAAAGCGCCCGCAGAAATAATTTCAGGCAATAGCAGAAAGGCCGAGCCGCTTACTCCTGAGGGAATAAGTTTTAAAAAATTGAATAAAGAACAACAAACACTGTTTCTGAAATTACTGGACGAATACGTAAAAAATTATGCGTTCGGATTCAGCAAGAAGCTGATGGAAAAAATTAAAAATGCTGGGATGGAAAATTTGCACTTTGCTTGGGCAGGAAGCTTAACACCAGGGGTGGCAAATTACTATCGCATTCAAGGTCCGATGTTGTTAATCGAATATGACAACACTCAAAATAATGCCAACCATGTGCATACTACCATCCGCGATCTCACGGATGATTTTGCGGAAGATATTCTGCGCGAACATTATGCAAAGGAGCATAAGTGAAATAGTATTGCAGGCAAATAAAAAGAGGTTTAAGCACGGGTACTCTCTTTCTGGTAACCCTCTTTGCAAGAAAAACAGCTGAGTATGTCAATGTTAAAAAACATCCATCACATAGCCATCATTTGTTCGGCATATGAAATTTCCAAAAAATTTTATGTGGAAATATTAGGGCTGAAAATCCTATCGGAGCATTTTCGCGCAGAACGTCATTCTTATAAGTTGGATTTAGCTTTGGGAGATCAGTATGTGATCGAGTTGTTTTCGTTTCCCAATCCACCAAAACGAACGAGCCAGCCCGAAGCGGCAGGGTTGCGTCACCTGGCGTTTGCGGTGACCAACATAGATGTAGCCATTCAACACCTAAAGGAAAATGGAATAGCAACAGAACCCATTCGCGTTGATGAATACACCGGCAAACGCTTCACGTTCTTTTCTGATCCGGACGGGTTGCCGTTGGAATTCTATGAATTATAGTTTTTCACTAAGACTTAACATTCCTTCCTCCTTTGCCTCCAGCGCGGAATATCCCATGATGTACTCATCCACAGCACGGGCTGCTTCACGACCTTCGCTGATCGCCCACACAACGAGTGACTGACCTCTGCGCATGTCTCCAGCTGTAAAAACTGATTCAACGGAAGTTTGATAGTTGGTTGCCTTTACATTTCCTCTATCATCATAATCCACACCCAGTTGATCGAGCAATCCATTATGTTGTGGATACAAAAAGCCCATAGAGAGCAAAGCGAGTTCACACGGAATGATTCGTTCCGTTCCGGGGATTTCACTGAAGCCTGGGGCTTTGCCAGGTTCTGCTTTTTTCATCTCAACTTCTGCTATTTTCAACGCTTTGAGGTTGCCGTGCTCATCACCAATAAATTCTTTGGTAACGATAGACCACTGACGTTCACAACCTTCTTCGTGCGAAGTAGACGTTCGTAGGATCATTGGCCAGCTTGGCCAGGGCATCGCTTCTGTTCTATCCTTCGGTGGCTTTGGCATGATTTCGATTTGCGTTACCGATTTCGCCCCATGACGATTCGATGTGCCGACACAATCCGATCCGGTATCACCACCACCAATTACAATTACATTTTTTCCCGTAGCCCATATTTCTTCTACCAATACATTCTTTCCACCTACTCTGCGATTTTGTTGGGTGAGAAAATCCATGGCGAAGTGAACGCCTTTTAAATTTCTTCCTGGTATTGGTAAGTCGCGCGGCACCGTAGACCCTCCACATAAGATTACTGCTGCAAAATCCTCTTTCAATTGTTCGATGGATACATGCTCACCCACGTTTACATTTGTTTCAAACTTCACACCCTCCTCAATCATCAAATTGATTCTACGGTTTAGGATTTGTTTGTCAAGTTTGAAATCAGGAATACCATAGCGCAGCAGCCCGCCAATTTCATCGGCTCTTTCATACACGGTAACAAAGTGACCAGCATAATTCAGCTGTGCAGCAGCAGCCAGACCCGATGGACCTGAACCTACGATGGCAACTTTTTTATTGGTGCGTGAAGCAGGGACTCTCGGCTTGGCATAACCTTCCTGAAAGGCTCTTTCTATAATGGATTTCTCTATGTACTCAATCGTAACGGCTGGCTTGTTTATGCCCAACACACACGATGCTTCGCAGGGTGCAGGACAAATCCGTCCGGTAAATTCAGGAAAGTTGTTAGTTGAAATCAATATTTCATAGGCCAGGCTCCAGTTACCTTGATATACCGCATCATTAAATTCAGGAATGATATTTCCAAGCGGACATCCGTTGTGGCAAAATGGGATGCCACAATCCATGCAACGAGATGCTTGCTTTACGGTGATTGTTTCATCGATTACGAGGTCGACTTCATTGTAATCGTTGATACGTTTCTTTGGATCACGCTTTTTTGGAAGCTCTCTATTCTCCTCTAAAAATCCTGTTGGTTTTCCCATTTTGTTTTCTCTTTGTACGTGGTCTGTGTCATCACAGATCACAGCTTTGTTTTGAATATTTTTAGTCATGGCCTATGATGACACAGACCGTGTAGATAAATTTTAAGTTGATGTATATTTAAAATCTAAATTTCAGTGCGATGTCTTTGCAGAAGCAATTTTCTTCTCCGCTTTCCGCTTTTCTAATACCGCTTTATAATCAATCGGCATTACTTTAATGAACTGCTTAAAGGCGGTTGGCCAATTACTCAAGACCTGTGATGCAATGGAGCTGTTGGTAAATTTGCCATGCGACTCAATCATTGTTTTTAATAATGATTCATCTTCCTGATCCAACGTATCCAACAAAACCATTTCCATGTTGCAATTCTTCACAAAGTTTTTGTTGACATCCCATACGTAAGCTACTCCACCACTCATCCCAGCGGCAAAGTTTCTGCCGGTATCACCTAACACCACCACAATCCCCCCGGTCATGTATTCACATCCATGATCACCAACGCCTTCCACCACTACCTTCACCCCTGAATTACGTACGGCAAAACGTTCACCGGCCATACCACCAATAAAGGATTCACCAGACGTAGCTCCAAAAAAGGCCACATTACCAGCAATAATATTTTTTGATGGATTGAAGGTTGAAGCAGGTGATGGATATAAGATCAGCCTTCCACCAGAAAGTCCCTTGCCAAAATAATCATTGGTGTCTCCTTCTAATTCAAAGGTGACCCCTGCCGTCATGAACGCACCAAAACTTTGTCCGGCTGTGCCAGTGAATTTGATGTGTATCGTGTCATCCGGTAAGCCGGGACCTAAATAAATTTTTGAAATCTCATTGGAGAGCATCGCTCCCGCTGCACGATCCTGGTTGGTGATTTTAAACTCTCCTTTAACAGGTGATGCATCGTTGAGTGTGGACTTAGCAAGAGATATTAATTTTCGGTCCAGCACTTCAGCGATGCCATGGTCCTGCTCTTCTTGCTTAAAGAGCGCGGTGTCTAAACTCATTGGCTCTTTGAAAAGTAATGGAGACAAATCAAGGTTTTCATATTTCCAATGATTATCCTGATTGCGAAGTTCTAATCGATCAGCTTGGCCAACCATTTCATTCACGGTGCGGAAACCAAGTTCAGCCATGATCTCGCGAAGTTCTTCTGCTAAGAAGGTGAAAAGATTCACTACATATTCCGGCTTACCGGTGAAGAGTGCTCTCAACTCTTTATTTTGAGTAGCCACACCCACAGGACAAGTATTTAAATGACATTTGCGCATCATTATACAACCCGTTGTTACTAATGCGGCTGTTGCGACCCCCCACTCTTCGGCACCAAGCAACGCAGCTATCGCTAAATCACGGCCCGTGCGAATTTGTCCATCTGTTTGTAGCACTACGCGACCGCGAAGTTTATTTCTTACCAATGTCTGATGTGCTTCCGCTAATCCCAATTCCCATGGCAATCCTGCATGGCGGATAGAACTTATAGGCGATGCACCTGTGCCTCCATCATGGCCTGCAATTAAAATCACATCGGCATGCGCTTTGGCAACACCTGAAGCAATGGTGCCAACGCCAGCTTCCGAAACTAGTTTTACACTAATACGCGCTTCACGATTCGCATTTTTTAAATCGAAAATTAACTGGGCTAAATCTTCGATGGAATAGATATCGTGATGTGGTGGAGGAGATATTAATCCTACACCAGGCGTTGAGTGACGCACACGGCCGATCCAATCATCCACTTTGTGGCCCGGTAACTGCCCTCCCTCACCAGGCTTTGCGCCTTGAGCCATTTTTATTTGTAATTCCTTTGCATTAGTCAGGTAGTAACTCGTTACACCAAAGCGACCAGATGCAACTTGTTTGATGGCGGAATTTTCCCAGTCTCCATTTTCTTTTCTAACAAAACGTGCTTCATCTTCACCACCCTCACCACAATTACTTTTTCCTCCAATGCGGTTCATGGCAATAGCCAACGTGCTGTGTGCCTCGTGTGAAATAGAACCAAAGGACATAGCTCCTGTAGCAAATCGCTTAAAGATATTTTCTTTTGATTCAACTTCGCTCAAGGGGATGGATTTCCCCTTCTTGAATTTCAGTAAGCTACGAAGTGTGATCGCTTTCTCACTTTGATTGTTAATGAGTGAAGTGTATTTTTTGAAAACAGAATAATCGTTAGACTTAGTAGAGTGTTGTAATAAATGAATTGTCTGCGGATTGAATAGATGTGCCTCGCCTCGTTGTTTCCATTGATAGACACCGCCTACGGCAAGCCGTGGCAGCCAGTTCGATGTTTTTGGGAATGCAAAATGGTGTTTAGCCAATCCTTCTTGCGCGATGTCATCCAATGTTAAACCGCCTATGCGAGAAACGGTGCCAGTGAAATATTGATTTATGACATCATTGTGAATGCCTAAGGCTTCAAATATTTGCGCACCGTGATATGATTGCAAGGTGGAAATACCCATTTTACTCATGATCTTCAACAACTCTCCCGCAACGGCTTTCTTATAGTTCGTGATGGCTTTTTCTTCAGTAAGATCTTCCTTGAACACATTGCGTTTTTTCATATCGTGAATCGTCTGATACACGAGATACGGGTTCACGCCAGAGGCACCATAGCCTATCAAGGTAGCGAAGTGATGTGTCTCCCACACGTCACCCGCCTCTACTAATAATCCCACTTTTCCACGAAGCCCTTTACGTATCAAGTCGTGATGCACGGCTGCTACGGCAAGCAACGATGGGATCTGCGTATGGCCACTATCAAAACTTCTGTCTGATAATATAATAATGGTAAAACCATCTTCGATCGCATCCGTCACATATTGACACACACGGTTCAATCCTTTTTCAAGGGAGCCGGGTTGCCCATCTGCTTTGAAATAGGTGTAGATTGTTTTTGTTTGTAAATGACGATGGTCGATATAACGAATCTTTTCAAGGTCGTTATTGGTAAGAACAGGTGTTGGTAACTCCAGCGTAATGCAATGTTCAGGAGATTCTTCCAGCAAATTCAACGAACCACCTACGTGCGACACAAGAGACATCACCAGGCGCTCGCGTATCGAATCAATAGGAGGATTGGTAACCTGCGCAAAAAGTTGTTTGAAATAACTCGATAAGTGTTGCGCCTGTTTTGATAGCACCGCCAATGGCGTATCATTACCCATAGAACCCAGCGCTTCTTTGCCGGTTTCACACATTTGGGTTAGAATCATCCGTAAATCTTCGGAAGTATATCCAAAGGATATTTGACGTTTGAGGAAGGTGATTGGATCATACTTATGAAAACTTCCGCCTGGTTCTGGCAGATCCTGAAGTCTTACTTTATTTTCCTTCAGCCATTTCCCATACGGCTGACGTGTGCAAATTTCATTTTTCAGTTCATCATCACTGATGATGCGGCCTTGCTCGAGATCCACAACGAACATTTTTCCCGGTTGCAAACGTCCTTTTGAAATTACCTTGGCGGGATCTATATCCAGCACACCTACCTCAGAGGCCATGATCACCATATCATCATCCGTCACCACAAATCGTGAGGGACGTAACCCATTTCTATCGAGCGTTGCTCCAACAATTTTTCCGTCTGTGAAAGTAATGGATGCAGGGCCGTCCCATGGTTCCATCAGGTTGGCGTGATATTCATAGAAATCACGCTTTTCCTGATTCATTCCTTCGTTGCCGTCCCACGCTTCGGGTATCAACATCATCATAACATGAGGAAGTGAGCGACCCGCATGCACTAACAATTCTATCGTATTATCAAGATTAGAAGAATCTGATTGCTTCGGATTACAAATAGGAAGAATCATATCCAACTCCTCTCGGCTAAAGTATTCAGAAGTAAAGAATGCCTCCTTTGAGTTCAGCCAATTAATATTTCCACGTACGGTATTGATTTCACCATTGTGTGCGATAAAGCGGAATGGCTGTGCTAGTCTCCATGAAGGAAAGGTGTTGGTAGAGAATCGCGAATGAATAACCGCTAAAGCAGAGACCACATCTTCGTGTTCCAGGTCAGCAAAGTAAGGGCGCAACTGACCGGAAGTAACCATGCCTTTGTAGGCAATTGTCTTATAGGAAAGAGAAGAAAAATAAAACTGGTTGTCAACACCTTTTACCGATTCGGTAATGATGTGGGTAGTGTATTTTCTAAGAATGAAAAGTTTACGTTCAAATTCATCCGGATCGGAAATGGTGCCTGGGCGTTTGATAAACACCTGCTCCATGATCGGCTCTGCATTTAAAGCTGTTTCACCCAGGTCGTGGTTGTTCGTTGGCATCACACGATAGCCGAGCAAGGTCATGTTCATTTGCTTGATCTTGCGATTGAGAACAGTACGGCACTCCTCGCGCACCTTCTTATCACGTGGGAAGAAAACAAGCCCTACGCCATAACTTCCAAAGGCAGGCAATTTAAAGCCGGCCTTGCTACATTCACTGCTGAAAAATTCATGTGGCACCTGTATGAGAATGCCAGCACCATCACCCGTATTTGGCTCACAACCGCATGCTCCGCGGTGCTCCATACGCTCAAGCATTGTGAGTGCATCGCTTACAATCTGGTGCGACTTACTTCCTTTTATGTTTGCAATAAATCCTACTCCGCACGAGTCTTTTTCAAAATCAGGATGATATAATCCTTGTTGTTGTGGTTCTTTCAATTCGATTTTTGTTTATGTCTTTTCAAACAGCCTCACAAGTTATGCTGATTAAAAATGAGTTGTATAAAAATTGAATCAGATTCTTTAAAAATATTTTTCAAACCAGCTAACACTTAGTAGCGAAAACGGTTGTAGTTGGCGAAATCAAAAAGTAATTTTATAAACGCGAAAAAAACTCAGGGAACCTGGTTTATCCCGGATGAGTTTTTAGGTCAATTTTCAAAAAGAAAAAATTACCCGAAAAGTATCATTCATTAAACTTAGATCGATAATCATGTTCACTACAAAGTCCATCATTGTTGTAGGAAGTTCAAATACTGACATGGTAATTCAGGCTAATAAATTTCCGGTGCCTGGTGAGACGATACTCGGTGGAAAATTCTTTCTTTTTCCAGGCGGCAAAGGCGCCAATCAGGCGGTAGCGGCTGCACGCTTGGGCGGACAGGTTATGTTTATTGCTAAAGTAGGCAACGATATTTTTGGGGAACAGGCAATACAACAATTTAAGAAAGAAGGCATTCTCACTGATTTTATTATTTCGGATCCAACGAATCCTTCTGGAGTTGCGCTGATTACCGTAGATGCAAAAGGGGAGAATACCATTGTAGTAGCGCAAGGTGCAAATGGAGCGCTTACGTCAGACGATATTCAAATAGCAGAAAAGGAATTTGAGAACACGGGCATCATCCTGATGCAATTAGAGATTCCGATTGAAACAGTAATTCACACGGCAAGGCTGGCAACCCATCATAAGAAAAGGGTGATATTAAATCCTGCTCCTGCCAGGCAATTGCCAGATGAACTATTGAAAGGATTATTTCTCATCACTCCGAATGAATCTGAAACGGAAGCACTTTTGGGGTTGGAAATTACCGATATGAACTCTGTGCATGCTGCCGCTAGAAAACTCCATGAAAAAGGCGTAACGAATGTTGTCATTACACTTGGTGCCGATGGTGCCTACATATATAATGCTGAAGGGGGCCGACACATTCCAACAGCTAAAATAACACCCGTAGATTCCACGGCTGCTGGAGATGTTTTCAATGGTGCATTGGCGGTGGCTATCTCAGAAGGTAAATCGCTGGTTGAATCGGTGGAATTTGCAAACCAGGCAGCCACCATATCTGTAACGCGAATGGGCGCTCAGGCATCGGCTCCATACCGAAATGAACTATAAAATTTAATCACTCAACGAATCAATATTATGTTTATCCTCGAAAGCTATTCACTTGCGGTATTCTTTTGTGTCATCACCATGCTGTGTTGGGGCTCTTGGGCCAACACACAAAAACTGGCTGAGAAATCCTGGCGTTTCGAATTATTTTATTGGGATTACGTAATCGGAATTTTTCTTTTGTCGGTCCTTTTCGCATTTACGTTAGGCAGCACCGGAGAACTGGGAAGAAGTTTTTTATTGGATATTCATCAAGCTGATAGCTCCAGCATACAATCTGCCTTATTGGGTGGAGTGATATTTAACCTGGCCAACATTTTATTGATCGCAGCCATTTCAATCGCAGGCATGTCCGTTGCATTTCCTGTCGGGATTGGTATTGCGTTGATCTGGGGTGTGATCGACAATTATATAAAAGTGCCTTCGGGAAATCCAATCTTAATTTTTTCCGGAGTAATTCTCATTGCCATTGGCATACTGGTAAACGCCCTGGCCTATAAAAAGCTAACGGGCAGTGAACAAAAGATTTCTTCAAAAGGATTAATTATTTCGGTCGTTGCAGGGATTCTTATGGCACAGTTCTACGGTTTTGTGGTGGATGGCATGACAAAGAATTTTTCTGTTCCGGAAGAAGGAAAGCTTACTCCTTATTCGGCCATCGTTATTTTCTCTGTCGGCATTTTGATCAGCAACGTTCTATTCAATACAATGTTAATGAAGAAACCGGTAAAAGGCACACCGGTATCGTATGCGGATTATTTCAGTGGAAATTTCAAAAGTCACCTTACGGGAATTATGGGGGGCATCATATGGTGTGTTGGTATGTCGTTCAGCATCATTGCATCGGATAAAGCCGGACCAGCTATTTCTTATGGTCTCGGGCAAGGTGCCGTGCTGGTGGCAGCCATCTGGGGTGTTTTTATCTGGAAAGAATTTAAGACAGCGCCCAAAGGCACGAACTCACTTTTATTCACCATGTTCATTTGCTTTTTGGTGGGCTTAAGTTTACTAGTCTATTCAAAAATGTCATAACATAAGATCGATAGATTATGAAAAGACTTATTCTCCCGCTGCTTATTTTCCTGAATACCTGTTTGAGTTTTGCCCAACCCTATACGGTTGAGTCGGTGCCAAACACAAAATTGGTCAACAATAGTTATGTAAGTAATCCGGATAACTTGCTCAGCGATCAGGCTGTTGCAGAAATTAATCAACGGCTTGATTCACTTGAAAAGAAAACGACTACGCAAGTTGCCGTGGTGATGCTCAATTCAATAGGTGATGCCGATATTTTTGATTTTGCTCAATCGCTTTTTGTGAAGTGGGGCATTGGGCAATCGGGTAATGATAATGGGTTGCTAATCCTATTTGTACAGGATAAAAGAACGGTTCGTTTTCATACGGGCTTTGGTCTGGAAGGTGTCTTGCCAGACGCCATTTGCAAACGTATTCAAACCCAGAAGATGGTTCCCTTTTTTAAAGAAGGAAACATTGACGCGGGGATGATTGCCGGTGTGGAAGAAGTAAACAAAATTTTAACCACGCCAGCCTCTACCGATGAAGTAAACGCACAAGTAGCGCAACCGGATGTGTCGGACCAGGGAACGCTTAGTTTTTTACTGGTAATCATTTGGCTTGTAGTTGGACTAATAATATTTTTTGTCAAGCTAAAATCCGACTTTTCAAATTCAAAGAATTTTTCTTCTGAAAGCCCTCACTCTAAAATGAGTTGGGGGCAGTGGTTGCTAGGGTATTACATCTTTCCTGTTGCCCTCCTCATCGCACTGGCTTTCAGTGAAAGCTGGTGGGTTTACCTCGGGGGATTTTATGCCTACCTGATATTATTGGGCTTAACCAAATACGCACGAATTGTAAAAGAAGCAGATGCCTGGTTAGAAAAAAAAGAATACCATGCCGTGCATTATTTTCTTGCCGAACAAAAGAAGGGCATTCTTGCCATGGCTATTTTCTTGCCGTTGCCTTTCGTTTTTGTCTACTCTCTTTTAAAAAGGAAAATTGGATCCATCAGAACAAAGCCAAGGGATTGTAATAATTGTGGACAAAAAACCATTCGCCTTGACGATCTTGCTGAAGATGAATACCTCTCAAAAGAATCGCTCTTTGAGGAGACGCTGAAATCAATTGACTATGATGTTTGGAAATGTACAGCCTGTGGTGAAGTAAGTCTTGAGGCATATATTAATGAAAAGACGAAATACAGTGAATGCCCTAAGTGCAAGACGTATGCTTTTTATACCTCGAGCATAACAACCAAAGAGGAGGCCACAACAAGTCATTCGGGTAAAAAAGAAGTTGTTAGGTCGTGTAAGTATTGCAATCATCGTAAAGTAACAACTGAAACGATTCCGATGATTGTGGTCTCTACGTCTTCTGATTCGAGTTCCTCTTCATCTTTTTCCAGCGATTCCGGTGGTAGTTGGGGAGGTGGCGATTCGGGAGGAGGAGGTGCAAGCAGTAGTTGGTAAATATGAACGGAACGTTTAATATGGCCATCGGGCAAAGAAATATTATCTTGCCTTGCTGATCATCCTTAACCTTGGTCGGTGGTTATCAGGCAGAAATTAACATACCATGAAATTCTTCTTTATTTTATTCCTATTGGGCATTTCCCCGGTCACGTATTCGCAAAAAGCAAAACCGGTAAAAATTATTCTGGACACTGATTTTGGGAATGACTGCGATGATGCGGGAGCCCTCGCCATTCTTCATCAAATGGCCTATCATGGAGAAGCCGAAATAGTCGCTGCCATGTATCCTATGAATGATGATATGGGTGCTGCTGCCATTGATGCCGTGAATACCTATTATGGGCAACCAAACATTCCTATTGGCACCTACAAAGGTGATTACATCTACAAAGGCAAGCACAATGATTTTTATAATAGTGCCCTCGCCAATAATTTCCCCCATGATTTAAAAACCGGGAAGCTTGCCCCGGATGCAATTGGCTTGTATCGAAAAATTCTCTCCGAGCAACCTAATAGAAGTGTAACCATTGTAGTGGTGGGCCCGCAACGATTGTTGGCTGATCTTTTAATTTCTTCGCCTGACGAATTCAGTAATCTCTCTGGCAGGGAACTGATTAAAAAGAAAGTAAACAAACTGGTTTCAATGGGCGCAGAGTATCCAAAAGGAGATGAATGGAATATTAAAATCTGCCCTGATGGCGCAAAGTTAGTGGCAGAGCAATGGCCAACGCCTGTTTACTATTCCGGGTTTGAAATAGGCAAGGCTATTATGACGGGTGAACGATTAATTACAGAAACTCCACCCTCAAACCCGGTGCGGGTTTCATTTGAAACAAACCCCATGGTGGACAAAAAGAAAAACCGACATAGCTGGGATGAAACGGCCGTATTATTTGCCGTGCGGGGATTGAAAGATTACTGGACGATGGCCAGCGGTACTCTTCAAATTTCAGACGATGGAAAAAACACATGGACATCAAAAGGCAAAAATCATTTTTATCTGATTGCCAGAAAGCCAGCCGAAGACATGAAGAAAATTATTGAGGATATGATGGTAGCACCGCCTAAAAAATGAACCATTAGGTAATCTTTCTTCTGAAAAACAAGTAAACAGTAAAACCAATCACGACAATAGAAACCACAATCGCCCAAAGGTTTACTTTTCTTGCTTCTGCATACATGGTATAATCTTTCAATAAAAATTTTATTGAAGGTGGATTCCAGAGTAGTTCGTTATTCATGATGGAATCCGCATTGGTGCGGATCACCTTCCAGGGCATATTAATTTTATGGGTGTATTTACCTTCACTGGCATGATTAATAAAGTCTAGCATTGCGTCTTCCTGATTATACAATTCATCATAGCGATTCCTGATCTCGGCAAAAGGCAAGGGTATGCCTAAACTATCCATCAATGAAAACATATAATCATCCTTTACGTCTTGCTTCTTGACTAAGTAGGAGAACACGTTTTCTTTATGCTTTTGAAGTGTATCTATCCAACGGTTTTCCAACCCGCCTTCTCTCATTAATCTCACGTCAAGATTATAATGCGCCTCGTAGATAGCGCGGATTCCGTACACATCAAAAATCTTTTTGTGCAATTCAGTGAGGTATAAACTATCGGCTTTGGAAATAATTGTTCCCTCGGAAGGCAATCGATCAATGAAGGCATAATCTTCTTGTGTTACATAATTGTCAGGCGGTAAAACCATGCGGTTAATCGTACGATAGGTATCTGCATAATAAAGATTAGTATAAAACCACCTGAACTTTTTATCAAATTGGCTACTCACTCTAAAAAGCGTGTCGCTACCAGTGGCCAGTTCGGCATTTGCATCTTTTGAGGAGGCGAATTTCTTGCGATAGGTAACGGTCCATTTTTTATTTTTTTCGGCTTTTTCTTTAGCAGAATCCTCCACCATTTTAGTGTTCAGTGTCCAACCGCTCTCTGTGCCAATCCCCAAAAAGTTTTTAGTGGTATCCCCGGTTTCCAATACAATAGTTTTATCAAGCGAACCATCTTCATGAACAGTTGTTTCCATAGATACTTTGTGCTCACAGGCACTAAATGCGAGTAGCAAGGATATCAAAATCGAAATGCTTATGTAAGGTTTCATCGGCTATGGTTTATAAGTTTGTTACTAATCGTTCTGATCGGTTATAAGAATATCTTGATGCTGAAATGGAGGTCTCTTTATTTTCTCTTCTTTTCTGAAGCGCCTTTAAAAAAGTGTTGGAATTCAAAATCGACCCTTGTTTGACTTCAATTTTGGCAACGACTGGTACTTGATCACCGGCTCGTTGTTCAATAAAGAAGAATGCTATAAGCAAAAGAGACAAAACCCCAAAGGCATAGCGAACAAAAAGACGATCAAGGAAAGAGTTGATTCTATCAAATCTAATTGGGCGCTTCTCGTTCCTTTCAATTGAATTCATAATCCCCTGCGTTAGCTGCTGAGGATTGGTTGAGGCAAATTGCCTTGTACTGAAATCACGAATTAACTTTTGTTCTTGAAAAAAACGCGTTGCCAATTGGCGACAAGATTCACATTGGGCAATATGCGCATCCGTGCTTTTCTTTTCGTCAAACGTCAACTCGCGATAGAGATAGATTCTTTTTTCAAATTTGCAACGATTCATAGTGTGGTTATTTTATCCGTTGTTTGATAATACCTTTTTAATGTAGCACTCACCTGCTGACGGGCATAGTAGAGATTACTCTTTATATTCCCGGCCGACATAGAAAGAATTGTACCTACTTCCTCTACGGAGAGATCTTCCAAATCGCGTAAAATAAATACGGCCTTCTGTTTCGGAGTAAGATGATTGAGGGCACGTAATATCAATTCATTAAATTCATCGGCTAGTATGGATTCATCCGTACGGGCTGAGTATTTCAACGCATGTACCTCATCTACTTGAATTTTTCTTTGTTTAGTATACGTTGATTTTAAAAAATCAATACAAAGATTGGCAACGATGCGATACAACCAGGTGGTTAATTTTATTTCGGGTTTGTATTTATACAGATTCTTCCAAAGACGTATAAAGGCTTCCTGTGCCACATCTTCAGAATCCTCGGCATTACCTAAAAAGCGGTAGGAAACGGAGTAGACAAAGGCTTGATGTTGCATTACAATTGTCCGAAAAGCATCCATATCGCCTTCAATGGCCTTTTTGATAATTTGTTGTGCCTCTTGTTTAGCCATGAAGTAATTTAACTCTTATACGACTGAAACTCGTAGCGGTCAAATGGAAAAGTAAAGCTATTTTGAACGCTCACTTTATTCATTCCTTTCTGAAAGAAATCTTACCTTGCGACACTAAAATTTTCACTCATGATTAAAGAATATATCCAATCCAATCAGCAGCTTTTTTTAGATGAACTTTTTGAATTACTGCGCATCCCTTCAGTGAGTGCCGACAGCAATCACAAGGGAGATGTGCGCAAGGCGGCTGAGTATGTGGTAAAAAAATTAAAAGAAGCAGGAGCTGATATTGTTGAACTCTGCGAAACGGCAGGCCATCCTATTGTATATGGCGAAAAGATGATCAACCCTTCCTTACCTACTGTTCTTGTATATGGCCATTATGATGTGCAACCACCTGATCCGCTCAACTTGTGGAATTCTCCTCCCTTTGAACCGGTAGTGAAAGACGGGAAAATTTATGCTCGTGGCTCCTGCGATGATAAGGGACAGTTTTATATGCATATCAAAGCCTTTGAGGCGATGATGAAACTTAATCAACTATCGTGTAATGTAAAGTTTATGATAGAGGGTGAAGAAGAAGTAGGTTCTGATAATCTCGGCACCTTTGTAAAGGAAAATAAAAGCAAACTAAAGGCTGATGTGATTTTGATTTCGGATACATCCATCATCTCATTAGATACGCCATCCATCACCGTAGGCTTGCGTGGATTAAGTTACATGGAAGTTGAAGTGACAGGCCCGAACCGCGACTTGCACTCAGGAGTATATGGTGGAGCAGTGGCCAACCCGGCTAATGTGTTGAGTAAAATGATTGCTTCGCTACATGATGAAAACGGACGCGTAACCATTCCGGGCTTTTATGATAAGGTTGCTGAGCTTTCTACATCGGAGCGGGAAGCCCTTAATAAAGCACCCTTCAACCTGGATGACTACAAGAAAGAGCTTGATATTGAAGATGTGCGAGGCGAAAAAGGTTACACAACCTTGGAACGGACCGGCATAAGACCTACGCTAGATGTGAATGGAATTTGGGGTGGCTATACCGGAGAAGGAGCAAAAACCGTTCTGCCTTCCAAAGCCTATGCGAAAATATCGATGCGCCTGGTGCCAAATCAAAACAATCACGAAATCACCGATTTGTTCACGAAGCATTTTGAAGCCCTTGCACCCAAATCTGTAAAGGTAAAAGTAACGGCACTTCATGGTGGTGAGCCGGCTGTAACCCCAACCGATTCAAAGGCATTTAAAGCAGCAAGCCAAGCGTTTGAAGAAGTATGGGGAAAGTCACCGATACCGACACGCGATGGTGGCAGTATTCCCATTGTGTCACTCTTCAAAAAAGAATTAGGATTGGATACGGTGCTCATGGGCTTTGGACTGGACAGTGATGCCATTCACTCACCCAACGAACATTATGGCATTAAAAACTTTTTGATGGGGATCGAAACCATTGTGGCGTTTTATAAGCACTACAGTACAAAGTAAAAACCACATCAAATAAAAAAGTCGTTGCTCATCGTGCAACGACTTTTCTGTTAGAAAGAAGCTCCTAGTTCTCCTTCAAAAACTCATCATATGTTTTAAGCACTAAAGGTTGAACTCCCTCTTTCGATGTGGCCCCGATAACTTTGGGTAAATGTTTTTCCTTAATTTTCTTATAGTCACTCTTACCCGTGTTGAAACGACTTTCAATTGCTTCGAGGCTGGAAAGTTCTGCCTGGTTAGGCTTATAATAACTATCCGCAACTTTAGCATATAACTCCGCCATCTTTTCTCTCAATTGAGGTTCTGCTGCTCCAACATAATTATCACCTTTTGTAACTACGAGTGTCTCTTTCAATTTGGTAAGTTCCGTTATAAGTGGTGTTGCAATTTTGGCGCTTTTGACGTCTCTTGCTTTTACACCCTCAGCTATCTTTACATATTCATCCAAAGTATAAACCATATAGGCTAATTCCTGCGACATGTCGTACAGCTTTTTTGTGGCCTCTTCCTGAAGTTTACGATCAGCAAGGGAAATGTCCGACTTTGGATCGTATTGAATAACTAGATCACTGGTATAGGTTTCTTTCCCTTTTTGAATCACCACTTTGTACGTGCCAGCAGGCACACGCGGAGAAGTAAATCCACCAAAAGCAAACGTTTTAGCGGCAGCCATCTTTGGTGGCTTGATGTTATAATTCCACTCTACCACATTAATGCCTTTTGATTTACCAGGCCCCAGCTCTGTAATCGTGTAGCCACTTGCATCCTGGATTTCTAATGTCATTTTACCAAATGTGTGTCTTTTTTTAAGGTAATAGATTATTCTGGCTGCACGACTTGGGTTATCTCCAACAAATTGCGTTTCGGTGCTACCTCCACCAAATCCATTTGTTTCTGCTATGATTGTTGGTTTTGTTTTGAAAAAATGAAGCTCTTTATTCATGTTCTCTTCCGTAAGCTGGCGAAGCGGACTGATATCATCAATAATAATTATTCCTCGCCCATGTGTTGCGATTACTAAATCATTGGTTTTTTTATGTAATTCAATAAAGTGCACATTAGCTGCTGGCATGTTGTTGGTGAACTTGGCCCAGCTTTTACCTCCATCCAATGTGATGTACAATCCAAATTCAGTACCCAGGAAAAGTAAGTTTTCGTTCTCATAATCTTCCTGAATGTTTCTGGCAAAGCCATAGATATCTTGCGTTACGATGGATTTCCAGGTAGTGCCAGAGTCGGTTGTTTTATATACATACGTATTTTTATCACCTGTTTGATATCCGGTGAATACTGCATAGGCATTGCCCTTGCCGAACACGCTAGCTTCAACATGATAGACCATGGTGTTTTTTGGTAGCCCGGGAATATTCGCTCCTACATTTGTCCAGGTTTTGCCTCCATCCTTGGTGATCTGAAGGTTGCCATCATCGGTCCCTGCCCATACGATATTGTCATCGAGTGGAGATTCGGCAATAGTGAAAATGGTGCAATGATTTTCTGCCCCTGAGTTATCTCGTGAAAGACCACCTGAGTCCTCCTGGTTTTGCTTGGAGGGATCATTGGTGGTTAGGTCAGGAGAAATTTTTACCCAGGTTTCGCCCATGTCTTCCGAGCGGTGAACAAATTGACTACCCATATAAAAACGGTCGGGCTTACTTGAACTTATGGCCATGGCCGCATTCCAATTGAAGCGAAGCTTAGGATCTCCTTTACCCGCCAAAGGCTGCACGGTTTTCGCCTGATCTTTGGCGACATCAAAGCGCCATACATTCTCTGCGCCTTGCATTTCAGAATATATCAATTTTTTAGTTGGATGGGGATATACGCGATATCCATCACCTACTCCAACACGTTTCCAATCACGCGCTTCAACACCGCCTGGAGATTGGGAAGGCCCAAACCAACATCCATTGTCTTGTAAGCCTCCATATACATTGTAAGGTTCTTCATTATCAACACTTACATGGTAGAACTGTGACAATGGTAAGTTCTCAACTATTTCAAGAGTTGTGCCACCATCCCAGGAGCGATATATACCTCCATCGGTGGCTGCATACATCCTGTCAGAATTATTAATATCAAAAACGATGTCATGAACGTCTGAGTGATTTGGACCAAGATTTTTAAATGTCTTTCCGCCATCACGAGAGATAGAGCCCATCAATCCAGCTTTCACTACAACATCCGGGTTTCTTGGATCAACTTCTATTCTTGAGAAATAGAATGGCCTTACCACAATTCCAAAATCGTTGTTGAGTTGTTTCCAATTCGCTCCGGCATCATCACTTCGGTATAAGCCTTTGTCTTTATCCTGTTCAGATTCAATAACCGTATATAGAATGTTGGAGTTGGAAGGAGCAACAGCAATAGCAAGTCTTCCTAATTTACCTTTCGGAAATCCGTTATGAATTTTATTGAATGTTTTTCCACCATCAATCGATTTGTACAATGCGCTATTAGCACCACCCGAACTGAACGCCCAAGGTTGTCTTCTGAATTCCCAAAAGGAAGCATATACAATGTTAGGATTTTTTGGGTCCAGGGCGAGATCACTACATCCAGTGGTTTTATCAACGTATAAAATCTTGTCCCAGGTTTTTCCTCCATCAATCGTTTTATAAAGGCCCCGGTCGTCACTGTCGTTCCAAAGGGGACCCAGTACGGCCACGTATACCTCATTCGGATTTTTCGGGTTCACCTGAATGCCCGCTATTCGTTCAGATTTTTCGAACCCCATTTTTATCCAGTTCGTGCCACCGTCCACAGTTTTATACAACCCATCACCTACTGAAACACTGTTTCTTGTCCAGGTTTCTCCGGTACCTACCCAAATAATATTATCAGGGCTTGATGGATCTATTTCAACGGCACCAATCGATTGACAATACTCATCAAATATTGGATTAAACGTTGCTCCACCATTGCTGCTTTTCCATACACCGCCACCAGCTGTGCCCGCATAAATAACACGGTCATTGGTAGGGTGTAATTCTAAATCTGTGGTGCGGCCACTCATTAAAGCCGGGCCAATATGCCTGGCTTTAAGGTCACCAAATAATTCTTTCCCTTTTGCTATGGCATCTTGCTGTGCATAGGATGGCAATAACAAACACGAAAAGAATAAAACGGATATTATTTTTTTCATTCTAGTTAGTTTGGGTAAAAAAAGGAAGATAAACGCACCTGCTTATCAACAGGCGTAAGTGTTCAATGATATGATTAGCACTTGTTACCCTGAGGCCTATTTATCGACAGGTATTACAAATGCTGTTGCATCAACTTTAGGGTTTAGTTCAATTTTACTAATTGTAATTGGCTGGCTGCCTTGTCCTTTAATACCATCTGACATTGAGAAAGGCATAATTATGCCATTCGCATCTTGATAATCACTAAACGTGACCTGACGAATCATGCCTTTCATTTGTCCGGAGGTCATTTCGGACTCTAGCATAAGAGGAACAAAATTCTCAGTATCGAAATAATAAAAAGATATATTATCGGTTTCTTTACCGTCTACTTTAATAGGTTTCTTGGTCAGTTTTATTTTAAAAGTCTCGGAACCTTCAATACTCTCTTTACCCAACAATTCAACTTTCAAGCCCCTTTCTTTATAGTGTAAGAAGGGATCGGGAAATTCTCCTATATCCAATTTAAAATTCTCGGTTGATTCGGTATCACTTTTCTCCGCCTTCATTGTCATAAAGTTGGTAGACCAAAGCGAAGTGCCATCAAAAACACCTTGTTTGATTTCCTTTCCTTGAAAAGTAATAGAAGTCATCTGTCGACCATCCTTCAATTGAACGATTTCCAATGGGATTTCCATTCCGCCTTGATTTACTTTGGCGTATATTTTAAGGCCCTGCAAGGCCTTCCATTTTTCAATGCCCCCAGTGTTTTCGAAATAGTTGGCAATGATTTCATCTACTGTTTGAGCCCTGGATGAACTTAAAACAGATAATAGGAAAAACATTAGTAAAATGCTTCTTTTCATATGTAATTCGGTTTTAGATATTAATGATAAGTTTATAATCCTGTTAACACGGTATTATCTGATATTGGTTACAGGCTTCATTTAAATTTAAAGGAATTTTTTTTGTTAAAGAGAAGTTATTCAAACCAATTCACTAGTCATCACCACCCTTGCCTTATTAACTTTGCCCATTGTATTATACTTATGAAGAAATCGATTCTCTTTATCACTCTTTTGTTTTCAGCGTTTTTACAGCTAAACGCCCAGATTTTAAACCCTGCCAAATGGACGTATGAAACTTCTGTAAAAGAAGTGAAAGCGGGTGATGAGGTTGAGCTCATCTTTAAAGCCACTATCGAAAAAAACTGGTATCTGTATTCTTCTGCGTTCACGTGTGAAGATGGTCCTATAAAAACCACATTCAATTTTGTGCCACATGCAAGCTTTCAATTGGTGGGAGATGTGGTACCTGTAAATCCGATAGACAAGTATGATGATATCTTCGAATGCGATGTTAAGATTTTTAAGCATGAAGCCGAATTTAGGCAGAAGATAAAAATCCTTTCTACATCCCTTTCAATAAAAGGTGAATCCGACTATCAGGTATGCACCGAAACGACCGGCCAGTGCGTGCCCGGGGGCGAAGAGTTTTCGTTTGATAAAATTAAAGTTAGTGGAGGTTCAGGCCAGGAGGAGAAAATCAACATTGATCCGACTGCCACATCAAACACACAAGCCATTGCTCTTCCTGCAACTAATCCATTCGCATCAAAAACAAACAAGGGTCCCATTCTCGACTCATCAATAGTAACTGAAAACGCCCAGGAAAAATCATTACTTGGATTTTTATTGCTTTCATTTTTGGCTGGCCTCGCAGCATTATTAACACCATGCGTTTTTCCTATGATCCCAATGACCGTAAGCTTTTTTACGGGAAGAGGAAATCGCTTTCAGGCATTGATGTATGGGTTCTTTATCATTTTGATCTATACATTAATCGGAGCCGCATTGGCTCCTCTGATGGGCCCGGAAACAGCTAATCATCTTTCTACAGAATGGATTCCCAATCTGATTTTCTTTTTAGTGTTTATCATCTTTGGTCTTTCATTTTTAGGGTTGTTTGAAATCACGCTGCCAGGAACCCTCATCAACAAAGTAGATCAGCAAGCAGAGAAAGGTGGATTGATCGGGGTGTTTTTTATGGCGTTCACATTAGTACTCGTGTCCTTCTCATGCACAGGTCCCATCGTAGGAAGCATTCTGGTGTCTTCTGCTGGTGGCGAAGTTTTAAAGCCCGTATTAGGCATGTTTGCCTTTTCACTTTCATTTGCCATTCCATTCACCTTATTCGCCTTCTTTCCAGGGTGGTTAAAGTCATTACCAAAATCAGGTGGATGGTTGAATACCGTTAAGGTGGTATTAGGATTTGTAGAAATCGCTCTTGCTTTCAAGTTCCTAAGTATTGCAGATCAGGCTTTTCATTGGGGCATTCTGGATAGAGAAATCAACATTGCCATTTGGATTGTGATTGTTGTGATGATCGGTGTCTATTTGATGAAAGGCTTCCGCATGCCAGGAGATACAGGCAAAGATGCGGAAGATAAAACCGTAAGCGTTTTACGTATATCATTATCCATGATTGCCTTTGTGTTTGCTGTATATCTTGTGCCAGGGATGTGGGGTGCCCCGCTTAAATCACTTGCCGGATACTTGCCCCCTATGTACACGCATGATTTTAATGTGATAGAAACGGCTGAAGGAACATCAAGTGGTGTGTGTGACGAACCAAAGTATGCGGACTTCCTTCATTTGCCTCATGGTCTAAGCGGTTATTTTGATTATGATCAAGCTATTGCTTGCGCGCGCCAACAAAACAAACCGCTTTTTATCGACTTCACCGGCCATGGTTGCACCAACTGTCGCGAGATGGAAGCTAATGTATGGTCCGATCCGCAAGTGTTACAACGCTTACGGGAAGATTATGTAGTGGTGGCTTTATATGTTGATGACAAAACCGAATTACCCGAAAGCGAATGGCTCACTTCCACCTATGACAAGAAGGTAAAGAAAACTATAGGCAAACAAAATGCTGATCTTCAAATCAGCAACCTAAATAATAATGCGCAGCCTTTTTATGTGTTGGTTGGAAAAGATGAACGGGTATTGGTATCCCCGTTCGGATATAATTTAACGGCAGAAAACTTTGTTCACTTTTTAGATGCAGGCAAGAGCAAATACAAAGAGATGTATCCATAAAAGTTTTTACTATATTTGAATATCAACTGGTTCCTATACCAGATTTTTTAAACTAAATCGTGGCGTTTTTCGCCATACTTTTTTGATTATGAGTTTGTTTAAATCTTCTTTATTTAAGAAATCGTTGATTGCTGCTATCACGGTTATGGCTGGTGCAAGTAGTTTTTTCTTGATTGATTCCCAAACCTCATGGTTCTCACAAGAGGGCGAATATGCCATTGAAGGTGATTCGTCTCATCACGTAGAGCATGAAATCATAAAACCAGAGTTTTTGCACGGCATGGTGGTGAATAATCTTCATGTTGTGGAAGACGAGGTGAAACGCAACCAGCGCTTTTCGGAATTGTTCAATGGTTATTATGTTTCTCCGGCTGTTATGCAACAGCTTAATCTATTATCAAAATCAATCTACGATTTCAGAAAAATTTCCGCCAACAAAAAATATACTCTCTTGGTAGAACATGATTCGCTGAAAACGTTGAAAGCATTAGTATATGAACCCAATCCGATCGATTATGTAGTATTCCGTTTTACAGACTCGTTGATGGTGGAGGTTTGTCAACGAAAAGTAGATACTATACAACAAAGCATCTCAGGAAGAATTGAGTCCACCTTATCTCATACCATCGAAGACCTCAACATATCTCATGAACTCACCAATAAATTTGTTGACATCTTTGCCTGGGTGGTTGACTTTCAGCGCTTGCAAAAGGGCGATCAGTTTAAACTCATCTATGAGGAAAACCTCGTTGACGAAAAGCCTATCGGGATAGGGAATATTTTAGGTGTTTATTTTGAGCATTCGGGAAACGGATATTATGCATTTCCATTTGATCAGGGAGACGGGCTGGATTATTTTGACGATGAAGGAAATAGTTTAAGAAAAGCATTGCTTAAATATCCAATAGAATTTACGCGTATCAGTTCGCGTTATTCTAAAAGTCGGTTTCATCCGGTAGTCAAAGTATTTCGGCCACATTTGGGTACCGACTTCGCTGCACCCAAAGGCACGCCCATTCGTTCAGTAGGTGATGGCGTTATTGAAGAAGCGCAATACAAATCCAACAATGGCAATTACGTGAAAGTGCGCCACAACGGAACCTATACGACAGGTTACCTCCACATGTCAAAAATTGCAGCTGGTATAAAACCGGGCACACGGGTGCGGCAAGGGCAGACGATTGGATATGTTGGCAGCACCGGGTTAGCTACAGGACCTCATCTATGCTATCGCTTTTGGAAAAACGGTGTGCAGGTAGACGCACTGAGAGCCGAACTTCCTCCTTCCCTGCCAGTGAAGCCTGAGTTTTTTTCCGCCTTTCAAAGCGTGAAAGATGACCTTATAAAACGCCTACAGTTAATCCCTTTCCCTTCCACTTCTTCGGAGGTTACCGTAGCTTCACGCTGAATTGATTTATTCTCACAATTTTACTGTTACTTTTTAGTTAATAAAGTAACTTATAGAAGGTAGTCTTCTAATCTATGTTAAGATATTTCGTTATTCTATTATGCGTCTTGGTAACAACCACGGGATGGTCTCAGAAAGTGGGGGTTGTGTTAAGTGGCGGTGCTGCAAAGGGAATAGCGCACGTTGGAATATTAAAAGCCCTTGAAGAAAACGAAATACCTATTGACTATATAGTAGGCACGTCTATGGGCGGAGTTATTGGCGGATCTTATGCCGCTGGGATGAGCCCAAGTCAAATTGAAGAAATCGTATTATCGGAGGATTTTCTGAATTGGGTAAATGGGAGAACAGAAGAAGGGCAAACCTATTACTACTTTAGAAATGAGGGCATGCCATCTTTCATACGCCTTAATATTTCACTGGACTCTACATTCACAGTGCTTTTTAATACAGGCATTGCAAATGATCTTTCCCTGAATTTTGCATTAGCTGAAAAATTTGCCCAGCCATCGGCAATTGCCAATAATAATTTTGACAGCCTATTTATTCCATTGCGCGTTATGGCTTCAGAAATATTCACTCAAACCGAAGTGACGCTGGCGAAGGGAGCTTTAAGTGATGCTATCAGAGCCACGCAAACAGTCCCTTTATTTTATAATCCTATTCGAATTGAAGGAAAATATCTTTTTGATGGTGGGGTATATAATAATTTTCCGGTGGATGTTGCAGAGAAGGTCTTTACGCCCGATGTAATAATCGGCTGCAATGTGTCTTCTAAGATTTATGATGAATATCCATACGGGCAAGATGACAAACTCATTTCGCGGTCTTTGCTTTACATGATCCTTGATAAATCTGATCCGTCCAGAATTCCTGCCTCTGGGATTTACATTCAACCAAACCTTAAAGGCTTTAGTACTTTTGATTTCGCTAAAGCAAAAGCATTAATTGACAGTGGCTATGCCCAAACCATACGGCAGATGCCCGAGATAAAAAGAAAAATTGCATTGCGAAGACCCCAAGCAGAAGTAACACTTGCCAGAAAGGAATTCAATGATAAAGCCACTCCATTTTTTGTTGATAAAGTATATACAGAGGGATTCAATAAAAATCAGGAACGATATATCAGTCGCTTTTTTAATAAGAGCGGGTCCATACTTCCGTTCAGCAAAGTAAAAAATGGTTTTTTCAGATTAGCCTCGGATGATTATTTCAATAATCTCTTTCCAAGTTTTGGCTTCAATAGAGAAAGCAAATATTTCGATTTAAAACTCACCAGACGACCTCATAATAACTTTCAAGTAGACTTTGGGGGTGTCATAGCATCACGTAGTATCAGTAATATTTTTCTGGGATTAAATTATTACTACTTCAACAGATCCCTCACGCATGCGGAAGCAAACTTTTATGCTGGTGATTTTTATAAGTCAGCACAATTGAAAGCACGTATTGATTTGCCGAATAGGGGTCGATTTTTTATAGAGCCTGAAGTGCAATACAATAGTTGGGATTTTTTTAAAGGTAAAGACCTGGTAGTTGGAAATTTATCGCCAACCGTATTAGAGCGTATTGATCGCAAAGTTGCCGTGAACTTGGGCATTCCAATTGGGGATCAATATAAATTGAGAATAACCAATGCTTATATAAACAATCGGGATCAATACATCAATAGCAATGTGCTGGTCTCAACCGACACACTGGATATTTTAAAGTTAAGAGGAAGCAGAAATGGTTTTTCCATTTCATCAAACACTTTGAACAGGAAACAATATTCATCAGAAGGCAAGCGATATGTTTTTTCATTGGATTGGTTTGGAATTCATGAATTGCTTGAGCCGGGAAGCACATCGGTTAAATCAGGACCAGAAAAGAGTTATCACAGTTTTTTTAGAGCTAAAGTATCACTTGAGCAATATTTTTTAAAAGGAGTTTATAGTACAGGCTATTTCTTTGAAGGAGTACTTTCAAATCAAGGTCCATTTTCTAGTTATCGGGCCTCCATTATTAATGCCCCTGGCTTTATGCCAATTCAGGATAGCAGAACGTTAATGCTAGAGAATTTTAGGGCATTCAATTATGTGGCGGGCGGGATCAGAAATGTTTTGAAGTTAAAGAAGAGCCTGGATTTCCGATTGGAAGGGTACCTTTTCAAACCATTGGAAACGATACAAGAAGGCGCTAATTATTCAACCGACCTTCAACAAAATATTTCGGATATTTATTTTGCTGCTACAGCAGGCCTGGTTTTACACAGTGCAGTTGGTCCGATCAGTTTAAGTGTTAATTATTATGATGATAAAGAGAATCAATTGGGCGTTTTATTGCATGTGGGTTTTTTGCTGTTTAACAAGAGCTCATTAGAGTAGCGTCACAAGAATAATAGGAAAGTGCACTAGAAAGACAAATAATTAGGACTTTAAGTCAAGTAACTGTTTTATGGCTTTTTAATTTTCGTTAAGTTTATCCACCCGTGAAAAAACTTGTAATGACATCTGGTTCAGAGATAAATAAAACTGTAAAATCAGACGCATTATTTTATTCACAATAGGTTGATAAGGAAGCCCTCGAGACAGGCTAGTCATCGCGCAATTCAATTTGGATTTGCAAAATAATATGAGGTATAGTAAAAAAATCATTAAGTTTTAAACACATATGAAATGGACACTAGTATGCCTTACACTCAAAGACATGATACTATTAGGCCATTCCATCCCGATGAATCGGGACAAGTAGTGGCCTTAAACGAAAAATCATTAACACATGAAAACCCTCTTTATTTATTTTTTTTCACTGATTAGTATTTCAGGAATTTGTCAATCTGTTGACACCTTAATTTACGCCCAGGGTAAAATAATAAATAGCATTACCAAAGAACCCGTAGAGGCTCGTATTTCTTATCAAAGTCTCCCATATGGAAATAAGGTGGGTATGTTATCCGGAAATTCGTTTTCGTTTCCTTTGTTTGATAAAGAAAAATATTCAATCACTGTGGAGGCTTCTGGTTTTGCTCCCTCTAAATATATGCTTGATCCTGCCGAGGCCAATGAGGAAAGAAAGGTTATCAGAGACATTGAATTAAACTTACCCGTGAGTGCTGCTAACAATGCAGCAACCACTCATACTGTAGGTAAGATTATGCGATTAGATGGTCTTTATTTTCAAACAGGGAGTGCAAAAATAGACCCTTCATCGAATAAGGAATTGGATGAAATAGTGCTAATGCTAAAAAATAATCCACGGATGATTATACAGTTGGAGGGCCATACAGATTACATCGGAAGTTCCAAGCTTAATTTTAAACTTTCCGAGGATAGAGTGGCCGCTGTAAAAGACTACCTGATAACCAAAGGTGCAAATAAATCCAAAATCAAAACCAAAGCTTATGGTGGTACCAGGCCATTGAGCCGAGAGGATACGGAAGAAGCTCGTCAAATGAACCGAAGGGTTGAGGTAAGAGTCTTAGAAAACTAGCGGGATGCTACGATAGGAGATTTGATCTTAATGAAAGAAGCAAACGGTCTTATCAGGGATAGCTTTTCTTCTTCTTCCAATTGACTTATGGCTACCTTGCTGATTAGTATTGCTACAAATTCTGAAATGCGAGGGGAATTATAAATTTTTATGGCCTTCATTAATTTAAGTGCGCAGTCTTGCAGCTCATTATTATTAAACGCATCAACAGACTGATTAAAATACAAAAGACCTGTAAGTTGTTCTGGCATTACTTGTCGAAATAAATCCAAATTATATTGGTAATAGTATTCATCAGTCGTAGCTATTGTCTGTAATTTATTTTCACGGTACTCTTCCATTCTTTCCTTGATGGATTGATCATCAGTAACAAAGCCATTTTCCCTATCCGTAGATTCAAAAAGAATTTGTTTTTGGTTCACCTCCACAACCAGAAAAATATGATAGTTCGTTTCAAAGATTTGGTAATCAAATTGAAACCGATCAAGTACGATGCTAAAGAAGCTCGTGGCACTCAAACAATCATAATTGCCCGAATCAAAGATTTCCGGAAATTGTGAATAGGCCTTATAATTATGAAAAAAGGTTTTGTGCGACTCTCTAAAGGCATGACGAAGAAAGGCCTCATCCGATTTTAATTTTGCTCTTTTTGCCTGAAGTTCTGAAAAAAAAAGGGTCATTTTAGACGCAGCCAATTCGGGCTGCTGGCTTGGTGCACTTTGGAGCATCACATGAAAACGATCTGCAGACTGGCTCCATCCGAAAACGGGAACCAGCAGGGCTATAAACCAAAACAATCGCCTTATCAACATTACCATCAACGTTAAATTGATAACATAAAGGTAGCATTAAGGTAATATCAGGCAACAATTAAGTAACATTATCTACACTTGCTCATTTTAGGAAAACAACATAAGAAGAGCTTATAACCAGTCAAAATATTTAGAATTTGTTGCATATCGGTATAGAATCTGGGATGTTAGCAACCAATGTATAATCAATTAATAATACAGCATAGCAGATAGGTATGACCGGGTTAGCATAAATAATTTTGATGGTTTTTTATGGGGTTCAATACGGTTAAGACCAGAAGATATTTAGTTTTAGCGTATTCTTTTTAAAACAATTTATTCTCTAAAGGATATGAATTTGGTCATTAATCGAAGGAACACATACCATGCATTTTCAATAAAAGTGACAAGGGAACATCATAATGAAATTCAACTAACATTGAGGTAGATTGTATGCCATTGGACAATCATAGAACAAACATGGAATCTAGGACGTCTCTGATGGAAATGTTACCTTAAAAAGGAAGGTGGTTTCATTTAACCGGCTAAACTACCAGGTATGACTTGTGAAACAGGGATCAAGTGAATGTATAATTAAGAATTTAATTTGGGGTTCGTTTGTTTTAAAAATGAGCCTTGGTTGTGTGGGTATTTAGTAATTTTGTTTTTAACATATTTATAAGTCATTATGAAAATCGTAAAAAAAGCCCTTATTGGCTTAGGTGCCTTCATTATTATTCTGGTTGCTGCTGCTGTTATTATACCCATCGTATTTAAAGATGACATCAAAGCAGCAATCGACAAAGAAATAGCCAAAAGCATTAATGCTGATGTGATTTTTGAGGCTGATAATTTTGGTCTTACCGTATTCCGTAATTTTCCGAATATCACGATCGAAATTAAAGAACTGGGTATATTCAATCATGCCCCCTTTGAAGGCACGGCCCTTTTTGTTGTGCGTCAAATTGATATTGAAGTTAATTTAAAAGAAGTCCTGTTTGGCGATGAACTCCGATTAAAGGGGATCACCTTGATTAACCCACAAATTGATGTTCGGGTTTTAAAAGACGGGCGAGCAAATTATGACATCACCTATCCATCAACAGACACGATTCAGGTTGAAAGTGAACCGTCAAAATTCTCCTTTGGAATAGATCATTGGGAGGTAACCAACGGAGAGCTTTCTTATGATGACCAATCCATGCCGTTTTCTATGGCACTGAAAGGATTAAATCATTCGGGCAGCGGAAATTTCAATGAGGTTTCTTTTGACCTAACAACAAAATCTGTTGCAGATACTGTTACTATGACCTATGATGGTGTTGAATACCTCACCAACAAAAAAGCGGTAATCAATGCTATCATCGGAATCAGTGAGGACTATTCGTTATTTACTTTCAAAGATAACTCCGCTAAGATCAATGACTTTGCCATGAGTTTTGACGGTTGGTTTAAGATGAACGAGAATGATTTTGGTATGGATATCAATTTTAAGAGTCCTGAAAACACATTCAAAAGTTTACTTTCACTTGTGCCCGGCATGTACACCCAGGATTTTGATAAGATTGAAACGAATGGAGACTTGTCCTTTTCCGGCTTTGTAAAGGGCACGTTTAGCGATACGCAAATGCCAGCATTTAACCTTGCGCTAAATGTTAAAGATGCGATGTTCAAATACCCTGATTTACCAACAGCCATCTCCAACATCAACATGGACTTGTTGGTAGATAACAAAACCGGTGTAATCGAAAATACGCTTGTCGACATGAAGAAACTTCATCTTGACTTCGGCACCAACCCGGTGGACGCACGGTTGCTCATCGAAAATTTAAAAGATTACAAAATGGATGGTAATCTCAAGGCTACTTTAAACCTGGCTGAGCTAAATAAGATGTTCCCTATGGAAGGCCTTCAAATGAAAGGCACTTATTCAGTGAATGCAAATGCCAGTGGAGTGTATGACAGTATAAGAAAAATTATCCCGGCTATAAATGCTTCCATGTCCTTATCCAATGGATATGTAAAATCATCAGAGTTTCCGTTGCCACTCGAGGATCTACGATTTAATGCTACAGTTAAAAACCCCTCAGGCAAAATGGCTGAAACCTTCATTGCCGTAAAGGATTTTGGGATGGTGTTGGATGGTGAAAAGCTCACCGCTGAATTATTACTTCAAAATCTGGATGATTATACCTGGGATCTCAAAGCTAATGGTGGATTAGATCTCGAAAAGATTACTAAAATATTTCCAGTGGAAGGGATGACATTGGCAGGAAAGGTAAAAGCGAATATCGAAACTAAAGGAAAATACTCTGATGTGGAGGCCAGCAAATATGATCGGTTGCCTACCAGCGGAACCGCATCGTTGGTGGATTTTAAGTTCAATTCCAAAGATCTTCCATATGCAGTAACGATGAGTTCAGCCGAGGCCATCTTTGACCCTAAAAAGATTGAAATAAAAAATACGAAAGGCACAATTGGAAAAAGTGACTTCGAGTTGAATGGCGCTATCAATAATTACATAGGTTATTTGTTTGGCCCTAATGAAACCATTAAAGGAAACATGGATTTTAATTCCACGCTACTTGATTTAAATGAGTTCATGACGGAAACAGAAGAGACCAATGCTACGGACTCTGCTGCTTATGGAGTGATTCCCGTTCCTTCCAATATTGATTTTGTTCTGCACTCACAGATTAAAACGGTAAAGATGATGGATTTCACTTTAACCGATGCGTCTGGTGATGTTATTGTAAAAGACGGAGTGGCTGACCTGAATGGAATAATGTTCAATATGTTGGGTGGATCATTCGTTGTGAATGGGGCCTACAATACCAAAGACCTTAATCATCCAAAATATGATTTTGCTTTAAAAATTAACAACCTCTCTATTCAGCAGGCGGCCAGTTCATTCTCTGTTGTTCAAACCTATGCTCCAATTGCCGGACTGGTGAACGGAAATTTTGCGACTGATTTTAAAATCAATGGCGAATTAGGTCAGGATATGTCACCCATAATGAATACGCTCAGTGGGGCTGGTTTAATAAAAATTGCGCAGGCAGCACTCACTCAATCCAAATTAGTTTCTGGAGTAACCTCATTAACAAAGCTGGATAACTCAGAGCAAGTAACGTTGAAAGATGTTCTTATGTCAGCGACCATAAGCGAAGGAAGGTTGAATGTAAAACCCTTTGACGTGAAGTTTGGAGATTATGCAACCAATATAAGCGGTAGCACTGGGCTGGACGGCTCCATCAGCTACACGTTAAAAATGAGTGTGCCAGCAGGAAAGTTGGGCTCCCAGTTGCAAGGGTTTGTTAATCAAAACGCAGGAACACAAAATCCTACTTCTGAAATTCCGGTTACCATAGCCGTGGGCGGAACATATAAAGATCCTAAAACTTCCCTGGTTACTCAGGAGCAAAAAGAGCAGGTAAAAGAGGCCATCACAAACGTTGCTGAAGAAAAAGGTAAGGAAGCCCTTCAAGGTGCGCTTAAAGGCAGTAAACCTCAAGACCTTGTGGGCGGCCTATTAGGCACTAAAAAAGACACTGCGAAAATCAAAAAGGATTCTACTCAAATCAAGAAGGATACAACAGCAACCGATTTGAAACAAGAGACCCAAAAAGTACTTCAGGATAAACTTCAAAACATGCTGAAGAAGAAAAAGAAAACTTAATTCCGGTTAAGCCGAAAAAAGAAAAGCTGCTTGTATACAGGCAGCTTTTTTTATTTAATCGGTCTCCCGCCTCATGACTAGATCGTACGTAATTTTTGCTGAATAAAGTCAGTAAACCTATACTGCTGAATGTTGCTTGCCGATAAATATTTTGCTCCTTGTATCACCCCTATGCAGCGTTCGCTTCCACAGTGGCAATGAAAGGATTGGTCCATATCCCACTCTGCAGAGGGATAAAAGAAAGTAAACTCTTCACCAGCTGTTATGGCCCTAAGAGCAACAAACTGCATGCGGGTTGTGTCAAAGAAACAATTTGGATCACAACTATGATTGGTGCATTCAAGGCATTCTGGCAAAAGTTCGATGTGAACATCTTCATCGATTTGCACGGTTAAGTAGGTAGGTGTTGATTGGACATTTTTTGCCAGAAACTCAATAATCACTTCGTCCTTCTGAAATGATTTTTTTGAAAAAAGAGAGCGGTGGCTGGTAATCGGATCAATTCGGATTTCGGCAACCTCTGTTTGATCCAATTCAACAAGTTCGATTAAGCTCATGATGTAGTGGTTAGTATTGGTTGTGCTTTGATAAGTTAAAAAAGTAGATAGATATAAAGGTATTAACAAAGTACGTATAGAATAAAATGTTTTTCTTCTTTTGACTCCAATAAATTATTATGTTTTTATCCGATAATAATCCCTACTCATGTTGACAACCATCATTGCCGTTACGCAAAACTCCGGGTAAGTTGCTTTTGTCTAAACTTTCGTCAATATGAATACGATGACACAAGAAAAACCGACTATGACCGAAAACGATGTGTGTTGCCCTAAGTTTGATTCATCACGTTGGGATAATAAAAAACACGAATGGAATAATAAGCTTTTCCTCAAGGACACCGTGCCGGAATTGTTTCACATGCCGCTGCCGTTCATGTATGCTCACGTAATTACCCGGATGTGGAAAAAAGCTGAAGATGCGGGGGCTGCTCCCAATCTGAATGATTTTCTGCTCCTGGCTCATGATCCATCACCTTTCAAGGGCGAACTCTTTATGGCTATTGCCAGGGAAATACCGGGAGGAGAAAATGTAAAGTTATCAGGAATATTTATGAGCAAAGTATTCGATGGTCCATATAATAAGGTGCCAACATATATGAAAGAAATGGACGGCTATCTGGCTTCATTAAAAATGAAGGCAAAGAAGCACTATTTCTATTATGCCTATTGCCCGGATTGTGCCAAAAAATATGGGCACAATTATATTGTTGATTTTGCCGAAATATAATCTTGCGGGTTGATCAATGTTGATCGGAAAATCATCAGAAGAAGGATCAACGCGCTAGCCACCTTCTTTCCTGATTTTAATAGTATACTTGTATACTTAAAGGTATAATACATGGAAGACTTTAATAAAAACTGGCTTATCATTCTACTTGTGGCTGTCATATTTGGAACACTTGGCTTTTTAGTAGGCAGAACCACGGGGAATGATCAACATCAACAGTTGCGGTGGGGACATTCAGATACTAAGGACAAATTTGATATTCAAGTTGAAGTAGAGGAAGAAAATGGGGAAGAAACAATTATGAAGATGGATACCATTATGAAGGATGGGAAGCAAATCATTATTAAAGAAGTAAAAAAAATTAAAAAGAAATAGATTAGAGGTCTGGAAATGGCTTCATGACTCAAGCTCTCCATTAAAATCGTTAAGCCCGCCCAACTACTTGGCAAAATAAATTCTGTGAATAAGGAAAAGACACATCACAAAAAATATAGTTGGATTTCTCTTACTAAGGAGTTAGCTCCGGAACGAGAGGAAGATATTATAACCTTATAGA
>CAYGGY010000031.1:0-56947 GCA_964349405.1 uncultured Ohtaekwangia sp. | reverse complement strand
AAGACGACCAGGACTTTGCTAACCTGGAATCAGCGGTTAAAAAGCTGAAAGAAGCTGAGGACGCGTTAGAAAAAGCAGAGAACTACGCTTTGGCGCAAATCGAAGATGTAAATCTCATGCGCCAGGCTGTATCTGAACTCAAAGAACTAGCCAGGTCGAGTCGCTTGATGTCTGAAAAACTGGTTAAAAGCCAAAAAGAAGTTATCAAACTGAACATCCTAAGTAGTGCTCGGAATAAGTTTGGCGCGTACATTGCAGAATTGCAGCAAGGTATTAAGGGCGTGCGCATAGACATGCAAGAACCGGACTTTGGCGGTGCAATGAAAAATAAACGCACCATCTCAAGTCTGCATGATGCCGTTGATACATTGCTTGCTCACAGCAAATCACACGCCGACAAGGTAGCATCAGATTACCGGGACAAATTAGCGTGGTGCGCTGAACATGCAAGAGGGTGTGGATTTTTGCTGAGCGACCTGCAAGCATTAATAGCAAAACCACGCGAAGATTTTGAACTGGCAATTACCAGCCGCATTAAAGATTACCAGGAAAGCGAGCGTATCAAAGCTGAGACAGCAGAAAAAGAACGTATCGAGCGAGAAGAGCGTATAGCCAAAGAAGCAGCAGAAAAATCGGCTGAAGCGGAGCGCGAAAAGATTGCACTCGAAGCAAAAGAAATTGCAGAACGTGAGATATTGGAGCGCGAAAACAAAGTCGTAGTTGAGCAACCGGTATCAAAAGAGAGCGTCGTTGAACCAACAATTACCGACACTGCTACAGAACAGAGGACACAGGTAAGGCCATCGCGCCATGAATTAATTAGCGCTATAGCGGGGAAGTTTGTCGTGCCTAACTCTATAGCCGAATCATGGCTTGTTGATACGTTTTCCGATGATTACACAGACTTCAGAACTGCAATAAACAACTGCGAAAGCCTAGCTGATCTTTCCATAGTTCTAAAGGAAATGTCCAGGTCCAATAAAGAAGCTCTGGCAAACGACATCAGAAAACGTCAATCAGAAATCAAGGGGGAAGTAGCATGACCATTGATCGTGAGCATCGTTACGCAAAAAATTTCATCATAGGCTATATGGTTGTTTTTGGCTTGTCAGTAATCTGCTGGGGTGTGTTGATAGCAATGTATATGCCTAAAGGAAATTGATTATGAGCTTAAATGACAAAAACCTTAAAACAGAAAATACAGGCTCCACAATAAAGCCGCACTACGCAGAGTTTCTTACAATTCTGAAAAATGCGCCATCAACTGGAATAACTACAGCCGAGGTGTTTAAGCAATCTTGCGATAATCCTAAATCGCAAATTACCGACCCCGAACAACTCAGCAAGATGATTTATAGTATGCGACATAATGGCTATATCGTCACTTTGGCTGTCGGCAAAAAGAAGGCGCATAGAATAACGGATAAGGGGTTTAATAAATTGGCTGAATTTAATGGCCTCACCATAACACCACATAAGAAGGTTGAAGAAATGACAGAAGAACAAGATCGATACGATACCAATGCACCTGTTAGCGCCCTGTTTGACGGGGGTGAAATAGCCGCTGAAGAACTGTTTTATCTTGATCAAAACAATGCAATAGAAGCAGCGTTTACAGACCTGATTATTTTGTTACGGGAAGCGCAAAACCAGCCAGAACCATACAAAATCGAGAGAAAAACTCTGAAAATAGAAACCTTAGCACAGATTGGCGCGCTACTGAGTGATGACATCAAGCGTGTTTTTGATGAGATTATTGACGATCTTGCGCGGTTTGAAGAGGTTAATAATGACTTATAGTTACAGCACAGACGAAGAGAATTTTATCGGACATTTTGCAACAGCAGATCACGCAGCAGAAACCGCTTTTGATGATTTTCCAGATATTGATTCCGTTTGGATCGGTGAAAACAAAAAACAAACAGCACATGACTTTGTTCATGCGCTGGACATCATTGAATCAATTGCTGAAATTGCTAGTGATGAATGTGGGGAATGTTCGGAATATTGGTTAGACGGACTATTGAAAAACAAAGAAAAACGGGATGAATTGAAGCGTTTGATTGGAGACTGGCTCGAAAAAAACGAGCCGGTTTATTTCTATACAGTTGAAAATGAAAAACTGTATTTTAGAGACAATCGGGATTTAATTTTTCTTAATGAAGATGAAAAAAGTGCTCCACATAAAGCGCTTGGGGAGCTGAATAATGATCTCTGAAACAGTAACCGTACACTATCTTGCACAAAAACTCGGTCTGACACCAGCCCATTCGGCAGTAATTTTAAACAAATCGGCAAAACCTATTGGCAAAAAAGGACTCTCATATTTATACAGAAAAGTTGATATTGACATTGTTATTAACGACTATATTGAGGCAAATAATACGAAATTGAAAGAGTGGGAATGGGATCGTAAAGCCATAGCGAAGCACTTTGGCGTATCACTATCAACAATCGATAAAGTCAGAAAGTTTAACACATTCCCAAAACCAATTGGCAAAAAATCAGTAACAAAATGCACTCGGCACACAGAGATTTGGGACGGCAGAGAAATAGCAAAACTGGATTATGAGTCATTTTTTTCGATTCATAAAGAAGAAAAATCCAAGAAAAATCCGTTTATTTACTCTGGCATGGCGGCTGAAATAATTATGTTTTTAAAGCCTGCAATAAAACACAGATTTGAGCAAAAAGTATGACTGATCATATGAACACCACCAAGAACGGAGTGTCTTAGTTGAATGACGGGTTATTCCGCCTACCAATGAAGAGCGGCGCTAGTGGATAATAAAATGAACCTAAAATTTCGCAAGAAACCAGTGGTTATAGAAGCGTTCAAGATGACCGAAGAACGCAGTGTATTTACCGCTCTGCTTCGACGGTTCCGAGTGGGTGGGCAGAGTTTCTCGCAATCCGGACGGGAAGCCGACCAACCACCAAGGAGGCTTCTGATGTGGAAGCATAACGCATGAATTACATTATCCCAATAAAGATAGAGTTCGGTGAGAATACCTGCGCTAAAGAGCCAGGAGTATTTTGCCATTTATTAACGCCGAGCGTTGTGCAAGATGGCGCTTGTGCATTATTTGGTAAAGTATTTGATCGGGATGGCTGGATAATTAGACATCCTGAGTGCATGGCTAAAGCTGTCGTCGCCTAACGCAAGGCTAAGCCGCGTAGAGTTAGCGGAGTCGGCTTGAGCGCCTGGTTATACGTTTTTACATAGGAAAAAATTATGAGCGACCCAATATTAGGATTTAGAGCATTTAACACTGAAATTGATTTTATTCGTTGGCAAAAATAAGCGCCAAGGAAGATATTTCAAGTTTCGCCTTTGATATTTTCGATGGGTGCGGACATTAACTAGACTGGAAAAACAGTTGACGCCGTCGTAAACGCAGGTTGTTTTGTGCTTTATACGGTTGATGTATAGCGCGAAGCTAACCGCGCAGCGTAGACGTGTAACGCGAAATTAAGCCTCGCAGGATAGATTTTAAACACACCCCCGACGATTAACCGCGTCGGATTGAATGATGGGTTATACATATGATGACAGAAGCACAGGCCATTGAATTGGTCAAAGCAAAGAAGCTGCGGGTAGTTAGCCCCGCTCGCAAAAGAAAACTCAGGAAAAAGGGGGTATTGGTTAGATGGATGCCAGTATTGGATTCATATGTTTGGGAACCAAATTGGTGATGTATAACGCGAAGCTAAGCAGGCGCGGTATAGCGCTTTAAAATTAAACAAAGATTGAGTCCGCGCTCTGCTTGAGCGCAGGGTTATGCTGGAGAATATGACATGAATGAAAATTTAAAAAAATGTCCATTCTGCGGGTCAGATGCAGAATTTGAATATGACGACTGGAATCCAGACACGGAAGAAGGCGATGACGGATTGGGATGGGCAAAATGTTCAAACCATCACTGCGGAATTGGATTTCATGATGATCGAGATTCAGCAATTGAAAAATGGAATGACCGTGTGGCATAACGCAAAAGTAACCGGCTGGCCGGACGCAGAACTTAAACAAAGCGAGGATTTATGAACACAAACGAAGCGCCACAACCGCCCCAGGTCGGCCAGTCCGCGTTGACTGACGGGTTAGGCTTAAACGCCGAAACCGTTCAGTCTTACCTGTACGCACTGCTTGACGAGACGTGCAGGCGAGGAGCTATGTTTCCGCAAGAGGCAGATGCTCGGGAAGAGGATGCCGATGCTTTTCATCGCGTTTGTAAAATAGTGAGGCTTTATGATGAGCAGAACGAGCCAACGATTATTGAAGTCAAAGCTAAATATGACGCGCGGGCCAGAAACAGGCGGAATTAACGCTTATAGGGCGGCTTTTCCGCTTGAACGCACAGTTATACTTGAGGACGTTGTTATGAAATTTAAAGAATTAGCATTAGGGGCTAGGTTTAAGTACGTAGGCGGAAAGGATATATGGATCGTTATTGATCGTGCCGGATGCGGCATTATTGCAAAGTATGACCCTGTAATGATTAAACATAAAAACTGGGTTTGGCAGTCTATTTGTAGCTTTTCAGATACAGAAGAAGAGATGGGTAAGTTAGAAGTAGAGCTGGCAGAGGTAACCGGCGCATGACAGCAAGCGCCGCTGGCAAGCGTCCGTGTTGACCGCCGCGTTATGCGCCTGGCGATGATGGCGCCTAACGCGATATATACGACATAATTGTCGCATAACTCAATCGAAGCGACACTACCAGGCATATAACGATTAAAAACTGAAGTTTCAATAAAAAATAGAGTAAAATAATTAAACATTGTTAAGTTACTGCTGATATGGCCAAAAAAGAACGAACAATATTAAAATATGATCTTGAGGTAACATTAGGAGATTCATTATCTTTTTCTGTTACCTGGAAAGACTCGTCTATGCTGATTACAAAAGTAGCTCACGGTAAAGACGCCACGGATTTAAACAGCCTGTGGACAACAGGCGAAGGTGTTGTTGTTGTTTTGTCTGAGATAGTCAGTGTTGATGTGTTACGGTTTTTCCGCTACGAAGCTATTGATCCCCCTGTTGATATTGCCATTACAGGCACAATTACACACACTTACGGTGCTGCACATACAACCAGCATTGTCTATACAGCAGCTTTTTTTGATCTGCCAAAAGACTTTACTGGTTGTACAGGTCTGGCTCAAATCAAACTTGATAAGGTCGATACTGTACCGGTCAAGACATTTGCTGTTACATTAGGCAAACTGGTATCAAATATTGTCTGGACTCTAACCAAGGATGATTGTGAAGACTTAACGCCTGATATTAAGTATTATTATGACGTGCAGATAACGCATGTTGATAGTACTGTTCACACCTACATATACGGCACATTAAAGCCAGTTCAAGATAACTCGCGGGTGGTTGTGTGAGCTTTGAAATTGTAGACCTGAATCCAGGGCCGATAGATTACGTTGAATTGCAACAGGGGCCGCCTGGCATACAAGGACCACCGGGTCCGCCCGGCGGAGCTGGAACAGCAACACAACTAAATTTTGCTTATGGAGATGCTACCCCAGCTCTCATTGCAACTGTCACTGCGAATAAGAACATCATGCGCATAGATGTTTTGGTCGATACTGTTTTCAATGGCACAAATGCGGCTGTAACCATAGGTGACGCTGGTGATAATGATAGCGTGGTGTCTGCTGATCAAATTGATCTAACAGCAGTGGGTACTTATCAGATAAATCCAACTAAAAAGTATGGATCAAATACCGCAGTCAATTTATACATCACTCCAGGCGCAGGCGCATCTACCGGTACTGGTGTTCTTTTTTTCTATGTCGAGGTTTAAATTATTATGTCAATCATGAGCGATCTGTTGGGAACAACAAAAGCGTACTTCAAGATAGGTTTAACGGGCGTTCGGTTAAAAAATAGTTCCGGTAATCTTCTGATTCGCAATACGGGCGATTCCGCTGACTCGGAAATAACAGCATCAAAAGTCAATGTCTCAGGCGAGTCTCTGGTAATTAACTCGGATTCAGCGGGGTCAGGCGCAGACTGGAAGGTAACACTATCCAGATCGGCATCCGGTATGACCTCTGACCTTGCACTTACTTTACCAGTTGATGACGGTACAGCGAACCAAGTGTTGCAAACAGATGGGTCTGGTGTGTTATCTTGGGCTTCCGCTGGATCAACAGCATCAAGCGAAAAAGTTGACACCACATCCCTGGCTTTTGGCACAGCTTCACCGTTGGCAATGTTTACTACTGGGGCTGCCGACATTATTGATTCCATCCAAGTAATTGTTGATACCGCATTTAACGGAACCCCCACTATGTCAGTTGGCATAGCAGGAACAACAAGCAAGTATGCATCGACTACCGATATAGACTTAACGGCAACAGGTGTTTACGAGATACATCCAGGATTAGTGGCAGGCGGAGCTGAAGCTCTGATAACCACCTATTCGGCTGGTGGTGCTTCGGCTGGGGCGGCAAGAATACTGGTTCATTTTGAAACACCATCCTAATCACTAACTAGATATGGTTGATCTAACTTTACCTAGATTGCTTGGGACTCTGAAAAGTACGTTCAGAGTCAATAAGCTGACGTTAAGTGCAGCTAACTTAACTGTAGCCAGGGCCGTTATTGTCCCAGATAAAGACGGGACAATAGCTATGCTGGACGACACTAAGCGAGTTGTGCAGATAGCACTGAATGATGGCACGGCCTTAACAACAGCCGCATTAGCCTATTTTAGAACACCGGCAATAATGAATGGCTGGGTTCTGACGGCTGTGGCCGCCATGTGTAAAACGGCATCAACGTCCGGTATCCCCACATTTACTATAAAAAATGGGGCCACCAGTATGCTGACAACTAACTTGACTATTGACGCTAATGAAACAGACTCATCAACAGCGGCCACTGCTGCTGTGATTGATACTGCAAGTAGCCACAATATAGTAAATACAGGTAATCAGATTGAAATTGCTTGTTCCGTGGCAGGAACTGGCACTGCCTGGACTGTGGTAGAACTTACTTTTTCCGCACCATAACAATATTATTATAATAGGTTAAAAAAATGTTAACTAATTCGCAATACAACACACTCAGAACGGCGATTATTGCCGATCAGACCGCTAACGCTTTCAGATTAGCACAAGATACCGCAAGCTTGCTGGCTTGGTGCAATGCGCTGACAGCGACAAATTGCTGGAAGCCGTCGGTAACAGGCGACAACTTGTTTGATAACCTGACTATTTCGTCATATGACAATTTGTCGGCAGGTAAACGAGATGCCTGGAATATGCTGATGAATCGCGGTTCTGTGGATGCAACAAAAGCTGCTATTAGGAACGGTATCAAGGATATTTTTACGGTCACAGGAAGTTATACCGATGCCGCGCAATTGGCGTCGATGCTTAACGGGGCTTGCATTGAATTTGGCACCAAAGCGCAAATCGTCATAGGTGGTAGTACCCCATCGGCAGTTGGCGGCGTATCGGCTCTAAAAAGAAATTTCATGGATTTAGTGACACAAGATGAAGCAAACCGGTTGGTAAATTGATATGGCTGGTGATATTCGAGCAAAAGAAAGGTCGATTGTTACGCTCACTACGACCGGCGGCAGTTGCTCCAATGGCAGCGCGGTCGTAGCTAATGGCACGGCTGATTTTGACGCGCGGTCAAGCGGCAACTTCCCGGATGATTTTCTCGTACAATTTGAATTTGTGTGCCAATGGGCAACGATAACAAGCATTGTCGCTGGAACGATAGCCGCTGAGCTGTACCTTGTGCCGATTGTTGACGGAACCAATTTGCCCGATGTCGATTTAACCGGAGGTGCAAGCCGGTTGCCGTATGTCGCTTATGTAGACTCATTCGAATGCGTAAAAGCTCCATCAGCTAACACCAATATGAGATTTACGAGTAAAAATATCGCCATCAATCCGTTGCTTTACCGACCCTATATTTTGGGCAAGGCAGGTCAGACAATTAGCGCCAACTGGTCTCTCAAGGCAGTATCGGCACAAGGACAATATACCTGATGAAACTTATCGATTTCAGCAATCATCAAGCAAGAGGTTTAGTGGGAGCCTGGCCTCTGGATGATCGCAACAATCTAACAGCTAAAGATTTATCGAATAATCGCAATAATGCGACACTAACCAATTACGCCGTATGGTCAAATGATGGATCGGCTTATTTTGGCGGGGCGGCTGCCGGAAATTATATCAACCTCGGCAACTCAACCGTGTTTGATTTGTCCTCGGTATTATCGCTTTCGGTATGGGTAAAAAAATCGACTGCATCACAAAATGCAGGTATTTTTTGCAAATGGTATCAGAGTTCAGACAATTCAAATTGTTTCGCCCTATTATTTGGACAAGATGCCGCAAATGACAAGCTTTCGTTTTCGATCCTGCAAACAAATATTTCCGCAAAAAGTGTCGCGCCATCAGACTCAAGTATTCCTGCGGGTGTATGGACGCACATTGTGGCCGTTGCAAACGGTTCTGTTTTAAAACTATACCGTGATGGCGTCCCCTATTCGACGACCACTGCCTATGATGGCACAATTAACACATCAACCAGAAACGCTGTAATTGGGAGATTGCGCACTAACGACACAACCTATTCTTTGACCGGAAACGTCAAGGATGCACGTATTTACAACCGGGTGTTGTCTGATGGTGAAATAAAGGACATGTATTACTCTAGCAAAGAATTATATTTACCAATGAAATTGGTGCCTAGACGTTATTTCGGTATAGCCGGTTCGATATACAGACCAAAAATTCTTATGTTTTAAACAGTTCAATGAGTTATGGCCTGTTCAATAAACCCTTGCTTTGCAGCCATGCGTATATTCCCAAGGTACAGGCACCTACTATCCATAACGATTTTTGCAGTACAGTCCGGCCAATTTCGTTGTAAACATGTTGCGTTAGTTTTTCAATGGCCCTGTCCGCTGCTCTCTCAGAGGCCTTGTCCGCTGCTCTCTCAGCGATGTCGTCTATCTGCGCTTCGCTCAGACACGCGCCGCGTCTCCGCTCTATAAAATCCTCGCTATCAACCCTGTTCATTTTCTATCGGGGGCAATTATCCCGATTCCGCCAGCCAAGGCCATGCCTAGAGAAGTAAAAGCTCTGGCCTGGTCATCACTCAAATGCCAAATACCAAACGCCGACAGACACCAGATAATACCTCGCCAAGTAGAGGGTTCGCGTAAACGGTTTTTGAGATAACTCATTACTGTCTTTTGTACAAAATATGACATATTTAAGCCCTTAACTATTAAACAATGTTTAATTTTAACTTATGCTAATGGTAGTGGCAATTAAGTTATCTTGCCGCCATCCTTCAATTCTGCGAGGGTAAGCCCGTTGGTATATTGGCAATGCGCCAATTCAGGGAATTTTTTCCAGCGCCCAGCCCACTCCAGCCCTACTTTTTCCGCTATCTCGCCGCACTCCGTAAACCGCGTCGTGTTGTTCCAGTCCGCTTTGCCATGAACTACCGGAACGAAGTCGAAGGCGCAGCGGTAATTGTGGTAGCTTTGCCAGGCCTTAGCGTTGGTGACTTTATTGCCTGGTTTCGTGCGCCCTTGCGCGTACAGCGCGTTTTGTGATTCTGCGTCCCTCCAGGTTGATGTGATGATGACATCGATCCCGGCAGCGCGACATTGGGCAATAAATTCTCTACACAATTTTTCAACTTTTGGATTCAGGTCTTCCAGTTTTCTACTATTGATCATTTCATGACCTTCAACACCCTATCATTCAAGCGCGTCATTTGCTCGGTAATTTTATCATTAACCAGTTTAATAGATTGCTGTGCAGCACCTCTATCTTTCATCAAGTCACGCCTATGACGCAGCTTCTTTACATTACGCTCAATGCCGTCTGCCAGCACAGAAAGCCTGGCTTCCGGGTTATCGGCAAAATAAGTCTGTACTTCGCTGCCCTTGCCATGTTCCCGCATCCACTTCACTTCCGCCTGGTGTTCGTTTAACCGGATCAGATTATCGTAATAGGCTTGCGACTCGGAAGCCGCCCCCTTGGTTTCGCCATAGACGCGGCCAAGCAATGGAATTTTATGCATTGGCAATTCATCACCCGTAACCAGAGATGCAGCCGCCTGTTCCGCCTTCATCATCTCTCTACCGGTTCCTCCAGCTAATTGCCCAAATACATAATCAAGCTGATCCGGGGTAGGACTCCATAGCCCCTGTTTGGCGTCGGTGCCGCCAGTAAGCTTGTTGGCCGCTTCAGCCGCCTGTTTTGCCAACCATGTTGATGTGTTCTTGGCGCGAGTAAATCCAGGCGTAGGTTGAAGGCTGTTAAAATCAGCTTGGTAAATCGTGTGTCCAGTCCAGTCCTTATTGCGCCATAAGGCTAAGGCCGGATCAAGTACTGTTGGCATCACCATACCGCTAATATCAGAGCCGCCCAGCGGGTTAAACGCGCCCACCGTAGAACCCGCCAATTGCAGTAATCTTTGTTGTGGCGATACCCGCTTGCTGCCAAAGGCCGATTCTACAAACTTACGTCCGATATTAGGCAAGATATGGAAGCCAAGCGGCATAGGGATGGCAATATACCCGCTATCATTCCACGGAGCCGGTAAAATCAAGCTACGCTCACGGACAAATTCAGGTATTTTCTCCCACTCGTCATCACCTAGAGACGCCATGCCTAACAAGGCTGTCATTGCGCCCAGCGCCACGCCGCCAACAAGAATTTGCTTGCCCTTTGGCCCGGCCATGGTTTCGGCCAAACGCGCCGTACCCTGCATCGAGGCATTGAAGAATGCGTAAAAAGCGCCAATCTTGGTGGTATAAGCGCCCTTACGGTTAAAATTCACCGTGATATTCTTGGCAATACTGGCCGCCTGGTCATCGGACAAGCCCGCATCAACACCCGCCATAAAGGTTGCCAGCCTGGTGCTGTTTTCCATGATGGTATTAAAATCAGACAATGATTTTTTTATCCATTGCCATGACTGTCTAGGTTTACCGGCTGATAACAAGTCCAATTCCTTTTGGATCGATTGGTTACGATCTTTAACGCCCTCAAACATCTGGCTATAGCCGGTAGTGCCTCCAGCCTTGTTAAAGCGCTCATACATCTCCTTAAGCGCCGGATCAGCGACAGACCAGCCACGCTCAACCTGACTGATTATTTTTAACGCCTGCCCCATGTGTGAAAATACCTTGCCCTGTTTTCCGTGCAAAGGCGTACTGGTCAAATTCAACAACATACCTTGGGTATCGCGCAACAGGTTCATTACACCAAACACCACGTTATACTGCGTATTCACCGATGCCAGCCAGCGCGTGCCTTTGGCAATGATCGACTCCACCTGATTCAGGTTTATGCCATCCATATTTTTCAATGATAGCGCCAGCCTGACATTCTCAGGATTGTTGTCATTAAAAACAATCGCCACATCCTTGCCCCTAACCCGCATCATCACTACATTGTCCAAGTCTTTGAATCGTGGGTCTGGCAACGTCTCTACAAGTCCATTAACCAGTCTATCGATAGTTGGAACCTTGCCCACTTCGGCAAAATCAGCATCGGGATGGTTTTTGATAAAATTGGCAAGACGCATTTGCACCAGATTCTTTTCACCGCGTTTCAGCATCTGCTCACGCGCGGCGGCAATGTGCGCCATGATGTTAGTCACTTCGGCATTAGAGCCGGTGGCGGTTTTAAGTCCAGAACCACGAACGCTAAATCCGCGTCCGATGGGGTGCCCGAAATTATTATCATCCGGGTGTGCCTCGTCACGATGCAGCGGCACATAGAAGTCCCATTGATCCTTTAGCGCCTTAATAGATTGCGGCGTCTCCATGCCATAGCTCACCATCAGGTCTAACGTTTCGTTGTTGATCTTGTCTATTTTCTCGCCCAACGAATCTAGCTTGGCGCGTTCTGTTAGCGTCAGTCCATTCATGAAGTCTTTAGCATCCTTGTCACTCATGCCCGACAAAGACAATCGTTCTGCCTCGGTTCCTCTAAAGGCTTTTGCCCGTTCCCATTTGGATAATTCCGCTCTTGCCTTGTCAATCATTCGCTGATCCGTGGTGCCAGATAGCGTTCTGTCTAGTTCGGCTTTGGCCTCAAGCCAGTTTTTATCAATAATCGCCTGGTTGGGATTGCGTTCAGCCATTACCGCATTACGGCTTGGCGCATGACGGGCATGTAAAAACTTCTGGAACTGATCCAGACTGATTCCCTGCTTGTGCAACGTTTGCAGAATCGGGGTGAATTCGTCGGCATAAAACGACTTAATACGATGAGAGGTGCGCTGGTGGTACAGTTCTTCACCCAGTCTTGGGTCTTCAAGCTCTTGGATGTTACCGCCGTTTTTGACTACCTTCTCCATCTTCCGCTTAAGATCAACAAAGCGGTCTTGCAGGTTATAGATGGCGGTATCCAGCTTCTTTTTATTGGTTTCGCTTAAAAAGTCTCGATAGCCAGTATTCGCCAGATCATTTGTTGGCCCGCTCGGACCGTTCGAGTTAGGTGCGGTTCTGCTAAAGCGAATACCGATAACATTAGCAGGCGGCGGCGCAGAATTCATTTTTTTCCCATTGAATATTATTATAACATCACTATTCTTCGTATCCGCGGTGATATTAGGAGACTTACTCTTGCGCTCAGCCTCGGACATCTTAGCGCGAAACTGCGTGTTACGTGCCTCAACTTCACCAGCTAGTCGCTTATATTTCTCAAAAGATGTTTTTGGCGTTGCTTCCAATTCTTTTTTTAAAGACAAGAACCTATCAACTAATTTCTTAGGAACGCCATAATTATTTAACTCATCTTCATTAAAATTATATTTATTTTCTTTATGAGTATCCCAAATATAATCAGAAACAGCCCTCCTTGCATCACTAAATTTATGTAAAACATAATCATAATCAGGGTTAGTATTATCAAGAATACCCCTTAATCCTTTATAATTATCTTCATATCCGCCACTAGCAAATCCTTCTTCGTCCTGAATTGCGTGTTGAATCTCATGCAGCAACACATTCATTTGCATGTTAAAATCCATACTAGCGTCTAAGATTATGATGTTGTCATAAGGGTCATACTGAGCCGTCCCACTTTCGATTTCAAGACTGGATTCAACTTGCAGATTCCTTAATTGTGGATAAGCTGCAAACAGCTTTGGATGATTAATCACCTCGTCCAGTGGCTTGATCCATTTCTTGCCAGCGCTGTTTTTAGAATAGGGCAGATATAGTGCATCATGATCACTTATTTCATACCTTGGTTTTCCGTCAGCGCCTATTGACCAACCTGTCTCCTGCCTGACTGTTTCCGCATCCTCTCCCGATTCAATCCGTTGTTTGGCGCTGGTTAATTGATAGGTGTCGGCGGTGGCTGATTTTTTCCCGGCAAAGCTAAAGCGAATATCACTGGAAGCTGTTGGAGCCTCATTACTGGTTAGCTTCGCCTGGTTGCTGTCAAAAGCCACTGCGTACTTGGCGTCTTTGATATAGATGCCGTCAAAACCCGCTTTTTTTAGTTTTTCAAAATACCTGGCCGCGCCTTCAGCATCATCAAACTTGGTAGCTAGCTGGTCAGAATTAGTAACCAGCGGGTTTTGAATGGACAGGTACACTTCATGCACATTTCCGCCATAACCTGTCGCTTCGTCCTTGTTTTCGGTGAAGAAATGACCTAGCCCGGCGGTGGTATGCTTCGTGTTGCTGGCCAATCGAGTTTTATCAAAGACCGTGAACTCAGATTGAGAGCCGTGATAAAACCTGATCGGTGCGCCGCCGCGCTTCATTTTTGATTGCCTGAACCAACTTAACCATTGCTGGGTTTTTGGCTTTGGGGCTACGCTGAACCTTATATTGTCGTCGCTTTCACTATCTTCATTGGAAAAATTATCACGCAATTTGTTAGCATATTCATAGCTAATCGGGATTGCATCATGCAGCATAAATCCTTTTTCACCTTCATGTTTTTGCGGTAACATTTTTACTTCATGTAACGGCTTAACAACTTTGCCGCCATCAAAATATAATGTAACTGGCACGTATTTAACGCCACTATCACTAAGCGCCATCATTCTATGACGACCCTCATGCCCAGTTACTTCAATGTTGCCATTCTGTAATTCATAGATATTTAAGGTAATTTCTTGTGCTTCTTCTTTAAGTGCGCTTCTATCCAGCGGTTGTTTTTCTTCCTCTAATCTAGCGCGTCCTTTTTTGGATGTAGTTGCTCCAAGAAAATCCTCAGGACTTATCCATGCTGCGTAAGCCTTCGTCTTTGAAGCATTTGATGAATAAGCGTATTGCCTTAACAGGCTATTAATTCTTTCTTCAGACCATGATATTTCTTTGTTGCCGGAAGAGATGCGAGGAACATTACCTTTCTGTGACAGCATGGCTTTGTTATTCTCGCGCCCCACATTATCAAACAGCAAGCTTTCCGGCGCGGATCGCAGCGCCGCATTCGCCATGTAAATAATGTCTTCTTCACTCAGCGCATTCGCCCACTGGAAAAACTGCTTACGCTCAAGCGCCGGTAACGTTTTACCGATTGCGCGAATCACATTTCTGGCCCAGGCGATAATCTTTCTGGAGATGGGCAGGTCAGGGTAGGTCTGTACCAGATAGGCCGCTGCTTCTTCATTGATATGCTCAGGCTTGGTGTCCTCCGGAACGCTATTAAAAGCTTCAAGAACCTTTTCGTTGCCAAGCTTTTTCATGTTTTCAAGCTGCTTAAGGATAGCTTGAAATTCGACGTTGTTCTTGCCAAGTCGTAGCGCATGAACACCTTCATGCAGTATTAAGCCTTTGAGCTCCTTGTCGCCAATGTCCATGCTTATGTTGTCATAGATAAAGTACAAGGTATCGTCATCCGGGTTATAAAAGGCTTGCGCAACACCGTCTTTGCTATAAAGCGCTTCAGGTTGTGCAGTTCCTTTTCTCAATATCTTTATAGTTGCATCATTTTTACCGCCCATTTTTGCAATAGCGTCTATTGAAACAATATCCCTATCACGCATTATTTTGGCTATTTCATTTTCCTGTTCTTCCGTATAAACAGCCTTTATACTTGAATCTGGATAGCCATAGCTATTGATTGGGTTGGCTTGGTAATTGTCCTTTACCGGCATGAACCATCCTTGTAATCCGGTTGTTTCGGTGCCTCTGGTTGCGATTCTGATTGAGTCTGGGAATCTATTGGCTTCGTCTCTGGTAATGGAGACGAAACCTTGTACTCTGCGCCCCTTGAGAATATCGGCGTACTCCTTAATCGTTCCGGCATAATCAAATAATCCGATGTGATCATAATTTTTTGTTTCCCAATTTGAGCCGTATTTACTAAACTTGACGCCGATCATTTGCGCCGCATCATCCCGGCTAATAGCCTTAACCTTATCAGTAGACTGAACGCGTTCAAACCAGCCAGCGCCATAAGTCTTGTCCATAACCTTCCGCATGGCAGCAATAAGACTGGTTTCTGTGTGCGGGTTTTCTACCTGGGCTTGTGTCCTTGAATTTAAGCCATTTGCTTGTTGTTGCTTTCGATAATTGACTAAATCATTTTTTTGTAATATTCTGTTTTCAGAGTAATTGCTTATGCCCTGCCGATTTGGGAAAGCCGCATTCTTTTGGCTATTGGGTATTGTGTTACGGCTTCCAGAGCCTTGAGTAAGGTAGGTAGAAACCCCGGTCAATTGCAGTCCGGAAGTCCTGCGCAACTCAAGGCTTCCTTCCTTATCAAAATATCTAAGCAAACTATTTTTTACCCATCTATTAATGACAGCGTTATCTGTTTTTGCATCGTAGGCATTAACTAATAAATTAACGCTAAGTCCACCTGTATTTGCATCGGGATGAACAATAATTCTTATTAATTTCCCATTCAAGTTATCGGGCGCAATAAAAACAAGCCGCTCATCAACTGTATCAGAATCGAATACTAATGCTGGATTATCTAGCCATTCGGGAATTTTTTTCCAATGCTCGTCCGTTAAACCATGATTGTATTTCCCATCAACCACCTTACCTTCTTCAAGATAAACAGGTTTATCACCATAGCCAAGCAAATCAAGAATATCTGATCTATCTAAAACTTTAACCCCTTTTCTATTGGGATTTTCTTTAGAAAATAGTTCATCAATCCTTTGCTCATAAGCAGTTTTGGTTGACTGGCTACGGCTATACTTGGCTTCAATCTTAATGTCAGCGTCGTTAAATACTATGTAATCCCTAACGCCAAAAGTATTATGCGTATTACCTTTTATTCCCGCATTCGCCAGTACGTTCGATGCTTCAAACTCGCCGCCTAAATTATCGACCAGCAATTCATAAATAGATTGTCCATTGTACCGATCAAGCAAGTTTGATTTTTCATTGTCTATAGCTTCAGAGACAGGATACTCATTTTCGTCATAATCATCACCTAAATCGTTTCTTACTGTCTTTTCTGTAATTCCAAAATTACCGGCTGGGATCGACATTAATGCATTACGAACATATCTACTTTGTTTGTCGCCATAAGTATTTAAGTCAAGCATGGTTTTTATGTCTGGAATATTAACCTTATAAACCTTTCCCGTGCCTTTATCCTTTTCCAGTTTGCGTTTGTATTCAACAGCATTACCCTTGCTCTCGGTGAAGTGCATTCCATATCCCCAGCCTAATTCTCCTTCGCCAGTGCCTATCTTTGATGAATCAAAGCCCTCATGATCGTGCGGTGAACCATGCCAAACCGTATGAAAGCGTATAGCATTACTTCCGGTTTCAGCCTCCTGAGTACGGATATTGCGCAACACATAAGCCAAGTCAGACGGACTAAAGCTATCCAGCTTCATACCCATGACTTCAGCAAGTCCGGTAAAACCGTTGCCTTTCAGCCATGCCCTAAGCTTTCCGTAAAACTCGCGCAATGCCCGCATGGCTTTGGCCGGCAATTTCTCATACGCCCTACGGCCTTCCGCCTCGGCTAGAAACTCATCGACAATAAAGGCATTACGCGCCGGGCCGGGCTGTATAGTTAGCGCCTGCTTGCGGGCCGCCTTTAAGTTAATGCTCAGTTGTTCAGCAAGCGCATTAATGCCGCCCATGCCGCCAAGCTGAAGATACAGCACATTGAGCGCTTTCTTTAATTCATGTCCTTGCGGATCGGCTTTGTTTCCGTGTAGTATCTGATGAATACGCTCATGTAAAAGCGTTTCTTCAACCTCTAATTCAGACTGGATGTTCTCTTGAACAAGATAGACTTTGCCCTGGTAAGTTACGCCGTTTATGCGGTCATTGTGATTGTTGTTGTCATAGCCTTGCTGCGCCGCTTCCTCGCGAACCGCCGGCGGCAAATCAGCGAACGTGTCCGCGACTATCACTGTATCTCGGCTTATATGGCTTGGGGATGCGGCGATAACTCGTTTGATGACGCTATCGATAACGCTCCTGCTAATAGCATTACCAGTGACACCGGCACGCCTGGAGAATGACGCGATTTGGTTAGTATCAAGCGGCTTATCAATGACAACAAGCCTGGCATTAACGCTTGTGTTGACCGGCAATGATGGATCAAGGAAAGAGCCTTCAGCTAACTTTTCTTCTGTGCCACCGACTTTTTCAAGCCATTCACGGAATGATTGTGCTTTTTTGTCCTGCCCAAAAAATACGCCTTCACCCATGACGGCAACCAATCGGCCACCCGGCTTAAGCAGTTCATAGGCATGTTGCACATGCAATGCGTCGCGCCGATCACCAAACGGTGGGTTCATTATTATGCGGTCGTAACTGCCATCGGCAATATCCATAAAATCATGACCAACGACATTAAACTCCTTGGCTTCCAATAACTCTTTACGGCTATTGGACACTTCAATGACATCAGGTTCTACCCCTGCTTCCCTGATTCGCTCGGCAATATGCCCCATTCCCGCAGAAGGTTCAAGAACACTCATCCCTTCTTTAATGTCCGCTGCATCAATCATTTCATCGACAATGCCAGCCGGTGTCGGAAAGAAGTCCAAGCCATCATTGGCGCGGCCAATCATAGCCCGTTCCATTTTCTTGATCTTATCGACTTCTTTCGCGGTTTCCTGCAAATTTATAAATTCGCGTATAGCCACACGCAATTCTGCCGGGGTTTCAATACCCATTGCCGCAAGACGTTTACGTTTGTCATAAGCGTTTTCAAATTGCCATGGCACAGAAATACTTTTGCCGCGCCTCGCCGTCTTGCCTATTTTCTCGACTAATTCAGCTCCAAATTCAGGTGATAATGTAATGCGCTTATCATTGTCACCTTGCCAGATACCCCGTTTAATGGCTTCTGAAGGACTCAGGATAATGACGTTTTCACCACGCTTGAACGGTAGCACAATGGCTGTTCCTTTATAGCCTGATCGTGATATTGCTTTTTCAGCGTCTTGTTTTGAGGTAAATGTAGCTGGCTTATTTGTCCCGGACACAGTAAATCCTGTGACTTTATGTAGGTTATCTTTAGCGAATTTTAAATATTCAGCACTGACATCATCAGCCACTTTCATTAACCGCTGGCCTAGTTTCCTGGTGCCCTCTGTTTCAAGCAGTGAACGCCCAAGATTAGCCAAATCAGAACGATAGGCGGTGTAAGCTGGGTGGATTAAATAGTCTGCTGTTTCATCTGTTGGCTTATCATATTGATGCTTCATCCGTTCGCCATAATCAGGATAAAGCTTGTTAAGCATCTCGCTATGGGCAGAGTTGACAAAGCTTTGCAACATCTCAACCTGGACTTTTTGACGCACACGGTCAAGCAATTTAGCACTGCCATCGTTAATAGCCTTGGCAATATTGCGCATGGTTCCAGCCATTGCCTTATCCATGTTGGCTCGGGCTTCCGACCTGGCCGCTTCACTCGCCCTCTTGTAGGTATTGACCTTGCGTTCACGGCTTAAAGATTCATCGGCTTTTTCATCTAGCCTATCGGCCATTTCATTAAGTCGCTCTACTGCGCTCTGGCTCTTGTCATCTGCGTAAGAATCACGCGTTGTTTGGATTGCTTCTTTCGTTTGCTCGACATCACCGCCTATAAACTTTAAAAAAGACTCTGCGTTTTCTTTGATCTTGAATTGAAAACCTGGGACTGCTCCGATTCCTTTGAATGACGAATAATACCCACCCAAGCGCTTAGCCGTGGCATTCCAATGGTTATAAATATCTCTATCAACCCTATCAGCCGCTTTAACAACATATAAATCCTCGCCTGTCTTAGTGTGCTTGGTTTCAACAATTTGTCCCTCAGTGGTTTGTGCGGTAACTTGTACATTGTTTTTTTGTTGGTCTTCACGCGCCATTCGTTCCCCGCGCGTTTTTTCTGCCGCCATTGAATCATAAGCGACTCTCTGTTCTGGTGTCAGTGCCAACCTTGCTTCACTGAATGTCAAGCCATCGGCCATGCTGGATTGCAATACTCTCGCGTAATCGTCAAGCGTCTCTGGGTTTTCTATCCCCTTCTTAATTTCTTCGCGTTTTGCCGCACGATCCTCAATGGACTTTTTAACGTCCTCGGCAAATTTATCCAGAGTATTATCGGTCACTTTATCAACGACGCGCTGAATGCCTGCACTTGAATTTTCGCCCATGACATAGGAAAAACCTTGCCCTAACGTAAAATCTTGCAGCATATCTATATAAGCCGCATTAATTACTGAGGCTTTATTTTCTGATTTATAGCGGTATGTCAAGCCTGGGAATGTCTTAAATATGACATCCTTTGTCAAACTTGATAGCTCTGTAGTAATACCTGCCTTATTCTTCATCAGCGCGTCAAATGACGCCTTAAATTCTTCTGCCGAAACTTTCCCTTCATGCACGCGCTTGAACAGGTTTTCATGGACATCAAGCGTATGAATGCGGTCTTTGTAATCAGGACTGTTACGAGTGTTGATAGGTTCTTCGTTTGTGACAATATCATCCTGATTAGCCTTATCAAACTCTGGAAACATTTCTCCTGGTTCCGATTGATTACCATTTCTTTTTTTGTCTTTAGCCCTTGTAAGGTCTGATATGCCCTGTTTTTCGTCAAGGCTTTTTTGTTCTTCTTCGCTATTGACAAATAAATCTGCCGTGGCTGCATTAGGCTTTATTTTATCACTGGTATTTAGCTCTGTTTTGACTTGTTCTCGTCCTTTGTCTTCTGGGTTGCTTGTTTGCGTTTCCACCTCTCCAACGTTATTTTGGCTATTTCCTGCTGTCTTTGTTTTGATATAGTCATTTAAGTCATCCCAATATTCATTGATATTATCGACAGTGATACTGCCTTTGCTAATTGCATATTCAAGCGCCGCGATATTATCTTGGTCATGCTCTTTTGTTTGTTGCAATAGCGCCGATAGCTCAAAACTAAATTTTGCTTCTTCTTCGTTAAATTTTTCTTCATCGGCTATTCTGGCTATTTCCTCATAGCCTTCTGGAGTGTAAAATCCATTTCCGCGCAAGGACTCATCAATCTTTGCAATCAGATCATTCTCGCCATCAATGTTATAGCCATATTCCCGCAAAGCCTCTGCCATTTCATCAAATGTTTTTGCATTGGCGCCATTATTAAATGTGCGCGTATGCTTTCTGCCCTGGTAATCAGAAAAACCAGCCCGGTTTGCTTGTGCGCGACTAATGCCGCCTAATTTGCCGATAGCCTTTTGCAATTCGTCATGTGGATGTGGCGGCCTGTTCAGATTTGATGATTTTTTAGTTGCGCTTTTCGCGGCTTGATTTCTAGCCGTCAGATTTTCTTCATGCTTGTCTATTTCTGCCCCAAGAAAATCCCTGGTATATAAATGCTGCTCTGTCACAACATTCATAAAATCCGGTGAAAGCAAGGTATCACCATTAGGCATTTTCTTGGCGAGTTTGCGTATTGCAGTTGCATTCTTCCCTTTATTTGCTGCGGCAAGCGCTATTTTATAAGCGCCTTTATCTACCATTACCCCATTTGGATGATAATCAATATAATTTTCTAGCCTGCTAAATGCACTATCTTTCTGTTCTTGTGTCGATGGCGTTCTTACTTTTCCGCCTATCTCACCTTTTAGTTTTTCAATATCACCTCGAATTTCTTCCCTTTCTTTTTCATTATATGACCTACCTTGTGGATTAACCCCAAACACAAGACCATTTTCAAGCTGTCTTATCAGGTTTTTCTTTTCAAAGTCAGGATCGTTTTTATCCATATCCTGAATGTGCTTTATTTCTGGCTTATTTCCAGTTTCCGCCTCATATGACCTCGCCAGTACGTCATCTGTGAGAGCTTTATTACGAGGCAGGGCTTTGTATTGGTCGAACGATAACACGCGTGTTGGCGCAATGGCATAGCCATTTGTTACCGGCACAATGTCATGTTCGTCATCTTTTAGCTGAGGATTATTTTTTAACGCCTGCCTGGCCTTGGCTTCGGTTTCAAAAGACTGGTTGTCAGATGCTCGATAAATCAAGCCTTGGGTATTGTCATTTGTTAGTAAAGTTTGTGGCGTTAAACTTTCCTTATCATCCGTGATAGGTAAACTTTTTTGCTGGTCTACAGCTAAACCTGCTTGCGCTCCTGCCGCTTCAGCCGGGTTTTCTTTTTCTGTTTCTGTGTTCTTTTGGACATTGGTTTCCTGTGGTTTAAAGGTGTCGAATTCGACAGGTTTAGGCGCAAGCACAAAGCCATCGTCCTCATTACCATTAACTTCATAGGTAGTGGGAGTGGCTTCCTTGTACGCCGTTTTGCTATTGAGCGCACTTTCAGCAAGCGCCCTGGTGGTAAATGGCAGTCCGGTTCTTTTATTGACTATTTTATTCTGAACAGTCGCGTCAATAGTCCCCGTGACTTTTCCTTCTTCTTGTGCAGGTGTAATAATTCCTGGTGCAATTTCACCTGTTCTTGATGTTTCTGGTTGTGCTGTTGCAACCGATGTATTTCTTGCTTTAAGTTCATCTTGATTAATAGGAGTGATGTAGCCATCATTAACATACTCGTCGCCATTAGCATCAACAAAGGCATTGTCATTGGTCAAAGCGACTGGTGTGCCATCGCTGGTTTCATGCGTAGGAACAAACGCACCCAATTGCTCAGGCGCGTTCCGGTTTAACAGCCTTTCTTGCCCCTGCCGGGCATTTTCATCGGCTTCATTGGCGCTTTTGATTTTGCCATTGTTGGTCTCCGCTTGGGTTGATGGGATCGCGTCTGCGAGTGTTTGTTTAATCTTGAATTCCGGTGGTTGCTCATTCGCTAACCCACCACTATTACCAGCGATTTCTTCTTCGTCTCCATAGAGATCATTGGCAAGCGCATCAGCATTATCGATAATGGTTTGTGTGCTTGGTGGCGGCGTGCCTGATGGGGGATTGACTGCCGCATTATCAGTAACCGCTCCGGTATCCAGGGCGCGAGTAAGTGGGCCGCTGTCTTGCGTTACTGGCGGGATAGGTTCACCGGTAAGCGGGGAAACTTTAGCAGATTTATAGCCCTGATAAGCGCCCACGCTTCCGCTTAACCCTGCAAATGGCAGTGTAGCTAATAATGTTGGCTTGGCTATGTCGCCAAAACTCTGAGTAGGCAACTCGTTCCTTTCATTAATTGGGTTCTGTAATCGCCTAGTTATTTCTTCTTCCCCAAGCTCTGTTGCCTGAGTTGCGCCAAATTTGCCCAAACCAACTACACCGGCACGCGCCAACGCATTTTTTGGGATTAGCTTTGAAACGAATTTGCCGGCCTCTCCAATAGGCGTTTTCGCTATTGCCAATTCAGCCGCATTGCCTAAAGTTTCAGGGATGGATTGCGCTAACCCGGATTTTAACGTGTCACCCGACGCATTAATCTTGTCTTGCAAAGCAATCTTTTCTTGTTGGCTTAGCCCAGGCAATCCTTGTTGTAAGCGATTAGCGTTTTCTTGCTCTACCTTTTGCCGGATAAATTCATTTTCACCGGCACGAGTCATGCCATACAGACTTAAACCCGATCCAATAGCTGTGCCTACTGGCCCGCCGAAAGACCCAAGCGCCATCGGCACCATGCCAGCTATTGAACCTGACAGACTGGGAGCAATGCCTCTTATTTCTCCCTGTGTAGCAAGTCCACCTAACGCAGAAGTATCGCGTCCAGGCTCATTAACAAAAGCCTGCTGTGCCAGTTCATTTTCCCGTTGCATCTTATCAAGCACATTATCTTCACTATAGGGCGTGTTACCTTCTATAACAGAAGCGCCATAGGAAGGAATGCCTTTTATACCTTGCCACAGAGTTTTCCCATAAGTGCCTAATGTCCCGGTAGTCGCTCCGGAATCTTTCTCTATAGCGGGTGGTTCATCAAACTGATCAAAGAAATTTTTAGCTTTGGCAGTAGGCGGTTCATCAAACTGATCAAAAAAATTAGCCATTATATGCCCTCTGGAAGTTGGCCATATTTCTGTAAAAATTGATTTTTTAGGATTTCATATTCCTTTGTTCCTTTGGCGTTGGTCAAAGAATCAATAGCGCCTTGTGGTGCTTGTATTATGCGTTGCCCTGTCTTTTTATTAACAGCGCCATATTCCGTTGTTTCTGATTCATCAGGACCGATAACCTTGAATTCTTTAATCATAGGAGTGTTGCGCTCATAGCTCATGTTTTCAAGTGCTGATTCGTTGGCCGCCTGGTCTTTTTGCCGATCATAAGCAAGTTTATTTAATTGGAGATTACTATTAAATTGCTGTGCTGCTCTAGCATTATCAATTACTGATCTGTTCTGTAACACCCTTACAGCACTGTCTCTCTTATTTTTACCTTCACCGTACATAGCTTGATTTTCTATGCTTTTTACATAATCTGCTTCTCGACCCAATTTTGCATTGGCATAACGATCATTCACTGTCGCAGCTTCTTTGGCTAATCGTTTTTGAAATGCAGGATCGGCATTTAATGACATTTCACGATTGATTCTAGCCATTGATTCATCTGAAAATCCAGAGCCTCCTTTAGGTCCGACTCTGCTTTGAATATCACGAGGATCAACTGGAGCACCAGTTTTCATATAAACTGGTTGTCCCTTTATATAAGATATAGGTTCACCATTGGCTGTTTCACCTAAACCTTGTGCGCCAAATGCACTACTGCCACGACCTATTCCACCTTGTCCATTAGGATTAATCTGCACTGTTCCGCTACCGCCTTGACCATTGCTTAATGATAAGGTTGAAGCATTGCCTAAATTTGTTCTTGCTCCTAATTTACCGGGGACTAAATAAGGTGTTAGTGATTGTGTTGCACTGGCTATTGGTACTTCTTTCCCTTCTGCATTTAATACTGTTTTAGGCTTAGTGACTTCACTCGAAGCTATATCTTCATTATTTTTTGAAGCAATAGGTGTTAGAAAAGCTGGTGTTATTGCGTCTGTTGTTTTATCAACACCTAATTTAGAGTTTAATATTTTATTTTCTGCATTAGGATAGTTCGTGTTTAAAGCATATTTATTGTCTTGTGCTGGCCTGTTTTGCTGTCCTGTTACTAATCTTTGTATTTGTTGCGCTTTTTGTGATGGTAACTGCACATCATTACCCGTCATTTTACTATAAAATGCTTGGGTTGCTTCTGGAGCCAAATAACCAATACCACCACCTAATGCCCCGCCTATTAATGTTCCAATCCCAGGCGTAACCAGCGTTCCTAATCCAGCACCTATTTCGCCACCAGCTAATGTTGATGCTGTTCTTCCTAGACCTTCTGCTATTCGTGCTGCTTTATCTGTACTATCCATTCCTTGAGTGTTTATATCTTTTACAGTGTTATATGCTTCTGGAACAATCGCTAATGCACTTCCACCTAAACGACCCATGTTATTTGTTACAGCGGATTTAATTAGCTTTCCAGTTCCTTGTAATTCTACTGGTTTTGCTGTAACCCCAGTAATCTTGTTCGTTAGACTCAGGTTTGGATTATAGCCTGTTGATTGACTTAGTTTGTTTGAAAACGTAACATCAGGTGTTGCCTTGGGTGTGTAGCCAGTATTGCCAGCCATTTTATCAGTAAATGATTGTTGTGGCTGGGCTGCTGCTGGTTGAGAGCTCAATGATTCAGCATTAATACCATTAGCAGTATTAACTACAGGATTAGGTGCAATAGGTGTTGATGGGGCTTTGGCTAATCTTTCTGCTGCCCTTTCTGCCTTTACTTGTGCATACCTATCATCCATAACTTGCGCACCTTCAGGTGTTAGTTCAGTTGCTCCTGATCGAGCATGAACCCTACCCAACTTCATTTCCCCAATTTCTTCCTTAGTATCGACAGGTTTGGTATGAATCAATGAATTAATAAACTTTGGACCATAATGGTCAATGACACGCTTTGGGATGGAATATTCACCGTTTGATATTTTGGCGGGGATCATGCCCTGTTCATTGGCTTCTTTGTCCGATACACTCGCCACCAACTTATCAAAAAAATCCTTTCCTAGCATTTTTACAACACTAGCCGGTATGATTGCATTACCCACTGGTAAGTCAGTCGCTATAGAATCAGACGTGGCTGTGCCTTTGCCTTTAATCAAGCCTCCCTGAATTTTTAACTGGTTAATGAGTTCTTTCATAATCATACCTGTAATTAAATGAATTAAAACTTCTTTCTAGCTGTTCATTTCGTTCAATGTTCAATTGCTTTCGTTCAATATCAAGTTGCTCTCTCATTAAATTATTAGCGTCCATGCGTTGAAAGTAAGCATTGGATTCTGCCCTATCAAGAGTGTATTGACGTTTGGAATTATTGAAAAAGTCACTGTTTTGATCAGCATGGACGGCGCTGATAAAAAAAACGCTTAATAAAATAAACAAAATTGTATTTTTCATATCATGCCCATCCAACGGAATTATCATCAGGATAATCGAAACGTACCGTGTTACCCTGGAAATTATAATTACTGCCTGTATAGCAAGTTCTTGATGGTTCTATTGTGCCCAATAATGGATTCAGTATAGTTTGATCAAAATGCCATTCTCGCATTGGAGCACCAGTATCATTTGACACACTGGTTATTGTTTGAGTGTTACCCAAATAATCTTTGTAGTAGATGTTTTTGTTGACTGAATATTGATAAGGTACAAACTGTGTCCAATCCAAACTATGATAAGCCACTGGATTAGCTTGCGCTCTTATAATATCGCCCACTACTGCATAAAGACGTATAGTAATGCTATTGTCTGGTGCAAAATATGAAACAATCTTTACTACTTGCCATCCATATGTCCAATAATTACTACCCGGTGAAGGCGGGGCTGTACCGTTAGTAGAAATCGTATATTGCCCAACTATTGTATTTTCAGAATAATCACCATAAAAAAAACTGTTCATTGAATTAAATGGTAATTCAAAAAACAAACACGCTACTTGATCACGACTGGTTACTGATATTTGTGTTTCACCATAATAAGAAGCAAAAAATTGAATCTCATAATAAACATCAAACATTTGTGATATGCCATCTGTTCTATAAGATTGTACTGTTTCTCCTGTAAAAACATATCCACCAGCATTTGTATAATAGCCATTAGCACGCATCCATTGATCCCATGTTTGAGTTCCATCAACTGTTGTCGCTCCATATTGAACGCCTGTAACTCCTGGATTTCCACCGTTTAAGTTTCCTGAACCAATAAAACCTTCCCAACCAGAATACAACACATCACCTACCGGAAAACGTTCATCAAATACCTCAGCCCCTGAATGCCTGATATTTCGAGTAATCAACTCATCCCCTACCTGCATACTCACCGAACCATAAAACAGATTATTTCCAGGTCCTCCGGGTTGTCTTAAATCCTGTGCCACATAATACTCGCCTTGAGCGGGTAATACAGTGTCCTTTAAATCAACGGCCACATAAGAAACAGTCATTGCATAAGTAAATGAAACTAACTTTACTGAATCGGTTTTGTCTCTATACACATAAACAGGAGCACTAAAGCCATCCGACCCAGCTTGATTTAGTGGAATTGATCCTAGCAATCCTTTATAAGGCTTATCGGTAGCAGGTGTAAACATGGTAGTATCGCCTATTTCATAAAAAGGAATCACCACATTCACTACACCATCAATAGGCCACCAATGGTCAGCGGTTAATTGAACAATATCAGCCGTGAATGACCTTACACCGCCAGTATTGATATGTTCTGTGAGTATCATTGTATAATGCCTGGCGATATAATCCCTCGCTGCGTTATCAGTTTCATGACAAATAATATTCCCCATCATACCATCATTAGACCATGACCAGCCTGCGCTTGCTAATGCCAATCCTTTAGGCTGTTGTCCAGTGGGTACTGTTAGCGTTACTTTGGTCTTTTCAATACTAGCAGTGCTTAACAGATAGGCTTCAAGTTTGAATTTTGTATCACTGTTCGTTTCAGCTGCTATTAACGCTCTTAAGCCATTATCCGTGACATTAACCTTGTAATAGTCGATCTCTATCGTGCGATAAATGAACAAATAATACTCATGATCTCCTACCGTAACTAACCAACTATTACTTTGTGAAAATCCAGATAGGGCATGACCGGATGCTAATCTTAACTTATAGTCAAAGACAGGAAAGTCCCAATTACAATAATAATCACTACGATTAGAACCGTACAAGGTTTGCACAAATAGCCGCATTTTACCAGTGAATAAGCTTGATGGTATGAGTGCATTGCACTTCTTTTTCATCAAAATCTTTTCGGGATCGCAATAGCCTTTATTGTGATAGGTCACACCACACGCATCCGTTACTTGATCCAGTGTGCTACTACAACCAACCGATAAAGACCGACTCCCTTCCGGGATAGGTGGAGCAGGTATTGTTATCCATGTATTGTCCCTTATATTAATGCCGCGCTCCAATGGATTGCTAACTGAATTAATGTAGCTTCGTACCGGATTATTGTAGTTCAATATCGCAGGTCTATACGCCAGTTCAGAACACTTTCCAGAGCTGAGCAGATTTAAAAATCCTGACTCAAGGTAAATAGAATGGCCAGCTATTATTTTGATATTATTAGGTCGTGTCGTAATGATTATTTCAACATCTTCAACAGGGTTTAATATCAATGTTGTGGAACTTGGCAAACGCTGTAACTGATTTCTTAATTGTGCCCTGGCAAATCCTAACCATTGATTGCACAATATAATATCTCCTTCTAATACAGGAGTTACCGATAATGAATCTTGCCATTGCCTATTCTGTCTTAATGGGTCAATCATATTGTTTATAACACTTGTTCGGCCAGGCTTATAACGCCACTCAGAGCATTGGCACTTGCTGAGGCTACATTGGATAATCCACTGGCAATAGCGGTCGTTTGTTGTAAGCCCAATTCTGCATAACGCTCTTCGAGAGTATAAAAATCAGAAAATGAACGATAGGTTATTTCAGCAGCTTTCAGTTTTTCGTCAATATATTTGAATTGCTTTTCAAGCTCACCCTGCCAAATAGCCAGTTCAGTAGTGACATTAGTCTTGTAAATATCAAGGCCCATTTTCTTTATTTCAGCAGATGCTTCAAACTTGGCTAGAGCTACATCATACAATGTTTTATAGATATTTGACTCGGTTTGATACTGATTAATTTTTGCATCATTAACTTTAACGTTGCCTTCAAGGATAGCTACATCAACATTAACATTCGTTTGAATCGCTTTTAATTGTTCTTCATACAAAGATACTTCTGCCATGAGTCCTTCAAGTTTTCCTCTGTCACCTTCATTTGCGGCTTTGTAAATATCATAAGTAGATAATACGGCGCGTGTTGTGGTTTCAAACACACGCGCCTTGACTTCAATGTCTTTAATATAACCATCTGTTACATTGGCTCTTTTAGCAATAGCATCAACCATCGCGCTGTAATTATTGACTTCAATTTGCTGTGCTTCAAGTTTGAGCTTGGCTGATTCTATTTGCTGATTATCGATGTCTTTGGTTAATCGCAAGGCTTCAAGCTCAGCTTTAAATCCTTCCAGTCCAGATAAAGCTGCTGTTAATTTAGTCTTGTATTGTTCATCAATAATGCGTAAGAGTTCTAATGAAAATTCACCGCGTGACCTTTGGTGCTCAAAAATCTGGATAACTTTTTCAGCCCATTGTTCAGTATTCGTTCTGGCCTCTTGAGCCAAACTAACGCCAAACTGTGCATATTGAACCGCCATATTACGAATATTAGTCACATTGCTTGAGATAATGTTCATAACAAACTGCAAGTGTTGTATTTCTGTGCGTCTACGCTCCAACCATACTTCTTGCGCATTGCCTGCCAAGGCTTTAGCACCGGCTAGTTTTGCTCCTTGTATTGCATTAGCTATCGAACTTGGCGCGATAATAAACCCTACACCACGCGACGGACTATCAAGCGCGTTATGCTCAGCATCATCATAACCATCTGATACTTTAGCCTGACTTCTTGAAAATAAACGATCTTCAAATTCATCGGTTAATACTTGTCCGGTCATACCTGCAATTAACTTTGAATTCAAAGCATCACGTTGTTGATAAAATTCAGGCGCATTCCTGGTAATCCAACTATCAACAACAGCATCAATAAACTGTTTTAATTCGGGTAAAGCTGTTTCATACTTGTTTCGGTAATAGTCTGCATAATTAACAGGCGCATCCAATTCGGCGGGTAGCGCATTGGTTGAATAACTGGGTAATTGTAATTCAGGTGGTTTATCAACAATTATTGGAATAATAGAAGGTAAAGCAACTTTGTCTAACACAGGAGCCATTAAATCTACCAAGGCTTGATAAATTTCATCAATATGCAGGTTAGGATTTTCCTGATTCCATTGTGGAATAACGCCAGTTGGTTTTACATTATTAAACAAACCACTAGTATCGATAACAGGAGCCACAGGTATAACTTGATGGCTGATATTATTCAGTTCGGTTAGTACAGGTTTAACAGGAGCCTCAACCGTAGGCGTATCAAAAACAGGAAAAGGTGTTAAATCAATATTAGGCCGTAAAAAAAGAGCGTTTACGTCACTGGGTTGGACTGTCACAAAAGAAGTCCCTGTTACGCCTTTTTTATAATCAATGCTATTCACAGCATCGATAGTCATATCAGTAAGCTGTGTAATCCTTGCTTCTGCCGCTGCAATATAACCGTCTAATGAAGCCATCTTATTTAACCCTTCGTTGTAATGATTCAGGCAAGAACTCTACGCCTTGAAGATTTTTTATGTTTTCTATTTGAAGCTGCCAGTAACGCCCATTGTTACCTAACCCTAGTGTACATTTCCGTCCATTGAAAGCGCTGTCTTGCCCTGTTTTCTTCTTATTGTCAACATAGGGCGTGACTTTTGTTTTTGTATCAGAATTCAGGTAAACATACCGTAATCGTTTACTTTTGAATGAGCCAAAATCGGTATCTTTTAAAGTAATTGAGCCGTTAATTTTTGCAGTAATATCCAGATCACCATTAATCAAATACAGGCCATCACTGTTAATGCCATAGTAATTATCAGCAATGCGTACAATGTTAGAGAAAGGATAGTTGGTAAAGCGTGTAACTTCATTGGTATTCATGTTCATTACCAAGGCTTGCGCATTAACCAGTGTTGAATAGAAATTAATAACAGGATTAACATCAAACCCAATTCCCTGTATGTCGCCATACCATAGCATCGCATCAAAGCCACTGCCTTGAATTTGTATAAATTCTGGGACAACGGCTTCAATGTCCGCATAGCAATGGAAGCCATAGCCTTGAATAACAATGCTAACAGGTGCATCAATAGAAATTAAAGGAATACAATCAAAACCAATTCCTTGTAGTGTCGCGCCACCTTCCATAATGGCACTGCAATCAAAGCCATAACCCTGTATAGCAATGTCATGTGAGGAAGCAATAGTTATTGATGGGAATACATCAAAACCTAATCCTTGAATATACGCATACTCAGGCGCATCAATAGCGATTGTTGCTACGCTATCAAAACCCATTCCTTGTATGATTGACCCACCAAGAATTGTCGCTACACTGTCAAAACCAAAACCTTGTATATCGCCCACATTGCCATAATCAACTATCAGTGTTCCCGCTGAATCAAAGCCAATGCCTTGAATTGTGGCAACCATTGGATTCAGGAATGCATTAAAACCAATGCCGTTAATAATCCAGTTATTGATTGTAAATAACGTGATTGGTGTTGATGTGAGGATTATTGACGAAGATGGGAATGCTTCGTGTGTTGCATTGCCAAATTCAACTGATGGTGGTGTAAAATTTGATGTATAGCGTGGTATTCCATTACTGATCCTGATGCTATCCATATTACCTATGAAATAGTTTCCTGTATTATTGTAGGAACCTATGTATAAATCACCACTGACAAGAGATGATGATGACGCTCTCGATGTTTGTAAAACACCGTTTAAATAAACATAAAACGTGGTTGCATAACGAACAACAGACCAATGATTCCACGCAGCTAGTGGTACTGTATTAATACCAATATCATAGGTGTTGCCTTCCTGAACATATAACGCCAGTTTACCGGCTGTGGTTATTTCGAGATTAAACCCTTTTGATGATGCTGAATAGTATGTTAAATTTTTTGTGGATGTGGGGATAGTCGCTATATTGAAATAACCTTCAATACAAAAATCCCCGGTTCCTGTAAAAAGGTTTGCCGCAGTGACTTTTAAATTACCACCTGTACTATCAAATAAGGCCGAGCCAATACCGTACTTTGGTGTTAATACATTACTGGTGTGTAAAGCGCCAGTTGCCGTTAATGTTTTTGGTGTACTGGATGAATCAACAAACGTAGTACCACCGTTCGATCCGTCGAACTTGAGTAGTAAGGTAACTTTTGAATAATCGACATCAGTGGACACGGCTTACTCCTTATGCTCCTGGTATGTAATTAAAGTGATATACGTTATGCGCGTTATGCACCGGATATAGTAATTGTTGGCGTGATGTCGTAAGTATCATTAACCAACATCACCAGCGGTATAGGCTCAAGATAAATATTGATAATCCGCTTTGTTGTGCCATTCGTGCAGATAAAATATCCGGTGATGTTAGGCGTCATGTCGGTACTGGAAGCAAGGAATGTTTGAAGCGCATAAGTTGCTACACCATTGGTTACTGTCCATGAACCATCAGTGAGTGTTTTACGGGCATAACCACCGCCAGTCGGTTCCACTAAATCAGCAAACACAGTCGAGGCACTGATTGTTGAGTTAGTAAAAAGTCCTAACAATAACCCTGTGCCGCGGTCAGCATCAGCATTTTTAAATAAAAGATTTGCTGTTAGCTTTGCGCCTTCGGTTGGGAGTGTAATAGCCATAACATAACCAGCCTGTATTAAGTGCGATTAGTTAAAGGCAAATTAAATGTTTGTACAACACCTGTTTGACCAACTGTAGTAAAGGTAATAAGCGTCATCGTACAAGATGCGCCACCACCTGTTAAACTAACATCAAAGTCCATTCTATGTAATGTATCAGATGCACCACCCGCGTCTACAGGATTACCAACAAAACGACCCCAACCTATGGTTCCTGGAACTTCACAAACGAATTTCCATTCTTCAGCTGGCTCCTTAGTGATAACGTTAAGTGTTGGTGTTGCTAGATTGATCCCATTAGTTGCTGTTCCTGCGTCCCAATGACCACCGGCTTTAGTGACGCGACCAAGATAAGTTCCTGTGACAGCGGCATTAGGGGAAGCGGGAGGCGAGCCTGAATACATGGCTATTGAGCCATTGGTGTAAGCAGTATCAAGCGCTAAAAGGAAGGTGTTAAAATCACCATTTGAAAAACGAAAAATTGCCATTTTTGTTGCTCCAGTAAGAAGGATTGTGAATCATTACGACGTTGATTTATATAAATTTATTAAAAATGCCGCCTGAATTGTCATGTAAAGCAATGAATTGTTTAACTCCTTGTTTGTGCATGATTGCAGTATGACATTGTTGGCCCATGCTTATTGATACTTTATTTTGTGTCAGTTCAGTAAACGGTAATGCAGAACACACGCCACGTTGTGTATAAATTAATAATGAACCATCGGATTGTTTTACTATAGGTCGCCCTGCTACCACACCATAATTAGCCAATTTGCTTAAATTTGAACCATCATAAAGATAAATTTCTGCATTGGTGCAAATAATGATACCTTCGTTTACTGATTTTATAGCTTCGATGTGGCCCGGTATAATAAAATATCGTTCATTGTAATCGTACAAATGATAATGATTCGGTTTGCTATAAAACACTAAAGTGTAATCGCCAAAAGGAACACTTACATACAGGCATTCATGCCAATACTCTAGGTGTTCTACATTATCAGGGAATGAATTGGCATTTAATATAGGCTTGATAACATAACGTGTGCCACGTTTGTATAAAACCTCGCCATCAGCATCAGTCATGTAAACATTCGTTGTATAACCGTCTAAATCACGAGGATAGACAAGAATATCGCCAACAGTATCTAAATTTATTGTAACACTGGGAGATATTCCTCCTTCTACACCATCCGCATTAACATAGGTGTAAACAATCGTGTAAAGTCCAGCCGGTTTTATTCCGCCTGTGATGATTATTTCAGGTTCATTATCAGGCGTTGGAATTTTAATGTTTGATACTGTACTTTCATGAATAACCCAGCCATCATTCGTAAATAAGAACCGTGAGAAATCAGCAAATTCAGTGGCCGTTGATGAACAGATTGATGCTAATGACAGGTCGTCATTAATACGATAAAGTGTACCACTGGATATGATGTAAGTAACGCCATCCAATGTTTGATAAGACGTTGTATTGCTTAAAGCTAGCGATTGTGTATAACCATCACGTTGAATAACATTGCCCATATCGTTGACAATAACATCAATGGCATCGGCTAGTGCATTATCTGGGATACTTCTGTCAGGGCTTGTGTTGTGTATGCCTAAAAAGCTGTTGATAATCATTAGATGTCTTATCCATCAAATTTGTTTGCTGTGAGCTAAAAATACTGGCCGGTTGTTCGTAACCTATTATGCTTTCGCCGCCACTCCAGTTTTCTGGCATCCTGTTTCTCACCAAAGCATAAGGTAAAGCGTTGATCGAATTCCATAGATTTGGCAATATCAAAAGCGTCAGAATCCTGCTTCATATAAGCCAAATGTAAAACCCAGTACAGTAAATCCGGGTGCTGAAATACTGATATTTCCGGCGTATCAAAGTCATTATCAAGATCGCCCAACGGTGTTCTATACACCGTCAGGTTCAAAATGTTACTTACATCAGGTATTGGAAATAACGTTATTGATCGCTTTGCATCGCCATCGGCTCCGTAATGATTCAGATCATCAACATAATGTGTCGGTTTGCCTGTGCTGGTTTGCCAGTCACTCAAATATTCATCGAGATCATTAAAGCTGGTTTTCTGCAATGCCTGATTATCGACTGTACTGAAAACCCTTGTAATCTGAAAGACAGCATCATGCACTGGGTATTCGTTTTTACCAGCAACCACAGCAATTCTTGAGCATTCCGGGGTTGTCGAATCCAAAATTGAGCGCGACCGGATAACCGCTTCATTTATGGCCTGATTAATGAAGTCGTTCAGCTCATCATCAGACCATAAATAATCCAGTTTCGTGTCAAATAGCCTTAGCCTTGCGGAATCCCTAAGCTGTTTCAGATTCATGAGCTTTTAAGTTGTTTCGTTTGTTTCGTTTGTTTCGGTTTTAGCCTTATTTTGCGCTTTGATTTTAGTTACCGGCTCATAACCTTCGACAATATCAAGAAAAATACCAATATGCTCATCTGATACCTCGCAAACATGCTCGCCATTGGCATTAGGTGCAAAATGATACCTTGTCCCGGCAATATCAACGACAGTGCCATCTGTGCGCTTGATTAGTGATTTAATTAACACAACTATTTACCATAACGGGCTGCACGATATTGTACAGAAACATAAATTACATTCGTCGCCTCGGCCTCGACTGCAATCGCTAACGCCACGATACGTTGATCCTTGGTTGGCGCAGCAACAGGCAAATCCGCCATAACTAAAGAATTGGCATGGCTCACGGCAGTTGTTGTGATAGCAGCCGCAGCAATTAATGTGGTAGCCAGTGCAGTGGTAGCCAGTGCATCGGCGATACCGGCGGCAACGGTAGTTCCGCCCAGTGTTGCGCTAGCGCCAAGCCTGATGTCTGTCAACACAGCATTGCCAGGCAACTGCATTAACTGGACAAAATCACCAGCCGCTAAATTCTGGACAGCGGTATCAATCTTGAAGGTGGCCTCGTAAACTTCGCCAGCCTCGGAGCAATTAGGAACCGGGTAAATACCCAGCATTTCGTTAGTTTGAATAATAGCCATTGTATTGTCTCTTGAGTTAAGTGATGAATACTAACCCGGCTCATGCCCAAGGCAATAAGCCGGTAGTCATTAGCCAGGATCAGCAGCAGCAGTATCCATAGCGATTACACCAAAATCCTTGGAATTGAACGTTGTTTTCTTAATGCCAAAAATTGAACTGGTTGAAATAACGACCTGTGATCCACGATCATCGGATTCTTCATTCCAGTCGAATCTCATACCAGTACCAGGCGAACCAAATGCGCAAACCGCCGCCTGCTCACCTAAGAATAAAGCGCGTCCAGCCGCAACGTTACCGCCTGCACCATAATCCGAAAAACGAATAACGGATTTATGAGAGTGCAATACAACGTTGTTGTACATGCCAAGACCGCCCTTAAATATGGGCGATTTACGGCCCTCTGCTGTGGCGGCCGCTTTTTGGATGTCAATCCATTGTCCGGTACTTGTATTGGTGCGCAGATCATATTCCTGGAACGGTGACATCACGCAAACATAATGCTCTTCGCCATCCACCATAATTGGCTGTACTTGTGGCGTGCCAGATGTGCCGCCACCCATCATGGTTGCTTTGGTAACAGCTCTGTCAATCAGGGCCAACGACAACTTATCGGTACTTGCAACCGTGGCTTTCGACGTAGCGACTCCACCGTACATCAAATGGGCAGTATCGGGAGCTGTGAAAGCGTTATTTGCTCGTCCCGTATAGCCGATAGGGAAAATATAATCAGCGTTAACACCACGAGCACCGGACAAGTACATGAAGAACTGCTCGTCAAATAATCGCGCCCACCATTCCGATTGACGTGACTTAGCAACCGTTCTTAGGTCATGCAGCGTGCGCTTTCGCGTCATCCGTCCGCCGGTATTGATACCCGCACGTGCTTGATCGATATAAAGGTTGTCGGTATAGAAGGTAAGATTTTCTTCATTCCCCTCCAGGGTATTGTCGCCTTCGATTGGAGCCATTTTGAGCTGCATTGACAAATCAAAACTGATATTATCACCGGCATCATTTTCCAGGTGCGCAAGCACCTGAATAGGCATTGACGCAGATGCACCCTGCCCCATGAATTTACGATTAAAATACGACTTTCTTGCAGTATCGACCGCAAGCTCGCCGCTCCATTTTTTGACTGCCTTAGCGTCGCCAAGGCCAATGATTGTTGCTGGCATATCTGCTTACCTTTTTTAAAGTTACAGCACTCCAGCGCTTGATAAAAAATTATTCGCCTTGTTTTTTGTTGCGAATAATCTCAATTTTTACATCTTTTACAGCTTGTATCGATAGTTTTATTTTACATCCGTTTTTTTCAATAAGTGTAATTATCGCTTCACCTATCTTAATAGAATCGTTAATCCGAAGATCAGTATATAGCATGATAGCGCTATGCTAAAAATCTGGCACGTTGATCATCTGACATTTTAGCGATGGCCGCTTCATAAGCCATACCAGAAAGCTTGTCCATGTAATCAAATTCAGCCGACTCAACATTGCTATCAGCAGCAGGTATATTTGCCAATGTTACCGGCAATTCAGGCCTGGATTTGCTTGCTGAAATCTTTTTTTGATCGTCTGGTGATGTGATGCGTTTTGCGCCATCAAACCGTGATCTTACTTTATCAGCCGATTCACGTAGTAATTGCAGTCCGCTTTTTCCATTATTCGCCTGATCCTGATGCGCAGCGCGTAATGTCGCATCCAACGCGCCATATAAAACAGGATCGTCCTTAAATTCTTTATTGTCTTTAAAGAAAGTGTCCTGTTCCCATTGCCAACGCTGTTCCGTAATCTGTTGCGCCTGTTCTTGCGCTATATCCGCCTTCAGCTTTGCCGTATCCAGGATTGATTTTTCGGCAGCAAATTTATGATCAAGTTCCCGCGATTCCTTTCGATATTCCGTAAATGACAACTCGCCATCTTCATATTGCCCGGCCAATTTGTCGCTAAGCTCCGTATAGGCAGCGTCCAACTGTTTGTAGTTGTCATCAAGTCCATCGATATTCTGTGGTTTGTACTCTGGGACAAACTGATCCTGTATCGCCTTAATTTCTTCCGTGCCCGCCGTCGCATCAGCCTCTTCCGCTATTGTTTCCTTGTCTTCTTCTGTTAGCGTTTCAGTCTCGGTTTCCCCTAACGAATCAATTTCTGCATCGGTTAAGCCGACAATATCTTCTAAATCTGTACTCATTATCTAAACTCCAGTCTGGAAAGTGTTGTCATTAATTTAACATTGTTTAATTATATATCAGTTTTTTAATTAGCAACTATTTTTCACTATAGTTATCGATGTTACTACCCTATAAATAATCATGTAAATGCCTCGTCACGGTCAAGGCATGAAAAAATCCACGTTACAAATCTATTAATACTTCCATCTTCAATTTCCATCCATGTTGCACATTGGTCTTTAGAAAACCTGCTCCACAATCGTGCTGCCAATGCTTCATTACAAACAAATCCATTCTTTCCAAGCTCAAGAACAGGCTTTGACATACTGCCATCTGCAACAATAGACATCATGAATTTATCAAAGTCATACCACCGCCTCCGTGATGCTAATTCACCAGCTTCATACGCTGCAATAATGTCTTCGCGTCGTGTACCGTGTCTTGCATTTTCCAATATTTTATTAATTGCTTGCTCTTTGTTCATCATATTTCCTGACTTTCATCGTAATATCCAATATTATGCGTCATTCGCCTGCGTCTCAATCCCGCGCATCATCCCTACACTTGCGCTCTCCGGGTTAGGAGGAAAACGCGGATCGGTATTTATTCTCTGCTCAGGCATAGTTTCCATACCCGGTTGCTGCCCAGGCAAAGCTACTGGTTGAGCCGACTGATTTACCAAAGGATACCCGTTTTTGTCCACAAAACCGGCGGACTTGGCAATCTCATCGGCAATAGGCACAACACCCGGAACCGTTGCCACCGTTTGCGCGGCCTGCATACTTGAGTACAAGCCTTCGATATTTTTTACTATCGACTCTGATTTTAGCTTATCAATCTTCGCTTGCAACTCATCCAGCTCCAGTCGTATGCGTCTTTGCTCAAGTTCTTGCGCTTGTTGCTCGGATGCCGCCTTAGCTTGTTGCTCAGCCATCATTTGCGGAGTTTCTTCGGCGTTCGGGTCTTGCTGTCCATTGATTTTACGGATACGGGCAACAATCTCATCGCGCCCCGGTAGATCACTATTGTCGTACACCAAATCAAGCAATTGTAACGCTATCTCTGGCGGCAGTGTCTGCATCATACTGGTCATGGCCTCAAACATTGAAGCACGCATAGACGCCTGATAATCCTGCTCATCAACAACAAAACTTGCTTTGTTTGCGGTCATTGGATTTAGTGTAACCCATTGCCCGGATTGCTCATCATACTGAGGCTGATTAATAGGCACATAACTGGCAGTTCCTTTGTTGCCTACGATCCTTATAATCTTTTCCTGGTCATAAAACTGCTCAACCAATGACAGCTGTTTCTCACCCTGAAGCTGGACAGCATAGCGTAAATTGTCAAACAGTTCTGCGCTAACGACGCTGCCCTGCTCCTGTCTTGCGGTGATAGCCTTTCCCGATACCGCATTCGTACCACGGCCCATATTTTCATCAGTAACTCCCGATATGTCCTGGATCATCTTTGCGTCGAATTCCATCAGCCTAATGTGCTCTTCAGCCAGTTGCTTGTCGTTATTCAACTCAAACCGTGAACCCTTTCTGCCATCCAGCAAAATAATTCCGTCAGGACGTGCCGCCTCGTCTTTGATTTCGTTCCAGTCGGTCGCCGCATCTTCATCGGCGATAATTTGGTTGGTAGATAAAATATGCAGCGCCTTGGACATGCGCTTGTTCAAATCTTCTTGCGGATCGCGACTATTCCTCACCACACCATAGGGAGCATTATCCCTGGCTCGTCGATAGCCCCAAACCGGCGTAAAAGGGAAATCATTGTGATCATAGGGAGATTGCAAGCACTGGAGTATATGGCCCTCGGTCATGATTGCACAGTACATTTGCATGACCAATGAATCGGCCACTGAAGCGAATTCTTCTTGCACTTGGCGAACATGCGACTGATTACCTGGATCATATTGCTTGCCGTCATAGTCGCCACCACGAATCACTTTTTTGCTGATTGGGTCTCGATACCAGCACTCAATCAGCTTAACACGCTCGCGGCGATTAAAGATCATGGCGCTGTTAGCATAACTGCGTCTATGCAGCACATTACCAGACGAATCGCGCTGCTGAAAGCGTGCCGAGTAAAAATAATCATCATCAGCATCTTGCTCAGAGCCGTTATTATTGAGCGTGCTGGCTGCTTGTTCAAGCTGAAATTTTGCCTTTGGAAACATGGCTATTGCTAAATCAAGATCAACGAACTTAGATCGGAACAAATATCTGGCATCAGACAAATCACGCTCAATGGATAATGGGTCATACCATATATTGCGCCAGCTCTCATGACGTGACTGTAATAGCTCCCTGGATTCATCGCCACGAATAGAGTCTTCCAACCAACCAACACCCACTGTCACCGCATCATCAAACGCCCGCGACCGGGCAAACACCGTTTTATTTACATCATTGACGTACTTGAGCAAATTCTTTTTTGCGTCAGCCTCTTTGTTTTGCTCCTTGTTGCGAGGATAGACGTTAAAATCAATGCGAGTGCGCTTCTCGGTTCCCAGTATCCAGTCAATGGCCGGCTTGATTTTATTGTAGACAAGCGGTGCCTGTCCACGATTCATTAATTCTTGCTGATCTTCATCCGACCACGGTAGGCCATCCTTAAAGTCTGAGTCTATAGCCTGTTGATAACGATTGATCGACTCTATTTCCCGCGCCTGCGTCCACCATTCCATCAGTCGCGCATGTTTTTCCTTGGTTTTTACGTCATCAGGATTTTGTTTTGTTTGCGCAATATGATCCCCATATCTCGATTGCTGGTCAAACGCAGGCTTAACCGTAATGCTAATATCTTCTATCATCGCCGTGCACTCATTAATTCTAGTAGATGATTTTTGCGCTGTGCTTGTTGCTCTGGACTTTGCCAATGCTGCATAAAATCATTTTGAATCGTCGCTACAGCGACATCTCTTAATTCATCAATTGTAGTCGCATGTAAAGCCCTAGCCTCAACACCTAAGCGCATTATCCGCTCTACTATAGCCGATTCTGACGGATAATTGAAATGACATTCGTTTTTTTGGCAAAATTCACGCAATTCGTGATTGCTTGAGCGCACGAAACTTAGTACCTTTTTGTTTTCGATCATTTCAACACCCCGCCACCGGTAGTCACGCCAAAATAATCAATAATTTCGCCATCGGCCATAATATACCCTTCTCCACATTCATCGCCAATATTGTGCTGATAAGGCCGTTTTTTAATGAGATCGGGCAAATAATTAAGGATGGTATCAGCAATACGGTTAATCAAAAATGCGTCCGGGAACATACCCAAGAATTCTGCGATTGCAAATGACGCTTTCATGAGATACTCACTATCGGCATATTTATAGGCGGATGATAAGGGTATGGCAAAAATAGGTGTCATCCCTAATTTTGCCGGTTTTATGCCCATAGCAGGCTCTTTGATAGTGCCGCCATCAGCACTTGTTACATCAACGTAACCCCATTTTATTGTTATGTCGCTCATTTTTTTCCTAATCCGTGAACTTTGTTAAACGGTGCGCCAGCTACCATTACGAGTAGGCCGCTTGCTCCTACCCTCGTTGGCTAATGATTCGCTAACCAGACACATCATGCCAAAAGAATCGGCTCCGTGACTGGCCCAGTCGTGACAAGGACCAAGTCCGATAGCTCGCTTATCGTCCAGTTTCTCGTGATACCATGCCAGCGCCTCCAATCCTCCAACACATTTATCGACATTAAACCACACCTGCGGAAAAACACGCCTCGCTGACTCAATCCGCATATTAGCGGCTCCGGCCCCCTGATTTTCGACAATGTACACGCCAAACCCGGCCTGAATCAAGGCTGACTCATACGTGACCTGATATACCTTGTCGTGCTGCGCTCCATCGTGAGGCAGTACGCACTGGCACTTATCGTAATCATTACCCCGTAACCATTCAACGTGTGACGCCAAAGGCTGCCCAACTGCCTCGTAATAATCCAGGACTCTTATTTCTTTTCCCACAAATTGAGCTATCCAGATAGCGCAAGCATCGGCTTTGGCTCCAGTGCCGCCAATGTCCCAGAACGCCCTGATAGTCATAAGTGGGTCTCTGGATAGATGTCCTATCCTATTTTCTTTTTTTGCTGCTAATATCTGCTTAACAAAATAGGCTCCATCAACTACCGTCTTGTACTCACCGTCCCACACATGACCGTAACTGTCAGGGCGTTTGCTTAGGTCTTCAAGCCGCGTTTGTTCAAGCACATCAGGAAAAAACGGATTATCAATATAGTTTAGTTCGATTATGTTAGCGTTATCGGGAGGATTTACCCTAAATCGTAAATCAGTGGCACTACCCTTTCTCTCTGGATTCCACGTTACCCAAAGTTCCGAATCGGCCTCACGTACCGTAGGCGTGATAATTTGCCAGGCATATTCAGACACCTGTTCGGCTTCATCGACCCACATTAAATGGATTCGTGCTTTTGATTTGATGCTGTTGAGATTATGCCTTAGTCCGCAAAAAACGAACTCAATGCGTTTATCTATTGTCCTGATATATTTTTCACCAATATCATACTTGGACTCAAGCCACGGCTCGGATATGATAGCGGCTTTTACCTCGGCGAATGAACTTTCGTCCAAAGAATTCATGAATTCTCGCCCACAAACAATAATTCCTGTTTGCCCGGACTGCGCCAATATGAGTCCTCTAACCGACGCCATTTTCGCAAAACTCATGGTTTTTGCGCTACCCCTGCCGCCATAGGCTCCCCGGTATCTATATTTGCCAAGAAATACCGGGATCAGTTTTGGCGGCAATTTCACCTGACACTTCACGGTGCGATTAGCTCAATTGCAGTGATAGCTGGCTGTTGGGTATTGATCTGTATAGCAGTATCCGGTGATTTTCCGAGAACGGTTTCACGCCCATCTTTGATAGCGGCTTGTGCAAGTCGGTGCTCCATAATGGGCGTGTCCAGATTTATTTTTTTCATCATCGATGATATGTTTTTCACTGTCACATTATTAAAAAACTCAACATGCCGTGTACGCTCATCCACCACGCTGCTCACGCTGCTCACGGCTTGCTCATCCAGCGCTCTTAATCCGCACTGGTACTCGACTCCCATGCTCACCAGGTCGGCTGTATCATGGCTAACACCCTTCGTGTACTTTGCCACAAATCCATTACTGACTTTATATTTTTGGGCCAACTTTCGCTGGGTATAATTACCCGTGCGCCAATCTGCAACAATTAAGTGTATTTTTTCTGATGTGCTTGGATTCACTCTGCGAAACGCCCTGTTTTCATTTGTTCCGACAGCTCCTTAGACCTGCCTGCTACCTGTATCGCCCAGCCGCTATGCAGCATCTCTTTAGATGCTTTTGCGTAGTCTCCATGCTCAATACAGGCCATTGTTTTTTTAAACTCCAACAAACCGTTAAGCCCAAGATTATATGCCATGTTGATCAAGACATCCTGCCTTGCTTCGTTGAGTTTCGACCACCAGGGTAGATTTGCCTCCATAGCAAACCTGAGCTTGTACACCTGATCGACCAACAAATTTTCCGCTGTTTTTTCGGTAATTCCCTTAGAACAAAACCGATTCAGCTCATAGGCACTTAATTTAAGTGGATTGGCGTCCAAGTTGTATCCATAGCCAATTGTGCGCTTATTGGCAGTACATTGATACACCTTGCTGCGAAAGCCTTCGTGGCGTTTTAATTGCTCAATTAGTGCGTTCATAGTTTTACTCTATATTCACAACGTGAATAATGCCCAGTTGCTACACATGATTTTACCAGCACGCTGTTTTGTAGCAATAGATAAACTGCGGCTATCGATAAAAACAACAGCAAAGTAATAATCATTCCCACAAAAAAAGTTCTCATCTCATTGCTCGTCTATTGATTTTATCATTGCTCGGATAGCCGCCTCAACCATCACACCTCTCCGCTGATACTGAGACAGCCAGTCTATTATATCGACAGGAAGCCTGAGTGTTATTGGAATCCGCTTGTTATTGCTGCGCGGACGGCCTCGGACTTTTTTTTCAATCATGGCTAAATATCCACTACCACGCAAACTGGGCTAGACATTCGATTAAATCTGATAACAAAAGAATGCCCAATAAATCTTTGTGTCAATTCTTTTTTGAGCTCTCGCGGTTTTTTTTCAAAAACTGCCGCATCATCTATGCAAAAATGACATCCTCCTATTTTGGGCCAATCGCGTTGACCGGCAAGCTCTGTGGATACGTATTTCTTCTCTGTTTTGTTATAGATTGAGTACATTTTCTTTCTCCGGTTTCGCTCCATGCCATTCATGAAACTCTGGACATAAATGTACGCGCTAAATTAAATAAATGCAAGCTGTATTTTAGTTATTCGTCATCTAATTCCCTTGGATGGCTGAACAGTGACCTGGTTATTGTATTGTCCACGTACCGCATACCCTTTTTCTCTAGGGACTGGTTCATGCCTAAAAAATACCACCTGACCAATTGCCATGCCAGGCTTTAAAGTAAGCCTGTGTTTTCGTGTCATATTCTTTAACTCCAGTGTCAGCTTGGATCCATGCCAACCGCAATCACACCATCCCGCATTAATGTGTTCTAATCCATTACGTGCCATTGACGATTTTAATTTATATTCTGCACTGATATTATTGGGCAGATTAAAAAACTCCCTGCTTGATGCCAGAATAAATTCGCCTGGGACAAGTTGATAACCATGCTCACCTAATAAAATAACATCGGTCTCAATATTCTCTTTTGCTCGTAAATCAACTACAGCATTAAATTTTGGCTCTGACTCTATCCGTATTCTATCATCCAGCGTAATATCAATAGACGAACCATTAACCCTGGATAACTCGGCGGTAATAACGCCACATTCAACCAGTTCAACCAATTCTAAATATGACAACAATGACATGTTTTTATTATCCTTTTTTGCTTATGGCAGACGGTTGACCCTCAATGCTCAAATTGCACCCGTATAAATTCAGCCGCCCGGCCATCATTCACCATATCGCCGGTGAACCTGAACACCTTCCAACCCATGGCCGTTGCCACATTGATTTTTTCACAATCGTTAGTAAAACCCTTTCCTCGCGTGTGCCGACCACCACTCCATACGCCACCTTCCAGTTCTACCGCAATCTTCAAGCCAACCCACGCGAAATCAAAACGCCATTTTCGCCACGGGTGAAATTTATGCTCTCGTTCCGGTACTGGAAGCTTCAAAGCTCTAACATGCAGAGCGAATGACTCTTCTATTTTGCTAATGCTCACTGGTCTTTTTCCCAATCATCTCTGCAACCGGTATCGCACCAACGACGGCCATTTCCCGTTTCAGCATCGCAAAACCAGCAAAGACCACTTTGATTGGATGTATCAACTTTTTCAGCTTCAGCGCGTAAACGTCTTATTTCCCGGTTCGTTGCCTCAAGCGTCATGTTAGCAGCATGATCAAGATCGTCTGCTTCTGTGGTCATTGCTCTTCGTCCTGTAACAAACCATTAATACACCACAAAAAAAAATCAACCCAAACCTGATAACAGACGCCAATTGCGCCGATCATAAAAATCAACACGCATACTGCAACAATAAATAATTTACCCATTCTGGCACTCATCAAAACGGAATGGAGTCGTTAAAATCATCATAATCAGGCGGCATGTTTGCATAGCCGTTATCGCCTTTCGACTTATCGCTTGGTTTGGCTTGGTTAGTAGTGGTTGGATTGATAGCTGTATTTTTAGGCGCGTTATTTTGATTACCTCCAGCAAATTCGACATTCATGATCCGACCGACTAACTTAACCCCCTGTCCACCGTCTTTCCTGTCATAAGTTTGAATATGGGGTGCATCGATGACCACGCTGAGCAAAGTACCTTTAGTTAAATACTGCGCCAGTACTTCCGCTTGCTTGCCCCATAAAGACGCCTCGACCCATTGCGTTTCACGGCTACCATCTGCTTGCTTCTTACCGTGATTAAACGCCAATGCCAGTGAAGCGACCGCTTCACCGCTTGGTATATACCTTAGCTCTGCGTCTCTTCCTAGGCGTGCTAATCCTGTTATGATCATACTGTCTCACCTTTGGATTTATTAATCGACATTTAATCTTTCTTTTTTGTTTAAAATTTGTGGAATGCCATTAAGCTAAGGCTCAGGTTATGGCGTGACATGATTGGTTAAGTTCCAGTAAAAGACCCCCTACCCATAATTAAATGAGTAAAGGCTTAGGTTCCATCCGGTTTAACCGGTTCTCGATGCTACGGATTCTATGTATTACCGTATGCCCTGGGCTTCGAGATACGACCAGCCCACTAGATTATTAGGAATTGCACCCCACGGTTAAAAGGACTCTCACCTAAAGCTTTAGCCCGTGATACTAATTATGGATTTATAAGCTTCCAGTAGCGCCTTTAGCTTTCCAGTGCATCTACCCACTAAACAGGCATCATCCTATCGCGTCACTTGCGAGTAAATACCGGGCACAAAAAAAGCCCCGGTACATTTCTGTAACCGAGGCTTTTAATGGGAGTTTCTACAATCTCATGAGCGGCCTGGTAGCAGATAAAGAAGTGAGACTTTAAATACTGCCGGTACTTTCTACCGACTCCGCTCACTTCAATCGTCCCGCTTACCACACGGGATGAATAAATATTAACACGTTTTCAGATAATGTAAACCAATTATACAAAATTTTGTTTGTCGTAAATATCGGTTATTTACAGATTATTGGACAATTTGTCGTACATCATACGTTAGGCGTTAAATGTATTTGTATTTGTTTGCAAAACCCGATCTAGGGTAATGCAGTATCGCCATTCGCGTTAGCTCTCGCGCAACCTCCTGCATATTATCCAGGCAATCCGATTTATCATTAAATCCGTTCATTTCGTCTCCTAATCTAGCAGTATATCCGCCATCCCAAAATGTAGATATAGCGAAATTTATTTCAGAATCATATAGGTCTTGAAAAATGTCTAACTCAACATTCAACTCAGACCCGCCGCTCGCAACTTCGTTTGAATCTTCCCTTGTACTCATAAATTCTCTCCGTCTGAAAGTCCGCCAAGCGGCGGACTGGTTAATTTTGCGTTATACATCACGTTCAGAAATAGCCTCAGAAATTGCCTGGAGACCTTCCGCTATGCGCTCAGAACCTTCTTTTACTTCTTTTGAAAGAAGCTCTATTGCACCCATTTGCGTTGCTGCATTACCAAGCCCTAAATTGCTTAACGCCTTAGCAATTTTTTCAAGGGCTTCGGCTAATAGTTCTTCATCTTCAATCATTAGTTTTCCTCTTAAATGTATAACCCTACGCTCAACCGGAGCGCTCGGACGCGACGGATTTGCTTTTTAGCTCCCCGGTGTCGCGCCCGGTTAGCTCTGCGTTAGGCGTATATGCTAATTCTATCCCACCACTTTCTGAATCTTTAAATCCAATACCTAAAGAGCATGGGAAGACTGTTAGCTGCTCGCCGACTGGTAGCTTGTGATGCTCTGGATTGCCACAGCTTTTATGTTTTTTCAAACAGTTGCAATATCGGCAAGTTTGCGTTTTCCATTTATCTAGCATGTCGTCCTCGTAGCGTTGACGTTTTGATTTTTATTTTTACTCATGGGTTCCTTTTCTGTATTTCTACCACGCGGTTACTGCCAATTCCTGAATTTCTTCCGCCCATACGTTTAATGGCTGAGCCAAACGCCATTGCGCACCCTGGTGGTCCGCCATTAACTGAGTAATTGTAGGCATTTGGGTATTTTTCGGGCGGAAAAACCAATCTAATAAGCTCATGATATTGCATCGTAGTTTTGCTTCCCATAGCCTTTCTGATTCTCGATTCCGTTGAATTTTTCATTTAAGCCTAACCCTTCGCTCAACCGGAGCGCGGCCATTTGGTTCTTTTTTCATTTCAATTTCCTTCCAGGCCGCGCCCGGTTAGCTCTGCGTTATACACCACAAATAGACCATTGCGCGGCCATAGCGTCAGCGATCCCTTGATATGTTCGACTACGTTCTTTCCATCTGTCAGGAGACGGCAAAAGTTTATTCTGGCCGCTGTCGCACTGGTTGCCCCACCGTGGCCGCGCCACTCTCTCACCGCCGCAGTTCGGGCATCCGTACTTATCTCGGTTCTGAACTTCGACCCCGCAGCACACCAAGCGCGGCTCCACAAATTCTGTTTGACGCAACGGAGGTAATGCTTTCAACCATAAACAGATTTTCTTGCTAGCATCCTCGCCAAACTGATAAGGGTTCACAATCTGGTCAGGCTTCCTGATCCGACTAGAAATAACGCTCACTGGGTTTTCAATAGCAATGCGGTCAATCGGAGCACTCATCAGTCGCTTCACAAACTCCAAGGCATCTTCAGTCAGCTTCGGTTCGCGCAGTCCTCGCGTTGTCCAGTGCATCCCGCTCACGCTCAAATACGTACATGGCGGGTGCGCTATCATCAAATCAAAACCATCGTTTATAATGTCAAAAACATTTCCTTGGTAATGCGGCCCCGGTGAATCTGTTGGAAGAAGATCACAGCTTATTGCATCGTGACCTAATGCTAAAAAAGCATCACGCACTCGCCCTGAATACTCGCAAGCAATTAAAACTTTCAATTCGCAATCTCCAAACGTATAACTCTTAGTTAAAGCGGACAAGCCGCCATTTAGCGCATTTGCGTGGTTAAAGTTCACCGTGTGGCGGCTTGCCGCTTAACACGGCGTTAAGCATATACAACAATAATGCGTTTGCTCTCTGGTATAAGATTAATAATATCTTCGATTGATGGGCTTTGCTTATCACCCAGGATTTCTTTTTTTAACCCTTGCATGTTTAAACAAAATTCATGCGTATAAACAGGGCGGCCAAGAGTCTTTTCAACTGCTTCATGAAATACATTAAATGGCATACAAAGTAATGGTTCACAAATCTGAAACATAGCCCTATCCTCATGACTCATACTTTCCCAAAACTTACTTTCAAACAGCGCGATAGCTTCTTCTTTTGTCATTTTTTAATCTCCAAGCCTAACAGTGCGCTCAACCGGAGCGCAAGCCGCGTGGTCGTTTTGAATTTTATCTTTACTCATGGCTTTCCTAATCTTACCCAATAAAAAACCCCGGTGTCTCTGCTGTGACAAAGACAATAACGGGGTTAGTATAGCTATAGGCTATTCGTTTAACTTTTCACAGAAGGTACACGAATAACAAAATAACATAGCAGCATAAATAATCAATTAAGTATGCCTCTTAATTCAAGCTGACTTCACCAAACCTTGTTCTTCAAGTTTTATCATGGTTTCGATAACGCCCTCATAATGTGCCAGTTTTACATCCTGCTTAGTCATGCCTTCCGGCCTTTTTTCACGTGAATCAAGTAAAGCATGACAACTTGAGCAAGCATAAGCGCCAATTTTTGTTTTAATACCTGTGCCATGGCCGAACCGAATGCCCGAAATATGCGCAAAAACCGTTGTTGACTGGTCAAAATTACATATCCCAGGCAACCTTACCGTACACACCTGGTTTCGCGCACTATCAGTGATTTTTGACATCAACAAAACCTCAGCACTTCGGCGACAACCCGATCCAGATCATCGCGTGTGTAATGCGTCATAATTTTTTGCAAAATAACATCCACCATTCTGGAATACAGAGCCTCAAATTCTGTTTGATCCATACTGCCAAAACTCATCGACCTAGCCTCGAACCGAACATCACCCTTGATATTGACAACCGGATACCCGTAACCCGCCATAATCATCAAATCCTTGCGGAACCTGTCGCGGTTTTTTTCTATCTGCACACCCTTGTATTCGTTTACCGGCATCTCCCATGCATCGAATGCCAGATCAAGCAAAGCAAAATATTTCCGATGAAACCCGATATTACGAGGCCGGGTAATATCGCACTTCAACTCAGCATTGGGCTTAAACTTTTCCAGCAAATCCGCCGACTCCTGATCGACTGGAACCAATGAATTGTAAAGTTTTCTCAGAAAAGCAGTTGCCATTAATCAACCCCGCTTGATGTTTGGTCGTTTGCCGGTGTGCTAATCGAGGCCAGACCAAACACAGCGACACTGAACAACGCGAAAATGATAAACAGCTTTAGTGTTTCACCGATTGTTTTCATGCCAATGCACCGGAATCATTGCAGCAGCTATTTGTTTCTCCAACTACTTTTAAAAATTCTGGCAAATCTTTTTCTTCCTGCGGTAAATCATGCAAAGACATACCTGCGGGTAACTGCCCATATTCTCGGTTTATGACTTGCTGCATAATGGCCGAGCCTACTATTTCGTTTCTTCTGATTTCCTCTTTCTTCCGGTACTCTTTCAACTGATCACCTTTGAGCTGCTTAAATTCTTTTTTCTTTTCTCCCATGCCTAGAAAGTTTTTAATATTTTCAAGGCTTTCTTTTCGTACATCAACCCGCGCAACATAACCCTCAATCAATTTTTGAACGGTCGTAGTTGGAGCCTCAAGCCTGTACTTATTTTCCGTGCCTTTCGGCAAATATCCTTTTTGAACCGCACGGATAACCACGTCTTCCGTTTTTGACTTATCGTTTCCAAGGGAAACAAACCACATTGGTTGTTGAGCGGTTTTTATAATGCGCTCGTAAGCCGCCCTGAATGCCATCCTCGCTGCGGTGTCATCTTTTCCGTTGCCTGCCTCGTAAGCGATGTCTGATGCCAACATAATCTCGCTTGTGATTACTACCGCTACATCCTGATCCCAGGAGGCGACCGCAATCGGCCATGCTTCATCTGCGCTGATGTGCTGCTTAGTAATGTCTACCGGGTTAATTATTGCTAATATTTCTGAAAGAATAGGCGCATATTTATTCACTTTCATGTGATATGAAAGCGCGTTTTTTATTGTATGCAATGCGTAGTTTTCAAGCTCTGCAAATAATGTGCTGAAGTCATCTTCATCAAGATTCTTTGGATTTGCGCTTAACTTATTAGCCTGATTCCAAAATTTACAAAATTCATTAAATTCATTATTAATCATGTTAATTCCCCTTCAATTATTTTAGATTGATCATAAGAGTCGGTTTTAAAAATAGATGGTTTATAAACAAAGCTATCAATATTTTTGTTGTTGGATGAGTTATTTATTTTTTGTTTTTTATTAAGGCAATCAGGATATAGTCCGGGATACTTTCCAAAAATTGAATTATCAATAATCTGTTGCTGTTCTTCAAAGCTATACGGTTTAAGTATGTTCGATCCCTTAACCTCTCCTGTAACCGTCATCGGCTTTTTAATGCTTTTCCTGTGTTCTCTAAATTCTTCCCAGGCTTTTTCGTTTAGCCAGTCTGGAATTTCGAACTTTTCTTTTTTTGGTTTTTTTTCTACATTTACGCTAGTAAATGTTTCTTTATTGTTTTCATTGTTTATTTGTTTATTTGTTATCCTTGTTGTTTGTGTTGCCTCAGGTGTTGCCTCAGGTGTTGCCTCAGGTGTTGCCTCAGGTGTTGCCTCAGATGCCTTACCAGGTGTTGTGTCTGCTGTTGCCTCTGTTGTTGCTTTGTCTTGATAAATTGAATAATTACAAATAGTTATAGTTGTATTCAGATGCGTGCTTTGGTGCGCGATCATTTTGTCTTTTTCAAGCAAAACTATGAATCTTTTTACGCGGTCACGATGCCAATTCCAACGCTTTCCTAACGCCTGTTGTGAGTACCCAACTTGACCTCTATCACATGTAACAAGCTGCCCTTTTAATATGAACGTGTTTTTTTCATGATTAGCCAACATCAACAAATCAACCCACGCTCGGAAATATTCAGCATCCTGAAAAACCCAATGATTCTGAATATCCCTATAAAGACATATCCACCCACCCACTCAAACAGCCTTCTGGCTTTCCAGATACTTAATGACAGCTACGTTTACTAAACCGGCAAAAGTCCTGTGCTCGGCCTTAGCTTGCTTGTGCGCCATATCGGCGAGTGACAGAGGCATCCGCACGTTCTTTGTAAGCAACTGCTCCTTATCTTTTTTTTCGTAAATCACATTAAAGTCCCCGTTAGTAAAAAAAACTACACAAGAATATTAGCTTAACTACCAAAAAAACTCTACTAATAATTTCAAACAGACGAAAAAAAACCAGCACCGATAACCGAGTGCTGGCTTTTATGGCCGGTACTATGCAGCCTTTCGTTTTTTGATGTTGTGCAGTTTTTTAGCCGCCCTAACACTACTCATGTGCTTGTGGGTCGGCGCTTTTTTCATAATTGAACGCCCCTTTCCACGCGAAATATAGGGTCCCTGTGCAAGCATTGCTGTTTGCATCGACATGACATTACCAGATGCATCTACTAACGCTTGAGCAGCCTGTAAAATTATATTTAATCTTTTAAATGGTTGTTGTGACATTTTTTAACTCCTCAAATTTAATACAGTTTCTTTCAACATTAGGCCACCAGACTTTGCCGCCCAATAAAGCATAATTTTTGTCGTACTCGCGCGGTGGTGGTCTACGCCGTGTAAATTTATTTAACCAGGCCTCCATGATCTTACACTCACCCATGCTATTTGGCTCGTAGATTGGCAGAGGCGGCGTAAAGTGTTGGCAAGCTCCGCAGGTGACAAATTCACCCAGCATTGCCGCCGGAGTTATACACCTTGGCTGATTCGTGGTGTTTCCAGCATTTCAATAACCAGGCTTTTCCCGATTATGCTAGAAAACTGGATTACCCTATCTTTCGCCATTGCGTAAATTTCTTTGTACGGCAGCTCTTGTTTCATTCCATCAGCTAAGGCTTTTTCAACGATCTGGTCTGCTGTCGCCACTTGCATTAATTGTTTGATATTTAGAACCTCCCTGACATTTGGGTATTTCTGTTCGAGTAAAAACAAAGCCCGGTTCTCCATTTGCGCCAAGTTGGAATAATACATGTTGGCTGATTTACTGCCCTGCCCGGTCGCATAATCGACAAATTGTTTTATCACGTCTGTTTTTTGCATATAGACCGCTTTTCCGTCCTTTCGTAAATTTTGCCATTCTTCGTTTGAGCGGGTGCTTGCAAGCTTGGCTAAAAGTTTTCTGCATCGTGCATAATCCTTTACCATCGTATGCTTAAACTTTACGGATACTTGACTATTATTTACCAGCGTCCCTAAAAACATAAATTGCTCTTCATTCATAAAATAAGCGACTTCTTGAGCTGTTTTTCTTTTTCCTGGAGTTGATGAGGTGGTATTTGTACTACCAGCTCCTATATCTTTTCTTTTCCATATTTCACTTGGCAAGGCTCCAAAATCTTCAAATTCAGTTCTGTATTTTTGGATATGATTAACAACTGACCTATGACTAATATCAAAACCCTTGGCGACAAGCCTGGAGTTTGTTCTCGGTTCTTTGCCTTTGTACAATTCTACTAAATTTTCCATTGTTTTATACTGTTTTGTTATAAAGCGCATATTATGCGGTATTTATGTATCACAAATCAAATATATTTACATACTGCCATTCTTCGCTTGATCTTGTGCTTGCAAGTTTGGCTACCCAAAAAAAAAGCCACGGCGAACCGTGGCGAGAAGGGACACACCAATAGGAGGTAGGTGTTTGGGGCTAATGGCAGGAATCGAACCTGCAATCCACCGCTTACAAGGCGGGCGCTCTACCAATTTGAGCTACATCAGCGTTAAAAATTACTACAGCCGCCACTCGCATCGGCTTTTGTCTTGGTGTTCCCGAAACGAATTTCGGGAACATAAGGGCCACAGCCGCACCGGTAAAGCCATCGTTACCAGAGAGTGCTAAATGACCGAGGCTGCTGTGATTGGTCATTGGGGCGGGTATATGTCTGGGCGAAGAACATGCAAAGGAATATCGTATTCCTTTGACACGCGCACACAGTCTTTAGCGGGTAATTTTGACCAGCCATTTTTTATTTGTGACGCAAATCCGTCAGTTTTACCGAGGAACTTTGCCAGGTCTTTTGTTGGTATGTCTTTAATCATTGATTAAATATAGTATTTACTATAAATAAAGTCAATAGTATTTTTAACACAACACCAGGAAATGACTTTTTTGTAAAAATTATAGTAAATGCTATTGACATTTGTTTAGTAAACACTAAACTGTACCAAACAAAGCAGCTCATTACTTTGTCCTCTCTACCCGGTCGCAGTCAGACCGGGGTTTTTTCAAGCGGTTTTATAACAAGACCGTTTGACAAAACCTAAAGGAGATAACCCATGTGTTATTGCTTTATGAAACAAACCGAATCTCAACTCAATGAGATTCTTTCAAAAATTAACAAAATGGAAACAAAAATGGCAACTTTTCAAGAAATCGTAGACGCAGCTCGCGCGGAACAAGACATCATCATAGCGGCGATCAACCAGACCAATGCGCTGGTGGCGGAGGTCAAGCAGCTGCTGACAGCAAATGATGTCTCCGGGGCGCAAGAGCTACTTGATACCATCTCGGCGAATAGCGCGGCGTTGATTTCCGCCGCTACCGAACAAGCTGATTTAACGGCAGAGGTTGACGCGGTTAATGGTGATCCTGAACCTGCCGTAGATTAAAAGATAGTAACGGGCGCAAGCCGCCGGATAAACGTAACCGGCACCAATTCATGAGAAATCTTAGCTATTACTAACCGGCCTAAACAGGTTCATGAAATAGCAAGCCCATGAGATTTGGGCAATCCAATAATAATTTACAGAGGTGATGAAATGAATTTAATCGGAAAAGACCAGGCGGATAAAAGTTGGTTGCTTGATGACCATGAAAAACATTGGCATCAGAAACAAGACGCAAGACTGATTGGAATCAGGCTGGCCACGGCCATTATTTTAACCATTGCGGCCATCGCGCTGATCGTGCAGGTGGCGTGATGAAACGGGAAATCAAAAAACTGAAAATTGAAGCTCAACAGGCACAGGCAAAACTTGAACTTGCCCCCGGTAAGCCTCCGCGCATTGCGTCAAAGCCATATGTTAATTTTTATGCAAAAACACTTTGCAGAAATTTTTTATCATAATAAAAACAGGATATAACAATGTCACATATATTATTTTATGACACAGAGACAACCGGGCTACCCTTATTTAAGGAGCCATCAGAACATCCTGACCAACCAAACATAGTACAGCTTGCGGCAGCTTTAGTTGATACCGATACCAGAAAAACAGTATCAAGCATGAACGTAATCATCAAGCCGGATGGCTGGACTATTTCAGAAGAAATGACAGCTATACATGGAATAAGCCAAGAACTTGCGTTAGATGTCGGTATCGGCATGAAAGAGGCTATCGACATGTTTTTGTCGATGTGGATGGGCAGGCTTCGTGTTGGACATAATCAATCATTTGATGCTCGAATGATTAGAATTGCACAGCACAAGCTTGGATATTTTACCGATGATGATCTTGATTTATGGAAAAACGGCGACAAATTTTGCACGATGTACGAATCAAGACCGTACATGCAGTTACCTAAAAACAAACTACCAAAGCTTCAAGAAGCTTACACGCATTTCTTTGGCGTTGATTTTGATGGTGCTCATTCAGCAATGAATGATGTTAATGCCTGCATAGCAGTGTACTTTGCTATTATTGACATAGAGGAAAACAAATGAACACATTAGTACAAAGCCAGGATTTTTCTGGCAACAGTCAGCAAATGGCCGTTGTTGAAACAGCGTCAACAGCAATCGCAGCGCAAGCAAAGGCTATGATCGAAAGTAGATACATCATGGCTATGCGCAACCCGCGCAACATGACCCAGGTAAGGCTTGATTTACTCAGTGAGTGCAAGCGTCCAGCATTTGCCAACAACAAAAGCGCCTACTACAAAAAGCCAATCGGCCAAGGCGTAGAGGGTTTAGGCATTCGGTTTGTTGAGGTGGCGTTACGCTGCATGAAAAATGTGTTGATTGAAACCAGCATGATCTTTGAGGATCAGCAAAAAGAGATACATCGGGTATCCGTGACCGATCTGGAAAACAACGTGACCTATCCGCTTGATGTAAAAGTTACAAAAACGGTAGAGCGTAGCAAGCCTGGAGATGATGGAGAATTTATCAGTCAGCGCAAAAACAGTTACGGAAAAATCACTTACACTGTGGCGGCTCAGGATGATGATTTGCTGAATAAACGCGGTGCAATGATCTCAAAAGCGGTCAGAACACTGGGCCTGCGCATCATCCCCGGCGATTTGTGCGACGAAGCCGAGGAAATAATTAAAAAAATCAGGCTTGATGTCGCCGCCAAAGACCCGTTAGCGGAACGCAAAAAGCTGGTTGACGCATTTAATGAGATTGGCATCAATGCGATTGAGCTTGCCAAGTATCTTGGACATCCGATTGAACAACTCGCTCCTGCTCAGATAGTAGACCTTCGCGGCATCTATGGAGCAATAAAGGATGGCGAGGCCACCTGGAAAACCGTTATGGATAATAAACAGGAGAACGCTTCAGCAACTAATGAAACTACACAGCAGCACACAGCATCATCAATGCCTGTATGTACCGATGCAGTGTTCGATAAAAATAAGGCTGCGTGGCGTGACTTGATTATGTCCGGCAAGAAAACCCCAAGTCAGCTTATTACCATGCTGAGAACAAAATACACCTTCACAGAGACTCAAGAATTGACTATTGATTCTTGGTCGCACGAAAACGATTAAGTGGGATTTATGGAAACTTTAGATTTACTACAAGGCTCATACTCAATTGCTTGGCACGAACACAGGTCAAAACATTACAATGCAAGTGATGCGCCTGCAATGTTAAGCGAGTCAAAACACAAAAACAGATCAAAATTTCTTCACGAGAGACAAACAGGTATTATTCCAGATGTTGATGAAGCAACGCAGCGCCGTTTTGATGATGGACATCGCTTTGAAGCGCTTGCAAGACCACTGGCCGAAGAAATTATCGGTGATGATCTGTACCCGGTAACCGGGGTTAAGGGAAAGCTTTCGGCTAGTTTTGATGGAATTAATCTTGATGAAAGTATTATTTTTGAGCATAAATCATTAAATAACGATCTGCGAACAGTGCAATCCGCAGAAGAATTGCCGATCATGTACCGTATCCAGATGGAGCAGCAGCTGTATATATCGGATGCTGAAAAATGCCTGTTTATGGCGTCAAAGTGGGATAACAATGATGAACTAATAGATGAAATTCATTTTTGGTATGAACCCGATCTTGAATTACGAGAAAAAATCATTGCCGGATGGGAACAGTTTGAAGCCGATCTGGAAGTATGGGAACCCGTAAATCATCAAGAAAAACCCGTTGCCGAAGCCACGGAATCACTACCCATGCTTTCCATACGGGTTAATGGCGAACTGGCTATTGTTTCAAATCTTGGAATTTTTGGTGAACAGCTCAGGAATTTTGTTGGCCGTATCACTAAAGACCCGCAAGACGACCAGGACTTTGCTAACCTGGAATCAGCGGTTAAAAAGCTGAAAGAAGC
>CAYGGY010000030.1:0-57242 GCA_964349405.1 uncultured Ohtaekwangia sp. | reverse complement strand
AAATAATTCAGGTCAATGCATTTTTTATTTATTGTCTCATTCCTTTTTTCTCTATGCTTCTGACCTTCGATATAATTCAGACCTTTGTTTGTTTGGATCAGCCCAAGGATTTTATTGAGAAGGATTTTCTCATCTACGGGCTTTGCCAGGTAGTCGTTCATGCCTTCCTTCTTGCATTTTTCCAGATCCACGGTAGTTACATCTGCAGTTAATGCGATGATCGGAATTTTAGAATGCATTTTTTTTCGGATGTATTGGGTAGCCTCAAATCCATTCATCTCCGGCATTTGAAGATCCATTAGGATAATGTCATAGGATTTTTTCTTTAACATTTGGGTGGCCATTTTTCCATTGGCCGCAACGTCATTCTCAAAACCAAAATCATCCAAGAGGGTTTTCATTAGCAACTGATTTAATGCCATATCTTCAACTACCAGTATTTTAATGCTTTTTATTTTCAAAACTGTTTCAAAAGCTTCTTCTACAATCTCATCACCCGCTTGTGCCTTCCGCAAATTTAATGTAAAACTAAAGGCTGACCCTTTTCCCAATATGCTTTTCACCTGTATCATTCCTCCTTGTGATTCTACCAGTTGTTTAACGATAGCAAGTCCTAATCCTGTTCCACCATATAATCTTGATGTTTCGCTGGATGCCTGTCCGAAGGTTTCAAAAATCAGTTCCAGATTATTTTCAGATATTCCGATACCGGTATCGGAAACCGTAAATTCTATTTTAACCTTCTCTTTATCTTCACTTACCAGACGAATATTCATTACAATGTTCCCAGCGGAGGTAAATTTAACTGCATTACTTACCAGATTTAAAATAATTTGGTGCAGCCGGATTTGATCGCCAACCAAAATTTCTGGAATTTTTTTATCATACTTTTTTATCAGTTTTAAATTTTTCTCCTGAATTTTTGTTTCAAACAAATACAGCATGGCCGATATGGAGGTCAGCATTCTAAAGGGTTTTTGTTCGAAAGTCATTTTGCCGGCATCTACCTTTGCCAAATCCAGTATATCATTAATAAGCACAATCAAGGCATCGCCACTTACTTTTATTGCTGTTAGGTATTCCTTTTGTTTAGCAGTCAAATCTGTTTTCAATACTACTTTCGTAAATCCAATAATGGCATTCATGGGCGTTCGTATTTCATGGCTCATATTAGACAAAAACTGTTGTTTCGACCGCACAGCATCTTCAGCAATACATCTAGCTTTTTCGGCTTTTATTTTTGCCTTTTTAAGATTTTTATTTATCAGTTTTATTTGTGAAGTGCGTTCATTTACTTTTTGATCCAAACCCTCATTTATTTTTTTTATGTCTTCTTCAATTCTTTTGCGATCGGTAATGTCATGAACGTTGCCAATCAGGCTGATGCAATTTCCCTTTTCATCAAAAACAGGTAACACACTAACCGCTCCCGTCAACCGACCACTTGGATAGTCGGATGTCTCCTCCCATTTAATCATTTTTTTTTGCCTGACAGCTTCCTCATATCTGTTCAATGCAATCTTTAGCCCTGGTTGGGGTATAATTTCATCCACATACTTACCAATCACTTTGTCCAATGGAATACCGGTTACTAGTTCAAATGCTTTGTTCACGGATGAAAACCGATATCGCCCTGCCTCCCGGTCGATAACATAAATAACATCAGCCACCGTGTTATATAACATTTTATACACGGAAGAAAGCTTTACTAATTCAGCCGCGCGCTTCACCTTTTCTTCATTTTGAAAACCAAGTTCTTTATTTGCCAGGATTAGCTCATCAGCTCGCTTTTCTTTCTCTTTATCTTGAAAGACCAGTTCCTTGTTTGCAATACTTAACTCTGCTGCCCTTTTCCCCTTTTCTTTATTGGCAATTCCCAAAGCTACTGACCGCTTCCCTTTCTCTTCTTTTTCTGACACAAGCCTATTATGTGCAATGACTAATTCTGCTTTCAGTTTTTCGTATTTTTTCTTTTGTCTTAAAATCTCTTTACGTGCGATGGTTAATTCAGCCTGATACTTATTTGATTTCACTATTTTTGTCATATGATTAGGGATCAACTAAAGAAAATTTTGTTTGATTGAGAAGTATATAGAACACTAATAAGCAAGGCTCTCGACAAGGTTTACGAAGAGAACCTTGCAACAAGAAAATATAAAGCAATGGCAATATAAGGTGATCTTTGACAAAGTATGATTGATTCCTTCCTTCCTTTTTGTTACTCCAGACCTACTAATAAACGCCATGATTCAACGGCATATAAATCATTTTTTTATCTTGCGCCAAATAATGTTATTAAATGATCTTCACTTGAAGTCGCTATCTTTCTTTTGTATTGGTTTGTTACCAACTACATCCGAAAACTTCAAAACCTGCTTATTATAGCCAGTAGTTTTTTGGAACTGTCGGGTCTGAAAATCACATCCGTCAAGCTAATTTGATATTGAATTTTGGGATCGCTACAAGGCTACTGAGGAATCCCGTGTTATTGCTTGATTTGTTATAAATAGTTCTCCTTCTTCATAACTTATTTTTATTACTTATCGTTCTTAGTCTTTGGTTTTCTAATTTATGTAGAATAAAGATAATCTGATTATGTTTTGGCACCAAGTATTCCAGGTTTTTTTCGAGTCCTATTTTGCTTTTTTTATGTCCCAATTTCCAATAATTGAAAGCTAGGATTAAAAAGCTAGGATTAAAAGGCATCGAATCTGTCTTTCTCTTATTTAGGTAGGAGTCGGCACCATTGTTTTTAGATGTGTTTTTAAATGAGTCATTGTTTTGAGCACTCTCATTAGCCCAATGTTATTTTCCGCACCATACCCGTACATGTACTTGAAGATAGTGAAGCTGAGACACACCTTTATTAGCTTGGCATACAAGTGGCACTGGTAACATTGCTGGTAATGAGTTTGAAATGGTGATTGTGCAAGGTGGACTTCCAGATTTTGAACATCAATTCGATTTGCCACCGCAGCGAATAATAATACCATATCTGCACCAACAATCTTGTGGCATGTGTTGGTAACATAGACATTGATTGATGCTTTGACCTAGACTGGTTTAGAAGGTGTGTACCCATTTCATTTTCCTTCTTGTAAATGTAAATTCCATAGCTTGACAGCTATGGTCTTACGTCATGTCGCATTCTGATCTATCAGTAATGAAACTGACTTTTGAATGATTTTTATTACATCATTATTTTGCGCTAGTCCTCTCGTCTCAATTTGAAAACGCAAGCCGGTAAGTGAGAAAATATTAGTATTGAATGATTACGAAAAACCTCAAAATTGCTGGTGAATACTCCATGGTATGATTTTTCTATCGGGTTGGGAAATCATTCGCTGACCCATATATATATATAATTTTTATGGTTAAGTAAAAGATAAATTTACGACCTAAAAGGTACAATTACTGGCCTATAAATTTAACAGCCATGAAGAAGTTGGCATTTGTATTACCCCTAAAGTATTTTACGGGTAAGCGAGTTCTTTTTATCAAGCATCTTCTTTGGTATTGGTTGTCTTTGTTATCCATTTTGAAGACAACTCCTACCAAAGTCAAAGAGCAAATCAGGTACACGAGGATGCTTGCACCAGTGTATGGTTTAATCCTCATAACAAGCAACTTGGTTGCCCAATCGATATCTGTAACAAATGTAGCCCCCACATCTATTTGAGCTGGATCTTTGGAACCACGCCTACAACAGTTTCGGGATTTACCTCCAGCCCTTTTGCATTCAACGTAGCACCAAACAGTACAAAAACCTATTCAGTAATGATTACCGACCGGTTTTACTTATCCTTAATACCGGTAGTTGCCTTAAATAAAGAAACACTGGTTACATTTTATCCTATCCCGGTTACCGATCAACTGAATATCGATATTAAGGGACAGAAAAGCGTATCCCAAATTACGATATTAGATATGAGTGGAAAAGTTTAAAGGTCATCAGAAATAAAAAGGGAAGGAACCATGGATGTGTCTGATTTTGCCAGTGGATTTTATATCTTGAAGGTTCAAACAGAACAAGGTATATTTGTTCAAAAGTTTCTGAAGCATGATAGATAGGGTCGTAAAGGTTTTAACTGTATTGTCTTTCATTTTGCTGAGTTTTAAAGTTGAAGCTCAACCGGGCCCTCCACCGCCCAATCCCGTACCGAATACCGGTATTGAGATATTGATTGGTGCCGGAGCTTTGTTAGGTGTAAAAACGTATGTTGGTCAATCGTAAATCAAATTCATAACGCATTGTTCACCCGCCTCATTAATCAACTCACCATTTTACCCCGTTGGGTGATTATTATTATCGATGTTACGGTCATAGCTTTTTCAACTATCCTGGGTTTTTTGCTTCGTTTTAATTTTGATTGGCAAGAGTTATTTCGGTTTCATCCGGGATATGCCTTGCTGCTAACAACCGTAAGTGGGCTAATAGCCATCCTTACAACAAAAAGTTATGCGGGTATCGTACGCTATACGGGTGTGGATGATGGCATGCGCATTATGTATGCCTCCCTGCTCAGTCTGGCGGTGGGCACCATGGCCAATCTGATTTTCTATTACAACCAGGGAAAAAACCTGGTGCCTTTTTCGGTGCTGCTGATTACCTTTCTGGCTTCCTTTTTATTCTTGTTCTATTACCGGCTTTTGGTGAAGATCACCTTTAAACATTATAAAGGGGAGGTATTCACCAAAGCACACGTGGCCATTTTTGGAGCCGCTTCGTTGGGAATGATCACGCGTAATATTCTGGAGACAGACACTTCCAGCAAATATAAAGTAGTAGCCTTCTTTGAAGATGATGTGACTAAAAGAGGAAAAGGTATCAATGGCATTAAAATTTATGATGCGCAGGAGATGGCGGATCAAATCAATAAGTTAGAGCTTACCGAAATTATTATTGCCATTAAAGATCTGTCGCCAGAAAGAAAAGGTGAAATAGCTGAAATTTGTATCCGCAAGAAAGTGAAATTAAGGATTGTGCCTCCGGCAGATAAGTGGGTGAAAGGTGAGTTTACGGTGAAGCAGTTGAAGAATGTAAACATTGAAGACCTGCTGGGAAGAGAATCTATTAAGCTGGATGAAGATAAGTTGTATGCAGAACTGGGACATAAAAGAATTTGTATAACAGGCGCTGCAGGCTCCATCGGTTCTGAACTGGCCAGGCAAGTGATCAATTATCACCCTAAATCCATCATTCTCATCGATCAGGCAGAAAGTCCTTTACACGATATTGAAATGGAGCTAAAAGCATTGGCTCCCGATATCAAACTAATCGTGTTTGTGGCCGATATCACCCACGAACCACGTATTCGGAAAATCCTGGAAGATTTTCACCCCCAGATTGTATTGCATGCTGCTGCCTATAAGCATGTGCCGATGATGGAAAGTAACCCTTCGGAGGCGGTGGTGAATAATATTTTAGGAACCAAACTGTTGGCTGATTTGTCAGCTGAATTGGCCGTGGAGCGCTTCGTAATGATTTCTACAGACAAGGCGGTGAACCCCAGTAATGTGATGGGCTGTTCCAAGCGCATTGCGGAAATATATGTGCAGTCTCTTCAGCTTCATCTGAATGCTAAATCCAACCATCGCACGCATTTTGTTACTACTCGTTTTGGCAATGTGCTGGGATCAAACGGTTCAGTGATACCTACATTTAAAAGGCAGATTGAAAATGGTGGCCCGGTAACGGTTACCCATCCTGAAATCACCCGGTTCTTTATGACCATACCCGAGGCTTGTCGGCTGGTGCTGGAAGCAGGAATCATGGGAAGGGGTGGGGAGATTTTTATTTTTGATATGGGCAAACCGGTGCGTATCTATGAAATGGCCAAACGAATGATTCAGCTTTCTGGCTTTGAACCCGGCAAGGATATGGAGATTGTATTTACAGGTCTTAGGGAAGGTGAAAAACTTTTCGAAGAATTGTTGAATGATAAGGAGAATACAATTCCCACCCATCATGAGAAGATCTTAAAGGCGCGTGTGGATGAATATGATTACGCATACATCGATTCCATGATTTCTCTGTTTAATGACCTCGTGCATGACAAGAATGAACTCAAAATGGTAGCACTCATGAAGGAAATTGTGCCAGAGTTTAGAAGTACGTATTCACGTTATGAAGTATTGGACAAGGGATGAAGTAAGAAGTAGTAAGTTTAATTGGGGGAAGCCGAAAAACAAAAAAATCATTTCTCACAACGGTCAACTGTTCGAAAAATGCTTTGATACATACCACATTCGATAACACTATTGTTGTACTATTGAAAGCGGGTCAAGACAATAATTCAAGAGCAAGGTTTTAGAAGACATCATTTCATTTTCCTAACACTTAGGTGAAATAAATTTTTCGGAATTATTAACTATTGCTCTAAAACTGAGACTTTTCTTCAGATGTATTCCCTTTTTTAGCAGTTCCTAAGTATCAAGTGAATTGTACTGCTTAACGTCTGCGTGTTCCTCTTCGCTTTACGGTAAATAGTTTGTTTTGTGATTTAGTAAAGAATTCGCCTTCCAGATAGTATTGAACTTTAAGGTTCATGAATAAATAACCGTCATTATTTTCTGGGTTTGCACGCACCACCGCAGGTCCAATAGCCCTTTTGTTGAGTTCGATAGCGAGCGGATCGGTTAACGTGTAAGTCGCCCTGCTGTCATTATAGTACCTTTTGGTAGCCACATCGTCTAAATGGTCTGTAAAGGTAAACCGATAACTGGCTTCAACCAGAATATTAAAAAAAGGATTATAGAATATCCGTAACCCGGCACCTCCAAAGACAATAGGATGAAGTCTGCTATACTTTACCCCTTCGGTACGGATAGGCTGAAGGGCTATCTTTTCACCATTATCACGGATGGTTTTTGCGCTGCTATATAATCCACCTCCGCCACCCAAAAGATACAGGTTAAATACAGGGCGCTGGTAAAACTTCCTGGGAGGTGTTTTTAATAAATTAATGGTGGCAGCTGTTGATAATTCAACATTGCCAGAAAAAAAAGAAAGGTTACGGTCTCTTCTCTCCTGATCTTTTGAGGCTGCATCAGCACCGGCTAGCCTAAAATAGGTAAGCTCTACCCGGGTACTGATTAACGGATGCACAAAATATTCAGCTCCGGCCGAAATATTATACCTGGTTTTGGTCAATCTACCTGGATCTTGAAGGTCACCTTTATAATGAGTGGTGCCTGTACCCCCCATGATCATTAGGTTTCTGGGCCTTCTCACGGCATAAAAGCTTTGAGAAGTAGCCACTTCACTTGTCAAAAGAAAAAGTACAATCACATAAAATAACCTCATAATACGGCTTGTTGATCCTTTAAGGTAAAGAATAGTAACTCAATTATAATGTGGATTAGTTAAGCATGTCTTTCACCTTTTGCGCAGCATCCTTAAGCAGGATAGCGGAAAAAACCTTTAATCCTGATTCCTGTATGATTTTAGCCCCTTCTTCTGCATTGGTACCTTGTAAGCGAACGATAATCGGTACGGGAATATTACCTATTTTCTTATAGGCTTCCACGACACCGTTGGCCACCCGGTCGCAACGAACAATACCTCCGAAGATATTAATTAATATCGCCTTTACATTGGGGTCTTTTAGGATAATTCTAAAGCCAGCTTCAACAGTCTCGGCATTGGCACTACCGCCCACATCCAGGAAGTTGGCAGGTTCACCACCAGAAAGTTTGATAATGTCCATGGTAGCCATGGCTAAACCGGCACCATTAACCATGCAACCTACGTTGCCATCCAACTTTACATAGTTAAGTCCTGACTTTCCAGCTTCTACTTCCAAAGGATCTTCTTCTGACAAGTCGCGAAGTTCTTCCAGGTCCTTATGACGATAGAGCGCATTATCATCCAGGTTTACCTTACCATCTACGGCCATGATTTTATTGTCCGAAGTTTTCAACACCGGGTTTATTTCAAACATGGAAGCATCGAGGCCTATGTAGGCTGAATATAAGGAGTTTACAAATTTTACCATCTCCTTAAAAGCATTTCCTTCCAGCCCTAAAGAGAAAGCAATTTTGCGGGCTTGAAAAGGTTGCAATCCAATGGTAGGGTCAACCCATTCCTTCACGATCTTTTCAGGGTGCGTGGCAGCCACTTCTTCAATGTTCATTCCTCCTTCCGTGGAGGCCATGATCACGGGTTTGCTGGTGGCACGATCTAATAAGATACTCATATAATATTCCTTGGGCTCATTTTCGCCAGGGTAATAAACATCTTCCGCAATCAGTACTTTATTTACTTTCTTACCGGCAGGACCCGTTTGGATGGTTACCAATGAACCGCCTAAAATGGCCTTCGACTTTTCATACACTTCATCTGCGCTCTTGGCCAGTACAACACCCCGTGAACCAGTCTCTTGAACAGTTCCTTTGCCACGACCACCAGCATGAATTTGTGCTTTCACCACGAACCACTTTGATCCGGTTTCTGCGTGCAACTGCTTGGCGGCAGCCACCGCTTTGTCGGGAGTGTCAGCTACGATTCCTCGCTGAACAGCAACACCAAATTTTTTTAGAATGTCTTTTGCCTGATATTCGTGGATATTCATAAAATTAGTTTTGGAGGCAAGCTACTTTTTTTAAACCTTTAATTCAAGAATTTAATAGATACACATGCTCAAAGCGGAAGGATTAAAAAAGTCATACGGATCATTACAAGTATTGAAAGGTGTGGATATTGAAATACATAAAGGGGAGGTGGTATCTATCGTAGGCGCTTCCGGAGCAGGCAAGAGTACCTTACTTCATATTTTAGGTACGTTAGATAAGCCCGATGCTGGCAACGTAGAGATGGATGGCAGGAATGTTTTTGGGCAGTCGTCCAAGGCACTGTCTGAATTCAGAAATAAGAACCTGGGTTTCGTATTCCAGTTTCATAACCTGTTGCCCGAATTCTCAGCCATTGAAAATGTAATGATTCCAGGATTGATTGCACATCGTGAAGAAAAAAGTGTGAAGAATAGAGGGAATGAATTATTGGAAATATTGGGACTCAAGGATAGAGCTGATCACAAACCATCAGAACTTTCGGGTGGTGAACAACAACGGGTGGCGGTAGCCAGGGCGCTCATCAACAACCCGGCAATTGTTTTTGCGGATGAACCCAGCGGCAATCTTGACTCCAACAATGCGAGGGAGTTGCATCAATTATTTTTTAAGCTACGAGCTGAATTCGGGCAAACCTTCGTGATCGTAACACATAACCAGGAGTTGGCCGCTATGACTGATAGAAAATTGGAAATTAAAGATGGGAGGATGGTGGTGTAATGCCAGCCAGGAAAGGTTGTTTAAATCCTTCTGCGATGGAGTTCAGGAATGTGACAAAACCTCATTTTCGGCCTCCATTACCTCCACATAACCTTTACCATTAATGGACGTGAGAACCACTTTTCTTAACTCATTGATAAGAAGAGGATCGTAGTTAGCTGATACGCGAATGTAGTTCTCCGTAAAGCCGTGCATCCTATTTTCCTCTACATCATTTTCAAAGAGAACCGTATGGGGTTTACCGAGATGCTGTTCATAAAAATACCTTCTCTTCTTATCAGATAGACTGTGTAGCATTCGGGAACGTTCATTTCTTTCTTTTTTCGAAACGACATCGGGCATGGTTACGGCTAATGTGTTTTCCCTTTCAGAATAGGTAAATACGTGCAAATAGGAGATGTCAAGTTCATTCAGAAACTGATAGGTTTCTAAAAAGTCTTCATGGGTTTCACCAGGAAACCCTACAATCACATCTACTCCAATACAACCATGAGGCATCAAAGATTTAATTTTCTCTACGCGACTCGTATATACCTCACGCTGGTAACGCCTGCGCATCAGTTTGAGAATTTTGTTGGACCCTGATTGCAAGGGTATATGAAAGTGTGGAACAAATCGCTTTGACGAAGCAACAAACCCGATGATCTCGTCAGTAAGTAAATTGGGTTCAATGGAGGAAATACGGAAACGATCAATACCTTCGGTTTGATCCAATGCTTTGATTAAATCAATAAATCGTTCGTGGCGTTGTCCATCTTGTAATCCAAAATCTCCGGTGTTCACTCCGGTAATGACAATCTCTTTCACTTCCGTACTGGCAATTGCTTGAGCTGTTTTGATGATATTCTCAATACTGTCACTGCGGCTGGAACCACGAGCCAAAGGTATCGTACAAAACGAGCATGAATAATCGCATCCATCCTGCACTTTCAAAAAGGTGCGCGTGCGATCGTGCATCGAGAAGGAAGTGTTAAAAGTATTTACCTCTTCAATGTCGGAAGCAAATATGGCTGCTTTTTCAGGTCTGACAAAACCATCTAGTAATTCTACTAACCTGAATTTTTCAGCGGCACCTAACACAGCATCTACACCGGGTATCTCTGAAATTTCTTTAGGTTTAAGTTGAGCATAACACCCGATAATAGCCACATAAGCATTGGGAGAAATACTGCGGGCTTCACGCACGATTTTATGACACTTTTTGTCAGCATTCTCCGTAACGGAACAGGTGTTGATGATGAAAATGTCGGGTTGATCGGTAAAGTCTACCTTCTGATAGCCTTTCTCCTCAAATTTCCGAGAGATCGAGGAGGTCTCAGAATAATTGAGTTTGCAGCCCAGTGTATAAAATGCGACTTTTTTCATATGATCAGGTCGTAAAATTAGACACTATGAACGTTGTGAACAACAAAAATGTCCCTTCATCAGAAATCAAAGTGCGTAAAGAATAGACGACCTTTGTGGTTCAGCGTGCTTGGCACCGTTGTGAACCTTTCATCAATGCACTAACTCGGTTTCAATTTCTTTGATTTTTGAATTCAATTGCTGACTTATTTTCGTGAAATCGGATTTTGAATTCAGCGTTGCACTTACACTGATATAGAATTTAATCTTTGGTTCTGTACCTGATGGACGTACGGAAATTTTACTTCCATCCTCCAGGTAGAATTGTAACACATCTGATTTGGGTAAATGGATTGGTGATGTTGTGTTGGTGATCAGATTCTTCTCCGTTTGGGTTTTATAATCTAATACACTGACTACTTTACTGCCAATAAATTTCGTTGGTGGATTATTTCTGAAATTCTCCATCATCGCTTTGATTTGCTCTTCACCTTCAGCGCCTTTGCGCACCAGATTTACCAACCCTTCTTTGTAATAACCGAAGTCTACATACATTTGAATCAACCAATCATACAAGGTGTGGCCTTCATCTTTAGCGGAAGCGGCTATGGCAGCAAAAAATGCACAGGCTGAGACTGCATCTTTATCGCGCACAAAGTCTCCCACCATGTATCCATAACTTTCTTCACCGGCAGCAATGAATTTCTTTTTGCCATCCATTTCACCCATCAACTCTGCAATGTATTTGAATCCCGTAAGGGTATTGTAGCAATCGATGCCCAGTTTTTCTGCAATGGTGTCTACCAATTCACTGGTAACAATGGTCTTGGCGATATAACCGTGTTTGCGATCGTCTTCACTCAGATTCTTCATGATAAACCACATCATAAGGCTGAAGGCCTGATTGCCATTGAGCAGAAAGAAATTTCCGTCCTCATCTTTGATTCCAATTCCAACCCGATCTGTATCCGGATCAGTGGCCATCACAAGTTCTGCCTTTTCTTCTTTTGCTTTTTTCAACGCCAATGCCATGGCCGATTGCTCTTCTGGGTTGGGCGATTGAACGGTAGGAAAATTGCCATCAGGCACCCGCTGTTCTTCTACCACCTTTAGATTCGTGAAACCTAAACGTTTCAAACATTCAGGCACCATGGTGATGCCAGCCCCGTGAATACTGGAATATACCAGGGGAATATTTGCCTGCCTCGCGATGCTTTCTTTTTTCGGGATGAGTTTCTTTACTTCTTCATAATAGGCATCTTCCAAATCGGTACCTATCAATTTTATTTTAGAAGTATCGGCTTGAAATTTAATGTTCTCAAAACCTCCAATGGAATTCACTTCCGTGATTACATTCTTATCATGCGGAGGAACCAGTTGGGCTCCGTCTGACCAATAGGCCTTATATCCATTATATTCTTTCGGATTATGTGAAGCCGTGATGACTACCCCAGATTGACATTTGAGGTATCGGATAGCAAATGATAAGAGTGGGGTAGGGCGTAATTCCGGAAATAGAAAGACGGTAATTCCATTGGCAGAGAACACATCGGCAGTAATTTGAGCGAAATACTTGCTGTTGTTTCTGCTGTCATAGGCGATGGCTACTTTGATTTCACCCGCAATGGTTTTCTTTAAATAATTAGCTAAGCCTTGCGTAGCTGCGCCAATCGTATATTTGTTCATGCAGTTTGAACCGGTGCCCATTATGCCACGCAATCCTCCGGTACCAAACTCCAGGTCTTTGTAGAAACTGTCGATTAAAACTTTGGTATCTGCACTCTTTAGCATAGCTTCAATCGCTGCTTTTGATTCTTTGTCAATCACCGGACTGTTCAACCAGGTCTGCGATCTTTTTTGTGATAAGGTGAGTAATGAGTTCATCGTGAAAAAAATAATGATTGCAAGGTCAATCTTTAATGGATCTATACCGTTATTAGGGCAAATATAAAATCAATTACCTCATGAAAGTAAAAAATACGTTATTTACCATCGCGGCAATGCTATCAGTATTAATGGCTACTGCCCAGGAGTTTAAAGTTGTAACTATTGTCGAATCCATTGTTCCTGGAGGGGTAGGTCGATCCCGAATGATAGAAGCAAAGCAGGATATCGACTATAAAGTGCTAACCACCGAACGAATTGAGGGAAGCAAAAGCGACCAGGGTGATGTAAAACGTTCAGATGCCAAAATTGATAATTTCAACGAAACAAAACTGTTAAACTTTTACAGTCTAGCTGGTATTAATTTTCAAAACATTGCTTCGAACGATGCGGTAATTACCTCTAAGATTAATGATTTGGTAAAGGAAGGCTGGCAGTTGGCGTTTGTTTCCAGTGCGGTGGAAAGTGATGCAGGAAAAAGTGATGGAGAAGGTATTTTTATCACCCGGTTGTTCTTTAAGAAATAACATAGTACTGCCTCGAATTCAAAATTCGAGGCAGTATTTATTATAGATTTCCCCGCAGACCTTGTTCTAATTCAATCGCTTCAAAGAGTGCTTTGAAGTTTCCTTTACCAAATGATTTTGCTCCGTTGCGCTCAATAATTTCAAAGAACAACGTAGGGCGATCTTGCACAGGCTTGGTGAAAATCTGAAGTAAATATCCTTCTTCATCGCGGTCGATCAGGATGTTCAGCTTTTTAAGTTCTTGCAAGTCTTCATTGATGTGGCCTACGCGGTCCAGTACGTCATTATAATAGATATCAGGAACGCGCAGGAATTCAACCCCTCGCTTGCGTAATTCAGTGACGGTGAAAATAATATCATCGGTGGCAACGGCAATATGCTGTACACCGGCACTATGATAAAAATCAAGATACTCTTCAATTTGCGATTTCTTTTTTCCTGAAGCCGGTTCGTTGATAGGAAACTTTATATAACCATTGCCATTCGATACCACCTTGGACATCAATGCACTGTATTCCGTTGAGATATCTTTATCATCAAAAGTAAGAAGCAATTTAAAGCCCATAACCTTTTCATAGAAATTGACCCAACGGTTCATCTGACCTAAGGCCACGTTGCCAACACAATGATCTACGTACTTCAGACCGATGGGATTAATTTTAAGTGAACTTTTTACCGCTTTGTAACCAGGCATGAAGACCCCTTTATAATTCTTACGCTCTACGAATGTATGCCATGTTTCGCCATAGGTTTTGATGGACGCAACAACGACCTCACCCAATTCATCGCTCATCGTACCTGGTTCGCTGGCCGACTCAGCACCTCGTAGAGTAGTTTCATGAAAAGATTTTTTTGCATCATCCACCCATAAAGCCAAAACTTTCACGCCATCACCATGTTTTTTCACGTGCTCTGATATTTCAGAATCGGGGTGTAAACTGGTTGTAAGCACAAAACGGATTTTATCTTGTTTTAATACATACGAGGCACGGTCTCTGATACCTGTTTCAGGTCCTGCATAGGCTATCAACTCGAAGCCCATGCAATGTTGATAGAACAAGGAAGCCTGCTTGGCATTGCCCACATAAAACTCGATATAATCAGTTCCATTAATGGGAAGAAAGTCCTGAATCATCTCCTTTTAATTTTAAGTTGTTAAATTTAATCATTCTGGCCGTTTTTATTTTGACTGTATTTCAACAACCTTTGCAAAAATTTAGACTATGGACGTAAAAGCACTAGATAAAGCAATTCAGCAAATTGCTTTACGAAGAAATGAGTTAAAAAAGATTGACTATAGTAATCTTAAGTACGATGAACTGGAAGAAGAACTTCATGACCTGGAAGATTCACTTCAGGAGAAGTATGGGGATTATTTGGAAGAGATTCTTCAGGATGTGCATGATAAATTTTGCCCGGATACGGATGTATTGTTCCCAATTGCCTATTTGGCGAAATCCTATATCGTCAAGGGCAAGGATGAATTTTCTGTTACCAATAATGAAGGCGTTTTTGTAGAAGTGGATTCGATACCAGGAAAAGATACAAAGCTAGTAATTGTACCAAACCCGACTCGGGTAATCTTAAATGTAGGTAGTGATCAGCAGCAAGTAGTTTGGACTGCGAAGTAACCAATCAATAACCTAATTTTATCCTCACCTTCTGGAGTAGCGTTCGGGCTATCACCCGCGCTTTCTCCTCACTATGTTCTAATTTTCGTTCAAGATCATCGAGGTTGCTCATATAGTGGTTGAAGGCCTCACGTTCTTTTGAGAATTTATGGATTACCAACTCGTAGAGTTCTTGTTTGGCGTGTCCGTAACCAAAATTACCAGCGAGATACTTTTGTTTTAATACTTCAGTTTGTTCCGGGGTGGCAATGAGTTTATAAATACTAAACACATTGTCGGTATCAGGATTCTTAGGAGCCTCCATGGGAGTGCTGTCCGTTACAATAGACATGATTTGCTTTCTCAACTCCTTATCGGGAAGGAAAATATCAATGATATTTCCATATGATTTGCTCATCTTTTGTCCATCGGTACCGGGAATCGTCATTACTTCTTCAGCTATGCGGGCTTCGGGTAGCACAAACGTTTCGCCAAACAAGTTGTTGAATGAACTCGCAATATCGCGTGCCATCTCAACATGTTGGCGCTGATCTTTTCCCACGGGCACATAGTTCGCACTGTATAAGATAATATCGGCTGTCATCAGTACCGGGTAGGTGAATAAGCCGGCATTCACATCCGCCAATCGATCAGATTTATCTTTGAATGAGTGGGCATTTGCCAACATGGGGAAAGGAGTGAAGCAGTTGAGATACCAGGTGAGTTCACATACTTCTGGTATTCTGCTTTGTCGATACAAAAGGTTTTTCTCCACATCAAAACCAAAGGCCAACCAGGCAGCTGCTACGGCATTTACATTAGCAACGCGTTGTGCTGCATCTTTAATGGTGGTCAATGAATGAAGATCGGCAATAAAAAAGAATGACTCATTGCCCGGTTGTTTTGATAATTTGATGGCTGGAATGATGGCACCCAATAGGTTGCCAAGATGAGGTCTTCCGCTGCTTTGTATTCCTGTTAAAATTCTAGACATAAGGATGCAAAGAAAATAAACTATTTTTCAAAGACGCTACCTCTTAGTCGGAATTGTTTAATTGTTGAATTATTTTCTATGTAAAATAGTTTGAATAAAAAGTAATTTTGATGTCGATATGAAAGTAACAGGGATTTTTGCGATTTACATGCTATGCATGAGCAGCGCTTTTGGCCAATTGGCTGAGCCTCTCTTCTTCAAAGAAAAAATTCACGACTTTGGTGAAATACTTGAACAACAAGGTAATGCCGACTATGAATTTGTTTTTACCAATAACAGTGGAAGGCCGGTGCGTATCATTACGGTGCAAGCTTCCTGTGGATGTACCACTCCGGGATGGTCAAAGGAAGCAGTAGCCCCCGGTAAAAGCGGATTTATAAAAGCTAGTTTTGACCCCAAGAATCGACCTGGTTATTTCAATAAGTCGTTGACAGTCACTACAGATTTATCTGGAAATCCGGTGGTACTTCAAATAAAAGGAAACGTAGTCGATCGATTAACGGTGAAAGATGAAACACTTTCTGCAGCCAACGGAAATTTAAGATTTAAGAGCAATTCGTTTAACCTGGGGAAAATCTTTATTAACCAGGAAGTTTCGATATCAGAGTTTGCGGTGGTCAATGAAGGAAAGGAGAAAATTGATTTTACTGGTGTGGTGGCTCCAGCATATGTGCATGTAACTACCCCACAATCATTGCAACCAGGAGCACGTGGTTTGATAAAAATAACATATGATGCGAAAGCAAAAAATCGATATGGATTTCAAACGGACAATATTGAGTTAAAAACAACGGACTCTTTAAATCCTTTAAAATCGTTTTCGCTATATGCAACCATTGAAGAATTTTTTCCAACACTTACGGCTGAAGAATTGGCCAAAGCACCCATGCTTGCGATTGACCAGTATGAAGTTGATTTTCTTAGAGTGAAAAGAGTTCCCATTATAGAAAACAGTGTATCTATTCAAAATAAAGGAAAGAAGAATATTGAGTTGCGATACATTCAAAGTAATTGTTCCTGCGTAGTGGCAACTTCAGATAAGCAAGTACTTAAGCCTGGGGAAGCGGCAACACTTTCTATTAAGTTCATCACGGAAGGCAGAGACGGAACGCAGAATAAAGCAATAACAATTTATTCAAATGATCCGCGTAATCCGGTTCAACGAATTACGGTTACCGGTTACATTGAAGACTAACGAAGTTGGTTTACAATGGCCGTAGCGGCATGACCATCTCCATACAATCCTTCCTTCGCTTTAATGGATCGTTGGTAGTTGGCTTTAAAGTATGAAATGATGGTATCTTTGTTTGCTCCCGCCAGTACATTGGCACCAGCTTCTACTAATTCCACCCATTCAGTTTGATCACGCAGTGTGATACAAAACTTTTCAAAGAAGTACGCTTCCTTTTGTAAGCCACCACTATCCGTCATTACCAGTTGGCAATTTTTAAGAAGCGCCAACATGTCAAAGTATCCCACCGGCTCGATGATATGAGCATGAAGTGGGATGTGATTGCTTTCAAGAAACGCTTTGGTGCGCGGATGAAGTGGCAACACCACTTTTACCTGTTGATTGATTTCATTGAAGGCTTCGCAGATCGCTTTTAATCTTACCGGATCATTGGTGTTTTCAGCACGATGCAAGGTGGCGAGAACAAACGGTTTTCCTTCGAGTTGTTGTGTTTGCATTACCGTTGCGTGGGTCTCAATTTTTGATTGATAATAAAGCACAGCGTCAAACATCACGTCTCCCGAAAGAACAACCTTACAATCAAAATTCTGAAAACCTTCCTGATTAAGATTGTTGATGGCAGTTTCTGTAGGGCAGAAGAGGATTTTACTGATGCGGTCGGTGAGTATACGATTTACTTCTTCCGGCATTTTCATTTCGAAACTGCGTAATCCTGCCTCCACATGGGCTACCGGTATATGTAGTTTTACGGCCGCTAAAGCTCCGGCCAGTGTTGAGTTGGTATCACCATACACCAACACATAATCTGGTTTTTCTTTTAACAAGACATCTTCAATCTTCTCCAGCATGCGGCCTGTCATAGCACCATGATTCAATCCGCTGATCTCCAGATTATAATGAGGCCGAGGAATTTCCATCTCATCAAAAAACACCTGGCTCATGTTATGATCAAAGTGCTGACCAGTATGAACCAGTAACTCCTGAATGCCAGCTTTCTTAAGCTCGCGCGAAACAGTGGCAGCCTTAACAAACTGTGGACGAGCGCCTATGATGGTAACTACCTTCATTAAAAAAATGCAGGGATACCCGTAATCTGATTTCCTAAAATCAAAAGATGGATGTCATGAGTACCTTCGTAGGTCACAACTGATTCGAGGTTCATCATGTGACGCATGATTGGATATTCTCCGGTGATACCCATACCGCCATGAATTTGTCTGGCTTCGCGAGCGATTTGCAAGGCAGTATGAACGTTGTTTCTTTTTGCTAATGAAATCTGAGGCGTGGTTGCTTTGCCTTCATTCATCAATACACCTAATCGCCAATTCAATAGTTGCGCTTTTGTAATTTCGGTAAGCATTTCAGCGAGTTTTTTTTGTATCAACTGAAACGATGCAATCGGCTTTCCGAACTGAATGCGTTCCATTGCATAGCGTCTGGCAGAATCATAACAATCCATGGCAGCACCAATGGCACCCCAGGCAATACCATAACGGGCTGAGTCCAGGCACATCATGGGTGCACCCAATCCGTTTTTACCGGGCAATAAATTTTCTTTCGGGACTTTCACATTATCAAAGACCAATTCTCCTGTAGCACTGGCGCGGAGTGACCACTTGCCGTGTGTTTCAGGGGTAGAGAAGCCAGGCATGCCACGCTCAACGATTAATCCATGTATTCTTCCTGCTTCATTCTTTGCCCACACGACAGCGACATCTGCGCGCGGAGAGTTTGAGATCCACATTTTGGCACCATTAAGCAAATAATGATCACCCATATCTTTAAAGTTAGTAACCATGCCGCTGGGGTTCGATCCATGATCCGGTTCTGTCAAACCAAAACATCCCAACCATTCGCCACTCGCTAATTTTGGTAAATATTTTTTACGTTGTTCTTCACTGCCAAATTTATAGATCGGGTACATCACCAAAGAGCCTTGAACAGAGGCTGTCGAGCGCATGCCGGAATCGCCACGTTCAATCTCTTGCATGAGAATTCCGTAGGAGATATAATCCATTCCTCCACCACCGTATTGCGTTGGAATCGTTGGACCAAAGGCTCCAATGTCACCAAACTTCTTTACCATCTCATACGGAAAGTGAGCATGTTGTGCCCAGTCTTCGACATAGGGCGAGATTTCGCGCTTAACAAAGTCGCGTATAGAGCTTCTAATAAGTTTATGTTCTTCGGTAAGTAAATCATCAATTCCGTAAAAATCAGGTTGTTCGTAACGATCTTGTTTCAACGATTTTTTGGCTTTAAACTCTGCAGCAGTGGATGGAGTTGACATACAAATTTTGGTTATTCTTAATGAATGGGGCAAATTTACGTAAGATTAACAATTCTATGGACAAATCTTCGCTCGATCCTGCCCTCATTGAACAGCTAAAAAAGTTGCAGCAAAAGTATGCGGTAATGGGGCAAGACTTGTCTTCCTACCTGGATGGTTTGCTCTATTCGGATTATCTTACCTATTGGGATTATATCCACCTGGATACGTTGTTGAGTTTGCAAACCCCAAAAACGCAGTTTCCTGATGAGAAAGTATTTATCGTTTATCATCAGATCACCGAGCTATATTTCAATCTTATTCTTTGGGAGATAGAGCAAATTGCTGCCAAAGAGAAAATTGATGAGGGTTTCTTTATTGCCCGCCTAACGCGGATCGTGCGATATTTTGAAATGCTGGAAAGTTCTTTTAGTGTGATGGTAGATGGTATGGAGCGAGAACAGTTCCTGAAATTCAGAATGTCATTATTGCCGGCCTCGGGCTTTCAATCAGCTCAATATCGTCTTATTGAAATTTGTAGTACCGACCTTATCAACCTGGTCAATGTGGAAGTTCGTGAGTCAATGATGGAATATAGCGACATTGAACAACAGGTAGAACATCTATATTGGCGCAGCGGTGCTACCGAATTGGCATCGGGGAAAAAAACGCTTACGTTACAGCAGTTTGAAGATAAATATAAGAAGACCTTTAAAGATACAGGTATGAAATACCGAGATCGGAATCTTCGCAAAATTTATCTTCAGCATTTTCCGGAGTCGCCTGAAGTAATAAAACAGCTTCGTGAGTTTGATCAACTGTCCAATGTGCTTTGGCCGCTGGCGCATTTGAAATCGGCAGCGCGTTATTTACATAGAGATCCGGATAACATAAAAGCTACAGGTGGCACCAATTGGCAGAAGTATTTACCTCCTCGTTTCCAAAGAATTATGTTCTTTCCGGAGTTGTGGAGCGAACAGGAAAAAGAAGAATGGGGCAAAGCAGGGGTGATTCGGGCACTGCAATAGTCGTATCGTTTTTCAGGATTTGTTAACTTTACGTGATCGTATCTGTGTATGAGATTTGTACTAGTGGGTCTATTTATGCTTTCATCGTGGTCTCTTGTTGCACAGAGGTTCACGCGCTATACCTATCATGATCACGACAAGAAAAACCTCAAAGAAATTTATCAGGTAAAAGACACGATCAGAAACATTCTTCAGGGGAAGTACATTTCCTATTTTCTCAATGGAAATGTTGAATCAAAAGGTCAGTTTGTCAATAATGAAACATCGGGCGTGTGGGAATTTTATTATGAGACAGGAAAACTTAAAATGCGGGGGGTATTAAAACAGAATTCAAACTATGGGCTTTGGGAATATTTCTATGAAAGTGGGCAAAAAAGCATGGAAGGTTCAATTGACAACAAGAAACGCGAAGGAATTTGGAAGATCTACTATGAGAGTGGCGAATTAAAGGAAAGTGGTGAATATGTTAACAATAAACGCTCAGGGCTTTGGATGAGTTATTTTGAAGATGGTGATAAGCACGGAGAAATAGAGTATTCTGAGGATCACGGACGGTTCACTGAGTATTATCATTCAGGAAAAGTATTCGCAGAAGGTCCCAGGGCTGGTGCCAAAAATGTGGGGCATTGGAGATACTATGATGAAAATGGGGTATTGCAACATGAAGGTGATTATGTGAATGGAAAGAAGCATGGTGAGTGGAAGAGTTATTATGCCAGTGGCACGGTTTTATCAAGTGGTGTGTATGAGAATGATATTGCTGTTGGTGTATGGAAATATTATTTTGAAGATGGTACCATCAGCACATCTGGAGAATATATAGGCGGAAAGAAGAATGGATATTGGAGTGCATATAATCCTGCCGGAAAATTGAAAAGTGAAGTCACCTATAATGGAGGAAATGGCGAATACCGTGAATATTATGCCAGTGGTAAATTGAAATGCAAAGGCGCTATTTTTGATGGTAAAAGTCAGGGGCTTTGGAAGTATTATTACGAAGACGGAAAATTAGAAGGTGAGTGTGAGTTTGATAATGGCAAGGGTAATTATACGGGGTATTTTTCTTCCGGTTCACTTCAAACGAAAGGTGTCATTGATAATGATTTGCGAGTTGGTACGTGGGAGCTATATGAAGAGGATGGGAAACTTTCGGGGTATTATAAGCCGGTGTATGATGGTGATAAAAATCTTGCCAATGAGATCAACGCTATTGCAAAGGCACAAACAAAAATCTCCAATACTTCGCGCAGAGGATTCTATTATTTTGATACGCATTACCGCGAATACAGAGGTGTAATCATTCAGAGTAATCCATTATTTTCTTTCGTGGGCACATTACCCATGGGTATCGAATTCTATAATGAAGAAAGATTAGGCCATGAATTTGAATTTGAGGCAATCCGTAATCCATTTTACGCTACCGATTCTCAGGTAGCCAGAGATCAAGTGTTCAAACGAGGCTATGCCATCGCGATTAAACAGAAGTTTTACAATCCGATGAAAATGGGGATGTGGTATTTTGCACACGAGGTGAGATTTACAAATCTAAGCCATCTTGCTAATATTGATTTGCTGCTGGTTCCTGGTAATATATTTACGGCAAGTGCCTCAGAGCAACGTGCTGAATATGGTGTTTTATTAGGAACCCGCTTGATGCAAAATAATCGCGGTGATGGCTTTACGATTGATGCTAACATAGGATATGGAATTGGTTACCGAAGTTTTGATACGGATCCGTTTTTTAGCCATGTATTTCATTCTGTTAATCAAAATAAATTATCTCAAACATTCAGGTTTGGATTGAATTTCGGATACTCACTTTCGTTTGACGGCAAGCGCTAACCAAAAGCCTATTGATTAGTATAAGGTACTTTTATAAATAATCGTTGAGCTTCGAACCTCAAAGTTGAGATACAAAGCACGCAACTAAATACCATTTTTCTCTTACTTTTGTTTCTTAATTGAAAGGATAAATACCTTTCCTATGCAGAAAACAATTGAAGTAAACCTAAGTCCCCAAGAGGCTTTTGACGAAAGTCAATTTAAGCATGCACTTGCCAGTAAGCTCCACATTCCTGAAGACGGCCAACGGTTAATCAACCCGTTAAAGCGATCCGTTGATGCACGGGGTAAAAATGTAGTTGTGAAGGTGCTTGTGGAGGTGATTCCGGTTGAGGAAGCGAAGCCTACCATCACCTATCAAAAAACATATCAGGATGTAAGTAAAGCAGACCCGGTAATTATTGTAGGGTCTGGACCGGCCGGATTATTTGCTGCCATTCGTTTAATCGAATTAGGAATAAAGCCTATTGTATTTGAACGGGGAAAAGATGTACAAAGCCGCAGGCGTGATATTGCAGCTATCAATAAAGATCATTTGGTAAATGCTGACTCCAATTATTGTTTTGGCGAAGGTGGTGCAGGTACTTATTCAGATGGAAAGCTATACACACGCTCCAAGAAAAGAGGTGATATCAGGCGTATATTAGAAATATTGGTCGCACATGGAGCGCATGAGGATATTTTGTTTGATGCACATCCTCATATTGGCACCAATAAACTGCCAAAATTAGTTGAAGCCTTGCGAGAGAGTATTTTACAGGCAGGCGGTGAGATTCATTTCGAGACCAAAGTGATTGACTTCATAATTCAGCATGGAGAAATGCAGGGAGTGAAAACGCATGATGGCACTTCATGGAAAGCAGTATCTGTTATTCTCGCCACCGGGCACTCAGCCCGTGATATTTTTCAGTTACTTCATCAGCGAAATATTCGCATCGAGGCAAAACCTTTTGCCTTGGGGGTGCGGGTTGAGCATGGTCAGCAATTAATAGATCAGATTCAATATCATTGTGCCATTGATCGGGGACCCTATTTGCCGGCATCGTCTTACTCGCTAGTTCATCAGGCTAAAATTCATGGAAAGGAGCGGGGCGTATTTTCATTTTGTATGTGCCCCGGTGGATTTATTGTTCCCGCGGCCACCGCTCCGGGTGAAGTGGTGGTGAATGGTATGAGCCCGTCACGAAGGGATTCAAAATATGCTAATTCTGGAATTGTGATGTCAGTAGAAGAGTCTGACTTTGTCACATATTCAAAACATGGCCCCTTAGCGGGAATGTATTTTCAGGCTGCTGTGGAGCAAATAGCGTGTCAATCAGCTGGTGGCACTCAAACAGCCCCCGCGCAAAGATTGATCGATTTCGTTGAGAAGAGAAGTTCAACAACCCTGTTAGCTACTTCCTATCAGCCTGGCTTGGCTACAATTAACTTGCATGAAATTTTACCGGACTTTATCGCTGAAGGATTAAGACAAGGGTTCAAGAGCTTTGGTAGCAAAATGAAAGGTTACTTAACCAATGATGCCCAAATTGTAGGAGTGGAAAGTCGTACTTCTTCTCCGGTAAGGATTCCCCGTGATAAAATGAGCCTGGAGCATGTTGAGATACAACGCTTGTTTCCATGTGGTGAAGGTGCTGGTTATGCTGGCGGAATTGTTTCGGCAGCCATGGATGGTGAACGATGTGCAGAAGCGGTGGTGATGAAGTATGTAAAGAAAGGATGAATCAATTGAAGATGAGGAAAAACAAGAAGACCGTCATTATAGGGGCAACTACAAATTCTTCACGATATGCCTATATCGCAGCAGGAATGCTTCATGAGTATAACTATGAGTTTATACCGATCGGAATAAAAAAGGGCGAAGTTTATGGCAAATCAATATTAGACATCAATCAGCGACCTATAATTTCGGAGGTTGATACCGTAACACTTTACATTGGGCCACGTCACCAACCCGAACATTATCAATACATACTTAGTCTGAATCCCAAGCGTGTGATTTTCAATCCGGGCACCGAAAATCCTGAATTTGAAAAAATGGTAGAGGATTCAGGTGCTGAAGCGTTGGAAGCATGCACCCTTGTGCTTCTTCGGTCTGACCAATATTAGTTTTGAATTAATCTTTCGGGTAAAATGCAATAACGCCAACGCAAATTACTTTCCATTTACCATCTTTCTTTTCAAGAACCCTAATTTGCGAAGTCTCATCATGATCGATATTATCATTTACTTTTTGAGTATAATGCACATAGGCACCAGTACCATAAATGCGTATATCATGCCAGGTACGATCTATCGTTAATTTTGCCGCCTGGTGTGCAACATCTATTGGTCTGCTGGAAACCTGGGTTTTAAAGTATTCTTCAAATGATTTTGAAATATTGTCCCACCCTTCAATGTAACTTGTTCCAGTAGAATCTGAATAGGACCAATAGGCATAGGGGACTTTCAACCAGGTATCTTCCCAATCTTTTTTGTTCACATTGAAAAAAGATTGAGTCTCTTTTTCAAGAACAGCTTTAATAGCAGCAACATCTTTTGGGTTTTGTGCCGTAGCACTGATTATATTAACGAATAATAAACTAATGATAATCAAATATTTGGATGTTTTCATATAGTATTTGTTAAAGAGGTTTCAAAATCAATGTCATTCAATCTTACTAAAACTCATGATGGGTAAATTGCTATTGCTCCTACATAAATAACTTTCCATTTTCCGTCTACCTTTTCAAGTATTCTTATTTGTGAAGTTTCATCGCGATCAATTTCATCAATTACTTTTTGTACAAAATGTACGTATGCACCATTTTCATATACCCTTATTTCAATCCATTCATTGGTAACCGCGGCCTTCGAAGGTTTAGCGTTCTTAAAGTAATCGCGATAAGTCTTATTTAAGTTTTCCCATCCTTCCACGTAACTTGTGCCTGAAGAGTCTGAATAGGACCAATAGGCGTAGGGTACTTTCAACCAAACGGAAGACCAAGTCTTATAATCAAGATTCAAAAACGAGGCTGTCTCTAACTCAATCACTGCTTTAATGGCTTCTTTGTCCTTGCCACTCTGTGCCTTCACATTTTCACCTACCAATGCTAAAAAGCTCCAAACAATAATGGTTGAAATTAATTTTTTCATGGTATCAGACAGCCGATTCAAATCAGAACAATATAATTAAATACTTTAAGATGCCATATTCTTATTGATACTAATTATCATTTAAAAAGTGATTAAAGTCATAGTTCCGGTAATTAAGAAATGATTAGATTGAACCAACAAAACCTCTACTCTTATGCTCACTGATGAAAAAATTATCCAACTAAAAGAACTTGCCGTAAAACCTGGTAAGAAGATTAAGCTAAAAGATTTCTCCACTAAGTACAAAGGCAAAACCTTGACTAAGGAAGATTCCGAGTTGATGCTTGAAAACGGAAGGAAACATCTCGCAGAAGTTCAAGATGAATTGTATGCGCATAATCGCTACAGTGTATTAATTGTTTTTCAAGCGATGGATGCCGCTGGTAAAGATGGTGCTGTTAAACACATCATGTCTGGATTTAATCCGCTGGGTGTAAAAGTGTATAGCTTTAAAGCACCAAATTCACATGAGCTTGACCACGATTATTTCTGGAGGCATGAGTTGGCATTACCTGCTCGTGGTGAAATAGCTATTCATAATCGCTCTCATTATGAAAATGTTCTTGCTACTAAAGTTCATCCTGAATGGATTTTAAATGAACATATTCCGGGAGTTGATACCGTTAAAAAGGTAGATGGCAAATTTTGGGAAAGTCGATATAAGCAGATCAGGCGTTTTGAAAAGAATCTGACGGACAATGGCACTATTATCTTAAAGTTCTTTTTGCATGTATCCAAGAAAGAACAAAAGAAACGTTTTCTGGAACGCATTGAAGACCCTAGCAAAAACTGGAAGTTCTCACTTGGTGACTTAAAGGAAAGGGCATTTTGGGATAACTATCAAAAAGCGTACGAAGATGCATTAAGTGAAACCTCTACGGAAACAGCTCCGTGGTTTGTGATCCCGGCTGATGATAAGTGGTTTGCGCGGTTAGCCATAGCAGCTATAATTACCAGGCAGTTTGCAAAACTTGAGATTAATTATCCGATTGTATCGCAAGCACAGAAGGAAGAACTTCAAAAAGCCAAATTGCAGTTGATGAGTGAGAAGGATGAAAATGGTAATGATAAAAAGAGTAAAAAGAAAAAGGCGAAACAAGCAAAAGCACCAGCTAAGTTGAAGTCTTAGTCAGCGTGTATAACTACTTCCTTATTTCGAAGCTGTTCAATAAATGAGGGTAGCCTTTCTTTGGATTGGATATCCCATGGATTGTTCATTATGACTATCAACTTCAATTTGAGCAGACTTAATACTTCCATAGGAAGTTCTGTGATGCTATTATTAGAAATATCAATGTTTTCAAGGTTGTTTAACTTAAGTAAATCTATTGGGAGTTGGGTTAGATAGTTATTATTGATACGTATCACCTTCAAATCATGTAGTTTATTCAAGCTGCCAGGCAACTCACTCAAACGATTATTGGAGACGAAAACTTCTTTTAGGTTATGCATGGAACCGATTGCTTCGGGTAAATTGATGAGTTTATTGTTGGATAGGTATAAGACTTCCAATGTTTTTAGATTGGCAATTCGATCATTTATTCGTTCTATCTGGTTATAGTAAAGGTCAAGTTCTTTCAACCCAGTTAAGTTGTAAATCCCATCGGGAAAAGATGTTAACTTGTTGTCATAAAAGGAGAGTTGTTCCAGTTTTGATAAAACAGCAATCTCATCAGATACTTTCTCAATTAAATTAAAGTTAAGGTTCAGTTTCTTGAGATTTGGAAATCCCCCGATCGATGCTGGCAGCGCTTTAATTTTGTTTCTCTGTAACTCAAGTTTTTCAACGGATTTAGATGTTTCCATATGCCCATCATCCAAGGTAACGTTATTGTTACCTAACAGAATTTCTTTCAAGCGTTTATTCCTTTTTATGCCAGTAGGAAAAGTTGTAAGCTTGGTATCAGCAAGGTCAAGTTTTTCCAGGTTACGTAGTTTTCTGAATGACCCTGGACAATTAGTCGGATTTTCACCCCGAATCCCAAATGTTTTCAAGCTCTTTGTTTTGCTTAACCTGATCGGTTTTAATTGCTTGTTATTCAATATATAAATACTTCTTAATTTGGGGAGTTTGGTAAGTTTATTAATCCCTCTTACAGTCGTGTTCACCAACTCAAGTGCTTCTAGGTTGTAGCATTTAAATACTTCTTTGGGAAGACGTTTTAATTTAACATCTGTTAAACTGAGCATTTTAATTTGAGTAGGTTTGTTCGTGAATGCCAGACTATCGTACGGGAAAAAACTGGATGTTGCGTGATATGTTTTTTTCTTTCCTATCATGCCGCGTTTTGTAATAATCCTCATTTCATTACGCAAACTATCGGCATTGAGTTTTTTGAATTCGGGTTGCTCAGTTACAGTTCTTTGTAACATTGCTTGAAGATTTGCATACGCTATTGAGTCATTCGCGGAATTAAAAATGGGTACTTCCGATATCGTAAATTGATGTTGAGCCATACAAGCAAGATGAAAAGGTATACTGATCATCAGAAGCAGCAAATATTTCATAAAGTGATATAATTGATTATTAAAACTAATCATTTAGTTGACCTGCTTCAAGAGTGATTTTGTCCAAATAAAAAAGATAAAAAAATACTTTAGTTTTTTAATCAAAAAATACCTTAAACGCCTATAAAAACCGTATTTTTGAAGGTTATAAAAAACTACAATGAGCGAGCAAAGTCCAAAAAAGGAAAGCAATTATTCAGCAAGTAATATTCAGGTACTGGAAGGGCTTGAGGCAGTGCGTAAAAGACCTGCCATGTATATTGGGGATATCGGTATAAAAGGGCTTCATCACCTGGTTTGGGAGGTTGTTGATAACTCTATTGATGAAGCCATGGGCGGTTATTGTGATGATATCCATGTTACCATCAATGAAGATAATTCCATCACGGTGGAAGATAACGGGCGAGGTATTCCAACAGATATTCATGAAAAGGAGAAAAGGTCTGCGTTGGAAGTGGTAATGACGGTGCTACATGCCGGTGGAAAGTTTGATAAAGACACGTACAAAGTTTCAGGTGGACTCCATGGTGTAGGTGTTTCGTGTGTAAATGCATTGTCATCCTTGTTAAAGGTTACGGTATATCGGGAAGGAAAGATATTTGAACAAGAATACCATCGAGGATCACCTCAATATCCAGTGCGTGTCGTTGGAGATTCTGAGCGAAGAGGTACAACCGTTCATTTTAAGCCGGATTCAGAAGTCTTCACACTAACTACGGAATATAACTACGAAACAGTAGCATCACGCATGCGCGAGCTTTCGTTTTTAAATCCCGGTATCAAACTTAATTTAAAGGATTTGCGGGACAAAGATGAAAATGGGGAGCCTAAAAGGGCAACATTTTTATCGGTAGGGGGGTTGCGTGAATTTGTTGAATACCTGGATTCTACCCGTGAAAAATTAATACCAACACCAATTTATATTGAGAATGACAAAAGTGAGTTTCCCGTTCAGGTTGCGCTGGGTTATAACACATCTTATAGTGAGAATCTTGTTTCCTATGTCAACAATATAAATACGCACGAAGGAGGTACCCATGTAGCGGGTTTTAGAAGAGCGCTTACCAGAACATTAAAAAGTTATGCCGACAAGTCAGGTTTGCTCGAAAAGGCAAAAGTAGAAATCAATGGTGATGACTTTAGAGAAGGATTAACGGCTGTTATTTCTGTTAAGGTAGCCGAGCCACAATTTGAGGGACAGACTAAGACAAAATTGGGTAATTCCGAAGTAATGGGAGCTGTTGATATTGCTGTTGGTGAAGTACTACAGCATTATTTGGAGGAGAACCCCAAAGAAGCTAAACTTATTGTAAGTAAGGTGATCTTGGCGGCACAGGCACGAATTGCAGCACGTAAGGCACGTGAAATGGTTCAGCGTAAAAATGTATTGTCAGGCACTGGCTTGCCTGGTAAACTTGCCGATTGTGCAAGTTCAGACCCTGCTATATGTGAATTGTATTTGGTGGAAGGTGACTCGGCAGGAGGGTCTGCAAAGCAAGGACGTGATCGTCATTTTCAGGCTATACTACCCTTACGAGGTAAAATCCTCAATGTGGAGAAAGCCCAGGAGCATAAGATTTATGAAAATGAGGAGATCAAAAATATGATCACCGCATTGGGAGTAAGTTTTGGCACTGCAGATGACAGTAAAGCATTAAACCTCACAAAATTAAGATACCATAAGGTTGTTATCATGACCGATGCTGATGTTGACGGAAGTCATATTCGTACCTTGATATTAACATTCTTCTTTAGGTATATGCGCGACCTTATCGAGCAAGGTTATGTCTACATAGCATTACCACCGCTTTATTTACTTAAAAAAGGAAGAGAAGAACGCTATTGCTGGAATGAGGAAGAACGCGATGTAATCATCAAGGAACTTAGTAAAGGTGGAAATGAGGATAGTGTAGGAATACAGCGCTATAAAGGATTAGGAGAAATGAATCCTGAGCAACTTTGGTCTACTACTATGGATCCTGCCAGACGCACATTAAAGCAAGTGAACGTGGAGTCTGCGGCTGAGGCTGATCATTTATTTTCTATGCTCATGGGGGATGAAGTGGCGCCTCGCAGAGACTTTATTGAAAAGAACGCCAAATACGCACGTATTGATATATGATCGAAGATCAATCCAGTTTGGAAGTAAATAGTGTTGAGAAACCTAATGATCTTGTAATAAAGCAAATTCAGGATAGTAATTACATTAGCCGAGATCTGAGTTGGCTTAAGTTCAACTATAGGGTGTTGGATCAGGCCAAGCATATTGATCGTAGCATATTTGACCGGTTAAAATTTTTGGCCATTACTGCTTCAAACCTCGATGAATTTTGCACCATTCGCTTGGGCAGCTTGTACAACTACCTGGATTATGGAAAAGAAAGAATTGATTATAGTGGATTACGGGAAAATCCATTTTGTCAATTCTTGATGAAAGAAGTTCAGAAATTTGTTCATGATCAGAATGATTATTACATCAAAAAATTTAAGCCCTTATTTGAAAAAAATAGTTTTCGGATTGCTGATTATGACTCGCTTACCATAGATCAGATCACCCTGGTAAATCAATACTTTCAACGCACGATTTACCCGATGCTCACACCCATGCTGTTCGATAGTTATCATACTTTTCCCGTCTTAAAATATAACCGACTTCTTTTTGGTGTGATAACAAAGGCACCTCAGGACGTGAATAATCAACAGCGGGTTTCATTTATTCAGGTTCCGATTAACATCCCTCGTTTTTTTGAAATTATTGATGATGACCATTTCATTTCATTTGTTCCTCTGGAAGAAATTGTTAGAAACAACATTCATCACTTATTCCGGAACGTTGAAATTGATGCGGTTAACTTATTTCGTATAAACCGTAATGGAGATTTCACATTGGAAGAAAGTGAAGACATCGAATCCAATTTTCTTGAAGAACTGAAAAGAAAGCTGCAAACGCGTAGAACAGGTAGGGTGGTACGGCTGGACATAGAGGAGAATCCTGATCCATGGCTCATACGACTTTTAAAAATTCAATGGGATATCGATGATCTTAATATTTTCCGAATCCCGGCTGAAGGAATGATTGATTTCACAGGCCTTAACCAGATCATTAATCATAAGGAGTTTAAAGACAAACGTGCACCCCTGCATCCACCACGCAATCCTGTTTCTTTTCCGGAATTTGGTACACGCGATATATTTGAGGTACTTAAAGAACGTGATATCTTATTACATCATCCCTATGATTCTATGGATCCGGTGCTTGAGCTCATAGAAAGAGCCGCAGAAGATCCGATGGTTTTATCTATTAAAATTACCATTTACCGGGTTGCAAAAAATTCAAGAATAACTGCGGCTTTGTTACGTGCTGCGGAAAACGGAAAGCATGTGGCCGTGTTGTTTGAAGTAAAAGCGCGATTTGATGAAGAGAATAATCTCCGTGAAGCTCAGCGTTTGCAATCGGCCGGTTGCTTTGTTATTTATGGAGTAAGTAGTTTAAAAACACACACCAAGTTGCTATTGATTGTACGTAATGAGCCTGAGCGGGTATATCGTTATGTACATCTTTCCAGTGGTAACTATAATGAAGTGACATCCCGGGTCTATACTGATCTCGGCTTACTCAGCACCAACGAGACATATGCGAATGATGTCTCAGAATTCTTCAATGTAATTACGGGGCATTCACAACCCTCATCCTACCGAAACCTGATCACGTCACCACGTGATATGCGTATTCAACTTTGTAATCTGGTAAAACGCGAAGCTGAAAATGCCCGTCAAGGGTTGCCTTCCGGCATCGTCATAAAATTAAACTCAATTCAGGATAAAGAGTTTATTGATTCTTTATATGAGGCATCACAAGCGGGAGTATCTATAAAACTTATCATACGCGGTATGTGTTGTTTACGTCCAGGTCGTAAGGGGTTAAGTGAAAATATAGAGGTAATCTCTATAGTAGGTGAATACCTGGAACATTCGCGCATTTATTATTTCCATAACTCAGGAAACCCGAAAGTATTTACAGGAAGTGCGGATGCCATGGTGAGAAGTTTTGATCGTAGGATTGAGTCCTTGTTCTCTTTGGAGCAAGACCTTCTTAAAAAGCAAGCAATTAATATTATTAAATACAATTTGAAGGATAATGTAAATGCTTACACCATGATGGAGGATGGAACCTATTTAATTAAAGAACAGTTTGGCGAACCTCCTTTCAACATCCATAAAGAATTTTTCCGGGTAACTCAAAATACGATCAAAGATGTGAGTCTGTTTTAGAAGCGTCCTTTTTTGAATTCAATCTTTTTCTGTGACATGTTTTTCTCCAATAGATGAAGCAAGATGCCATCTTTTAAGCCGACATCCGGAACGAGTATACAATTTGAATGTGCCCACTCCATCACCTGTAAATAGATACCAGTAGCCGGAACGATTACATCGGCACGGTCTGGGTTCATCTGCAAGTCATAGATTCGCTGCTCCATGGTATGTCCTTCAATCATCTTTCGGATATCCTTGATTGTTTTAATAGGCAATGCCTGACCCGTTTTTTTCTTGGCTAATTCAAAAATCTTACTAATGTTTCCACCGGTACCTACAGCCGTTACCTTACCGTATTCTTTTTTCACATTATCCTTCACCCATTTTTCCATATCATTCCACATGATAGGAGAGTCGTGATGTTCGAGCACCCGAACGGACCCCACTTTGAAAGAGCGGGTTTTGATTTTGATGCCTTTTACAAATAAGTTCAGCTCCGTGCTACCGCCTCCTACATCGATATGCAAATAGGTTTCTGTACCTAGATAAGAAGCGATAGCGCGGTTAATTAGTTCTGCTTCAAAAAGACCGTCTATGATATTAATAGTAACGCCAATTTCGTTTTTTACTTCTTCGGCCAGTTCTTGTCCATTTTCAGATTCGCGCATAGCGGAGGTGGCACAGAACATAAAATCGTCTACTTCATAGAGTTCAAGCAGTAACTTATATGTCTTCATCAGTTTTTTGAACTTCTGCTTGCTGAGCTCGCTGATGCGATTACTACTGAATACATCGTGCCCCAACCGTAGGGGGAAACGTACGTATTCTAATTTTTTAAACTGAAGCTTAGTGCCTTTATCGTAAATGGTGGAGATTTGAAGGCGTATTGCGTTCGAACCAATGTCTATTGCAGCGAGTTTCAACGTGAATGGTTAATGACTAATAGCACTGCAAAATAAGCACATCGAACCTTTATTTTTACCTTCTTAATGCTTTTCTTTGTACTGCTTATCCAGAAAGACTGAGGGAAAGGGCCCGTTGACGTCTTAGCAACCTTGCTGATAACTTGGTGCTAATTCCCTTCTGCAAAGAACAATCGTATGCAGAGAAGATAGGCGGCCTTTCATCAGGCTCTTTCTGGAAAGAAACTAAAATCAGAAAGAGTGAAAAAAATCGAAGAAATTTTAAAAGAGAGAATTTTGGTGCTGGATGGTGCAATGGGCACCATGATTCAACGTCATACACTGGAAGAAGTTGATTTCAGAGGTGAGCGTTTTAAAGATCATAAATCTCCGCTTAAGGGTAACAATGATTTGTTGTCGATTACTCAACCCGATATCATCAAAGATATACATCGTCAGTATTTATTAGCTGGCGCAGATATCATCGAAACCAATACCTTTAGTAGCACTTCTATTGCGCAAGCTGATTACAATCTTGAACATATCGTATATGATTTGAATTATCAGTCGGCAAAAATCGCCAAGGAGGTAGCCGTTGAGGTAACCAACTTAAATCCTGACAAACCTCGCTTTGTAGCAGGAGCACTGGGGCCTACGAATAGAACCGCCTCCTTGTCACCGGATGTAAATAACCCTGGCTACCGTGCAGTTTCATTTGATGATTTGCGAATTGCCTACAAAGAACAAGTAAAAGGATTGTTGGATGGTGGCGCTGATGTTCTTCTTGTTGAAACAGTTTTTGATACCCTGAATGCAAAGGCTGCCCTATTTGCTATTCAGGAATACTTTGAAGAAACAGGCAAACAGGTTCCTATTATGGTGTCTGGTACTATTACCGATGCAAGTGGTCGCACCTTATCAGGCCAAACGACCGATGCGTTCCTTATATCTCTTTCACATGTTCCCTTGCTGAGCATTGGATTGAATTGCGCATTGGGTGCCGCACAATTGCGTCCTTATTTGCAGGTGTTAAATGAAAATGCGCCATTTTTTGTGAGTGCCTACCCCAATGCAGGTTTACCAAATGAGTTTGGTCACTACGATCAATCACCCAAAGAAATGGGTGCACAAATGGAAGAATTTTTAAAAGAAGGTCTTGTCAATATTGTGGGAGGTTGTTGCGGAACCACTCCGGATCATATCCGCGTGATTGCTGAAGTAGCCAAGAAATATAAACCAAGGGAGGTAGTTCAACATGCATAGACCTTTAAAACTAAGCGGACTAGAAGCTGTAGTTATATCTTCAGGTTCTAATTTTGTGAATATTGGCGAACGTACGAACGTAACAGGCTCAGCCAAATTCCTTAAGCTCATTAAGGATGATAAATTTGATGAAGCACTCAGTGTTGCCTTGGATCAGGTACGAGGTGGTTCACAGGTGATCGATGTGAACATGGACGAAGGTATGCTTGACTCTAAGTCAGCCATGGTTCGTTTCCTTAATCTCATGGCTTCCGAACCTGAGATCTCACGTATCCCGGTAATGATTGATTCCTCTAAGTGGGAAGTGATTGAAGCTGGTTTAAAATGTTTGCAGGGCAAAGGGATAGTAAATTCAATAAGCTTAAAAGGCGGTGAAGAAGAATTTATCAGGCAAGCCAAATTAGTGAGAAGATACGGAGCTGCAGCGGTAGTCATGGCGTTTGATGAGCAAGGTCAGGCAGATACGTATCAACGGAGAATAGATATTTGTAAAAGAGCGTATGATATACTGGTCAATCAAGTACATTTTCCTCCTGAAGACATCATTTTTGATCCAAATATTTTCCCTGTTGCTACTGGTATAGATGAACATAGAAACTATGCACTTGATTTTTTTAAGGCAGCTAAGTGGATTCGAGAAAATCTTCCTGACGCCCATGTAAGCGGAGGTGTGAGTAACGTTTCATTTAGCTTCCGTGGAAATCAAAAAGTAAGAGAAGCCATGCATTCGGCATTTCTATATCATGCCATTCAGAACGGGATGGATATGGGAATTGTCAATCCAACGATGTTGGAGGTGTATGATGAAATACCTAAGGATTTGTTGGAGCGGGTAGAAGATGTATTGCTCAATCGAAGAGAAGATTCAACGGAACGTCTGCTTGAATTTGCCGAAACGGTAAAGGGATCGGCCAAGAAAAAAGAATTAGATGACGAATGGAGAAAAGGAACGGTAGAAGAAAGAATAAATCATTCGCTGGTAAAAGGAATAATCGATTTCATCGATGCAGATACGGAAGAAGCCCTACTTAAATATGGCCGACCTTTGAATGTGATTGAAGGGCCACTCATGGCGGGTATGAATGTCGTGGGTGATTTATTTGGTGCTGGAAAAATGTTTTTACCACAGGTGGTAAAAAGTGCGAGGGTGATGAAAAAATCAGTAGCCTGGTTGACACCCTTTTTGGAGGAAGAGAAAAGACGAAGTGGTAACGAGGGACAAGTGGCAGCAAAAATTCTGCTGGCAACGGTGAAAGGTGATGTGCATGACATCGGTAAGAACATCGTTGGAGTCGTATTAGCTTGTAACAATTATAATGTAATTGATATAGGGGTAATGGTGCCAGCTGAAAAGATACTGGAAGCTGCCAAACGCGAAAAGGTAGATGTCATCGGGTTGAGTGGATTAATTACACCTTCGTTGGATGAAATGGTTCACTTCGCAAAAGAGATGGAACGCGAAAAAATGGATTTACCATTGTTGATTGGAGGTGCTACCACTTCACGTATTCATACAGCTGTTAAAATAGATCCAGTTTATTCGGGCACGGTGGTACATGTACTTGACGCTTCCCGATCGGTACCCGTTGCGAGTGAATTAATTAATCCTGATACACGTGGTGCATTTAAAGCCAGAATTAAACAAGAGTATGTTGAACTTCGAAAAGATCACGAGAGTAGGCAACAACTGAAGAATTATATACCATTAGATGAGGCGAGAAAAAATCGCACAAAAATAGATTGGTCTCAGGTTCCATTCACCAAGCCAACATTTACCGGGCGAAAAGGACTGGTAAACTATCCTTTGGAAGAGATAAGGAAGTACATTGACTGGACACCTTTTTTTCAAACCTGGATGTTGGCAGGAAGATACCCCGGTATTCTAAATGATCCGATTGTCGGTGTCGAAGCAAAAAAACTGTTTGACGATGCTATCAAAATGCTGGATGAAATTGTTGAACATAAAAGTTTACAAGCCAATGGTGTGCTCGCATTTTATCCTGCTGTAAACAGGGGAGATGATGTCGATCTGTTTACAAATGATGGTAAGACTACAGCCACATTTCACTTTTTACGTCAGCAGAATAAGAAAGCTCAAAATCTTCCCAACTTTTGCCTGGCCGATTTTATATCCCCTAAAGAAGGACAAGACTATTTTGGCATGTTTGCAGTAACCACGGGCATTGGATTGGAGTCATTAATTGAAAAACATAAAGCAAACCATGATGATTATTCTGAAATTATGGCCAAAGCGTTGGCCGATCGGTTGGCCGAAGCATTTGCAGAATGTTTGCATGAAAAAGTTCGGAAAGAGCTATGGGGTTATGCGCCTGAAGAAAATTTTTCTACTAGCCAGTTAATTTCAGAAGAATACGATGGCATTCGTCCGGCACCAGGTTATCCGGCATGTCCTGATCACACTGAAAAGAAATTGTTGTTTGAATTACTTGATGCAAACAAGGTAGGTATTACGCTTACTGAGTCTTATGCGATGTATCCGGGGGCTGCGGTAAGCGGTTTCTATTTTTCAAATCCGAATTCAAAATACTTTGGTCTCGGAAAAATCGAAAAGGACCAGGTGGAAGATTATGCTAGAAGAAAAGGAATGAGTGTGGAGGCCGTTGAAAAATGGCTGGCACCAAATTTATCGTACGATATTTAAGATTTCAAATAACATTTATGAAAGTTGTAGATCACATTAAGAAAGCAAACGGAAAATCACTTTTTACCATTGAAATATTGCCACCCCTAAAAGGTGAGAATATTAAAAACTTGTTTGATAACATGGATCCATTGATGGAATTCAAACCTCCATTTATCGATGTAACATACCATCGCGAGGAATATGTTTACCGCAAGAAGGAGGGAGGGTTGCTGGAAAAAATATCCACCCGTAAACGACCGGGTACAGTGGGTATTTGTGCAGCCATCCAGAATCATTATAAAGTAGATACGGTACCACATATTATCTGTGGTGGTTTTAGTAAAGAAGAAACAGAGAATGCATTGATTGATCTACATTTTTTGGGGGTTGATAATGTGCTTGTATTGCAAGGGGATGCCATTAAGACGGAGAATCGTTTCGTGCCCGAGCCCGATGGACATAAGTTTGCATCTGATTTACTGGATCAGGTTGTAAAGATGAATAAAGGAATTTATCTGGATGATGAACTGGAGAGTGCAGCCCCCACTAATTTTTGCATTGGAGTAGCGGGCTATCCGGAGAAGCATTTTAATGCTCCCAACTTAAAAAGTGATCTGAAATATTTAAAATTGAAAGTGGACATGGGCGCAGAATACATTGTGACTCAAATGTTCTTTGACAATAAAAAGTATTTTGATTTTGTCGACAAATGTCGTGAGGCAGATATTCACGTACCGATCATTCCGGGTATTAAGCCATTAACAGGGAAAGCACAACTTACGGTATTACCAAAAACATTTCATATTGATATTCCGGAAGAATTATCGGAAGAAGCAGAAAAATGTAAAGACACTGCTTCATTGAAAGAAGTTGGTATCCGATGGGCTATACATCAATCAAAGGAATTGATTAAGAAGGGGGTACCTACACTTCATTTTTACTCCATGGGTAAATCCGATCCGATTTATAGGATAGCGAAGGAATTATTCTAAGTGACTAATAAATCGTAGGCGAAGATTTCCCTCGATCAAAATATAGTTAACCCCTTCGATATTCACCTGCCAGGCGAAATGTTTTGTCTTGCCTTTACTTATTCGCCTATTACGAATCGTGCATAATGATTAGTGATGCAGAGATGAAGATGATATGTATAACAGAGAAACCCAAAATATTTATTGTTTCTTTCCTAATCATCACGAAAAATTAAGTATTCCTTCATGCATTTTAAGGGAACTTACCAATGACTAATTTTTAGTAGCTTTATAATATAACTTGAACAAAATTAGGATGGAGTACATGCAATCAACCATAATTCAAGATCACACAGACCTCAATACCTTCTCTGTTATTGCTGAAAAAGTTATAGGGCAAGATCTTGTTTTTGAAAATACTTTTGGTAAAAAGAAATTGATTTATGCCGACTGGATTGCTTCAGGCCGGCTTTACGAACCCATTGAGCGGTTGCTTACAAATCATTATGGTCCTCTCGTAGGGAATACGCATTCCGAGTCAAGCTATACTGGCGAGGCTATGACGATAGCTTATAAAATGGCCCATGAGGTTATCAAGAAACATGTCCATGCGAATCATGAAGATGTTTTTCTAGCCACTGGTAGTGGTATGACTGCAGCGATTTCTAAACTTCAACGAATTCTTGGGCTGCACATACCTGAAAAAGCAAAACGATATTATAATCAGCCTGCTTCGGAAAGGCCTGTAGTTTTTCTTACTCACATGGAACATCATTCGAATCAAACTTCGTGGCTTGAATGTGAGGTGGATGTGGTGGTCATTCGTCCGGATGATCAACTATTGGTAAGTCCTCAAAATCTTGAAGACGAAATCATTAAGTTTCAGGATCGTAAAGTAAAGATTGGCTCCTTTACAGCTTGCTCCAACGTAACAGGGATTTTTACACCGTATCACCAATTAGCATCGGTTATGCATCGACATGGTGGTTTGTGTTTTGTAGACTTTGCAGCATCTGCTCCTTATGCCGATATGGACATGCATCCTCCAAAGGAGGATGAAGCGTTGGATGCCATCTTCTTTTCACCTCATAAATTTTTAGGCGGTCCGGGAAGTTCTGGGGTATTAATTTTTAATCAGAAGTTATATCAAAATCGAGTTCCTGATCAGCCCGGTGGAGGTACCGTGATGTGGACTAATCCATGGGGGGAACATCAATACTTTGAAGATATAGAAACACGTGAAGACGGTGGTACCCCTGCTTTCCTGCAAACCATACGGGCAGCGCTGGCCATTCGTTTGAAGGAGCAAATGGGAACTGAAAACATCAGAAAACGTGAAGAGAAATTGCTGAGTATTGCTTTTAAGAAACTAAGCAATGTGCCTGGGCTGATAATATTGGCACCTGACCATAAAGAACGCTTAGGTGTTATTTCATTCTATATTGAAAAGGTTCATTATAATTTTGTGGTGCGGGTATTGAGTGATCGCTTTGGGATACAAGTGCGCGGTGGTTGTTCCTGCGCAGGAACCTATGGACATTATTTGTTACATGTTTCGAAGGAACAGTCCAAAGAGATTACCAGTAAAATTGATATAGGGGACTTATCAGACAAGCCAGGTTGGGTAAGATTGTCTTTACATCCAGTAATGACAGAAGAAGAAGTTAATTATATCTGTGAAGCCATTGGACAAGTAGCACATAATACCGAACAATTTCTAAAATCCTATCACTATCAGGTGAAGACAAACGAATATTATCCCATGCAACAAGATAATGGGTTGAAAGGAAAACTAGAAAATTGGTTTAACCTTGAGGTTGACTAGGCTCTTCTCCGTTATTTTACCACGTAGTGGCTTTGATATTTTTAGCTGCTCTTAAAATATCTCTTCTACTAACTTGCCCAACCAATATACCATTATCTACGATGGGAAGTCTCCTTACCGGACTATTCAAAAATTCGTCAGCGGCATCAACTATTGTACTGGTTGAAGAAAGTGTTTTTACTTTGGCTGTCATATAATCTGACACCATTCTGTCACCAGCAGGTAAATTATGGTATGCTTGGTCAATGATAATGCGAAGGCAATCCTTTTCAGAAATTATGCCCACCAATTTTTTTTGCATGTCCAGAACAGGTGCTCCTGAAATTCTCTTTTGAATAAAAATTTCAATAACCTCATTAATTTTTTGATCTGGGCTAACCGTAATCATTCCTGCAACTGGCACCATATATTTTGTTGCCAATTCATATTTAGGTTGCTCTGAGGCAATCTGTTCTTTTGATTTCATTTCAGGTTTGAAGTTCATGAGCGTCTTAGATTAGAAGGTTAGAAATAATTTAATCTATTGTTTTTGATCTTACAATCAGTTACTAAAAGTTAATTGAGAAAATGGACATCACGATTACCCGATAGCTTCTTCCACTAATTGAATAATGTCTTTTACTTCCAGTTTCCCTTCGTTGCCACTGGTTTTTACGGCATCGCCAAACATAGCGAAATCTTTAGGACAGGCAACTACAAAATATTTCACATCTGGCCCTAATGTTAATGCTTCGCGGATACGAATTTCGCTAGGACGCTCTTTCGCCTTTGAATCATCCATCCAAATCCTTCCGCCACCGGCTCCACAGCAAAATGAATTCTCTTTACATCGTGGCATATCCTGCAGTTCAATGCCCATTGCCTCCATCAATTGTCTAGGTGCATCTACTTCGCCATTATATCTTCCAAGATAACAAGGATCGTGGTAGGTCACTTTGTAGCCAAGTTTCTTCGTAAACTTTAGTTTACCTTCCTTGACAAGTCGAAGTAACAAACCCGTGTAGTGTTCTATTTCATAATTACCACCATAGTCGGGATATTCATTTTTGATGGTGTTGTAGGAATGAGGATCGGTGGTAAATATTTTTTTAAATTTTGATTTGCCAAATGATTTCATGTTGTCTTCAACCAGCATTTCGTACAAACCTTCTTCACCTACTCTGCGTACATCGTTACCTGAATTCTTTTCACCATCGTACATAATACCATAATCGAGACCAATCTTCTGAAGTACAGAAGCTACTTTTTTAGACAGTGTGTTAATCCGCGCATCGTAGGATGCATAGTCACCAACAAACCACAGGTATTCGGCCTCCTCTTTTCGTACATCTTTAATTTTGAAGTCGAGTGTTTTTGTCCAATCCGCACGTTTCTTTTCTGATAGACCAAAAGAGTTTCCGTACTCACCAATATTACCCAGTGTATCCTGCAACATGGTTTCCATATTGCCTTTCTCCACTAATGTTCTTCTAAGGTTTACGATGCTTGTAAGATGCTCTATTCCTACGGGGCAAACTTCTACACAAGCCATACAGGTGGTACACGACCAAAGCACATCTTTGCTGATGATTCCACCAGCTATTTCTTTTGATTCGTTTTTGCCGTTGTTAAACAACTGAGGAAACCATTCCTGTTTGCCAATTGTAGTGTCAGCATGAGTGCGTAAATCGAGTATGAGATCACGGGGAGAAAGAGCCGTGCCTGCATTGCGTGCAGGACATACATGATGACATCTTCCACACTTGGTACATGCATCAAAGTCGAGAAGTTCTTTCCAGGTGAAATCGGTGATCACATTATAGCCCATGCTTTCTTTAGCTTTCTCTTCCGGAACACGTGGCAGGCGCTTGGCTGCCATTTCATCCTTAAACATAAGGTTGGCATAATCTACCAACATGTGCATAGCTTTTGAATACGGGATATAGGCAATGAAAAACATCACCAGGATGGCATGAAACCACCACGAATAAATGTGCATGCTATTTGCGCTTGCCGTAAGACCAAGCATATCAGAAAGGTCGGCCAATGCCCAGCCCACCGGTGACCACACTTCAAAAGAGGGGCGATCTGCTGCGATGCGAATACCTTCAATAAAAAATCCGGTTAACCCGATCAGGAATAATAGCCATAAAAAAATCTTATCGTCAATGGCATATCCTTTACGATTGTATTGCTCAGGGTTAAGGTCGTTCCGCGTATAATCCAATTGTGGCAGCTTGCGAGCCCTTCGACTCATCATCATGACAAGACCGATCAAAAACAATACACCAAATACATCCAGTGTTAATGAATAAACCAGGTAGAACGGTCCTTTTAATAATTGAAAATTTAAATGACGCAATAAATCGTAATCGAGTGCTACGATAATGGTACCGATAAACAAAACCACAAACCCCCAGAATATTAACCAATGAGCAAATCCTGCAAACTTGTCGCGTTTGAACACAGTAGAGTTTTTACCCATAATAGCTGCCGCTTTTAAAAACCTTTTTAAGAGATTATTAAATCGATCTGCATCTCTTCCTTTTTTGTACTTTTTGTATTTTAAATAGAAGCCATAGATAAAAATTCCTATGGTAGAAAAAGCTACGATGTAGAAGATAACTTCCAGTACAAATGGGAAGTGGCGATAAATTTCTCGGGTCTCGATCATGTGGATTAAGAGTTTAAAGCCCGCCAAAATTTTAAAACTTTTGGCGGGTAAAGTATATTAATTACAATTTTCCGGTTAATGCAGGTATGATATCCAATACGTCACCAACAACTCCATAATGAGCGTAGTCGAAAATCGGAGCTTTCGGATCGCTGTTCACAGCGATAATAAGCCCTGCGTCTTTCATACCTTCGATATGTTCTGGCGCTCCACTGATACCGAGTGCTAAGTAAAGTTTCGGTTTCACTTTCAAGCCTGATTTACCAACCTGGCGGGTTTTAGGCATCCACTTGCTATCAACCAATGGACGAGAACAAGAAACAGCTCCGCCAAGTTTAGCAGCTAAGTCATTTACCATAGGCAGGTTTTCATCACTTTGTATTCCACGACCTGCACTTACTAATATATCTTGTGTTGTGATGTCTACATCACCACCTTCTGGCTCTACCAATTGCTTAAATTTAATAGAAAGATTACTCAGATCGGGTGCCGCAAAATCTTCAATGGCCGGTGTTCCATCTACTCGACCGGCATCAGCTTTTGAAGAACCGGGTAGCATGCTTACAATAAAGCATTCGCCTTCTAATTGCGATTCTACGTTCATCTTCCCTCCGTATAATCTACTCACAGTAGTTACCGTACCACCGCTTGCGGTTACATCAGAAACAAAAGAGACCAATGACATATTATTGTCCACTGAAACAGCTGGCCCGATTTCCATACCCATAGAAGTATAGCCTGTCATAACCAGTTTTGGCTTGTTGGCCGCTACCACAGCTGATACTGTTTTGCTGTTTGACTCAGGGGAAAAGTTTTCGAGTTGTGGAGATTCTACACAAATTACTTTGGCTGCAGCACCCAACTGACTTGCCATACTTTTCACATTATTGCCAAGAAGTACGGCTACCAATTCACCGCCTAAACTTGTTGCAACTTCTTTTCCTTTCCCGAGCATTTCGAAAGTAATGTCATCGAATTTGCCCTTGATATGTTCTGCGATTACAAAAACTTGATTGCTCATTTTATTCCTTTGTCTTTAAGTAATTGAATAATTTTTGATGCTTGCTCTTCTGCGGAGCCCTCAATCATTTCGGCACCAGCCCCGCTCTCAGGTTTGTACACGCGATTTACCGATGAACCCGTACTGGCGGTTACGCCCGATGCCTCTACTTCTTCCAGCGTGGCTGTTTTCATAGTCTGTCTTACCTTTGCTACAGGTACATACCGTGGAGATTGACGTGCAGCTTGCACGCCCACCACCGCAGGTAAGTTTACTTCGTACTCAGCGACAAGACCAGCACCATATTCTTTGCTCACAGAAACTACGTTACCATTTGCCTTCACGCTGGTAACCACACTTACGTGAGGCACACCCATATAATGAGCAAGCAACACAGCTAATTGTCCGTCACGATCATCAACGGCTTGTACGCCCGTCATTACCAGATCATGTGGCATGCTTTTTATCACTTGAGCCAACGCTTGTGCTGCCTGATGACTGGAAGGACTTTCCAATCCGGTAATTTTTATAATTTTATCAGCACCTTTGGCCGCTGCAGTAAAGAGTATCTTATCAACGTCTTCAGAATCAATGGCAATGGCTGTAACGGTAGCGCCACTTTCTTCTTTTAAGATGAGTGCCTCTTCCAATGCGTGATCATCAAATTCACTCAACTTCATTTTCAAGGAAGACTGATCAAGGCTTTTTCCCGAAGAATCGATCTCAAGCTCCTCGACCAGATCAGGAACTTGCTTAATGGGTACAATAATGTTCATAGTGCATTTATTTTTGGTACGATATTAATTTTCTAATTGGTAATTTCTTCAAGCGCTAATTCCTGGCGTATTAATGTCAGATCATCAGTTTCAGGTTGAAAAGGGAAATCCCGAAATGATTCACTTGGTTTATAACTTCCATACGGTCTGGAACAACCGGCCTCTTCGCCTCCTTCACTTGGGCAACCATTGGTCATAAAAGGTATTCCTGCATCCAACGAATTAAGTGCACTCGCAATGGTGTTATTGGTCACTTCAAGTTTTTGAATGCCTCCAGTCACATCATATGAAATGGCGTCAGGGGAGAGGTCGTATTTTTCTATCAGATGTTTAACTAGTTGTATTCTTCTCCATCGCGTGATGCTTGCCTTGGGAACATCGCCCATGCGTGAATCTGGTTCGGGATTAAAACTGAATAGATAAGGAAGAATCTGATTATCCTTTAAATAGAAAAACATATCCACCAACTCCTTATCGGTTTCACCCAAACCCACTACCGTATGAATATTTACTTTCCAGGGCCCGAAAATTCTACGTGACTCATTGATGATGTTCCAATAATTTTCCCACCGTAGTGAACCATTCGGTACATCGGTGCGATGCTTACGGAAAGTTTCTTCTGTAATAGCATCTAATCCAACACCAATCATATCTACACCTAAATCTTTAAAGTGTTGAAGTTTCTCCTTATTTAAAGTAGGTGGCGCCACTAAAATAGAAAGCGGTGTGTTTACCTTTGCTCTTAATCGCTTGGTAATATCAACAGTATCTCGGTATGCGCTGCCGTGTGTAACCATTGATATGCAAAGGCGGGTAAGTTTGTTTTCATGTTCGGCCATCCGATTAATAAGTTGATCCGTATCAACCAAAGGCCACTCTACACGGATAAACGATTTCTCTTCATAGGATCCTGGTCTTGTTCGTGCTAAACCACAGTAACCACAATCCGACAAACATCCGTTTTCATAGTTAAGTAAAATATTTATGCCTCCAAAATCGAATTCACGCGAAAATCTTCCTGATTGCATTCGTAAGGCCATGGCACTAGCTGCACTGATACGCACAACATCAGGACTTAATTTTTTAATGGTTTCTGTTTCTATTGTCTCTAATGGTATCATACTATCAATAACTGTTTAGAATTCGTTTTATTTATTTAATACTCCAAGTAAAGTCGCCTTTCCATTTTCCCTTTTTACAATCAATAAATAAATGTTTAGGAACGATTGCTTTGCGTTTTACAATAGGTAAATCGATGAGGGTAGGGGTATTCGCACCACTTAACTCGTATATGTTGCAACTTTTAGATTGTACCGGACGAAAAGAAGCAAAGAGATTTTCTGTTACTTTCGTGGATTCTCTAATTGGTGGCGAATCGGAAAAACTTACCATCTTTTTTATAAAACAACTAAAGTAGAGTTCCATGTTTACATGCAAGGGATTTGTTCTTGTACTCAGCGCCTGTTTCGCTCTTTCTGAAACATGAACAGAAATATTTCTTTCCTCTATGATCGAATTAAAGATAGTATCAGGCATCAGTTGTTTCTTTAGGATAATAACAAGACCCTTTATACGTATATTTTTTAGCTGCAAAAGCACGCTGAGCAGCTAACCATATTGCCTCTGTTACTTCTTCCGATGTAATGCTAACTGCAGTTTCAGCCTCAGCGCTATCGGAAAAAGTTTTCTGAACGATACCGGCAATTTTTTCTTTGTCCAATGGACTCCATTTTAATTGAGATTCTATTTGAGAAAACGCAAATGGCATATCCATAAAATCACCGGTAATTAAAACGCTTTTGATTGTTTCTCCTTTTAATCCGATATAGGTGCGTAACAATCCTGCTTTCGTTTTCTTAAGGCTCATTCCATCCATGTCCTGTTGTGGACTGTGTTGAAACAACCATTCTTCTGATTGATACCGATCACGCTCTACTATTTTTATTTGATTTTGTTCTTCTGAAGTAAAAGATTCAATGCTTAAGGATGCATCAAACATTTTCTCATAAGCTTGCCTGATGGAATGTTTCAACTGATTCATACCGATCATTTCCTGTGCCTCCCTACGCACCGTAGTCATGCGCTGTTCAATGGAATACACCATCTTTTTATCTGAATATTTTTGAACGGGAATTTTGAGAACCTTCAACATTTCAGGAATGTCGAGGTCAAGAAGTAGGCTCGAATGAAATTGAATGCCTCCTTCCGGGCTGACATGTATGCCCAACCCAGCAATCTTTTTCCCATCCACTTCCAGATCATTTTTTGATCGGAAGCTCGCTTTAATATTAAAATCTTCTAACGCATTAATGATTGGTTCTGAGAATTGCTGATACAATTCACGGATATGCGTCCATTTAAAAGTAGAAGAGTTGGCGGTAAGGCAAATGCCCAATTGGTTGTCACCCATAATAATTGCACCACCACCCGTAAGCCTACGTCCATAGTCAAAACCATGTACTTTGCATGCTTCCAAATCTATTTCTGCTTGAATGTCCTGAAACCTTCCGCAGAGTGCACAATAATTACGGTAAGTATATAATTTTAGTGTTGCCGGAAACGAATTGGTTTCGCGTGTATGCGATTGCATTAAATATTCATCGCTGGCAAGTCCGTAAGATGCAGATACTTCGTTCTCTTCAATATGTCGCCACACCTGCTTGCCCATCACTTTTAATCTACACCACAGGAACAAGAATTTTCAAAAAACTTTGGAATTAAGCCTTTCGCCTTCGCATGTTCTATAACGCCCTCAGCTGGATAGGCAATTCCATTTAAGCCTGCATCTACTGCGGCTATATCAACAATCTTTTTGTACTCGCCTGAAGGCCTTGCGCAACCCACCAATATTTTTGAGTCGGGCATTTTCATACGTGCCCGATGAAAAAAATCAGCTACTTCATCCGTTGGTGGGGGAGCCACCTTCTGCATGAGTGTGCCATGTAATGGGGTGAATATTACTAATATCAAAGCGTGAACAGGATATTTGCTGATCATCTCCAGTGCGTCATATTCGCCCAACATTTTTCCGTAATGTAAACCCAGAATAATATGCGGACGGATACTCAATCCATAATCTGTTAATACTTTTAAGGAATAATCATAATCTTCTATGGTTGAGTTCAGGTGATAAACTTTCTTTATCGTTTCGTTCGAACCGATAATGTCCAAGGCCACACCATCTACACCTGCTTCCTTTAAACCTTTGGCCATTGTTTCATCAACCAATCCCGTGTGGACCATCACTTTCAGTCCAAGATCTTTCTTAATACGGCTTATCGCATCAATGTGCTTCATGAATGGCACTTTACCATCGCGTTGCGATCCTCCACTAATCAATACTGCTTCCGTTCCACCTTTGGCCAAGCGCTCGCACATTGCATACAGTCCTTCTTTTGGGTTTAGAGGAATCATGGGTTCCAGTATTTTGGAATCGCAATGGTCGCAATCCAACGCACAGCCACTGCCGGTAATACTGATGGGCAAAAAAGCTTTAGGATTCTTTTGTTCAAAGCCTTCAATATGATAACTCTTTAATCCTGGCGCATGAAATGTTATTTCATTTCCAAAATGAGATTGCCTTGCGGCAAACGCTCCGTTCTGAATTTCAGAATTAATATCTATGGTTGCGCTATCCATCCTTTTTCATTAAATCTTTTAAGCTCCGCCTCGAACCAATCCTTTATGTTTTTTTCTCCGCTTATCATAGCGTCCAACTCTGAAGTATCGTTTAAATCTATTTCCATTAACCAACCACCATCGTAGGGTTGTTCGTTAATCAAACGGGGATTGTTTATAACAGCTTCATTTACTATCCGTACTTTACCTGTTACAGGAGCCTTGAGTGGACCAACATGTTTTTCGGCTTCTACGGTGCCAATACTTTCGCCTTTTTTAAACGAAGTGCCCGGCTTAGAAAATTGTACAGCGACAAACGAACCACTTGTTTCCTGTACCAATGGACTCATACCAATCACGGCAGAGTTGCCAGTCACATCCATCCAAAAATGATTAATAGGGTCGTAAAGCAGTCCCTCGCGTATTTCGTATTTATCTACTTTGTTCATAATCTTTCTTATTTCAATTTTTCAAATGTTTACTGCTTTTGAAAAATTAGATCCTTTATAATCATCCCATTGCTTCAACTATCAATTCAGCAATATCTTTTACTAAAAGTTTACCTTCATTGCCTGTTGATTTTACAGCATCTTCAAAACGCGATACTTCATAAGGACAGCACACTGCCAGTACATCAGCACCGGTAGCAACAGCTTCTTTAACCCGGTTTTCCGACAAACGCTCGGTTACCTGATCGGCCATAAAACCATCGAGCCACATACCGCCACCACCGCCACCACAGCAATAACTCTGCTCGCGGCAACGCCCCATCTCAATTAATTCTACTCCAGGAATTGCCTTCATTATCTGACGCGGTGCTTCATATTCTCCGTTATGTCTTCCGAGATAACATGGATCGTGGAAAGTCACTTTGTAATTCAGTTTTTTAGTAAAGTTCAATTTGCTCATCAAAGGGGCGAGGTAGGTAGTATAATGTACCGTATCAAACTCACCACCATGTTTTGGATATTCCTTTCTGAACGCATTGAGTGCATGTGGATCGGTAACCAACAACTTGTTGAACTTATACTTCTTTAAGGTTTTGATGTTATATTCTGCAAACTCTTCGAATAAGCCTACTTCACCAGCCAGGCGTTGCGAATCGCAGGTGTCTTTTTCTTCAATACCCAATATTCCAAAGTCAACGGCTAGCGTGTTGAAAATTTTGGCGAGTGCAGCACTGGCTTGTTTGCCGCGAATGTGATAGGCAGGATAACTTTCAACAAACCATAAAATATCTACCGGTCGTTTGATATCTTTCATGATCGGAACAGGAACACCTGCTTGTTGCACCCAATCAGCACGCTTCTTTTGTGATTCGCCTAATGGATTGCCATACTCAAATGTGTTGGTAAATGCTTTTTGTAACTCTTCCGGAGCGTTGCCTTCCAGCACCGCTTGTTCACGTACAGCCGGCATGATCTTTATCATGTCTACCGATTTAGGGCACACACGTAGGCATTGCATACAGGTTGTGCATTCCCACAAGGTATCGGAAGTCAATAAATCTTTTCCTACCTGAAGGTCGCGAAAAATCCGAAGTGGCCCGTAATGACCTACCTTGTTAACAGGGCATACTGGAACGCACTGGCCACACTGGTAGCACCAACCCATTGATTCAGCGTTGGCAATTTCTGTTACCTTGTCAAGTGTGGAAGTATCGTAATCAAACAATACACGTTGTTCAAACATCCTGTTCCATTCGGCTGTAAGGGTTATTCCTTCAACAACAACGCTTTCCTTTTCAACGATTTGTTTTTTATCTACCGGCATAATTGGTAATTAACGTTATTCAATTTTTTATTTTCAGGCTGCCTGTGGCAGTTTGAGTACTCCCAGCAAACGCCTGGAAAATTCTGGCAAGCCAGGCATCACTTTATTAAATTCTTGTGTCATGCGCATGCGAAGTATTGTGTAGGCATATACTACATACACACATGAAAGAAATACATCGGTGCCAAAAAGTGTTCTGCTAATAAACTGAAAATCTGCAGCCTCACCAATGGAGTGAACAAAGGCGACACCTTTGCCTACTTTCATGTAAACTTCTCCCTGTGATTCGCCTTGTAGGTCAAATCCTTCTGTCGTTACCAATGGAATGGCTCCGGTTTTTTTCTCAGGATCCCACATCCACCGACCCCAAAGCCAATACATTTCAGGTTTAGTAAAATGGAGAATTTCACCGGCCAGTTCTGTTTTCAAATCAAGTTCCAATCCATCAAGACTGTTAATGAAATCTTGAAAACGATCTTCTATTTCCCGATCTCCATACAACAGGATACTCATGGACTCTTTAAGATTTTCGTGTGGATTGGTTTTAATAATCTGTTTGATTCGTCTACGTACCACAAAAATAGTTCGAAGGATTTCTTCTACTTCAGCGTTATTCAATTGATGGATACGATCGGGATGAAGATACTGTTGAAACAAACGACTCTTCGCATCCAAATCAGCAGCAATGGATACCAACTCTTCGCGGCTTACCCGCTCAAGGGTTTCCTTCATAAATTCTTTCGCTGCTCCTATGTCGATCAATTGACTCATAACACATCAGGCTGGCACAGCAACTTTTCTTACAGACGCAATGGCTTTCATGGCTGCGGCACCTGCACTTGAAACACAATCTTCCAAATCAGAAGGGCCGGTGGCAGCACCAGCTGCATACACTCCTGGCACGTCTGTAGATACGGTGTTTAGCGCACCACCAATGGTTTCGATGAAACCATATTTATTCTTTTTAACACCAAAGATGTCGGCCACTTTTTTCGTTCCTTCACTTGGTTCCATACCAACCGCCAAAATAACGATGTCCATAGGAACTTCAAGCGGTCTTCTCATCGTGGTATCTTCACCTTTTACCAGCAAACGATCACCTTTCTTCACAATTTCAGTGGCGATACCCTTTACATAGTTCACTTTATATTTTTCCTGTGCAGGCCAATAGATTTCGTTTTCCCAATAGCCATACATCCTCATGTCGATGTAGAAGATGAATACTTTGCAGTCGGGAACATGCTGACGAATTTCGATGGCTTGCTTGCTGGAAATTCCACAACAAACTTTTGAGCAATACTCATTTCCAATCTGACGGTCACGTGATCCTACGCACTGAATGAAACATACCTGCTTAGGTTTTTCTCCGTTGGATGGGCGTACAAAATTTCCTGCCTTCAGCATTTTTTCGGCATCCACCAACGTGATTACATCATCATGTTCATAGTAACCATATTTTTGTGTTTCGCGTCCCGGATCGAAATGCGTGAATCCTGTGCAGATGATCACTGATCCTGCATCGATGGTAATTTCTTTTCCGTTTTGTATGGCTTTCACTTTGAAATTTCCAACGCTTCCGGATGAGTCTATAACCGTAGTGTTAAACATCAGGGTAACGTTTGGATTGTTCGTAATGGCATCTACCATTTCGCCAATTGCTTCCTCTGCGTTGCGCATGTCGGGTGTAAGTGCTGCATATTGAGAAGCATCAGGTGTGCCACCCAATCGTTCTCTTTTTTCTACTAAAGTTACGTTGTATCCAAGAGATGCAATTCCGCGGGCTGCTTCCATCCCGGTAGGTCCGCCTCCAATTACAAGTATGTTTTCGCTGGCCATGTTTATTCTATATTAATAGTGAATGATTTATTTTTTTTCTGCGTCTGCCCAGGTGAGAAAAGGCATCTCACCACGTTTGATTTTATCTGCTTCAACCTGAAACTCGGCCCACATTTTTTCATGATCAATTCCTATCTTTTCAAGGAAACGGGTATTGTCAGTATTGTGCCAATGCAGCTGAAGTACTTTATATGGGTGCGCACCCATTGCCAAGGCAGCCACCTGCGAATCGGCCAATACGGGCAGTCCTACTTTCTTGCCATGTGCTTTGCCGGCAAACTGACTTTGATCAAGTGTGGTCACGCAACCTGTATCATGGGTTACAGTTAGATCAGGATTTACTTCCTGCATCATCACTTCAATTTTACGTTGCACAGAAAATGAACGTGAAAAATCGCGAGAAACCAAAATATGACGGAACCCAAATCCACAGCAGTCATACCAGGAAGAATAATCACCTACATTTATACCCAATGCCTTCAGTGTTGAAGTAATAATAGCACTGCGCTGTGCCCCGTAAATTTCGCTGTCATAGATCGCATCCTCTTCAATCAACTTATGATAATGACAGGCTGGATGTACGGTAGCAGTAACCATGCTCATGTCAATCACCTGTCGTTCAGCAATACGTTTACGCATTGCCAACACCCACTCGCTATAATGAATAATCTCCTCAGGCATCACCATCGGTTTACCCAACCGTTCCATAATTTTCTTCACTTTTCTGCGCAAGTCATGCTGATGAACCAACGCATGGCGTACTTCTTTATAGTGACCGAAACTGGTGCCGCAATGGATGATAGGAAAATACCCTACCTCATAAGCAGAAGCAAAATTGCGCATCGCTACAGCAGCCTGGGCCTCAGGATTGGAAGTAGCCGAAGCATAGTAGTTCCATGCTGTGCAGGAAGTCTGATCGGTTGGATCGTGATAGTCTAACCCGAAAGCTCGATTTAACCAGAAGATGGAAGTGGAGTAGCCAGGGATGTGCCCACACTGACCGCAACTTTTATGATGCCAGGTTTTTTCAACCGGTATTTTTTTTATTCTTCCATATTTTGTCTTCTCTTCCATGAATGGCTCTGGAACACGGGGAACAATCCATTCTCCTTCTTTCTCCAGTTGTAAAACGGCTTCGCGGATATCTTCAGTTGGTGCTTCATCGGGGTTTGCTTCAAACTTCCGATCTACTGCTTTCACTATAGGTAAATGAATCATAATATGAATTTATAGTTTAATCAAAAGAGACATCATCATAGCCTGCATCCTGAAGGCGTTCTTCCATTACATCCACCAAAATCATAAACAAACCTTCGTCCACACCTTTAATAAGATCCATCACTCCTGTCATGTGCCAGATCAAGTATAATTCAACAATGGTTTTGTCGCTGATTTGCCAACCCGTTTCTGTGGTATGCAACGTTTCTGGTGGTAGGGCTTTGCGCCAAATATCAAGGTTATCTGAAATTTCTTTTACGTGGCCACCCCAATCCGGAAAAGCATTAGGTTGAAGCATGTCGGGAGAAACCTGTGTTCCTGTAGACATGATTTTATAAATGATTCGGCCGTAACCTTCCAATGCTTGCTTGGCAGTTTTCAAACCATTCTTCACCGCTACTTCGCGCATGATAGTGATGATCTGCCCCGGACTATTTTGTCGAGGGCAACGATCACATGAAAAGCATTGTGAGCAATCCCACACGCTATCATTCATTAATGTATAGACCAGGTCTACATCTTCGCGAGCGGCAGCCTGCGCAATAATCCGAGGACTAAAATCATAAAAGCGGGCAGAGGGACAAGCGGCTACACAGATTCCACATTCGTAACATCCATATAAAACGTGATGCCAGCGTTCATCGGCTTTCACTTCTTCGAATAAGCGCTCCTTTTCTTCATAAGAAACAGCTGCATACTTGGCGCCACTTAAATCTAGCGGCATTGGATTTAGAGCCATTGTTTTTTATTAAATAGTCATTACCATATTTATTTTACTATCTGATGTTTTAAAATCAGAACTATTCATAGGTATCAGAGCCCTCGATATGAGCGCAGGCTTTGATATTGTCACGTTCAATTTTTGCTTTATAAGCAGTGACAGCGTTTTCACCGGTAACCATTTCTTTTAATTCTGCTTCGAGTGCTTCTGGTTTCATTTTCACTACCCATCCATCTTTGTATGGGCTACGGTTAATGAGTTGTGCATCACTCACTAAGCTTTCATTAACTTCTGTTATTACTCCAGAGATGGGAGATTTTACCGGGCCAACCCATTTTCCGCTTTCTACGGTAGCAATTGGTTTTCCTTTTTTTCTATCGGTGCCTGCACCCTTAGCTTTGGCGTGCAATATGGGTCCAGCCAGGTGCTGAGCAATATCGGTCATGCCAACAGTTACCGATCCATCTTCGTTAACACGAATCCACGTATTGTCCTCCACAGAATAATGGAGATCCATTGGGATAACACATTCATTTACTTTTGCGTGTGCCATATTGAGTTTTACGATTTTAGATTAAAATAATTTAGAAATACATAGTGTGATCATTATTCAAGGCCAGATCAATAATGCTGGTGGCACCTAATATTTCCACACCTTCAATTAGATCTTCCTTTTTCATGTTCCATAATTCCAAACTCTGCTGACAGACCCGGAGTTTTACATCCGATTCCATTGCCATCTTTAACATTGTTTTAAGTGTGACATTGCTAGTCTTGTCCAATTGTATTTTCTCGGCTTCACCTTTTCTTAACTGGTTGGTGCCATTCATGGTAAACCACACCATCACTTCCATTTCCATGGCAGCAGCTGCCATAGCATAGAAAAGAGGAGAGTAAGTACGTGTTGGTGTTTCAATACCATGTGTTTGAATAACCAGAATTTTTTTTCCTTCGTGATCGTCTGCCATAGTTTTATCTCTTTATTTTATTAGAATTTGATTTGGTTCTAGATTTCGCATTTCCCATCTGGAGATGCATACACAAATATGTATTTACTATTTACTTCAACTTGTTCCTCCAACAGGTACTCTCGTAGCACATCCTTATTTTTATCGTAACCCGCAACCCTCATCAGTTCAGCTTTTCCTTCCACATTTGTTTTCAACACTTCAAGCAAAAACCAAAAACCAGGATACAGTTTATAATAGTTGGCCACTTCACCAGCCGTTACAACCTTTCCTATTACATCAGGCATGACCACTTACTTTTTGCACTTCTTTTTTAATCTGCATTATTGCACGGGTCCATTCTTCTATAGTTAATAAGGTATCCAAAGTATTTACTTGTGTAAAAAATGCTTCTATTCTTTGTGCAATTTCACTTTGCGTCATAAAAGAGGATACCAATATTTCTTCCAGCTTTCCGATTTCCCAAGTCAGATTAATGTTTTGTGGAAGATAAAACCGAATCATTTCCAACTTGTTATTACGCATCTGAGAAAAAACCTGTATGGATAAATCAGAAACTTCATAGACCATCCACCCAACCCAAACTCCTGCATGGATTTTTACCAATTTATTTTTTGACGGAGAAGATTTTACAGAATGTAGCCAATCTTCGTTAGCTAATTTCTCTTCCGCTTTTTCAATTGCCAACAATTCATCCGTTGTGAATTCTCCCTCAATTAATTGTTCACCAATTGCTATTTCACAGTTTGATTTATATGAAGCAATGACTTCGGAGTAGGAAGGAGGATGATTTAGCTCACGCTTCATCCAGGTTATGTAATTATCCAAACTACTTCTTATAACCGTTCTGAACTCTGGGTTGGGTAAGTTCAATGCATGAGTCATTAATTCGATATTAAAATCGAAAAGAAAATTTCCGGTAACGACTTCTGCATTGCCTATTGTGGCAGCCCCTGTTCCAACAATCTTCTTTCCGTTTACATGGACATCGTTTACCGGATAGTGATACGCCTGTATGCCAAAGAACTTATAGGTTTCTATTAATGCTTTATTAAAAAGCTGAAACCGCTGATCCACTTTACGTGGAAGAAATCCAGGCTGACAAATCCACTGCACAAACATCTGACCTGAATCAATATATACAGCACCTCCGCCTGTTTCCCTTCTGATTACAGGCAACTTGTGTTCTCGACAAAAGTTGAGGTCAATCTCTTTTGCCGCTTCCTGAAAATAACCAATACAGATGTAAGGGTCTTCAGGTATCGCCATCACCACCGTATCCGGTGTTTCTGGCGTTTGAGCGTAACCAAGTCCGTGGTAAATGCTTTGGGATCTATAGTGACTTACTCGCCCCGCATCAATCCATCGGATGGGCATGATCTCAAAATGTTAAACTCACGTTCGCATCTGAAGCAAATTCAAGAAATGTGGCGGCCCCACCAATCTCTGTTTGTTCAATAAATTCTTCTTTTTTAAATCCAAATACATCCATCGTCATTTGACAGGCAATCAGTTTGACTTCCAACTCCACTGCCATATCCCTAAGTTCTTCAATTGTTGCTACTCCCTTATTTTTAAAGGTCTGCTTCATTAGGCTGGTAGCCATAATTTCAAATCCTGGAAGACCTGCCATTATGAGATTAGGCATGGGCCAATTAATGTTCTGAAATCCCTCAGGGCCAAAAGGCATTCTCATAGGCATTGCTGGATTTCCCAATGCAGAGACCTTTGCCGAAAGTTCTTTTTTAAGAAGCGGTAATCCATAAAATGTGAAGAAAATACCTGTTTCCCACCCCATGGCAGCAGCAGCAGTTGCCAGAATAAAAGGAGGGTATGCCCAATCCAGCGTACCTTTCGTGGCTATGATTGCCAATTTGTTTGTTCCGTTTGCCATTGGGTTTGGTTATATTTAATTGCGTTTCTTAATGTACGTTTAACAAGTAAATCGTTTTTTATGGAGTTCTAATTCATCTCATCAAATGAATAGGCTAACATTTGCATCTGAAGCAATTTCAAGGAATGTAGCTGCGCCCCCGATTTCTGCCTGATCAATGAATTCCTCCCTTTTAAATCCAAACACATCCATAGTCATTTGGCAGGCAATCAATCTAACATCCAATTCAATTGACAAATCCCGAAGTTCGTTGATAGTAGCTACCCCTTTATTTTTAAACGTTTTTTTCATCAGACTAGTAGCTATGTTTTCAAATCCTGGAATCCCTGCCATTAAAACGTTAGGAATAGGCCAGTTAATGTTTTGAAATCCTTCAGGCCCAAACGGCATCTTCATAGGCATAGCAGGATTTCCCAATGGCGATACTACAGGGGATAAATCTTTTTTCAGCAGCGGTAATCCATAAAAGGTAAAGAAGATCGAAGTATCCCATCCCATTGACGCTGCCGCAGTGGCCAGGATAAATGGGGGGTATGCCCAATCAAGGGTACCTTTCGTGCACATAAGAGCTAGTTTATTAGCCATATGATTATTCTTTATTAATGCGTTTTCTTAATAAGAAATCTGTATTTGCCACCTTCCTCCACCGCTTCCAGTAATTCATGTTTTGTTTGATTGGCCCAGGCCTTCATATCTGGCATAGCACCGGCATCCGTGGAGATCATTTCAAGCGTGTCGCCTATTGCCAATTCTTTTATTGCCTTAGCAGTTTTTACAACAGGCATAGGGCACAATAGGCCCGAACAATCCAATACTTTGGTAGGGGTTGCCATATATTAAATTTTTATTGGTTTTGGTTTGGTTAATTACTAATACTTACAATTTTGAATACAATCAAGAACACTCGTAATTTCTGGCATCGCTAATTCATAGTATACATTTCTACCTTCTTTTGAAGATTTTAAAATGCCCATGTGTTTCATCTTCATGAGATGATGCGTGAGCAGCGTAGGGTCTATGTTTATTTCACTTAAAATCTCGCCAACAGAATATACCTTTCCGCTTTCCAGAATTTCTAATATTTCCAGCCTGGTAGGATGTGCCAGGCCTGAAAATATTTCAGACACTCTGCCCAATTTGTTGTAGCTAATTCGTCTTCTGACTGCTTCCATTTTTGCGGGTGTTTGTTTTATTTATGAGATGAAGTAAATAATAATTTTATAATTGAACAAGTTTTCAATTATTTATTTTTAATTTATACATTAAACCAAATAAATATTTGGTGTAAAACCCCTTTACAAT